>CAWDMX010000003.1:67500-107422 GCA_963803545.1 uncultured Gammaproteobacteria bacterium | reverse complement strand
TTATAAACACCACAACATTTAAAATTTAGCCAATGACAAAAATAATTAGCCAAGCGCCCTTTGCCGTTATCCAACAATCGATTCGCGCCTCAACTAGCCCTGAGGTGATGAAAATAAAAAATCAAGAATAGCCTCGAAACTTTGTTCGGGACAGGCCGTGGCAGTTAACGAGTTTTCTATTGAAGGCTGCACGCGAGGTAGTAGAGGAGCGTGTGTGGAAGTGCAATGGTTAGGACTAGCAAAAAAATTTGGAGAATGCTTATCAGGAAAAGCATGCTCTTTTGCGCTAAAACTGTCGCAAGCACCCACATTCGCCACTGGCGCGCTTGAAAAGCAACGGGATTGGTCTTTAGCAGCTAGTTCTTGTTCGATTGTGGCAATGATATTTGCATCGTGTAAATAGCGTAAGTTTTCAACAGGAAGAGTAAAAAATTGGGCACTAGTGAGATAGCCCATTCTTAATGCAATGATGCCATTAGGACTTAGTACGCACCCTAATTTATCAGCTCCTAGCTCGGTTGCCATTTCTACGGTAATGAAGTGCTCTCTCAGTCCGATAAGCCCTTCGTCACTGCATAAAATTTTTAATACATCAAAACAAATAGCCGGTTTTGCAAACAGTTGCACTTGCACTTGACTGTAAAAAATAAAATGCTCTCTAAGCATACATAATCCGTGCGGGCTCCCAAAAAAAATACAAATGACGGACGATAAGGTATTTCTAACCTGGTCACAGCAAATTAACTTTTCATCAAGCGCTTGTTGCAAAAAGCTCATTGGGTTCCACTCCTTGGGGTAGTTAATCGACAGCAATACGGCAAAAAAAGCCGAGGAAATAGGTTTTACTTTCAAAATTCCATTGCTGATGAGAAAAGAGGCTAGTGACAGCACTAGTAAAAATATTCTGTCATCTGGATGGTTTTTGCAAGAGCTAGTTTAGAGATGGGTTAACTGCACGAATCGATTGCAGCCGAGTAGTTCAGGAAGCGCGTAACACCCGTGTTTTTAAAGGCAACACCTGGTCGTTGATCGCAGTTCTTATCCAAGATAGGGTACGGCGCATCCGGGCTTATAAAAGAATCAAGTGCAAGGGGTTTTGCGAAAGTTCTGTAATAATTCGTTAATATTTGTATGCTAGTATAACAAACATACTGTTTAAAAAGGAATTGCTATGGCTACTGCGACGTTTAGAAACAGGGCGCTACTCAACGCGCATTTGAGTAGTAGACCTAAATTGAAAGAAGATTCAGAGCAAAGGTGTCTTCATGATTTGCGAAGGAATTGCCACCTAATTTCCATTGGTGACAACCTATTGCGCGATCTTTTTATTAAAGAACTTAAAATAGAGAGGTCTAGTTTTAGTGAAGAGGAATTTAAAAGCGAATTAAACGCTAAACTAAATATAGGTCATATAAAAAAAATTTTTAGCGAGCATTTGCTGCCTAAAATTTCCGACAATTCTACAGACGCTGAGCGCGCTAATTACGCTAAATTGTTAACATGTTTAGTTGTTGTTATGAATCAAAATGCTTTTTTAAATCCTGCACAGCTTGCTTTGGCGAATACAGCAACAAGTGAGCTTAAGGTAGATGGTCCCCCGGTAAACAGTAAAAATAGAATGGGGCGTATGTACTCGGGATTCACATCTACGGGTATGACGACTCGTGTAAATATTTTTCAGCGTAAGGATGGTCAAATATGTATGGACGAACAGACCGAGGTAATGCACTTAACGGACACGAGCGCTAAAAGTTCAGCCTTTATTCGTCAGGGTAATGACTATATTAATGAGGAAGTAATCGAAAGGCGATTTAAGAATCCAGATGACAGCAGCATGCTAACGGTCAAAAGTCGTATTTTGTTGAAACCAAATATCAATACGGGCGCAATGCAGTATCAAAATACGGATGTGACGCTTGAGTATCACAACGATACGCTCAAAGTTATTCATGATAGCCGTGGTTTACTGACGTGGCTTAAGGACAAAATCAAAGCTGTGTTAGGAAAAAATAATATTACAAGTGACATCCCCTTTTCAAATTTTAAAGAAAAATTTAAAAAAGAAGTACAGGAGGATAAAAGAGGGGGCTCTCTTGACGACGAAAGCCTGTCTAGTGATAGCAGCAAGGACGATTTACCTAAATATCTTCGGCCATAAAAGACGGTGTTAGTGAACCAAGTTTTTGAATGGTTTTTCAAAAAAGTGCGTTCGATTTTCTAATAGTCATGGCAATTAGGAGAGCAGTACAAAGAATCGTGAAATGTAGTAGCTCAGACGAGAGCGTTCATTTAACAGTGTCAGCTGTATTAGTTGTATTAGTGAATTAAAATTTAAACGATCCCCTGAAAAGCATGATCAATGGCCTGAGCTAATGTATCAAAATTAGCAATTTCATTCTTAATTTTCTTTTTTAAATTTGCCCAGCATTTTTCAATAGGATTTAAATCTGGTGAATAAGGGGGAAGAAAGATCAAATCACAACCTGCGCCATTGATAATAGCAGCCGTTTCTGGGGATTTATGAAAAGCAGCATTATCCATTATAATGGTCTTACCACTTCCAATTTCAGGTAAGAGGAAATTACTGAGCCAGAAGTTGAATAAAACACCCTCCATAGTGCCTTGATAGCAAATTGGGGCAACCAGAGTTTTATGGATTAACCCCGCTACAAAACTTTCTCTAGCGAAGCGTTTACCAGACCTCTCACCAATAACTGTTTGCCCTCTCTCACTCCATGCGTGCTCCCTGGATACAAAGCTATCTATGCCTGACTCATCAACGTATACGATACTTTCAGGGTTCAAATGCTCTATGATTTCAATATAATGTTCGCGTTTATTAGGGCACCGCTCCTTGTAGAGCGAAGTCTTTTTTTTTGAGTTATTTTTAACCGCTTCAATGCTGCATGAATAGCAGGGGCGGTAACATTAAAGTGAGAGGCTATCTCATTTAAAAACGAATCAGGATGCTCTTTAATAAAGGCTTTTAACTTATCTGAATCTATTTTGTATGGGTTGTGTGGACGACCAGCACCTACCAGTTGTCCTGTTTGATGTCTCAATCTCTTCCATTGCTTAATTGTCGTTGTACCAACTGAAAATAATGTACTCGTAGATTCGATCGTAGCTCCTGAATCTATATGGAAAAGTACTTTTCCCCTAAAATCTAATGAATAAGTCATAGTCTAAAAGCACTAATTATAACAAACATTTAAGACTTTTTAAATTTTAATTAACTATATCAAGTGTTCCCGTTATCACAAGCATGAAAAAAAAGACAACCATATTGCTGCCATTGCTATTGATTCTACCGGGTTGAAACGCTTTGGCCGTGATGAATGGCACCAAGAGCGGCATAAAGTAAGTGCTCGACGTTCTTGGCGTAAAGCTCATTTTGGTATCGACGAAAACCATTACATTCAGACAGCAATGCTAACCGATAGGTTCACAACCGACGACGAAGTTGTCGATGATTTGCTAGATCAGATTGATACTGATGTGACACAGTTTACCGGAAATGGAGCATACGATTCGTCTATGATGAGGCACTCGCCGAACGCTGATGTGATTACCCCTCCAGCTAAAAATGCACAATGCCCACCCTATGAGAAACCGTAATATCGCTGAAATTAACGCAAACGGGCGAATGAACTGGCAGAGGGCTCGTAATTATGGCCGGCGCAACTACTCTGAGCTCGGTGTACAGCGATATAAACGAATATTGGGTAGGGCTGTACACGCTAGAATTATGCCAAATCAAAAGCAGGAATTCATAATTGGTTGTGGCGTGCTCAATAATGTGACCAGCCTTGGTATGCCAGACAGCCTTCGCGTTGCATAAATTCGCCTAATGAAAACCAATCGTATAGCGTTGCAACAAAGCCCTTATTGGTCAAAATTATCAGGTTATGTCATAAGTAATCGATTTATTCAACAACGCCACCTGCTCACCTAAATTAAAAACTGTGGATCTGAGTTTATATTACTTCTCGTTCACTGTGACACAAATAGTAGTATAATCGCCATTTGATATTAACGAAGGTCTACTGACCACGGGATTTGAAAAGCTTTGACTTATCTTATCGTTAAGGCTGGCGGTTTTATCATCACGCTCACAACGACTACCTGCAATATGCGGGCAATAATAATCTTCGCATAATATCGTGGAAGCATTGAGTAGAGGAGCACCTAAGGACAAAATTGAAAATAATGCTATTTTGGAACAATTCATATTACTATCTCTCATATACTGATTTCATATTAAGGTAAAAAAATCTCTTGCTCACTTTATCAGCATAAAGTGCTTCTGTAAACTCGGATCCGCAGTTTTTAAAGGTGGCTGTTGGCGTTGTTGAATAAATCAAATAAAGGTAAGTATCACCATTCTAAATAGGGTCAAGAAGTTACAAGTGGGCCACGGGTGTTTTTCAAACAACTTGACGGTGCCCTTACTCACACTCCCTGAGCAGCTAACGCCGTTAAAACATGGACTGGGTCATTTTTAATAGCTCGTAACAAAGCTTTTGCAGGTCCAGTTGGCTCTCTTCTTCCTTGCTCCCAATTTCTCAAAGTTCCCATTTTGACATCGATTAATTTACAAAATTTTTCCTGAGTTACTCATGTTACGCACCACTACTTGCAGTTTGAATAAAAAGCATTAAAATTCTGCCCATAATTTAGGGAGGGAATAAAATGGATATGCTTGATATTTATAGTGATTATTTGATTTTCCAAAACAAATATGCGACAGCTACAGGGTTATCTGATTTGGTTGATGGAGCATTTGCTCATGACAAGGTCACACGATTTCTTCGCTTGAAAGATTATGATTCAAAATCACTGTGGGGTTATGTAAAAAAGCCGGTGAGAACTCAAGAGACATCGTGCGGTGTATTGATACTTGATGATTCCATTGAAGAGAAGCCATACACGGATGAGAATGAAATTAATTGCTGGCATTACTCCCACGCTAAAGGAACGGTTCTCAAAGGGATAAACATCCTGTCGTGCATGATTCGCTATGATGATTTCAGTGTACCAATAGGGTATGAGGTTATCAAAAAAGATATTACTTATTGTGATATAAAAACCCGGAAAACCAGAAGAAAGTCATCAATGACCAAAAACCAATTATTCCAACAGCTGATTACTCAGGCCATTACCAACAAAGTGATGTTTGATTATGTATTAGCGGATAATTGGTTTGGCTCGAAGGCCAATATGGTTCACATCCATAAAGACCTTCACAAATCGTTTATCATTGGGGTTAAGTCTAATCGTACATTAGCTTTATCTGAAAACGATGCCAAAAACGGACGGTATCTACAAGTAAAAACAATAGAGCTTGAAGAGAATGTAGCCCACACAGTCTGGCTTAAAGGCCTAGACTTCCCAGTGAGGCTCCTGAAAAAAGTATTCAAAAACGAAAACGGTTCAACAGGAATTCTCTATCTTGTTTCTAATGACATACACAGTAGTGCCGAACGTCTTTATGAAGTGTACCAGAAACGGTGGCGGATTGAAGAGTATCACAAATCAATAAAACAAAATGCAAGCCTTACAAAATCACCTACGCGCACCGTCAAAACTCAGTGCAATCATATTTATGCCTCTATAATTGCTTATTGCAAGCTGGAAATGTTGAAGATAAAAACTCAATTAAATCACTTTGCCATTAAGTATAAATTAATCGTAAGAGCGAACCAGATTGCATGGCAGGAGCTTAAAAATATGACCAGCTAATTTTCAGTGTGCGTAACATGAGTTATAAAGGTAAAAATCCATTTTACACCTCGTAATTATAATAAATGCCGTTTTTTAGTATAGTAGTAAAAATCAAGTTTTTAAGCCGTTAGTTTTTAATGGAGAATGTGGGGATGAACGTGAATAAAACACACAACACAGTGTTTGAAAATAAGTTGCTGATGATTGGGTTTGGAAGTATTGGGCAGGCAATACTGCCCTTGCTTTTTCGCCATCTTGGAATAAGCTGCGAACAAATTCACATTATTAGTAAAGATGAAAACGGGCATGACGTTGCCGAAGCTTTTAGCGTAACGGTTCAGCAGAAAGAGTTAACGCCCACAAACTACCGCACCGTATTGGATAACCTACTCAATGCGGGTGATTTTTTATTGAACCTTTCGGTAAATGTTGCAAGCATCGAGTTGGTTAGGCTCTGCCAAGAAAAGAATGTTTTGTATTTAGATACCAGTACAGAGCCTTGGGCCGGAGCCTACACCGATACCAACCTAACCGCAGCAAATCGTACCAACTACGCGCTTCGCGAGCAGATGTTGGCGGTTGATAAGCGCCGTGCGACCGCATTAATTACGCATGGTGCTAATCCGGGGTTGGTGTCTCATTTTGTCAAGCAAGCACTCGTACAGATGGCAGAGGATGCGCATCTTAATTACAAGACCCCTAAAACCCAACAACAATGGGCGCAGTTAGCGGCGGACTTATCGATACGCGTAATTCATATTGCCGAACGCGATAGCCAGGTATCAAATAAGGCTAAAAAAGCCGATGAGTTTGTATGCACCTGGTCTGCGGAAGGTTTGTGGTCGGAATCAATGCAACCTGCTGAGTTGGGTTGGGGGAGTCATGAAAAGCATTGGCCAGCTGATGCCTGCGCACACGACTATGGGCAACAGAGCGCTATTTTTCTAAACCGGCCTGGCGCAGGTACTAAGGTGCGCACCTGGACGCCAACGTTTGGCGCCTTTCATGGCTATCTAATAACCCATGCCGAATCCATTTCAATGGCTCAATATTTTACTTTGAAACACGATGAGACTCTTATCTACCGACCAACAGTTCATTACGCTTATTGCCCCTGTCCCGATGCAATAGTTTCTCTGCAAGAAAGTGTGGATAAAGAAATGCATCCTTTGGCTGAAAACCGTATTTTGATGAACGAAATTACCGAAGGCATGGACGAACTGGGGGTGCTGCTTATGGGCCACGAACGCGGCGCCTACTGGTACGGGTCGCAATTGACTATTGAGCGCGCCAGAGAGCTTGCCCCCTATAACAATGCTACAAGCTTGCAGGTGGCCGCAGGGGTATTAGCCGGGATTATTTGGGTGATTGAGAATCCTTCCAGAGGCATTGTTGAGCCAGAAGAAGTTGATTTTAAGAGGATTATTGAAATAGCATCGCCTTATTTAGGGACGCTTTCAGGCTATTACACGTCGTGGACGCCGTTTGCAGGTAGAGGAGACTTGTTTCCGGAAGATGTGGACCAGAGCGACCCCTGGCAGTTCAAGAACTTTCGAGTAACATGATTGGGTTTTCATCGACAAGTAAAACTTCTGGCAAATTAATTCAAAATGTGATTTAATTTTAAACATTTATGCGGATGGGAAAACTACTTTGGTACGCAAATTTTTTGGATTATTCTTTAAAAAAAAGGCTTTATTATCCGGGTTCTTTTTTTTAGGGGTCATGAGCTGGGTAAGTCATGCCGAAAAACCGCAACCTGCGGCTCAACTGTATCGATGGGTTGGGGCACCAACGCAGGCAGCAAAAGAGGTTGTCGAGGCGGAGCTTCGTCTGCAACAAGCGCTAGAGAATCCTGAGTTTTTGTTACAGCACTGGATTGCTTTACCAACTGCACCAAACAGCACCAGCAGCAAGGTGCAGCGATTGAGCCTGCGCGAGGCGATTCTTCTTGCGCTTCGCTACAATCCCAATATTCAAAATGCCGAATTAGACCGAATTATTCAGCGCTACCAATTGCGTTTGGCGCGCAATCAATTTGAGGTGCAATACGCACTCGCAGGTACGGCGGTTTATGATAAAAGTCATTACGAGGGTATTGGTTCGGCTTCTAATAACACCTATCTGGCAACGCCGGAAATAAGTTTGCAAAATAAATACGGCGGCAAGATTGATTTGAATTTAGCCAATAATGTAAGTTCTGTTTACGCGTATAACCCGATTTTGAACCTTAACATCACCCAACCATTACTGCGTGGGTTTGGGCGCACGGTGAATGAGGTTGCTTTAAACAACGCTGTTGATAACGAATGGTTGAATAAGATTAATTTAAAGCAATCGGTTATCGATCAAATAACCCAGGTGATTTCAGCCTACCGCAGTCTCATATTGAGTGGTAATAATGTTGCAAGCCAAAAAATGCAGCTTCAAGAAACCAAAAAAACCTTCGACATCAATGAAAAAAAAATTGCAGCGGGACAGTTGGAGACTACCGCTAATATTCAGCAGTCCTATCAGTTGGAGTCCTTAAATCTGACGGTTGAGCAAGCAGAAAATGATTTTAATACGTCCACCCAAAATTTACTGCAAGCCATTGGTCTAGACCCGACTATGCGGTTGTCTATTCCCAGCGATGTGCAAGTAGGCGCCATTGCAATTCCCAATTTGAATAAAACTATCCAAATAGCGCTTAAAAATAATAGCCAATATCTGGCGCAGACCATTGCAATACGCGCGGATGAGCGCGCCTACCAAACGGCAAAAAATCAACAGTTGTGGCAGCTCGATGTAGGCGCAAATGCGGCCCTAGGAACCGCGAATACTGTTGACAACCAAGGGGGGGTTGCAAATATCTATAACGGTCGCAATATTTCTGAGTCGGTCAATATAACCCTTACAATACCTATCCGAGACATTGGTCGACGCAGTGAGCTAATCAGCGCTAAAATTCAATTGGAAAAAGACCGGCTCAATCGTGTTGCGATGCGTCGCTCGCTAATTACAGCCATTACAAACACCATTAATTCCATTCGCAGCCAAGCAAAACAATATCAACTTGCACAAAAGCAGGTTAAGCTTGCGAACCAATCCTATAATTTGGAGAAAAAAAAATTAGAGGCTGGAATTTCAACGTCATTGGATGTTAACAACACTCAAAATCAACTTATTCAAGCGCAAAGAGGGTTGATCAGTGCTAAAATTTCGTATTTAAATCAATTGTCTTCTTTACAACAGTTTATCGGTAGCACTCTCGACGAATGGAACATTCAACTGAGGTATGGCCAATGAAAAAAGTGCTTTTAAATATTGTTTTAGGCGTATTCTGTGCAGCATTGATTGGGTGCAATGCATCGGAAAAAGCGAGTAATAAATTTACTAAAAGTTACACGCTTATTAAAGAACCCGTTCATAAATCGCTTTTTTTTTCAGGAACCATTAAGCCTTTACGTGAGCGCCCCTTGGTAAGTCCCACTGATGCGGTTATTGAGTCGTTTGATTACCGCTATGGCCAGTTGGTAAAAAAAGGAAGCATCGTTGCAACTTTAAGCTCCAGTCAGCTACAAAAGCAATACAGCGACGCGCTTACCGAATATTTAAAAGCAAAAGATAATTACAATATTTCCCGTTCCAAGTTTACCGGAACCCAAAGTCTTTGGAACTCAGGCTTGCTGTCAAAAAATAATTTTTTAAGTGAAAAATCCAGTGTGAATACCGCTCGTATTTCGTTGCTGCAAGCAACCACCAAGCTTAAAGAAATGATTACTAAAACAGAAGGGGATAACAGCACCACATTCTCCGCTTTAAATATTGCCGAATTTGCTAAAGTCCAACAAGCCTTAACCGCTGAACACAATAAAATTCATGTGAAAGCGCCTATCAGCGGTATTTTACTTTATCCCCCTAAAAGTAGTGAAGAGAAGACCGGTGTGCTTGCATTGGGCTCGTCGTTGAAATCCGGGCAGCTCATTGGATTGATTGGCGATGTTAGCGGCTTAACTATCGAAATTGATGTGCCTGAAATTGATATTGTAAAAATACACACCGGCATGAAAGCCAAGGTAACCGGTGTGGCTTTAGGTAATAATGTGTTTTTAGGCGAGTTAATTGCCGTAAATGCGCAGGCGAGTACCAGCAGTGGAAACGCACTGCCTTCTTTTAACGCGACCATTCAAGTAAAACATCTTAAGGAGGAAGAGCGCTCTTGGGTAAAAATAGGAATGAGCGCCTCAATAGAGTTAATAATTGAGGGGGCGGTAAGTATTTCTATACCTATCCAAGCTATCGAACAACAAAAAAACAGCTCCGTTGTTCGTGTGAAAAAAGCCGACGGCACTATTGACGTGCGGCGAATCACAACGGGAAGCGCTGAGGCGGATAGGGTTGCTGTGGAATCAGGTCTCGCGGTTGGCGAGGTGGTAGTCTATGATTAAACCGGCTTTAATTGCCATTAAAGATCTGGTTAAAACCTATGCGGTGGAAGGCGTTTCCACGCAAGTTTTAAAAAAAATTTCACTATCGATTGCTACCGGCGAATTGGTGGCAATTGTTGGCGCATCAGGCTCTGGAAAGTCAACGTTAATGAATATTATTGGCTTATTAGATAAGGCTGATGCGGGAAGTTATTTACTCGATGGACGCGCTACAGCCAGTTTTACCGCAGATGAGTTGGCCGTGTTACGCAACCAGCGCATCGGCTTTGTTTTTCAACAATTTAATTTATTAACCCGATTCACCGCTCAGCAAAACGTTGCTCTTCCCTTGATATATCGCAACGACTGCTCAATTAATATTAATGAGCGGGTGCGGAGCTCCCTAAACCGGGTTGGCATGGAGGCCTATAGCGCCCATCATCCAACGCAGTTATCCGGTGGTCAGCAACAACGCGTTGCAATTGCGCGCGCGCTTGTAGCCGACCCGCAGGTTCTTCTTGCAGATGAGCCAACGGGCGCATTGGATTCGCGTACCGGTGCGGATGTGATGGCGCTTTTTCAAGAACTGCATCAAGAAGGCCGAACAATTATTATTGTTACCCATGATGAGCGGGTAGCCAAGCAATGCACCCGCCAAATTACTCTTGCGGATGGCAAAATTATCGCGGATGAGCCCAATGACATTCTATAATCATTGCCAGCAAGCATTTATTAACGTTAGTGCTGCAAAGCTGCGTTCATTTTTAGCAATCCTAGGGGTGCTTGTGGGAACCGCCGCGGTTGTGGCGCTCATTAGTTGCGGGCAGTTGGCTACAGAGGCGGCATTGGAGGAGTTTAAAAATTTAGGTACGGACTTGTTAGCGGTCTCAGTGTATCAAAAAGAACGACACTCCAGTTCGGCAGACAGCCAAATACCGTTGTCGTTTTGGCGTCAAATTCCCGAGTTAGTCCCCAATGTTTTGCAGGTTGCCCCGTACGCGACGGCCTATCAATCCATAAGTTTTGGCGGCCATGATATTCAAGGCTCCATTATTGCGGCAGATGAATCACTAGCAAAAATTATAAATATTGATTTAAGCCAAGGTAACTTTGTTTCCTTTGTCGACACTTTTGAGCATTATTGCGTGATTGGAAACAGCGTGGCAACGCAATTAAAAAAATACAGCTTGGACAATCCCATGGGTAAAAAAATTCAAATTGGAAAAACCTTGTACACCATTATTGGAGTTGCTAAACCGTGGTCTGAAAACAGTTTCTTTAATGAAGACGTGAATCAATCGGTCATTATTCCAATTGCCGGATTGCAACTCGTAAGCACCACAACCGCTATTAGCAATGCGATAATGCTATTAAAGCAAAACGCTCCAATAGACCCAGTTATTACCTCCCTACGCAAAGTGATACTCAGCAAGGCGCCAAAGCTTAGTGTTTTTCCGCGAAGCGCAAAACAGATAATTGCCAGTATGGAGAGTCAAGGACGGATTTTTACCTTATTACTGGGGGTTATTGGCGGTATATCCCTTTTGGTCGGCGGTATTGGCGTGATGAACGTGATGCTAGTCTCGGTTAGTGAACGCAAGAAGGAGATCGGTATTCGTAAAGCAGTTGGTGCAAAAAACAGTGAAATTCACTATCTTTTTTTGGTTGAGTCGGTGATGCTTTCATTATTTGGAGGCTTGATAGGCGTTCTATTAGGCTTAGTTTTTACCTGGATTGTTGCCTATTTTAGTGCGTGGACATTTACGGTGCATTTACTTCCGGCGCTTGCGGGTTTTGTGGTTTCGGTGGCTACCGGGGTGTTTTTTGGATTTTATCCGGCGCGAAGAGCGGCTAAACTGGAACCGATTATTTCCTTGCGCAGCGAATAAGACCTCTTATATTGGCGGTATTGCGTCCATTTCTTCGGCGTCTATTTCATCAGCATCGTTCGGTTCTGCTTCTTCGTCAGCTGCCGGCTGCTCATTATTATTGGGCGCCACTTGCGGTCTGTGAATGCATCCAATACCCGCAATAACGGTCAAAATGACTGGATACAACAAGTCCAGCCAGGCTAGGGCTGAGCAGACATCATGGAATTGGTCATCAACACGGGCGTAGTACGTGGAATGCTGGAGATAAACACCGCCAAAAGCAACGTTTTCTGCAACCTCTGGTGGTAAATCGTTGGTGGCCATTGCGGTGGTTATAGGCAAGCATCCTATTTGCATGCTGAAGGTGTAAAACAACAAGACCAGCTCAGTAACCGATAACGCAAATAATAAGGCGCTGGTTAGGCGCTCATGCCAACAGTGACTTGCGGTCAAACCAAGCATGATTAATGCCGAGCAAAGCGTTTGGGTAACTTTAAGAATAGCCGTGGTATCGGGGGTTAGTGGTAGGAAGGACGACTGTACGCATTGCAGCCCAACTGTGCTGCCTAAAACAACTTTATTAGAAACGGGTATTCCACCAGAAAAAAAGCCATGAATCGACTCATTGACCGATGATAGGCTTGGCATCAAACGTCTTGGCATGGAACCTCCTTGTAAAAAAAGCTCTTTTATAAATGGTTACGTCCAGAAACTATTTGGGCATAGCGGCGATAGCGATACATCCCTGGCCTGCGTGCAAACCAATTGCAGTAGAAACATACTCAATAAATAAAGGCGGTTGTTGTAAAACTTGCGTACACACTTTAGCCAATTCCGCCGCTTTTTCAGGGACGCCGGCGTGAATTATGCAATAGGATTCTAAGCCATTGGTATTTAAAAGCGGCTTTACCAGGCTCACGAGTTTATCCAAAGCCTTAGCCTCCTGAAAAACGCGGGCGCACACGGTTGCGTGGCCCTCTTCATCCATACTGATAATAGGCTTAATACCGGAAAATTGCGCAAATTTACCCATTATTTTACTAACGCGACCTGAACGAATTAAGGAGTCAAATTGGTGTACTAACACGTAAAAGCCTATCGAAGCAATTTTTTTGGCAAGCGCCTCTTTAATAAAATCAACGGAGTTGTTGGCGTGTATAAGCTTGGCTGCGTAGTGCACGAGCAAAGCTTGTCCTCCAGAAACATTACGTGAATCAATAACATGAACCGTGGGAAATTCTTTAGCAATATTGACGAAGCCGGTATAGGTGCCACTCAAAGCATGGGCGATGCTAATAACGATTACCGCGTCGTAGTGCGTTACAAGATTAGCCAGTTTATCTCGAGCCATAGCTGTAACCGGACAGGATGTCGTCGGGTAGGTCGTCGTTTCCTTAAGACTTTGGTAAAAGTTTTTTTGACGGATGCAATATCGGTCAAGCAAATCATGTCCGTCTATATGAATGTTTAAGGGAATAAGGGTGATGGCAAACGTATCTAAAAGCGATTGCGGTAGGTCTGCACCACTATCCGTTACTAAGGCAATAGAATGTTTTTTACGGTGCAAAATGTCAAATTGGCGCTGCATGTCATCGACTTTTGGATACTGAATTTGGCCAAATTGACGCAATTCATCAAAAACTTCTGCGGGCTCATCACAATGCACATGAATTCGACTGAGCGATTTATTCGCCGTTAATACAATACTATCGCCGTGTTCTTGCAGCATGGTGGAGAGCTTTTCTTTATCAATAGCGTCGTTTCTGATCAACGCCTCTGTACAATAGCGGTGCAGGGAGGGATTATCGGTTTGTGAAAAATCGTGGGCGTGATCGTATGGTACGTGAGCAGACTCAATTTTCTCAACAGGAATCGGATTCGCAATGTAGTTGATGAAGCCCTCGATAAAACAACAAAATCCCAAAGCGCCGGCATCGACAACTTGGGCGGCTTTCAAGACATCAAGAGTATCCGTTGTACTTTGCAGAGCCGTTTGCAGGGCTTTTTTGGAGTGTTGTAATAACACTAAAAAATCCTCCTGCTGCACGGCATTGTCGCTGATGCTCTGTGACCAGGCCTCCATTACCGTTACAATCGTGCCTTCTACCGGATTGATAATAGCAGCGCGTACGCTGGTGCACGCGGTGGCAATTACATCAGCAAATAAAACGGTAGAAAGCGATTTTTCAAAAGAGGTTTCTAGAAATCCGTTAAAAAATTGCGAGAAAATCATTCCCGAATTGCCGCGAGCGCCTAGAATAGCGGCGTTAGCAATAGAGGTACAGGTATCGAATAAAGAAGGACTCAAGGCGGCATGAGTGAGTATGGATTGCGCGGTAGCCGCCATATTATTTCCGGTATCCCCATCGGCTACAGGAAATACATTAATGGCATTTAAGGTATCACGTTGGCTTATAAGTTCGTTGCTTGCCTGTAAAATCGCGTAGTAAAATAAATTAGAATCTAATTGCAGCACTGCCATAATATAATTTTTTTTAAGTAAAGAGCCCTAAGCATACACGTTCTTTTTATAAAAAAAAGTATCATTTTGCTGGTAAATCAAATAAATTAAAGCTTTTGTAATAAAATTAGGGAGCAATAATTGAAAAGGATTATAACATCGTTTTGCGCAGCCTTAATGGCGCATTCGGCAATCAGCGGCACAATGGGCGATCTTGGAAATGGCTACGGAGCTGCGGCAACAAGCATCTGCGCCAAAATCGTAACTTTAAGTGGCGGTCCGGCGTGGTATCAATCTGGGGCAACGCAATCGGTTAACTTTCCCGGGAACAGCGCTACTGTTTTTGTGGCGGATAAGCCAACACGAACCCTGGCAAACGGTGAAATATTCTTTGGATTAGGCCGCTCTCTTATTGAAAACTTATACGGACAGCTGGGCATTGCCGTGGCCTATAATGGAGAGGCTGATTTAAATGGGATTGCCGCGGCTCCACCCGTTTTTTACCAATATAAATACAAAGCGTCGAATACCCGAGTTAGTTTAAAAGGGAAACTTTTACCCGACGGCAACTATTGGCTTAAGCTTTATTTGAGCGGGGGAATAGGAGCAGGATTTAATCAAAACTACAGTTACTTCATAAGTCCTAACGCTCTTTTAGTACCGCGATTTACCGATCACACAACCGTAGGTTTTAGCTTTACCGCAGGAGTAGGGCTTGATGCTCGGCTGTGCGAGCATTGGGGGGTTGGCATGGGCTATGAATTTGCGGATTGGGGTAAAAGCTCTCTTGGTGTGATTGGTGCGGTAGCTAATACCGCTACGCCTATTGCAAACTTAGGTGCGCCGCTTGAAATGGGACATTTATACACCCATGAGCTGATGTTTAGTATCAGTTATTTTATCTAATCTTTTGATTTCCCACCCGTTTACCAAGGAGAAAAATATGAAAAAGATACCGCTGCTATTATTGGTACTGTTTACAACGCCACTGTTTGCTCAACAGAGCTGGCAGCAATGGGTGACCGACGTACGTCGTGAAGCGCTAGCTCAAGGCATTCCTGCGTCGTTGTTTGATGAAGCGTTTTCAGATATTCACGCTCCCAGCCGTCAAGTAAAAGGGTTGGCGCGCTCGCAACCGGAACATCGACTAACATTCAATAGCTATCTAAAAAGCCGTGCGGATAATTATCGAATCTCAATGGGGCAGCGAGAGTATAAAAAAAATCAGTCCGTCTTGCAGCAAATAGGCGAGCAATATGGGGTTGATCCTTGTTTTATCGTATCGTTTTGGGGTATGGAAAGCAGTTATGGTACCTATATGGGTAATTTTCCCGTTATTAAATCGTTAGCAACGCTGGCTTATGATTCAAAGCGCTCGGATTTCTTTAGAAAGCAGCTGTTTATTGGCTTACAAATTTTGAAAGAAGGGCATGTTTCGCTCGCAAAATTTAAAGGTGAATGGGCCGGAGCCTCGGGTCAACCGCAGTTTTTACCATCCAGTTGGGTTGAGTTTGCCGTTGATTACGATGGAGATGGGCATAAAGATATCTGGTCTAACAAAAAAGATGTGTTTGCCTCTATTGCCAATTACATGAAAAAAAATGGTTGGCAAAAAGATGAGCCTTGGGCCATACATGTGAAATTGCCATCGCATTTTGACAAACAGCTTATGGGTAAGAGTGTTGTTAAAACAGCTCAACAATGGAGCGATTTAGGCGTGCGGACGATGAGCGGTGGAGCGCTACCCGACCCGCAGTTAAAAACCAGCGTTATTCAACCGGAAGGCGGCCCCGTTTTTCTAACCTATCCTAATTATAAAATGATCTTGCGCTATAATAACTCTATCTATTA
This sequence comes from uncultured Gammaproteobacteria bacterium, assembly GCA_963803545.1. GTDB lineage: Bacteria > Pseudomonadota > Gammaproteobacteria > Legionellales > Legionellaceae > Legionella_C. Next base: position 91,106 of record CAWDMX010000003.1, on the reverse strand, counting down.
CGCGGGTGCGATTGGATACATGGCCGATAAAATTTGCCATCGAACGAGTTGATGCTAGGCAGGTAGTGCCGCACTACGACTGGCATTTTTGCTGGGGGGTGTATGAAAAATTACTTAGATAAAACAGCGAGTTTAACGCCGCTCGCCCAACGAGTAATTGACTTAAAGGCTACGGAGTATTCAAATACGGGTCGTTACAATTTTCTAGCAGGCCGAGGCAGTTATTTGTGTCGGCGTTGCGGAGTGGCCTTGTTTCGGGCAGACAGTCAATTCAATGGCGGCTGTGGCTGGCCTAGCTTTGATCAGTCGGTTCTAGACTCTGTAGCAGAAATTCCCGACGCTGACGGTCGACGGACTGAAATTATTTGCGCGCGCTGCAGCGGTCATTTAGGCCATGTGTTCTATGGTGAGTCCTACACGAAAAGCAATTGCAGACATTGCGTAAATTCAGCAGCAATTGATTGGGTTAGCAACAGTGTTGTGGTTGATTCGGAGGAAGCAATCATTGCTGGTGGCTGTTTTTGGGGAGTTGCTCACTTATTACAGCAGTTAGCTGGGGTATTGAAAGTTGAGGTCGGTTACAGTGGTGGCACGGTAGAGGCGCCAACGTATGAGCAACTGTGTCGGGGTGACAGCGGCCACTACGAAAGCGCGCGCGTTGTTTTTGACAAGCAAACAACGTCCTATTATGATATTTTGAAATATTTTTTTGAAATACACGACCCCACGCAAGTATTAGGACAAGGGCCTGATATTGGACCGCAGTATAAAAGTGCGATTTTTTGCTATGATGAACACCAAAAAAACACGGCTTTGCAGCTTATCCGTTTACTAGAAAGCAAGGGTTTTGCGGTGGCAACGGAGCTTAAAGAGGTGCATGTTTTTTGGCCGGCGGAAGAGTATCACCAAAACTATTACCAAAAGCAAAATAAGCAACCCTATTGCCACCGTCGAACCCGACGCTTTGCGTAGCTGTGGATAGTTAGATACGCCTAATCTGGAAAATTTATTATCTATGGTCGCAGTTTAATTGGGGAGTGCAGCTGTATCCTAAAAAACGGCTTTTACTGGTGCGGCTTGGGAGTTTGAAATCAAATACACTGACGCCGTATATTTTCTGACCCTTGTAGCTTCGTCCATTACTAGCACCAATCATCAACGGCCTATTATCTTTATCTTTGCCTAAATAGATCATGACATGGGTAACATTAGGGTCGTGCGCGACGTTATAGGTACCGTTCCAAAATAATAAATCACCGGGCCGCAAATATTGAAACTCAAAAGAGTCGATTTTAGTACTATTTACCGCATGAAAATTACCTTTCGTCCACGCCCATTGATAGATAGTATGCGACGAACGCGGAGCATCCGTTATTCCTATTGAATGAAGCAGGTAGTAAATAGTTCCTGAGCAATCCATTCCTCGATTTTTGGGGTCGCTGGACCCGTATTTGTAGCCTAGATTTTGGCCGGCAAGTGCGAGTGCCAGGCGTAGTAATTTCTTTACATCCGTTTGATTTTCAGCAAAGTTGCGGAGCTCATTTTCAGCGATAGTTACAGGCTTTTCATCCGCTGTATTTGCTGCGACGCTCCGATTGGTGTAGACAACAAGTGTTAGTACAAGAAGTCCGAGCAACAGCATTTTGGTCGACGATGAGCAGGTAATCATAAGCAGTCCCGACTTAAAAAGATCTACTTTAATCTATTGACGGGTAATTTGCAGCCGTTATTCACGGCAGTTCCACTTGAGGAGCATTTTTACAGGAAAGTATACTCAATTATTATTACCTAAAAGAATGGTGGCACAACTTTGTGAGTCTGGTACGCTTGTTAAGTATTCTCATAATTAACAATGCTCTCAAATTGGTGATGTAGATTTCTCCACGAGGTACAGTGCGCAACGGATATTAGTGTTTGGCACAGTTTGTGTGAATTATCTGATGTAGTTATTATGAACTAAATGTTTACCAATATTTCTTTTTATGATAGTATTGTTTTATTTGGAGCTTAAATAATGCCCTTATTGACGCACGAAAAACTGAACGATTTTCATGAAAAACAGAACGAAGACCTGGGGTGGATGGTTTTTTTTAAACCGCAATTGCATCTGCACACGGATTCTCCTTTTGCGTCCTACGACCGAGATGAATTCGGTTGGTTGCTACTAAGAGCCTTTACTATTGCCCCTGAGTGTATTGTAACTATTTGCTTAACTTTTATGAGTACGGTATTTAGCGCTCTGTATATAGCCTTGTTGCCGGTGATTATACCGCTGAGCGCAAGTCTGCTTGCAATTGCTCATTTAGATAGTACAGAAAAAGATGCGGATTGGTTTGAAAAATTTTTGTCTACGGCCATTTTCCAACCTCTTTGTATTCTCGCTTGTTCCGTTGCATCCTTACTGCTTAATATTGTTTACTTGCCAATTGCTGCTCCTATAGCGCTGGCTAAAATAGGCACCCGTAGTGTTGCCAGCTTGTTTCCTACAACTTCTGAGAATAAAAAGGAAGATGGTGATTTTTCAAAACAGCAGGGCATGTCATCGGCAAGTGGGGTCGTGTAACCAACATTTTTATGTTGTTTTGCGCTACAGTATCTGTAACGAGTACGAACGGGCGTCATTTTAAAAATTTGTAGCCCTGATTGAGCTACCCTCGTGACTAGCGTCGGTTGTTAAGAAAAGAACGCGTCGCTTGGTCTACAGCCGATGTTTAAAAACCGGCAACGACGCGGGAGTTGCTGGGTGCACTGGATTTAATGGGCGCGGTTGTTGCGTACGTGCACCGTTCGGGGGCGTATCCTTCCTTAGTGTGTCTGTTAATAATGGAGTATGTATCCTGGGGGTGTCCGCTAAAACTTCCTTCGTAACAGGGCGATTGATCAAGAACGTGGGTCTTAAATATTTCTCGTTCACGTGGATAATAAAACGACGCATAAAGGTGTGCTCCTTCTGCAATTCTTGGGATGGTTTCGACAAAAATTTTTGAGAAGACGGTTGCGAATTTTTCAAAATTTGGATGTTGGCACACGACCAAATCAAACGTTTCATCACCTATAAAAGCATCAATATCCTGAGCTACAAATCGTACGTTGCCTTCAAAATATTTGAAAATTGGTTGCGCTATGGAAATAAAGCCTGGTTGAATATCGCATCCAAGGTAGTTAACGGTAATACCTAGGGTATGAAAATAGACCAGTAATGGAATAATTTCAAAACCTAAGCCACAACCGACACTGACAACGGATATTTCTTTTTTGCCACTAAACCGGCTGCTTAAATTGTGATTTTCAAAACCTTTGAGCGTGCGCCTGGCTAATGCTCGGTAATTGCGTTGAATCCACTCGGGGTTATTAGGATCGCGCACAAAAAAGTCGTCATTAGACTTACGATTATTGAAACGTAATAAATCAGGTTTTGAAAGATGAGGAAGATAGTTAGGAATCTCGAGTTTTGCTAAATAGTCCTCAAGCAATTCGTCGTATTCGGTTGAAACAGAAAAGCCTTGATAATGCCGAGGCAGTTCAGGGCGACCACTAAACATTTCTCTGAAAAAGTGCAAACACATCGTAATCATTACCTAAATTAGTCAAAAAACGTATTGTATAGAATAATAATTAACGTTTAATTAAGGTTGTATTTTTGTGGTAATAATTACCCAATGACAAAAGGCGTCCGTCATCACAGTGGCCTACGTTACCGATGCTATTTTGGCGTCAGCGTGTGAAAATCAAGAGTGATTCAGACGGTTACGTATACTAATGCTACGATTTTTAAAAGATGGCCTATAAACTTGTTATGAAAATCATTACGCCCTAGGTTATCAGTACTTCTAAGCATCGATTTGCCGCAATGGCGCAGCGAACGTCACGCCCTATCCATGTGGAAAAGTAACGCTCAATCAGGCGACGAAACGGCGCAAGTATACGCACCATTTTTTTTAGAGCGTCCAAAGTTTCAGGATCTGCTGCCGACTGATATCGCAAAAAAAGTTCAGAAAGCAATTCGGGATTTTCTGGATAATAACGCGAAGCATTGTTCAAAAAAAGCCATAAGTCGCGCGCTTGCGCCTCTGCAAGACTCATTACCGTAAGCGGATTCTCTTCAAGGTCAATAAAAAACAAGGCTCCGGCGCCAATCAACATATCTCGAGAGGAAGGTCGACCATGACAGAGCTTTTTACTATGGATTTCTGACAAGGCATCAATAGCCTGTGCTAAAAGCTTTTTTTTGGTATCTAAAGGTGCATAGGCAAGCACGGAGTGTAAGGTTTGTCCAGCATCGGTTGTAATTAGATAGCTATCGGTTGCATGAATAACGGTAGGAACGGCTATCTGCTGTTGTGTAAAATAATGAAGCCTCTTCGCTTCTTCTTTTAAGCTGTTATTTTTGTCTACCACGGTTGCGGTTAAAACAGCAGAACCCAATACTTTCGCTGCAAAAGTCTGCAAGCTGTGCCATATTTTTTTTTTATTAAGCGGTCTTCTTTTTAGCCAGTACTGTTGGCCTTGGTAGGAAAACTGGAATGAGTAACGCTCGGTGTTGTCTTTGAGTAAATTGTCTGCAACAGCAATAAGGGAACGGGTCGAGGGATTCATGAGTTTACCAAGTTTGTCCAGGCACGCTGAATATTTTTTTATCACAAAGCCTAAGAGCGGTTAAAGTACCGCCCCATAAGCACCCGGTGTCAAGAGCATGGATGGATTGAACAGGACACTGCCCTTTTAATGCCGCCCAATGGCCAAAAATTATATCAGCGTCCACCGTTTTTCGTAAAGGAGTTTGGTACCATGGAAACAGGTCCCTTGTTGAGTCGAAAGGGTGTTTTTTATCCAAAAGTAAACGGCCATGCCTATCGCAGTAACGCATTCGCGTTAAATAGTTGATAATGGTGCGCCAACGCGTTAAGCCTTGCAAGGTATCCGACCAATGATTGGCTTGATTGCCATACATATGAAGCAACAGATGCTGGAAATTTTCACCGCGCAGAATATTCTCAATTTCTTCGGCATAACGAATGGCCTCCTGTAAATTCCAGCAGGGCGCAATTCCGGCATGAGTCATTACAAGCTTGTAGTTGGAGTGAAACACTAATAATGATTGCGCGCGCAACCAATGCCCCAACTCATACCTATCGGGAGCCTCTAAAATTGCATCTAAAGTATCGTCGGGATTGGAGTGGCTCCATTCAGTAAAAATTTTGCTTAACAGGTATAAATCGTGGTTGCCAAGGGTTATATAAGCCTTGTTCGCTAAGTTTTTGATAAAGCGCAGCACCTCTAACGATTGTGGGCCGCGATTAACTAAATCGCCCACGAACCATAAGGTATCGTTTTGTTCATTAAAATTAATGCGCGCAAGCAAACGCATCAGCGGTTCGTAACAGCCCTGTACATCGCCAATAGCGTAATCAGACATTGCCAAAGTCTTTAGTGGGAGTGCTAATGTTTTGCACTTTTTGTTCCCATTGATTGTGCGCGGTTAAGATTTGTAAATTTTCAGCGGATAAAAAGCCACTGGTTGAATGATTGTTAATAAAATTCAGGGTCGATATTTTTTTGTCCTCACCAGCGGTGGTGTGTACCCAAACGTTATCCGGTAATAAAACGGCGTAATTTTCAACGACCTTTCCCTTTAGTATCTTATCACTATTGGGATCCTGGGCATGGCAAAGTTCACCATTGTTACGCACATCCAAAGAAAAAAAACCTTTTTGAATAGCCTGCCAATTTTTAAATGCAGAATTATGGGTAATAAAAAGTTTGAAGATTTCAGGACAGATTAATAAACCACCCGGGAGCGATAGCAACGGTGCTTTATTAATCATTATTAGGCCCGAGTCCAGTGACTTTTGGAGCCAGGCTATAAACTCAAGACCATTTAATCTATCTAAATCATGAGCGCTAGGTTGGTCACTAAAGGTTCCGGCTCTGCCCGGTCGGGTCCGGTGTTGTTGCAAAATGCGGTGTAAGTCGGCTAAATAACGTTGAATAGCCAGCGCATTGGCACGAATAAGAATAGCTCCAAGCGTTCCAGAGCGGTGTTCGTCTTCATTCAATAAAGCAAGCCATACTTGAAAAACCTGGGGGTTCGCGCTTAGCCAGGCAAAGCCCGATGTTGGCATGATTTCTTTGGCTAGCAAAATATTCAAGCGCTGGCGAAACTCAACGTGTGAAGGCTTTTTATAGACGTAACTGTAATAAGCACCGATTCCCACAAGCGGCTCAATTAAAGGATTCCATAACTTCGAAGGCTGGCCGTTTATATCAAAACAGCTTACCGAATAATCGCTGTATAATTTGCCAACGCCTTGCAGCATTGCAGCAGAGCATAAGGCGTATTGCCATAGTTTTTGCTCATCCGAATAATGCCCTTGCTCATCGGGAATAAGATAGGTTTGGAATAAACTCAGAGCAATTTCTGTGCGATTTAAAGTGCACTCAAGTAGCCCGTTGGATGCGCTGTATGAGGCCGTTGAGGCGTCGGATAACGATTGGCAGTAATCAATCAGTTTAAGAATTATACTATGCTTAAAATCCTCAAAACACCTGTCTTCTAAAAGGGAAAGTGATTTAATCTGCCCGTATAGTTGTTGATAACCAGTTTTACTAAGCAGCTCCATGGCGCTTTCGATTGGCGTTAGGGAATCTAAAGGTCGGCTTGTAGTAACTATTTTTTTTGGGCGTTTGAACACGTAATTACTCCTGAAGCTGTTGTACTTTATTGCTGACAAAATTCGTAATTTTGATAAACTCCTCTATTTGTATCTGTTCAGGCCTAAGTCCCGGATTAATAGCAAGTTGCTCGAGCTGGTTTGCGGTTATAACAGGCTTAAGATTGTTGGCTAGAGTTTTCCGGCGCATTGAAAAAGCGGTGGTAACCAGCGTCTGTAAACTCGTGACATCGACAGCGGGGTAGGGCGACACGGTATAGGGGACTAAACGCACAACCGCTGACTCAACTTTTGGTTCGGGGTAGAACGCGCTAGCTGGAACCGTAAATAAATAATCAACCGCACAATAATATTGGGTGATAACACTCAGCCGACCAAAATTACTGGTGCCCGACGGTGCGCTCATGCGCTGGACAACTTCTTTTTGAAGCATAAAATGCATGTCCTTAATATGCGCTGCATGCCTTATTAAATGCAGAAGCAAGGGGGTCGAAATGTTATAGGGCAAATTACCAATTATTCGCAAACTGTTACCCAGCGAGGTGTAGTCGATAGCCAGTGCGTCGCCCTCGATAATAGAAAGTTTACCCGTCTTCTCGAATTTTTCTGTTAAAAAAGCGTGCAGATCGCGATCGATTTCAATAGCGGTTAAGGCGTTTAGAATTTGCAATAGCGGTTTAGTAAGTGCTCCTTGCCCCGGACCTATTTCTACAACCGTATCCGTGGGCTGCAAATGGATTGTGCTAATTATCTGCTGAATAATAGGCTGACTTTGTAAAAAGTTTTGACCAAAACGCTTTCTGGGTCGATGATTTGCCAAAAAATACACCTTAATAAAATATTTAAATGGAATTATAGCAAATATCGCGACGGTTAGGTTATTATTGCGGACTATGATTTATCTTCCCTATTTAATCGAAATTCGGCGCAGAGCGATAGCGTGTTTGATTTTTTTTAGCACCTGTTTTGCGGTCTGTTTTTACAAGGCGGAGCCGCTAACACTTTTTTTACTGCAACCATTAACGCACGTCTTACCCGTGGGCCGTTCGTTAATCGCGATAAACCTAAGCGCCTCGCTCTACATTCCCCTTTATACGGCTTTTAATGCAGCCTTGCTGCTATCTTTTCCTTTTATCTTTACTCAATTCTGGCAATTTATCGCACCAAGTCTGTTTGCAACGGAGCGAAAATTATTACGGCTTGTTTTTATAACCAGTATGGCTATGAGCGTATGTGGGCTCGCTTTTGCCTACGCAATACTCCTCCCCTTTTTATTCAAGCTGTCTATACACATCCTGCCTACGTCCGTCGCGCTTATGCCCGACACGCTATCGGCGCTAGCGTTTACAATGCAAACCTTGCTAGTTTTTTTGGTAATTTTTCAAATTCCTTTGCTCAATTTTCTGTTGGTACGTTGGCGTATTATTTCACTGCAATCGTTAAAAAAATTTCGTCCCTATTTTATAGTTCTAAGTTTTATTGTTGGCATGATAGTTACGCCGCCCGATGTTTGTTCTCAAATAATTGTTGCGGTTCCAGTCTGCGTGCTTTATGAATTGGGGATGATACTTTGCTACCTTAACCCTAAACCTACTCATAAATAGCAAACCCTAGTTTCCGGCCTTTAGGCCTCATTGGTCCGTAAAATATTTACCAATCCCTTTTTTTTGTTATACTTCTGCTTTTACAATTTTAAGGTTACCCATGCCCTCTTTTGATATCGTTTCTGAAATTGATGAAGTCGAACTACGCCACGCCGTTGACAATACCGCGCGTGAAATTAGCACCCGTTTTGATTTTAAGGGGGTGTTGGCAACTGTTGAGATAAAAGAGATGGTGGTTTCTTTAAAATCAGAATCGGATTTTCAAGTGCGCCAATTAGAAGATATGTTTCGTAACCAATGTACGAAACGACAAGTGAGTACGGCCGGTGTTGAAATTGAAGACAAGCCCGTCCATAGCGGAAAAACTTTTTCATTAACGATGACCTTTAAGCAGGGGATTGAATCTGCTCAAGCAAAAGAAATAATTAAATTAATTAAAGATAATAAATTAAAAGTGCAATCCGCAATACAGGGTGAAAAAATTCGCATTACTGGAAAAAAACGCGATGACTTACAAGAAACAATTGCCTTTTTAAAGAAAGCAGAAATTGAAAACCCGTTGCAATATGAAAATTTTCGTGACTGATGAATCGGTGAATTTCGATAGTTCGGTTTATTGTTGCAACTATTTTTGTACAAACTTAGAACGATATAACCAATTTTAATGGGTGTTACGGGTATTAATCCGTCGAAAGGAGCGCTTAATAGTTGGGGTTCAATTGTGGACTTTTAAGCGCATACAGAGTAAATTTTGAATTTAATGATTTTTTTTTGAAGTTATGGTCTATGCTATAAGGTAAGGGTAGTAATGAATTAACTGAACTAAAATGATGTTTTAAATAGGAGATCAGTTTGAGGTATGGTGTGTCGCTGTGAAGGCTACAATGACCTAAAATATTTCATAGATCACCACCTTTCTTTCGTAGTGGCTCAGATTAAGTATTATTACTCCTCTTCTTTTCCAAGGTATATTGTTCAGCAATCAGTTATCAGCAACCGCCGATTGCGATCAAAAAAATCCTCAAAATCGACTTGCCTGTCTTCACTAGGGTGTATTCACTATCGCATACGATTGGTTTATTTCGCTGCTCATAAAACTTTTTCGCACTCCAGCTTTTTTTATAAACCGCTTATATTTTGTAAAATTAATAGTCTCATACTATACTTTTTATACAGATTAGACGAGGGAGTTCGTGATGAAAAAAATCGTATCCGCTTTAGCCTTGGCTCCGTTGTTAGTGCTGACCGGTTGTTACAGCACGACTACCGATTACTACAGCTCGGGGTATAGAAGTAATGTTGTATACTACCCCGGCTATAATAATGATTACTTGTACAGAACGAGTTATTACGGTTACAAACCGTATGGAAGTTATTTTACTCGCTACAACTCCCCTTATCGAAACTCCACCTACGTCTATCGCAACCAAGGCTGGTATGGCCGAAGGTGGTAATATATTTCTAAGAAAAGCCGTAAAAGCTCCGGCTTTTCTTATTCTTTAGCGCGAGAGACGTACTCACCTTTACGCGTATCAACTTTAACGAGCTCGCCGGTTTGTACAAATAGTGGCACCCGTACCACGGCTCCTGTTTCAAGCGTTGCGGGTTTCCCACCGCCACCGGAGGTGTCTCCCTTAAGCCCCGGATCGGTTTCCGTAATTTCTAAAACCACGAAATTTGGTGGTACTACTTGGATAGGCTCTCCATTGTATAAGGTAACAATGCATATATCCTGGCCTTTTAGCCACTGCGTGCTGTCAGCAAGTATAGCGGTTTCAATAGCGTATTGCTCAAAGGTATCGGGAACCATAAAATGCCAAACATCGCCATCGTTATAGAGGTATTGCATTTCTAAATCACCAACATCAGCCGACTCTAATGACTCACCCGTTTTGTAGGTGCGTTCTACCACCCGTCCCGTTTTCAAATAACGAATTTTCACTCGAGTAAAGGCTTGTCCTTTTCCGGGTTTAACAAACTCTAAATCAACGATACTGCAGGGTTGATCATCCACCATTACTTTTAAGCCTAATTTTAATTCATTTGTGCTATAGTTAGCCATTAAAACTCCAGAGTTGAGATTTTTATACTATTTGGTTACAGTGCCGACCTTGAACGGCGATTATATACTGATACATCACTAAACTAAAGACGCACGGTTAGACTCTTTACCGCAAGAGGTATTAGCATTTTTCCTGTAATATACCGACGTACAGCGTTGGAAGATTAGCCGTTATATCGGGAACACTTTCCGGTGTGAGGCGAGAGTCGCTGTGCTCAATTTCGGTTTTTTAAAGAGCAAAATATCCAGAATTATTTATAAAGAGAATGGTTGTGAACTGGCAAAAGATTTTAAATCAGGGTTTTAACAGCGCGTCCGAACTGTTGCAGTTTTTAGGACTACCGCCAAGCCTATCGAATGGCCTTTCTGAGCGTGCCTTTAAAACCCGTGTTCCACGAGGTTTTGTTGCGCGCATGCAAATGAAAAACCCTCAAGACCCATTGTTGCTGCAAGTACTTGCGGTTGCTGAGGAACTACAGATAAGGCCTGACTACAGCGACGACCCTTTAGACGAGTCTGAGGCCAATAAAATACCCGGGTTATTGCACAAGTATCACGGGCGCGTGCTGTTAACGTTAGTCGGGGCCTGTGCGGTTAATTGCCGCTACTGCTTTCGTCGACACTTCCCTTATCAAGACAATAATCCAAGCGCTCAGGAATGGGAACAAGCACTGTCCTACATCAGCAATGATTGCACAATAACGGAGGTAATACTAAGTGGTGGCGATCCTCTGTTATTGGTGGACTCTAAGCTTACGAAATTTTTTCATCGTTTGGAAAAAATTTCACATGTAAAAACAATTCGCATTCATAGCCGTATTCCAATAGTTTTACCGGAGCGAATTACGGAGCAATTTTTAGAAACACTGCGCCATTCGCGCTTACGTAAAGTTGTGGTTTTGCACTGCAATCATCCACAGGAAATAGACAAAAGCGTTCACGCCGCCTGCCACGCTTTGAAAAAGGCGCAGTGTACCCTACTCAATCAATCGGTGTTGCTGAAAGGAATCAATGACCAGGCAGAAACCTTAGCTTCTTTAAGTGAGCGTTTATTTGACTGCGGTGTACTGCCTTATTATTTGCATGTTTTGGATAAGGTGCAGGGTGCGGCTCATTTTGATACGCCCTTAGCGCAAGCACTAATGATATACGCGCAACTGCAATCGTTAGTACCTGGGTATTTGCTGCCAAAACTAGCGCGCGAGGATGCTGGAGAAACTAGTAAAACACTGCTGTCAGGGGTTCTCAGCAAACCATTCGATTAGTTTATCTTGTGCGCTGTAAGACCCTTGACGCAGCGGCTTATAGCTGCCGTCAGCACGCATTTCCCAAGCGGTACTGTTGTCTTTAAGATAATTTTTAAATATTTCCGTGTTAATTCTTTTTTGGCATTTTTTATCTAAAATTGGGAAAAGTATTTCAATGCGACTGTATAAGTTTCGCTCCATTAAATCTGCACTGGAGCAGTAAAAATGCTCGTCTTTATCCGTACGAAAATAATAGACGCGATGGTGTTCTAGAAATTGACCAACAACAGAAATAACACGAATATTTTCCGAAATTCCAGGCATTCCAGGGCGTAAACAGCAGACCCCGCGTACAATTAAATTAATTTTCACGCCCATTCCTGAAGCCTCATATAACGCTTTAATCATTTTTTTATCGGTAAGGCCATTCACTTTAATATTAATTTCAGCAGGTAAACCCTGAGTCGCACTTTTACCGCATTCTTTGATTAAATCGATTAGTCGTGCTTGCAGAGTAAAGGGGGAGTGGTACAACGCTTTGAGTTTGACCGCCTTGCCTAAACCGGTTAACTGTTGAAAAATAATTTGGGTATCGGTCGTGATGGTTGGGTTACTGGTTAATAGGCCAAAATCCGTGTAATGATGTGCGGTGTGTTCGTGATAGTTTCCTGTTCCTAGGTGCACGTATTGTTTCAACTTACCGTGCACGCGGCGAACTACTAAAATCATTTTTGCGTGGGTTTTATACCCCAATACCCCATACAAGACCAACACCCCTCCATTGTGCAGTCGCGTTGCTAATTTTAGATTGGATTCCTCATCAAAACGCGCCCGTAATTCAACAATGGCGGTCACCTCTTTCCCTAAGCGCGCAGCATCGACCAACGCTTTGACAATTGCCGATTGCGAATGGGTACGATAAAGGGTTTGTTTAATAGCAATTACATTAGGGTCGGCCGCCGCTTGGCGTACAAAATCAATAACCACCTCGAAACTTTGGTAGGGATGGTGCAGTAAAACATCCTGCTCATCTAAAATGCTAAAAATATTTCGACGCTGCTGAATTAATTTAGGATAGTGAACGGCAACGGACGGAAAGTTTAAATCAGGGCGGTCGATGCGATTAATGATTCCGTAGTAGCGTTGTAAATTAACAGGACCGTCGCAAAAGTAGGCATCCTCGTGATGCAGATGATGTTTTTGTAATAAAAATTTTACCATAGCATCCGGGCACTGTTTGTCTATTTCCAACCGGACGACATGACCGTAATGGCGAGAGAATATTTCACGCTGTACGGCCACGGCCAAATCTTCAATTTCTTCCTCACGTAAAAAAAGATCGCTATTACGCGTTAGTCGAAAAGGATAGCAGCCGGTAATTTCCATGCCAGGAAACAGCCGCGCAACATAGGTTTGAATGATTGACGCTAGATAGACAAAGTAATGTCCGCCCTCACAAAGCTCCGATGGCAGAGGAATAATTCGTGGTATCGAGCGTGGAGCATGTACTACGGCATAATCAATGGCTCGATCAAAAGCGTCTTTGCCTTTTAATGAGACAATAAAATTTAGACTTTTGTTGAATAATCGTGGAAAAGGATGAGCTAGATCCAACGCAATAGGGCTAACGGTTGGGAAAATTTCATTTTTAAAAAAGTGCTTTGCCCATAAATGGATATCGTCGTCCCAATCGGACTCTTTTAAGAAAAAAATTTTTTCCAAACGCATTGCCGGCAATAACTGCTTATTAAAAATTTGGTACAGCTCATCGCTCAACAGGTGCGCGCGTTTGCTGAGTTCACTAAAAACTTCATTTGCCAAAAGGCCATCAATGTTTGGTATTTGGGAGGATAGGCCTATTTGCTCCTTTAATGCGGCTACACGAATTTCAAAAAATTCATCCAAATTACCACTACAGATACATAAAAAACGCATGCGCTCTAAGAGCGGGATGTTTTTATCTCGAGCCAGTTGTAAGACACGCTCGTTAAAAGCTAATGCTGTAAATTCGCGATTGATAAAGCAATCACGGCTGTCGATATCGGCTACCAATTCGCTCTCCTTAGCGTACTAAAAAAAAACCCAGGCCAATGAAGCCTATAAATCCCCAAAAAGGGGATAACTGTAAATACACCAAACTTAAAAAAAATAAGAAAGATAAAGCGACCAATGCCCAAGAGGGATAACCGGCTAATACCGTTTGTCCAACGGAGTAACTAGCGGCGGCAAGAAGGGCTAGAGCGCCGTATTGGACCGCGATAATAATTTTGTGTATTAGGGGTGATTGCGAGCTGCTAAGTAGTTGAAATCCAATTACGGACAACAGTAATCCTGGTAAATTGATACTGAGTGTTGCGACAATGAGCCCAAGCAGCCCGGCGGTTTTATAGCCAATTAGCGCGGCAAGTTTAACGGCGGTAAGCCCGGGAAATAGAAAGGTCGTCCCCAGCATTTGCGCAAACTCTTCGGGGCGCAACCAGTGTCGGGCCTGCACCGCTTCAGCCTCAATCAGGCGGAGCATTGAGTTGCCACCACCTAACGATAGTAAACCAATTTTTCCAAAGCTTATCAAAATTGCGACAATATTATTCATACAGCATACCGCATTCTTGCTTAAGAAAGTTTACATAATTGGTGCACGCGAGACTGCCAAAAATTGCACGACTTAATTCTCGTACCAATGAGTAAGAACGTCCCTCAATACAGCTGGTAAAGAATGTTTTACTGTTGAACTCTAAACGTGCGCATTCAATTTTTACAGTAGGCGTAGACGAAAATGAGTAGATAAAAGCGGTTTTATGCACCCGAACCTTAGACGCGGTTTGTTCAATGAGTTGGCTCAGTTGCAATGCGGATAACTCGGGTTTGGTTGCGATTATTGCATCGTTCTCGCAGGTCGGTAAGATAATTTTTTTACTAAAGCCATCAATTTGTTCAACAGTCTTCTGTGATAATGGTTTATACAATAAATTATCGCGTCGTGATTTGATGTTGAAGGCATAGTCCGGTAAAAGATAATAACAATCGCTGCGCGATTTGCATTCAAAAATTGCTAAATTCAAAAAACTTTCCGGCAAGGCATCTAAGCGAATAATTTGATTGTCAGGCCAAAAATAACGCGCCTCCCATCGTAAACTGTCTTTACTCGTTTTTTCTAAACGAGCAATATCGATTATATTTAATCCTGAAAGCTCAAAATTCCATATTAAGCGTTTGTCCATTGTATTTAGTGGCCCCAAAGTAGGTTGTCGCGAATCGGCTGTAAAAAAGTTACATAACAGCTATATACCAGGTTACTTTCCTGTTAGGATCTATCTTTTTTCCTGCAAGGACTGCAATGGCTTTAATACTTTTTTTAGCTTTTTTAATATTTACTGTAACAGTTTTATACCGAGGCATACAATCACCCGCATGGGAGATTGGCGCAGTAGTGTATTTGGTTTCTGCAACCTGTATTATTGGTATGCCATGGCTCCCTACGTTACTAGCGTGGGTGATAGTCGCTGCAATTTTTGCGCTATCACACCTAATCCCATTGCGCTCCTGGATTGCGGGAAAACTTTACGTGCAAGCGGTGCATTCCGTTCCTAAACTGTCGTCTACAGAAGAAGAAGCGCTCAATGCCGGCGACACCTGGATTGAAAAAGATATATTTACAGGTGCGTTAGACTGGCAAAAATTGGCCGCTATTTCTTCGGAGTTAAGCCCTGAAGAAGTAAGTTTTTTAGCCAATGAAACAGAAAGCTTATGCGCCATGCTTGATGATTGGTCGATAAATCAAGCCGGTGATTTGCCCGAGTCAATTTGGACTTTTTTAAAAGAAAAAGGTTTTTTTGGCATTGTTATCGCCAAGCAATATGGTGGGAAAGGCTTTTCCGCACGCGCGCACTCGGACATTGTTATGAAAATTGCCAGCAGAAGTGGGGTTGCGGCGGTTACGGTTATGGTGCCTAACTCTCTTGGTCCGGGTGAACTTCTTCATTATTACGGCAGTGATGCACAAAAAAAACAATTTTTACCGCGTTTAGCCCAGGGGTTAGATATACCCTGTTTTGCCTTAACCGAGCCCGGTGCTGGTAGCGACGCCACCTCCTTGCAAACAGAAGCTGTTGTTACGGAAGCTACTATTAACGGTAAAAAAACTCTTAATTTGGTTATCAATAATCTGAACAAAAGATGGATAACTCTGGCACCAATTGCAACTTTAATTGGATTAGCCGTGAACCTTAAAGATCCCAATGGACTATTAAAGGGTATCGGAAAGGAAGGCATAACTTGTCTGTTAATTCCACGCGCCACCAAGAATTTGATTATTGGTAATCGTCATTTGCCGGCAAATCAACCGTTTATGAACGGAACAATTCGGGGCAATAATATTGTGGTGTCTATTGATGCCATTATTGGTGGCCAAGAAAAAGCCGGGCATGGCTGGCAAATGTTAGTCGAATGTTTGTCTATAGGGCGCTCCATTTCCCTACCGGCCTTAGCCACCGCCACCTCCTCAATTGCCTACCTAACAACAGGCGCGTTCGCTCGTATTCGTCGCCAATTTAATGTTGAAATCGGCAATTTTGAAGGTGTTGGGGAAAAGCTTGCCGAAATTGCCGGTTTAAGTTATTTAATCAATTCCACCCGTTTACTTACCATTGCCGCCGTAAATCAACATAAAAAACCTTCTGTAGCCTCGGCAATTACCAAGTACTTTAATACCGAGCTGGCACGTGTCGTGGTCAATAATGCCATGGATGTGCACGCAGGAAGAGCGGTTGTTGCAGGCCCCCGAAACTACTTAAGCAGCTGTTATTTCAGCCTACCAATTTCAATAACGGTAGAAGGCTCGAATATTATGTCGCGTAATTTATTAATTTTTGGACAGGGTTCGATGGCGTGTCATCCGTTTATTCGGGATGAGTTTTACGCGGTTGCTCGGGAGGACAAGCTGGCCTTCAATCAACTGCTGTGGAAGCATATTGGCTACTTTTTAAAAAACTTTACAAAAACCGTGGTTACGACGTGGACAGGCGGCTGGTTCATTACCGCACCACGAGGTAAAATGCACCGCCAGTATCAGCGCTTGGCACGCCTGAGCTATGCCTACGCTTGGTTTGCTGATTTAGCCTTAATTTATATGGGTGGCGAGCTTAAACGTAAAGAGCGATTATCCGCTCGATTAGCGGATGGACTTTCGTATTTATACATGGCAATGGCCGCCTTGCGTAACTGCCAAAATAATGAAGAGAATGTGTCGCAAGAGGTTCATGCCAATTGGGCTGTGTCCTATTGCTATCATCATGCGCAAAAATCTTTATTGGGTTTGTGTCGTAATTTTCCATCGGTATTATTAGGCACCGTTATGCGATTAGTAGCGTTTCCTTTTGGACAAACGATGCAAAACCCAAGTGATGTTGTTGATAAGAATTTATCAGCACTTATGAGCACTAACAACTCCTACCGAGACAGTCTAAAAAAAGAAATATTCTTAAGTGGCAATGCTGAGGAAGCCATTGAAAAAATGGAAAATGCTTTTCAGCTCATCGAGGCTAATGGGCCGCTTGCGGCAAAAGTTGCGGATTTAAGACGGTATTCTTTTGCTGCCTTGAAAGAAAAGTTAGCTGAAAAAGTTGAAAAAGGGGAGCTGTCTGCTGACGAAATGGCTCGTTTAGTTAGCGTTGAAAGAGCCCGTTGGGATGCTATACAAGTTGATGAGTTTGATTTTGAAGCAATGAAAGCTAAAATGTTTGACTCAGTTACCAATGAAATTGCCAACCCTTTGGATTAGCTTCTTAAAATAATAGATTGTTTTGTTGGTAATTTTGCTATAATGATCTAATTGTAATTAATTTGATAGATATAGGATAGGTGTGCATGGCTTTTCAAATTAAAAATAAAGCAGCTTTTTTTCCTGATGAAAGTACTTTCAAGAAAATCATACAAATTATAGGTGACAGTCTTGAGGCGGCTAAACATCTTTATAAAAGCCTTGGAAAAAAAATGCAGCAAGCGAACGTGCAGGCGCATCCTTTAATGACTCAGGCCGCTGAAATTCTCGATTATTGTCAAAAACAACACGATATAAAAATTGCCAGTCAAAGTAGTGCCTGGACTCAGGCCACAATGAAGCCTGAGCAGGAAGCACACACCGCCGCGAAAAAGAGGGTTTCTGAAATTAAAGATGCCGTTGATGAATGGCTTATTGCAAACCCGAATCAGACCATAAAAGTTGATTACAAGGTGGAAAATGGCCAGTTTACCCGTAAATATTCTGTGGGTGGTGCGGTAAGTGATCTTTTGGATAAACTCTTTAATACGGCTTTTGCAGAGCACAACCTCACCTGTAAAAAACAGCAAATGTTTGAAATTGAGAATAAAGTAATAAAAAAAGATGAACAGGGGGATGCGGTTGTTGCGAGCAGTTACCGCATTCAACAGGCCGTTGATAGCGCAGAACGCCATTTACTTAGCGCGATAAAAAAAGGTTTAATCGTGCAGGGGCATACGGCGGTTGAAACTAAAATTACTAACGCCGTAGTGGACAGCCTACCCCCCACTCCAAACGACTCTAATACCGATGCTAATCATTTGAAGAATCCTTAATTCGATCTGTTGCTGTGGGAGCTTATAAATTCTTTGATAATCCTACGGACGATTCTTTTGCTTTTGTTAGAGCGTTGCAATAACGCTCTAACGTTCCAATATCAAACCAATTTTTCTTGAAAATTACAGCGCTTAATTTTTGTTGCGCCGCAAGCTCATACAGCAGGGGGCTAAGACTGGCTCGCTGCAAAGGTAGTTTGTCAAATAGGATGCGTTGATAAACCGCAATACCGGCAAACGTGTAAGGGTTGTCTTTAGAAACAAAGATAGTGTTTTGATTGCAGTCAAAATCGCCATTCTTACGGTATTTGGGATTGGGGCAAATCACAATATGAGCGGGCTTTTGGGGTAAATCTAAATCCAGATAATCGTATTCGCTAAAAATATCGGCGTTAATTACAGCAAACCAGTTTGAGTTTAAGTACGGTAAGGCGTTAAGGACCCCTCCTAAAGTTTCAAGGCCACCTGGCGGTTCTGCCGAATAGATTATTTGTATCCCCCAGCGCGCTCCATTGCCAATTTGTCTGCGAATTAAACCGCCTAGATAGGCGTGATTAATCACCACTCGGGTAAATCCGGCTGCAGCGAGTTTGTTTACATGATGTTCAAGAAGTGGGATTCCATTAATTGGACACAAAGCTTTGGGAATAAAATTGGTGAGTGGACGTAAGCGCTCACCGCGGCCTGCGGCTAATATTAATGCAGATTTCATGGTAATTCTATCCGTTGTACAAAATCATTAAACGATGAAAGTTCTGGATACCGTTCTAGGCACTCCTTAACGTAGTGAAGCGTTAGTGGTAAATCCTGGAGATAATTCGATTTGTTATCGCGTAAATGCAGTCGAGAAAAGACTCCCAAAACCTTTAGGTGCCGTTGCAAACCACAGTAATCAAAAGCTTTAATAAAGTCTTGAAGAGAATACTGTTGCGCCGAACTACTTTTTTTATAAAAATACTCAACCCACGTAAGCACCTTGTCACGCGGCCACTGAATGTAGCAATCTTTTAGCAAGGAAACTAAATCGTAGGCAATAGGCCCGAGCATCGCATCCTGAAAATCAAGTAAAGCGAGCGTGCCATCATGCGGACACACCATAATATTGCGTGCGTGATAATCACGATGGATAACTACCCGAGGTTGCTGGGCTAATAAATTGGTAATACACCGAAATGTTCCTTCAAGAAGTACCTTTTCATTGCTTGTGAGAGCAAGCTGCGTATATTTTTCTAAAAACCAGTGCTGAAATAAGCATAGTTCTTGCTGAATGTGAGCGTCATCACACAAAGGTAAAACAGCAGTTTTACATTGCTGCATCATTATAAGCTGATCGATTGCCTGCTTATAAAGCGCGTCTGCACGCGCCGCTGTTAGACAACCTAACAATAAAGCATCACCAAAATCCTCTAAAAGAAGGAAGCCTAAGCGTCGATCACATTCGTGAATTTTGGGGGTTTTAAGCCCAATGCTTTCGAATAAATGCGCAACGGCAATAAAGCTGTCCAGAGGCTCACTATCAGGGGGCGCATCCATGATAATATAACTTTTTTCCTGGAAAGAAAGTCGATAATAGCGTCGAAAGCTAGCGTCGCCCGTCAGGGGTTTGTACGTGTAATGGTCTGAGGCTAATAGTGTAAAAAGCCATTGTTGCATAGCTTGTTCTCTGGTAGACATGTATTCCTCGGTTATAAATAGAGCGGTAATGTACGTTATTAATTTTTAAGCGCTGGGTTCATTCTAACAAAGTACGTCATAGGTTTACTCAGTCGTTGTTTAGGTCTTAAGAAAAAGTTACTAAAGTTTTAGTGTTTATTATCGCAAAACTAAAGGAAATAGGTATACTTGCAGACCAAATTAACGTGTACCAGCCTTAAGGCTGTCCGTAATGATAAGGTATTTATACGGCGGTGAATATCCCATTTCTATGTAATAAATTAGCGCGGTTTACGCTTAAGCGGCTATTAGGTTTAGTATTCCTAGTAAGCTTGAGCACCTATGTACTAAGTTTGCGTGCTGCCGATAATACCATTGAGTTGGTGAAAGCCTGTGTTGTGATTGGAGAACCAAATCCGACCCCGATTATTCGTCAAAAAATTTCCCGCTGTTTGGGTTGGAAATCGCAGGCGGGTGCATCCGTATGCCAAGGCTCATACCAACCTATTATTGTTGAGCCTATCGAAAATGGTGAAGTACAATTAGCCGCAGATAAAGTGTCTCTTTATTTGCAGGGCCGCTCCGTGTTATCAGGTCGGGTTGAAGTAAAGCAAACCGACCGAGTTGTTACCGCCGACACGGCCTATGTATATCGCAACGGCCAAAGCCGAGAAATCACCAAAATAGAATTAGTAGGAGAGGTGCATTATCGTGAGCCTAATAAACTAATGATAGCCAAAAAAGCAACCATCAACCCGCACGACAAAACAGGCGTGGTTGAAGATGTTTTATACCGATTTAATGCACAACGCTCCGGGAGTTTTTTTCCCTCCTGGGGGCAAGCGGCGTTGATTAAGCGGTTTGCTAATCAAAACTACCAATTGCAACAAGCTACCTACTCCACCTGCGCACCACAAGACAACGCTTGGCGGATTCAAGCACAACGAATTGATTTGGATAACGCGCAAGGCAACGGCCACGCTCGTCATGCCAAATTATTAATTGGCGATGTGCCTATCTTTTATTCCCCGTATCTAAGCTTTCCTATTTCGAAAAAAAGAAAGTCAGGGTTTCTATTTCCAACAATAGGCCATTCGAATATTGGTGGTTACGACGCTTCCTTTCCATACTATTTGAATCTTGCTCCCAATTACGACGCAACCCTAACACCCCACCCGTATTCTCTACGTGGTGTCATGGTTGATGGTATATTCCGCTATTTAGGCAGTTCTTCACAAGGGCGATTCGAGGGCAGTTTTCTTAACAACGACCGAGTGTTTAATAAATTTATAAAGCACAATGCAGCCTACTATCCGACGTTACAAGACAGCTCTACGAATCGCTGGTCTATAAGCGCGGTTAACCAAGCCTCACTTACATCGAATCTGCGCTTTAGAATGAATTACCAACAAGTTTCTGATGATTATTATCTTCAAGATTTTACCAACAACCTCGCCTTGCTTACCGAACGTCAGCTTCCTCGCGAAGCGGAGCTTACCTATAACTCAGAAAATTGGATGATAAGCAGTTTAGTACAAAGCTATCAAACGCTGCAGCCTATTAATGAGTCTATTATAGACGACATCTACCAACGTTTACCGCAATTACGCGCGCAGGGCACGTACGATAATTTATTATTTAATAGCAAGTTATCAATTCTTGGTGAGCTTGATTATTTTCGGTGGCCAAACAGTTTGAACCCCATGCCCAATGGCCCTCGGTATTATTTGAATCCAATCTGGTCTTTGCCAACAGAGCGGCCAGCGGGCTATTTCACGCCTTCGTTTGAAGTGATTCACAGTTATTACGATTTAACCAATTACTACAGTTACGCCAACAACGGTAGAGCCACTTTTCAACACACCATCCCACGAGCAAGTGTGGACAGCGGCTTATACTTTGACAGGCATTTGAACTTATTTAATAGCAGCTTCACGCAAACTTTAGAACCACGATTGTTTTATTTATTTACACCCTATACCAATCAATCGGCGACCCCCGTGTTCGATAGTTCGTATATGATTTTTAGCTTTGATCAATTATTTAGGACTAATCGTTTTTCTGGATTGGATAGAGTTGGGGACGCCAACCAGCTTTCGTACGCAGTTACTACGCGTTGGATGGCCGATAATGACGGAAGTGAAAAAGCCGCATTTTCCATTGGTCAAGCGCTGTATTTTAGCGATAGAAAAGTTAAACTATGCCAAAGCCCCACGGGTCAATGCTTAGACAACCCTCTGATGTTAGGCTATTTATCACCCACCTCAACCTTATCTCCCATTGCAAGTCGTGCAAGTTATCATTTTAATCCTTATTGGGGGGTTTCGGCTGATTATATCTGGGACAGTAAGCGCGCAACCACAAACAACGCCGCTTTAAACTTTCATTACCAGCCCACCACCACCCAACTCGTTAATGTTGGTTATACCTATTTAGTCGTTGGCGATGTCACGCAACTTGCAGAGCAGGTGGTGGTCGACCCGTTGCATCAAGTTACGTTTTCGTTTGCATGGCCCTTGAATGAAAAATGGAGTACTGTTGCCGCATACGATTACAATATTAGCAAAGGTTATGAAATGCTTCGGTTATTTGGCGTTCAATACGACAGCTGTTGCTGGGCCATGCGTCTATTAGGTGGCCGTAGTTTTCAAAGCTTAAATAATACCTTGCAGCCGCAATATAATAATAATATTTACTTCCAAGTTTTATTAAAAGGACTAGGCTCCTTAGGCACAAGCGACCCTGGAAGTTTCTTAAGAACCTACCTACCCGGGTATGCGGATAGTTTTCATAAAATGTAGAGTTTAAAAAATAGAGGGATAAATTATGGAGAATATGCTTGTATTTTGATTATAATTGTCCTAAATTGCTAAAATTTTAGTTTAAAGGAAAAGCTATGCTAAAACGAATGATGTTTTGTATTTTCTTCGTACCCTTCTTTGCTACAGCACAAACATTAGACCGCGTAATTGCCGTAGTGAACGACGGCGTAATAACCGCAAGCGAGCTTAATAAGCAGGTCGACGTTATGCGCCAACAATTGCACGCGCAAAAAGTACAAATTCCATCGGAAGCCGCCCTGCGAAAGCAAGTACTGCAGCATCTAATAAATGTGGATCTCGAGCTGCAGCTAGCAAAACAGCACGGTATAACAATAGACGACACCGAACTTAATGATGCCATTGCAAAAATCGCCAGTAATAATAAATTATCACTGACTCAGTTACGATCTGAATTAGAGAAGCAAGGATTGGTCTGGAAGGCTTATCGCGAAAATATTCGCAAAGAAATTTTAATTTCTCGCTTGCAACAAAAAGCGGTAGCCAAAGATATTGTTGTAACGCCTAAACAGGTTGAAAATTATTTAAAAACAGCTGTAAATCTTGAGCAAAATAAGCGAACGTATCATTTGCAAAATATTCTTATTCCTTTACCGGAGGCTCCCACATCTGAACAATTACTGGCCGCTGAAAAGAAAGCACAGGAGTTGCTTGCTAAAATTAAAGCCGGTGATGACTTCACAAAATTGGCGATTGAACAGTCAAGCGATCAGTTTGCGCTAGAAGGTGGTGATTTGGGGGAACGTCATTTGGCAGAACTGCCTGAACTTTTTGCCAACGAAGTGACTACCATGAAAGCTGGCCAAATAAAAGGGCCGTTGCGAACAGGCAATGGCGTTCAACTGATTAAACTTATTGCGATAAATGGCAGTGATGAAAGCCATCAAGTTAATAAGACTCACGTTCGCCATATCTTGTTAAAGCAAGACGCAAGT
>CAWDMX010000003.1:0-62500 GCA_963803545.1 uncultured Gammaproteobacteria bacterium | reverse complement strand
TGGGTAACACCAACTGGAGGTCCGAACCGGGTAATGTTGAAAAATTATCGGATGACGTGTGGCTAGGAGTGAAAGGCTAATCAAGCCCGGAGATAGCTGGTTCTCCCCGAAAGCTATTTAGGTAGCGCCTCGTGAATAATTACCGGGGGTAGAGCACTGTTTCGGCTAGGGGGCTGTCATGGCTTACCAAACCGATGCAAACTCCGAATACCGGCTAATTGAATCACGGGAGACACACGGCGGGTGCTAACGTCCGTCGTGAAGAGGGAAACAACCCAGACCGTCAGCTAAGGTCCCAAAGTTATGATTAAGTGGGAAACGATGTGGGAAGGCACAGACAGCCAGGAGGTTGGCTTAGAAGCAGCCATCCTTTAAAGAAAGCGTAATAGCTCACTGGTCGAGTCGGCCTGCGCGGAAGATGTAACGGGGCTAAAATCATACACCGAAGCTACGGATGCACGTTTAAGACGTGTGTGGTAGGGGAGCGTTCTGTAAGCCTGTGAAGGTGAGTTGAGAAGCTTGCTGGAGGTATCAGAAGTGCGAATGCTGACATGAGTAACGATAAAGAAGGTGAAAAACCTTCTCGCCGGAAGTCCCAGGTTTCCTGCACGACGTTAATCGGAGCAGGGTGAGTCGGCCCCTAAGGCGAGGCTGAAGAGCGTAGTTGATGGGAACCAGGTTAATATTCCTGGACTTTTTATAAGTGGTGAAGTGGGGACGGAGAAGGCTAGGTGAGTCGGGCGTTGGTTGTCCCGGTACTTGCATGTAGGCGGAGAGACTAGGCAAATCCGGTTTCTTGTATAACGCCGAGGTGTGAAGTAGTTTCGACTTAGGTCGAAGAAGTCATTGACGCCACGCTTCCAGGAAAAGCTGCTAGCCATAACTTATAGAGAACCGTACCGGAAACCGACACAGGTGGACAAGTAGAGTATACTAAGGCGCATGAGAGAACTCGGGTGAAGGAACTAGGCAAAATGGTACCGTAACTTCGGGAGAAGGTACGCCCTTTTGGGTGAAAGACGTACGTCTGGAGCTTGGGAGGGTCGCAGAGACCAGGTGGCTGCGACTGTTTATTAAAAACACAGCACTCTGCAAATTCGTAAGAAGACGTATAGGGTGTGACGCCTGCCCGGTGCCGGAAGGTTAATTGATGGGGTCATCTTCGGAGAAGCTCTTGATCGAAGCCCCGGTAAACGGCGGCCGTAACTATAACGGTCCTAAGGTAGCGAAATTCCTTGTCGGGTAAGTTCCGACCTGCACGAATGGCGTAACGATGGCCACACTGTCTCCACCCGAGACTCAGTGAAATTGAAATCGCTGTGAAGATGCAGTGTACCCGCGGCTAGACGGAAAGACCCCGTGAACCTTTACTATAGTTTTGCACTGGACTTTGATGATGACTGTGTAGGATAGGTGGGAGGCAATGAAGTGTGAACGCTAGTTTGCATGGAGCCAACCTTGAAATACCACCCTGTTATTATTGAGGTTCTAACTTAAGCCAGTAATCCTGGTTGAGGACAGTGTATGATGGGTAGTTTGACTGGGGCGGTCTCCTCCCAAAGAGTAACGGAGGAGCACAAAGGTACCCTCGGTACGGTCGGACATCGTACCAAGAGTGTAAAGGCAAAAGGGTGCTTGACTGCGAGACTGACGAGTCGAGCAGGTACGAAAGTAGGTCTTAGTGATCCGGTGGTTTCTGAATGGAAGGGCCATCGCTCAACGGATAAAAGGTACTCCGGGGATAACAGGCTGATACCGCCCAAGAGTTCATATCGACGGCGGTGTTTGGCACCTCGATGTCGGCTCATCACATCCTGGGGCTGAAGCAGGTCCCAAGGGTATGGCTGTTCGCCATTTAAAGTGGTACGCGAGCTGGGTTTAGAACGTCGTGAGACAGTTCGGTCCCTATCTGCCGTGGGCGTAGGAAAATTGAGAGGAGCTGCTCCTAGTACGAGAGGACCGGAGTGGACGAACCTCTGGTGTACCGGTTGTCACGCCAGTGGCATTGCCGGGTAGCTAAGTTCGGACGGGATAACCGCTGAAAGCATCTAAGCGGGAAGCCTCCCTCGAGATGAGTTTTCCCATGAAGCCCGTTGAAGACTACGACGTTGATAGGCGAGGTGTGGAAGCGCAGTAATGTGTGTAGCTAACTCGTACTAATTGGCTGATTGTCTTGACCATATAACCTGAGTTATTGTGCAGGAATATGAAGTGAGTGCTTGCAAGAGCAACTAATGAGTGTATTTCTTCTTCTTTTTTTACCGCGTAGGGCGGCTGTTTTTTCTTAATAGGAAGGATGTCCGTACTACGATACCAGTTTTCCTGGCGACATTAGCGGTTTGGAACCACCTGAATCCATCTCGAACTCAGAAGTGAAACATTCCAGCGCCGATGATAGTGTGGGGTCTCCCCATGTGAAAGTAGGTCATTGCCAGGGTTTTATTCTAAAAAGCGACTATAGTCATTATAGTCGCTTTTTTTTTACTTTTTTTACGTTAGATAGCAGTTAGTTTTTTGGTAACAAGGAATCAAGCCAACGAGGTAGATACCAATTCCAGCTCTTAAGTAAGGCCATTGTCGAAGGCACGAGAATACTACGTACTAAAAACGCGTCTACAAAAATCGCAACCGCTATGCCTAAGCCAAATTCTTTTACCATAAGAACATCGGCTACCAGAAATGATCCGCATAAAAGAATGACAATCAATGCAGCACTTGTTATCAATTTACTGCTATGAACAATGCCAAAGATAATACTTTGACTATTGTCTTTAGTTTTTAAATACGATTCTTTAATTCTGGATAATAGAAATACCTCGTAATCCATTGAAAAACCGAATAATGCACAAAAAATAATTATTAGCAGACTAATATCTAATAGGCCCTGAGGCTCAAAGTTGAGCAGATTATGGAAGTGTCCCTCTTGAAAAATAAATACCAGAACTCCATAACTCGCACATAAACTCATAATATTCATTACAATGGCTTTTAAAGGCAATAAAACTGAGCGCAATAGAAATAATAATATTAGATACGTAAGAATACCAATCCAAATTAGTGCATACATATAAAGGCTGTTAATACTGCTTAAAACATCCGCATTGGTAACAGGCACTCCGGTAACTTGCATACGCAAACCAGGGCCTAGCGTATGTTTTTTAAGGTTGGAAATGAGCTCTCTGGTCAATTTAGAGTTACTAGGATACTTACTTGTAACAGATAGAACTGTAAAATTGGATGTGGTAGTTAACGCCAATGCTTGCTTGATATTTTTATTTGAAATGGGTGGCTTGAGTAGAGCATGATACTCTTTGTTGCTCATAATTTTCGGGTTGATTAGACCCGATACAGCGGCAATAGCCGCGTCTTCTTGAAGTTGTTTGGTTAATGTATACAGTGCAGTGATATTTTTGCTAGTTAAAATGGAGTCTTTACTAGAAACAACCAGTAGAATTGGATTTAGAGTGTTGCTGTTGTATTTAGCCGCATAGCTGTCAAAAAATTGCCGGCTTTCAGCGTCTTTAGGTAAAATTCGATAATCGGACAGTCCAAAGTTTACTTTTAAAAATGGAATTCCAAGAAACACTAAAAGACTCAAAATAAAAATAAAAAAACTAACAGGACTTTTTAAAACGGTAGAAGACAACCATTTCCAATAATTAAAGCGCTGATTTTTTGAAAAGCTCCTGATTTTTATGGGGATTCTAAATGAGTTTTCTTGAAGCAATGCGAGAAACGCTGGAAGTATCCACAGCGAACTTACTAAAGCCACAAACACGGCGGTAAGTCCTCCAATGCCAATCGAGTAAAGAATGGTGATTGGAAAAATGAGTAGCGCGCTTAAACTAATAAAAACAGCAAGGCCACTAAAAAAAACTGCTCGGCCGGCTGTATGCATGGTGATAGCTAAAGCCTCTTGCGCTGAATGGGAGCTCAATTCCTCACGAAAACGGGTAATAATAAACAGTGAGTAATCTAAACTAAGACAAAGCCCTAATAACAATGCGATATTAAGAGTAAATATTGAAAGAGTACAAAAATGGCCAATAAAATAAAGCAGTGTCAGTATAGTAAGTGCACAACCGGCGCCTAAGGCAATAGGAATGGATGCCGCGACAACAGAACCAAAAACTAAAATTAAAGTGATTATGGCTATTGGTGCTGCAATCATATCCGCTTTATATAAGTCTTTTTGTGTCTGCTTGCTTATACCCTCAAGAAATAACGCTTCGCTACCGATGAGCATCGTCATATCACTAGGTTTAGCTATTAGTTTTTGCACGTCTTGCAGTTGGCTCGGGGTAAGTGCTGTGTTGTCTTTAAAGAGAACTAGTGCATAAGCCGTATGACGGTCTAAGGATATTTGTTGGTTCATAAGTGAAGGATATTCCACTAAAAAGGGTAGATTTAATTCCCTTAGAGGAGCTATTGATTTCTTTATTTTATGAATAAAGGCAGGGTTCGTCGCTAATAAATTTTTACTGGTATACATTATCAACACGCGATTGCGATAATAATCTAAATTATTACTAAGAAAACTATCAGCTTTCGCGGTGGCTGAACTATTATCAACAAAACCGGTAGTCTTGAAAGGTGTTGTTATAGTAGGTAGGAAAGGAATACACCCCGCAATTATAATCAACCATATCACAAGCACAACAACCTTATGGTTGTAAATAAGCCGTCCTAAGCGCTTAAAAATTGATTCCTTCATTTAAAGCCCTGTTAATTCAGATAAT
This sequence comes from uncultured Gammaproteobacteria bacterium, assembly GCA_963803545.1. Lineage (GTDB taxonomy): Bacteria > Pseudomonadota > Gammaproteobacteria > Legionellales > Legionellaceae > Legionella_C. Next base: position 57,761 of record CAWDMX010000003.1, on the reverse strand, counting down.
ACTCCTAATTATAACTTAGTTTGGAAAATACGCAGCGGTTGGAAAATTTTCGAATATAACCGCTTCAATTCTCGTATTTTTTTTAGTAATAGCTATAATAGCGTGCTTTGATAGCCAGAGAATTCTAATGCGCATTTTTCTATGTATGATACTAACAATACTAATTTTATTTTCTTATACGAGTGAGCTTTGCGCTAAGCGTTTTGGTGGAGGTAGAAGTTTTGGGGTCCAACGTTCGGCTGCTAGCTATAAAAATTACGGCGCAAAACCTGTTACTAAAAGTGTAAGCTCGGGTCGATGGGGAGGGGTACTTGCTGGCCTGGTTTTAGGCGGCTTATTAGCAACATTATTTATGGGCAATGGTTTAACTAATGGGTTGCTTTCCTGGCTAATAATTGCTGGGATTATAGTATTTATAATTAGAGTGTGGCGTAATAAATCGCAGTCTAGTAATCAGTCTTTTGCTCAGGCTAAATCATCAGATAAGCAAGCGCCTGCATTGGTCTCCAGCATCCCGAATATTGCAAATTTTAAAGGAGATGAGTTTTTACGGGAAGTCAAAGTTTTGTTTATACGCTTGCAAGCGGCTGTTCAGGAAAAAAATTACGCGGATCTCCGCTTGTACACCTCACCTGAAGTATACGCAGAAATTTCTATGCAATTGCAAGAAGAGCCTACTACCAATACAACAGAAATTGTGGCATTAGAAGTGGAGATACTAGATGCGCCGACAATTGCCAATCACCAAACTGTTTCGGTACGCTTTACTGGAAACATTAAGGAAGGCAACACTCCGATGCAGCCTTTAAGTGAAATTTGGCACTTAAGACCGCGCATTGAAAGTGGAGTTTGGATGGTTTGTGGGTTGCAGCAGGAATAAAAATATATATTTTGTTTAAAAGGAGTTTGTAGGTGTTTGTTCGTTATTTAAATAATTACCGAAACATTCCCAGTTTGAGTTGGGTTTTATTACTTTTAACGCTTATTGATGCGTTAGGAGCTGGATTGGGTTTTTTTATCGCCTTATATTTCAAAACCTATCTTAATTTTTCCGTAATTGTTATCGGACAAATTTTATCAAGTTTTGGTTTTGGTACAATTATAGGCGGATGGTTTGGCGGAAAAATGATCGATAAGATTTCTCCAAGCCTTACTAATGTACTAAGTTTGCTTCTCTCAAGCCTCTGCTTTTTCTTGCTTGCGTTATTTAAAACAGCTGATCAGCTGATGATTATATTATTTTTAATGGGGATTGCCGGTACCAGTTTTAATGCATCCAGTAGCGTATTAATTTTAAAAATGGCGGAACATAGCGAACAATTACGGTTGAAATTGCTAAATTTAAAGTCTGTATTTTCTAATTTGGGGTTAGTGATATCAGCAACGCTTCTGACCACGTACGCCCATCATGATTTTTACTATATTTTTATTGCCATGGCGGTATTATTGTTCATTGCTGCTTTATACCAATATAAAATTAATCCAGCTTATCCATTCAATGCGCAATCTTTGGTTACAGCAAATGCGCAAGAGAGTACGAGCCTATCCAATAAATTATTTTACGCCACTTTATCTACCGTGTTTGTAGTAGGACTGGTGATAAGTCAACACAAAATAGCTTATCCATTATTTGTAAATCGTTGTTTCACGTCAACTACCGTCGCAAGTTTAATTTTTATCCTAAATCCATTAATAATCGTTTTTTTTCAGCCGGCAATTTTTAGTACTGTACAGAAACTTAACAAAATAACTTTAATGGGTTTAGGCGCAATTATATTGTGTACGGGAATGTTAGTATTAACTTTGCCCCAATATTTAAGTGTCTTTATGTTATCGGTTGTACTGTACTCCCTAGGAGAAATAATATTTGTACCGTTATCCCAATTACTATGTTACCAATCGCTCAACGCAGCAAGTAAAGGCAAAGCCATAGGACTATGGCGCGCAACCTTTGCTGCAAGTAATATGATAGGGCCCTATGTGGGAGGTGTAATTTACGATATAATCGGTCCTAAAACAGTATGGATACTTTGTGGAGCTTTAGGTATAATAGCAATGCTAATTACCTTTTATTTGCTATTCGATAAAGATTTAAGGATGTATTATCGAAGTTGTAAATAGACAATAATTATAAAGGGACAACATATGAATGTTGTAGACGTTCTTGAACAACTTGCTAGATCGGTCAATCCCTCCGAAATTGCAGAAATTTTTAAACAATTAGATTACAATTCTCAAAAAATCTATCTATCTAATGATGTTGTAAAACTTAAAGCTTTTTTAGGAAAGGGTAGAATGTATGCTGATGAAGTTGCTGTATTTCGTAGTAGTTAATATCTTTGTACAATATTTTTAGATTTAACACAAAATTAGGTTCAATGTGAATCATTTAGTAATTGCTGGTGCAGGTATAAAATTTATCTCGCAAATGACTATTGAGGTTATGGAGCATATATGCAAGGCTAAAAAACTTCTTTTTTTAGTGAATGATCCTGCGCTAGAGGAGTGGATTTTAAAAAAAAATCCACATGCAGAATCATTGGAAAAAATTTATTTTAATTGCGTTGACCGCTCGGATGCTTATATTAAGCTAAAAGATAAAATCTTATTTGAACTAGAGTCTAATGAGTTACTCTGTGTAGTTTTTTATGGTCATCCATTAATATATTGTGAGCCTGGTCTCCAAGCTGCTCTAGAGGCAGAGCGCTTAGGTTATACTGTTTCTATATTACCAGGTATTTCAACCTTTGATTGTATATTTTCTGATTTAAAAATAAACTTAAGTGATACGGGCTTAATGTCGTACGAAGCAACCCAGTTCATCAATTATAAAATCATGCCATCTATCTTCGATCATATAGTTTTATGGCAAGTTTCAGTTATAGAAAATTTAAAAATAGTCAAAGAAAAGGTTAATAATAATCCTGGATTGACTAAACTTAAGCTTCATTTGTTAAATTTCTATAATTTTGATCATCTTTGTACGATATACGTTGCATCACAGTACCCTTTTCTACCAGCAAATATACAAACCGTAATATTGGATCAACTCGATACAATATTAATGCCTAAATTAGCTACTATTTATATACCTCCCTGCAAAAATAGAACAGAATCGTATATTACACACTAATACTAATACAACCTCGAAAAAATTTAGCATCAACTGCAAACATCGAGTTAGGGGAGTCTACTTGAGGTGTTAAGTATCGAAACCTATGATCTTGATCAACGATGTTAGAAGAAAGCTCAATTAAACTGTGTAAATCTTTTTTGTTATGAAAGTATGAAAATATTATTTTTTGAGCAATATTCTCAAAAATTGTTCCAGTACAAAGGCCGCTATTATTACCGAGTTCCTTACAAAAGACTTCGATTAAATGCATAAGGCCTCTCATATCTGATAAAGCACTAGAAATGCTTCTTGATTTTGGAGAAAATGCATACGTTGTTGGCTGTTGTAGAGAATAGTAGATGGGATTTTTATCTGCTAAGAAATCAAAGATATCTGGCTTCATAATTGTAGGAGTGTACTTATCCATACCGTAGGAATTGACATATACATTTTGCAGTAAATTTAATGGTAATGAATCGTCATTAGTAGCTGGAATAAAACCCGGATAAATTCCTAAGGCAATATTGAAAATATGCCGAACAGTATCAACTAAATAAGGATTTGGTTTTAGATTCCTGTTTTTTTGGATTAAAGAAAAAATAATATCATAATATTGATGAAAACGTTGGTGTTCACTAATTTTTCTTTCTTTTTCAAGTAAATATAATTTTAGCTCTAGCCATGATGGATCTTCCCAAAGCTTTCTTACCCAAGACTCAGAAAAATATACTAAGCATGAACTCCAATGGCAACTGACGTTGGAACTACTTAAAATACTTTTAAATGTATGCCAGTGATCGTTAATTTTCTTAGGGGGGTGTGATTGAATATTATATTCTCGTTGCAAGTGATAGTGATGAGTCATACAGCCTATATTAGGTAACATAAAAACTGAACGACATCCTGAGGATGCTTTAAGAATGCCATTAGGAGCATAAACTATTCCATTTTTTTCATTCAAAATAATGGAATAGTTAAAAAAAGCTCCTGCTTTGTGAATATGCGAGGGAATTATTATATTATCTTGTTCAATTTCTATAAAGTACTCAAGTTCTTTTTCTAAGACCATTCCAAACGGAGAGCTATTTTTACCGTAACCTAACTCAGAAATTATTACCGAAGATAGGTTTGTGTCTGTAAGCCTTACAAAAGATCCATCCATATTTGGCATGAAAGAACTAATATTATCGCCTTTTAAACTACCATAAGGTAAATAGACTAGATAAATTGGCAAAGACTTATCTGGGTGTAATTTATCTACAATATTAAAAAAATTAGGCTCTACCTTACTAACTCGCTCACGTATATTTTCCCAATAGCACCTTACAGTGCCTTTACCTTCATCCATACTTGTATACAAATTACACCTGTAAAATAATTATCCTTTATGTATCCATCTAAAATTTTAACACAAATAAAATTATTGTAAATTTATCCTTTAATTTTATAATTTTTTTTTTATTCAGTGGTGTTTTAATGGCCGCACTTAACAAGCTGCTGCATTATATAGCTTGTTAATATCTAACAGTAAGTTCAATAAACGGAGATAGCAATGGATAATAATCAACGGGTTTTAGCATACACTCTTGCAAAGGAAATTAGTATTGAGGAAGCGGATGCGGTTAGTGGGGGGCAGAGTGAAACCTTGATGACCACTGGTCCTACATTTAAAGGGTCTGCTACTAATGGTTCATGGGATACATTTGCGGATTTGCATGCGGATTGGTAAGTAGGGGTTAACTAGTGGTTCTTAAAACTGCTAGTTAAACAATAAGTTTTTTTAATGGATGTATTTACCATGAAGTATTTAATTGCTACAGAAGCGGATGATATTCACGCGATAATTGTTAAGCTCGCATTGGAAGAGAAAGGGCATTCTGTACGTCTTTTCTTCAGTGCTGATCAACCTACTAAGTTAAAAAATTCGATTCTTATAGACAATGAGTCGTATCAATGGAAGAGTTGGGACCGATATGAAAGTCATACGGATCATGAATACGATGTTGTATGGTGGCGTCGGGCTCGTAAGCCCTATATTCCAAATGATGCCGTTCATCCGGATGATTTGCAATTTGTAAAACGTGAAAATAATCTTTTTTTTGAGTCTATTGCGAATACTATCGGCTCAAATGCAAAATGGATTAACAAAAAGTACGCCGCTAGTCGTGCTAATTCGAAAATGTATCAGCTTACCGTAGCAAAAAATTGTGGGTTGAATATACCCGAAACTTTATGTTCAAACGATCCTATTGAAATTCGCTATTTTTTGTTAAATTACGAACAAGAGGGCGTAATTTATAAACCTATGTGTACTAACTTTTGGTTTGAAAACGAGCGTATCAAGATATCTTACACAAATAGAGTTGATTTTTTAGAATTACCAAGTAATAAGCTTTTGCAAAATGCACCGGGAATATACCAAAAAGAAGTGAAGAAAAACTACGAACTGCGAGTGACCTATTTTGGTGGATTTATAGTTGCGGTAAAGCTTGACTCACAAATTCATGACGATGGCAAAGTTGACTGGCGCGCAATATCAAGCACCAAGATGCAGGTTGAATTGTATTTTCTGCCAAAAAATATTGAAGCCAAGTTAATCAAATTTATGAAAAAAATGGATCTGGAATTCGGATGTATTGATTTAATTGTGAATACAGAGGGAGAATATATTTTTTTAGAGGTTAACGAACAAGGTCAGTTCCTTTGGTTGGAGGATTTAAATCCGGAGCTGAAAATGCTGGATATTTTTATACAGTTTTTAGAAACAACGTCCAGTTTATTTTCTTGGCAACGAAAAAGTACCGCTCTTACCGTTGATGAGTATCGGAGTGAGACCCTAACGTTGTTAAACCAAAATAAAATTCGACACGTTGACTTAAATGATAGAGCAATTGCTTGAGAATAGCCCGCAGGTACAACATTATACAGTATCGTTTTCGGGCCAAAAATGAGAAAAGTTAACGAACCGATAATGAATTTATCGCTCTTATGACGATCATTGCAACTATTTTTTAGCAAAAATAAAAATTTTTTTAATTTTAAAACAGTCGCTAATAAGCTTGGCGCCAAAGTATTTTTATTGCGCATCGGCACGTATTCATGGCGATGATTAGTGGTGATAAATCGTGGTAATCACGAACGTCCTGACAAGCACTAGAAAAGGCATTTTAATCGGCTAAACTTTTAATCTGGTGCGGCTAATTGAGGTAGTTGGCGAAAAAAATACGTTCAATAGTCAAGAATGCTGAGTAGGGATCACATAGTAGTCCAACCCCGTGCCCAACTCGTTACGGATGATTTTAATTGGGTGCACCAAGTAAGTACGGAAGAAGAATGAACAATGGTGGTGAAAGAGTTAAGTATTTCAGCTAACTACAGGAGTTGATCTTGTAGCGATTGTTAAGGTTTCTGGAGTCCTTATTTATCACGATCGTTCTTGTTACACGATTAATAATGGAGGATATTTTCAAAGTGATGATAGTTTTGATTACAATTTATAATCTAAGTTATTTGATTAATAATAACCTGTAATCAGCTGTGAACTCTATTTTAAAGACGTAAATTTATTTATTACATCTGAACGAATAGTGAAAGCAAATTATTAAACTACAGTAAGACTATGCTGTTTATAGTCTTACTTTTACCTAAATTAGCTACCAAAAGCATATCGAACTTATGTGCTTTGGTTTTAAAAATCTTAAAATAGAGTCATTTTAGGCGGAATCCTAAGCAAGCACTTTAGTGCCGTCGCAATCAACGTTTTTTTAAAACGCAACTCTTGTGAACTAAACATTTGTACGTTTTTATAATACTCATTGAAAGCGGCTACCAATGTTGAAAACGCTCTCATCTGTATTGGTTCCAAGATTAATTTTACATTTTTCTGGGCATTACAGCTCTGAAAGTTAGGTGGAAGAAATAAAGGCGCATATCTAGGGTTTTCCACTCGTATTTTTGCTAGATTCCTAATCGTTGAAGGATGGCGCGGCTCGCTCAAGACAGTCGATAAGCTTTTTTAATGTAATCCCCTTTTTTAAAGAGACTTAAAAGGTCTCATTGGTTAAAGCCGTCAATTGCCAAATTCAAGCTCGTAGGTGCTTGGCCTTTCATGCAATTGCGCTATAATTTTTTTAATGGCTCTGTAGCGATGGCTGATGGTGTTTTTCAAGCCTGTACTCAGTTCAGCGAAGGTTTGGTTGTGTCCATCAGGAACAAATATAGGATCAAAACCGAACCCATCGTTGCCACGCGCAGGAAATTGCAACCGGCCTGTAACACGCGCTTCAGCAGTTATAATACTATCGGTTTCTGGACTGTATAAAGCCGCTGCGCATACAAAATAAGCTTGATAATTAGCTTTTTGTGCAAGTTTCTTTTCAAGAAAAGCGAAGGCATTTTTGAGGCCGGCTTGTTCTTGCACAAAATCTTTAGTTTTGACACCTGGGAAATTATTTAATGCAGATACGCACATTCCCGCGTCTTCGGAAAAAGTGGTTTGTTTTAAAATGCGACCATAATACCGAGCTTTATGGCACGCATTTTCTGAAAAACTAGCAAAAGGCTCCTCTGGCGGCCTGATTGAGTTTTCAGGCAAGGCTGTAACTTGAATGCGCGAAAATAATGCAAAAATAGAGCCTATTTCCGCAATTTTGTGCTGATTAGAAGTGGCAAGTAAAAGACGCAAAGCAGGCTCATTAGGTAAAAGATTGCTACTATAAATTAATGTTTAGATAATTGCTAAATAAATTTTTAATAGTGGCTCTTGTGGATTTTTTGCTAAAAGTGGATATACTTAAATTAGGTTGTAACAACTAAATAAAAACAGATTGTTTATTTATCAACAGGAGGCACGTATGAAACGGATAATTAGCATAGTTTTAGCAGCAACCGCGGTTTCACTAGCTCATGCTACAATGAATACGGATGGTACAGGACTTGATTCCGGAGTTAATTCAGGAACCGAAGTTCATCCAAATATGGGTACTGATTCAGGAGCGTCAACGCAAGGTGATATAAATTCTGTTAACACACCCAACACTACTACAACACCTACCGTTCCCGACGATACGACGGTCCCTTCAACAACGAATACGGATATCACAACTCCTTCTGTATCAGATTCCGATACAGTTACACCTACAACCTTGGATAATGGAACCGTTACTCCAACTCCTAGCTCGGATATCACCGACCAGTAGTCAAGGGGTAAGCAGCCTGAGTTAAAGTAGTGCCAATACCGAGGACAATGCTCGGGCTTGCTATAGAGACACTCGCTGCAGGCCAAGGAAGGTCGCAGACCGGGGCCTGTAGTCCGTGGTAGCTTTAAGGCTAGTTGTTTTTCCGAAGAAAAAATAAAAGATCATACGATAAGGGCGCTTTTGAATAAATTGATTAATATAATATTCTGATAATTTTACCAAGCAGGTAGCTACGGCTATTATTTGCTGCAAATTTCTCATTCTGAGTATCGACGCGCCGAATATCCATAACGATAAACATCGCCATAATCAAAAAATCGACCTGCAAAGTAACGAATTGGTCTGACTATAGTGATTCGTTGATAAAGCGCGGTGAGATTACACTATGGTTTACCAATAATGCCTTTAAATCTTGGATCCTAGATCGCACAGTCAAGAAGGGTCATCCACAAGGATATTCTAATTTAGCTATTGAAACCTGTTTATTTTCACGTCTTGTTTATTGTTGCCACTGCGCCAAAAAGAAGAATTCGCTCGCTCGTTAGTTCGATTGATGGGATTAGGGCTAGATATTCCAGATTACTCAACGCTCTCTAAGCGCCGCATCAGTTTTAAGTTGCGCGCACTGGCGCAAACACTTAAACCAGCCGGTCAAATTATTATTGATTCAACAGGACTGAAGGTGTATGGAAAGGACGAGTGGCTTCAAGACAAGCATGGTATAAACGCCCACCGTACCTGGCGTGAGTTTCATAGGGTCATTGATGAAAGGCATCAAATAGTGGCTTATGAGATCACGGATAATTCTAAAGGAGCTCCCACAACTGCGGTGGATTTACTCGATAAAATACAGCATGTATTTAATGGATTTATGGGGGATGGAGCTTAGGATAGCGTTACACTCACCAGGGCTATTCGGAATAAACAGCCTGATGCGGTATGATGCCACCACACCCACACCCACACCCACACCCACACCCACACCCACACCCACACCCACACCCACACCCACACCCACACCCCCAAGAATTAAATATTTTTCTTCACCTAACCATGATAATCTAAAGCATTAAGGATAATGCTACCCAACTACAGGACGAATGATGACTAAAAAACAGCAGCAAAAAAAGACAATCCTCATAACCCCATTACTACTAATTCTGTTAAACACAACCCCCGCGCTCGCCACATCCGTGCCACTTTCATGGTTCAAACAAGGCCACCCGCTGGTGGAATTAGGCGGCTATCAAAGCCAGCCTGGCGACGCACAGCACATTAATATTCAAACATTGATTGGTGATGACTTCACCTTAAAAAACCACCAAAGCACCCACGCGCTAGTGGGGCTTGGTATGGATTGGGATGCCGCGACCAAAGGACAAACAACATGGCGCTATGGTCTCAACGCGTATTTTCTCACAGAAACTACGGTATCAGGGCAGGTGATTCAAGAAAGTCAATTCACGAATCTCGCGTACTCCTACCACGTGACCCACTTACCAATTTACGCCACCATTAAAGCAACCATTCCTATTCAATCCGCCCAACACGCCTTAACGCTAGAAGCAGGCATTGGGCCTAATGTGATGCGAGTCAGTGGCTTTAATGAAACTTCACTCGATGGCGGCATCACGATTCCTGACAAAGCGTTTAATAGTCACACACAAACGGCGCTAAGTGCCACAGCGGGTATTGGCTTCACATTCAACCCCAATGGAAAAATTCCACTAACGTGTGGTTATCGCTTTTTCTACTTAGGCGAAGGGCACCTAACCTCGGCTACAGACCAAATTAGCAACCCATTAAACACAGGCTCAATTTACGCCAACGCACTGCTCTGCGGCCTACGGTTTTAAAAAAACAAACTAGAAAAGGAATGCATCATGAAAATAAGATCTATCTTGTTAAATACAGCACTCATATTAATGATTGCACAATCTAAAGTTTCCGCAGGAACGGGCAATTTATTCAATGTTATCGCAACAGGCGCACCGGCCAATATCGCGATAACCTTATGTCTTAATGCAAAAGCTAATTTAAGTTGCCAAAACTATACGGTGACCGGGCTTAGTTTGAGCATCACACCTACGATTAATAATCATCTCTATCCATTTGCCGGAATTAAAATCAACACTACAGGGTATACATTGGGCGGAATTGGTGTGGAGTGTACAATGCTTACGAATGGTTTTTGTCTATTTGAAACAAGCAGCGCATCGTCGACAACCATTACGATTGACAATGGAACCCCAACTGTAGAGCGCTTTGCTTATGTTGGAAATTGGGATTCTATTGACCTATTACAATGTAGCGTGGATACAAACTCGGGTGCACTTAGTGCTTGCACACCAGCTGGTACGGGTTTACAGCAGATCCCGGGTGTTGTATTTAACCATGCCGAGACATTTACGTATCTTACTGAAGCCCCCACAAATAAAGTCCTACGATGCAATGTTAACTCGACATCGGGAGCATTAAGCTCTTGCACTGATAGCGGTGCTACCGGTCTGAATTACCCGAGCAGCACCACGTTAAATGCATCGGACACCATTGCATATATCTCAAATTTTTCTGCTAGCTCTGTAGTTCAATGCAGTGTTAATGCATCTTCGGGTCAGTTTAGCGCATGCGTAGATAGTGGAGCTACTAACATAAATGGGCCGCAAGACATCGTCTTAAATTCTGCTGGAACGTTTGCTTATATCGGTAATTGGAATATTAGTAACATAACAAAGTGTGCAGTAAGCCCAATCAATGGATCATTGGGATCTTGTAGCGCGACAGGATCCGGATTCTCAAATCCAACTGGAATAGCCTTGAACCCAGCCGGTACAAGGGCCTATGTTTCTAATAAACCGGCAAATTCCGTGTCTTTATGCAGCGTAGATGCAGGTACAGGCGCATTAAGTGGTTGCACCACAACCGGCTCTGATTTTTCAGGACCGACAAGCGTACTTATCAATAAAAATGGCAGCAACATTTATGTCACCAACTATGACAACGACAAGGTTATAAAGTGTAGTGTTAATCCCAGCGATGGAACCTTGAATGATTGTGCAGCCACAGGCTCAGGTTTTAATGTTCCAACAGGTCTAGCGCTATATAGTGGACACCAAAGTTAAGATAGCAAGCAAGGCTGGGCTTTGAAGCCCAGCAAATTATTCGTCAAATTACAATAAATTAAAATTATTATTACAATCCCAATTTTGAGTCAAGATACCCATTATAAATAAAGCGATGCATACTTAAATATTTCCAATCGAAAGGATCAAAAGCATAGGCATGCTTAACTGGGTTGGAATGGGTATAATAGTACTTACTCAGACTTGGTATGACCGTTTAAATTTGGGCAAACTTTTTTTCGCCCAATCGATTTACCATCCATTAAAGCATCCTGAGAAGTAGGCGCGCAGCACATCATCCAACAAAATAAACTTGGCCTGTCTGTAAGCCCTCAACGCTCTTACTATAAGCACGTGCCGCACGAGCAGCCGATACGGACTCGTATCCTCTGAAATATGGGCCGTAGTTTTCCATGGCTTCAGTAATCACTGTAGGGCTAATGCCATTGATTCTTATACCGTTGGGCATTTCTATGGCGGCACCTTTCACAAAGCCATCCAATGCGCCATTAACCATGGCAGCAGAACTACCCAAAGGAATTGGGTCGCGATTTAATATCCCGCTTGTTAAGGTAAACGATCCCTTTTCATTTAGCTGCTGCAATCCAGCTAATACGACGTTAACCTGCCCCATTAATTTATTTGTTAAACCGATTTGAAAGTCGATATCGGTCATTTCAGTTAATGGGCTAAAATGAACTTTACCGACAGCCATAATTACCGCATCAATATTTTTTATTTTTTTATACATGGCCGCTATTGATTTTTTATCTGTTATATCAACTTGAATATCGCCACTTTTATATCCAGCAGAAATAATATCATGCCTTGGATTTAGTTCTTTAACGATTGCCTTTCCAATTGTACCCGTTGCGCCAATGATAACTATTTTCATAATCAAATCCTCAATTTGTAGTTAGTAATATTTTGCTAATGACATCCTTCAAAATAATAAAACTGCCTACCGCAAAGGCAAGACTGCCTATTAACCAAAGCTCAAACATTAGTGGTGATTCACCTATTTTCATTTGTCCTATAACTCCTCCAGCGATATAAAATAAAGCACCTAGCATGAATGAACAAATCGAGATAAGACTTATTGCATCTTGTTTGCACCATCGCTCCCGTGACTGCGCAGTTTTTATCAAATCATTTGCGCCGCGATAGCTTGATCCTAGATAAAACAAAGATCCTAACTCATGTTACGCACACTGAAAATTAGCTGGTCATATTTTTAAGCTCCTGCCATGCAATCTGGTTCGCTCTTACGATTAATTTATACTTAATGGCAAAGTGATTTAATTGAGTTTTTATCTTCAACATTTCCAGCTTGCAATAAGCAATTATAGAGGCATAAATATGATTGCACTGAGTTTTGACGGTGCGCGTAGGTGATTTTGTAAGGCTTGCATTTTGTTTTATTGATTTGTGATACTCTTCAATCCGCCACCGTTTCTGGTACACTTCATAAAGACGTTCGGCACTACTGTGTATGTCATTAGAAACAAGATAGAGAATTCCTGTTGAACCGTTTTCGTTTTTGAATACTTTTTTTCAGGAGCCTCACTGGGAAGTCTAGGCCTTTAAGCCAGACTGTGTGGGCTACATTCTCTTCAAGCTCTATTGTTTTTACTTGTAGATACCGTCCGTTTTTGGCATCGTTTTCAGATAAAGCTAATGTACGATTAGACTTAACCCCAATGATAAACGATTTGTGAAGGTCTTTATGGATGTGAACCATATTGGCCTTCGAGCCAAACCAATTATCCGCTAATACATAATCAAACATCACTTTGTTGGTAATGGCCTGAGTAATCAGCTGTTGGAATAATTGGTTTTTGGTCATTGATGACTTTCTTCTGGTTTTCCGGGTTTTTATATCACAATAAGTAATATCTTTTTTGATAACCTCATACCCTATTGGTACACTGAAATCATCATAGCGAATCATGCACGACAGGATGTTTATCCCTTTGAGAACCGTTCCTTTAGCGTGGGAGTAATGCCAGCAATTAATTTCATTCTCATCCGTGTATGGCTTCTCTTCAATGGAATCATCAAGTATCAATACACCGCACGATGTCTCTTGAGTTCTCACCGGCTTTTTTACATAACCCCACAGTGATTTTGAATCATAATCTTTCAAGCGAAGAAATCGTGTGACCTTGTCATGAGCAAATGCTCCATCAACCAAATCAAATAACCCTGTAGCTGTCGCGTATTTGTTTTGGAAAATCAAATAATCACTATAAAGATCAAGCATATCCATTTTATTCCCTCCCTAAATTATGGGCAGAATTTCAATGCTTTTTATTCAAACTGCAAGTAGTGGTGCGTAACATGAGATCCTAAACGAAAAACCCAAGTACCAAAATCGGCCACTGTCATACCTAAAAAAAATTTAGGAGTAAAAAAAGGAAGATACAAAAAGGATGCTGTAAGAAATAGGCCAGCACCACAAATTTGATACAGTTTTGATTTTATAGATAGCCATGGCGTTTCAACTACAGCGGTTTCTTTAGCTAGGCTCCGTAGAAAATACGCTGTATACAAATCAATAGCGGCCGCAGCCGTAAGAGATAGGCATGCTATTATAAGACGTTAATCGCCAATCCCTCCAATCCCTTCGGGTAAATTAATAAAAGTGATGATGGTATTAAAAGCACACATCCCAAAAAACATAATAAAGCGCTGCAAATCTCAAGGCGTAATGCAGTCATAAACCATGCCTCGAATCATTAAAGATACGTAGAGGTTTAAGTAATATTGAATTTGGCTTTTCAGCCAATCGGGACATAAAATGCAAGCTCGCTTTGCTCCAAAGCGCACTCGCTGCATGGGGCATTAGCTTTGGATAACACAATTCCCCCAAAAATAATTGATGCCAAAAGTAGAATTTTCTCGTACCCTACAGGCAAGAGATTTTGCATCAAAAAATCAAAATTTAGTGATAGTCGGATCATGTCGATTATCAAAAAAAACGAAGCCGTTATTGCTGTTTTTCAGCTATATCGTGAGCAGGTCACTGCGGCATTTTACAAATGGCGTGCTAAATATGGTGGGATGGGCTTACCTATGATGACTTGGCTTAAGAAGCTTGAAGCTAAAAATAACAGTTTAAAGAAAGTGTACGCTGAACAATGGTTGAAAGCTGAGCCCCTTCGTGAGGTGCTTGAAAAAAAGTTATATAGCCATCCAGTCGTAAAGAGCTTGCGCCAAACACGGTTCATGAACAATCTGTTTCTACTCAGATGGCTTGTTAGCTATTTAGTATCCGTGAAATCTGTTATCGATATCAGTTACAATTGAACGATGAAAATGGCTTCATTGCAGACTGACTATTGCGCCTGAGTGAAAATAATCTCAATCGGGGCTTTGGTCTTTGCGCAATGTTAGAGGACTTATATGGAACCCTAAGTGTGTCTATCGAATTTAAAGAAAACTGGAGTTACAATTGCGTATCAAAACCAAAAAACGGGTTGTTAGGAAAAATCCTGATGCGCTGATTGTGTCTCAATCAATAAATGAATGCTAGTCTATGGATTTCATATATGATCAGCTGGAAAATAACCGTAGTTATCGATTAGATAATTTTATTGATGACTTCAATCGAGCAGGGTTAGATAGGACTGGTTAAACTAGTATTTGTTTTGTAAGATTGAGGAAGTTCAGGATATGGCAGCCAAATGGTTATGCTCATATAATAATAAATGACCTAATACTGCAACTGGAGGTATACCACCCAGACAAAAATTGAAGCGCGTAGTTTAGTCTCTACTTTTGCTTTCAGTTGAAAATGGGAGGGTTACCGCTCACTAGTTAATAACTATGATGCTCGTGTGGTTAGAGTTGTTGGTGATTAAGATGTATCTTGCTGTGATCATGAAATAATAAAAAATAGAACATATGTGCTAGAAGATACTAGCCATGATTCATTGTTCGAAGATGTGGAACAGTTATTGAATAATAATACCCAATATTGAGGAAAAGTTATGTCAGATGATGCCCCAAATGACAAAAAAATTCTTTTGAAATTAAGAGATGTTAGGCGATCTAAAGGACTGTCGCTTAGTTCATTAGCAGAAAAGGCTGGTATTGATTACCAACGAGTTGGTCGCATTGAGCGAGGTGAAACTCAAATGACGGTAGATATGTTATCTAAAATATCTAAAGTTTTGCATGTTCCAATCTCTGCATTACTCAATGAGGATCGTGTTACTGATATAGAAAATTCCTTGTCGAAAAAATCCACAGGAAAAAAATCCGGCGTTAATCTGATACCATTCATTTATGAGAAGTTAGATAAATTTTGCTTGAATTATAATTTGACAGCTAACCCGACTGTAAATGTTCATTTGGCTACAATTCTATTTAATGCTGTAGAAGATATGCGTGTAAATCAAAAAGATGATGAAGGTATGGTGTTAACTCTTTTTCAAGCATTAGATGCCATTTTTGAAAGACTTGTTTTGATAAAGAGTGGTTGAACTTATAAATGTCAATGCATTGGTCCCAATCAGCCAAACATTGTTTAATAGCAAGCCAATTTTTTCCTTTATAACATAAGTCTAATGCCTTATTCATCGAGTTTATAGCATGAATTGGAGTTGTGCTCGTTATGAGGGTGATAAGAGCAAGGTTTGATAATGAATATATATAGTATTCATTATTGTTTTGGGTAAGGTTGATAGCACTATCGACTAATGATAAATAATCATGATTTTTTATAAAAATATAATGTGTGATAAGGCTATTAATAATTTGCATTTTAACATAGTTATCTGATGAATTTTTAAACATTAACTCCAACTCAGGAGTAAGATTTTCTAGAGCAGATAATTTTCCAGTGCGATGATAGGTATGTAATAGATTTCTATTTATTTCTAAAAGTTGAGTTTTATTATCAGTTAAATATGCAAGATGTTTAGCCATACCCAAAATCTCCGTTGCTTCGTTATAAAAAGAGCCTTTCCATAAGATTTCACCCATGTTGCCATATATTAAAGAAATCCAAGATAAATTACCTGATTTTTTAGCAACTTTAATTGCTTCTATAAAGTTTTTTGAGCAATTTAAAAAATCGGTACCTCTAATTCCGTGGATAGTCGCAAGAACACAATAGGCTATATATCTATGTTTTAAATCATATAATGGCGTTTGTTGTATTACAGTCACTAGATCTTTTTGTGACTTGTTCCACTCCCCTAAAAAAAAATATCCAATACCTCTAGAACACAATAGGTTAGTATTAGGTATGTGGTCTTTTTGATTAGCATGCTGGAAATATTAATGCATTGAGTAAACTGGCCTTTCCACCACAGTAGTTCAGTTTCTAATTCTAAAATAGTTAAACTAGGTTGATGTGAAGTTGAAATTAAATAAATTGCTTCATCAAACTTACCAATATCAATCAGAGCTTCGCATAATACGACCTTCAAAGAGTCTGAAATTGGATGTCGAGATAGGTATTGATAAACGATTAGTAAATAGTATGTATTTTGCCGACCCTTTAGAGTCAATATGAGGTTTTTATAAAAAGTGCATTGGTAATCCCCCCATTTTTAACTGACGCTAAAAGTAGAAACTAAGCTACTAATTTCAGTTTTTGTCTGGGCGGTATACCTCCAATTGCCATGTTAGGCCGTTCGTTGTTATAAGACCACAACCATTTTGTGGCCATATTCTGAACTTCCTCGATCGTACTAAATAAATACTGGTTTAACCAATCATATCGTACGGTTCTGTTATAACGCTCAACATAGGCATTTTGTTGTGGGTTGCCTGGCTGAATAAACAATAGCGTTATTTTGTGTTTTTCAGCCCATTGTGTAAGCAAGTGACTGATATATTCAGGTCCATTATCACAACGTATCTGAAAAGGCTTACCACGCCACTCAATAACCTGATCAAGCGCCCTAATCACACGCTCAGCAGGCAAAGAGAAGTCAGCTTCAATGGTAAGGCCTTCTCGATTGAAGTCATCAATCACGTTAAATAAACGATAACTACGCCCGTTTTGTAACTGATCATGCATAAAATCCATTGACCAGCATTCGTTTATTGCTTGAGGAACCGTTAACGCCTCTGGCTTTTCCCTAATTAACCGCTTTTTGGGTTTGATTCTTAAATTCAGCTCGAGCTCTCTATAAATACGATAAACACGCTTATGGTTCCATTTGTAACCTTTAACGTTACGCAAATATAAAAAACAAAGGCCAAAACCCCAATTGCGATTATTTTTAGTCAAACGCAACAACCAGTCTGCAATATGAGCATTTTCATCATTCAGCTTCAATTGGTAACGATAGCAAGTTTCACTAATGCTAAATAAACAACAGGCCATCCGTACGGAGATAAATTTTTCCTGCACGGCTTTCTGTGCAAGCTGCTTTCGACTGGATGGCTTAACTACTTTTTTTCAAGCACCTCGCGAAGAATCTCAGATTTTAGGCGCTCTTCAGCGTACATCTTCTTCAAACGGGCATTTTCAGACTCGAGCTCTTTTAGTCGGGTCATCATCGGCAAGTCCAGGCCACCATATTTTGCACGCCATTTATAAAACGTTGCTGAACTCATGCCATGTTCACGACAAAGTTCTGGAACAGGTACGCATGCTTCACTTTGCTTGATGATCGACATAATTTGACTGTCACTAAATTTTGATTTTTTCATGCAGAATCTCCTGCGTAAAGGGTACGAGAAAATTCTACTTTTGGCATCAATTATTTTTAGGGACGATTACCCATTCTTTACTATTAAATTCAAGGTGAAAAGTTTTAATAAGTAAAATGTAACTATGAAGAGCTTTAGTATTTTTTATATTACTTTCTATTTCATATATCCAGTATATTTTTGCACTCTCTTGATAACTTTTAAGTTCTGGTTCGGATATTTCGACTTCATAAATTTTATCGTGAGGGTAAAAAAATGACTCATGCTGAATCAATATTCCTATACTTATTAAATTATTAAATATATAGGTTGGTAGATTAAAAATATCTGAAAACTTATCCATATTTATAAAGCCTCCCGATATAGCAATGGATTTATAAGCATTTTTAAACTCTTTGGTTAACAGTAAACCATCATTGTGTTCTTGTGTACTGTATTTATAGATGAAGCTCAGTAAGTCAATATAGTTTTTATGAGAGTAAAGTCTTTCAAGAGTTAGTTTATTAATTAAATTTGGGAACTTTTGAGCTAACTCAGCGATATCTGTTGATGTCAATTGAGGAAAATTGAAATAATTAATAGAGTTTTCCTTATTTAATATTTTGGAAGATGCTATCAGTTTAATGGCGGGAATTTCTTCCAAAAATTGTATCAAATGGTTTGCTTGTTGCTCATCTAGATGGTCGAAGTGATCAATAAGTAATTGGCAGTGAGGATTGTTATTACAATAGAATCGGATAAATCTTCCTGGGTTGGTATCTTGGGAGTTAATGAGATCCTCATCATAGTTTAGTATGATTTTTTCACTAATAAGCGCAAGTACAATATCATAAGTCAAATTATCTAGTTTTGGTATTGATACATAAAACGTGAACTTTTCATTTTTTTCGACCTGCCTAAGGAAGTGACTTTTTCCAACTCCTGAGTCGCCATAAATATAAATCAGCGATGTCGTAAGCGATTTGGAAAATATTTGCCTTCTTAGTTTGCTATATTTATTTGATGCAAAATTAGTAACTTTTTTTGAATAATATTTTTTAATGTATTTGATGATTGCTTTAGCAAATAAGCTTTGTTTATGGAAAGTATCTTCATAGGAGAGGTATTGTTTAGGTGTTATAACAGAAATTTGGTTGTTTAGGTTCACTCTGGGGATTTGCATTTCACAACAATCAATTATCAAATGTATTTTCTTTATTCTACTTTTGCTTAATACTTGAATCAGCTCCAAAAAAGCTAAAGCTGTAGAGGGTAATATATCGAGACGAGTATCATAACAAAAAATATAAGAAGTTTTATTTAATTGCTTTCCATGGCTAGAGATAAATACAAATAAATATTCAATATCTGAAGGTAATTGACTTAAATTAGCAACAATGTTTTTTTTTGTTGCTTGCTGATTGATACAAAGCTTCGAATTTTTTATATCAACAAAAATTTCTAGAGCACGTTGAACTCGATAACAGTCAGACTGGCCATACTCGAGTTTCGGAATATTTTTATCTTGAAAACCATTTAATCCCACACCAAAAAAAAAATTATTCACAAATTAAATAAACCCGTTGATATTTGTTTGTTTAAAGAATATAATTTATTCGATAAATGAATGAATGATATTTTCAAGGCATATTATGCCACATATTTGTAATTTAGAGAATGCAATGACCATATTAATGCTAAGAAATTTAAATGACTCAAAAACGTCATAAGCTAATGATATATGCCTTGACGTTTTTATTCCTGGCTATGCATCAGAAGATAAAGCCTTGGTTGTAAAAATTGAATTAATGATTTTAAAAGGGCAAATTTTAGCGTAAGTTTTCACGGGATAATAGCTCTCTCTTTAAGAAAGAATTTATAAAAAAAATTTTGAATTATGAGCTTATTGAAGAATTTATACCAAGTGTTAATAATATTGAATATCGACCTATAACAACAGAAAATAATTGGGGCCTCAAAGATGCAAGCAGCGTGAGACTACCTCTCTGTTTTGCATTGATGAATGTGTTGAGAAATCTTAATGGATTAGCACAAGTCCAGGCTATAAATTGAACAGTAATTTTAAAAATAGCTGGATAATTTGAAAAGTCCATCTTCAAGAAGAAAAGGAAAACACCCTCGGAATTAATGGAAAATAGACAAATTTGTAAACACGTTTTCAACCTTGCAACCTTAATGAAAATATAATGAAAGGAGATATTTATAATGAAATTTAAAAAAATAATTTTTGCACTAATGCTCCCAGGCGTTGTAACAGCTGCAAATGCAGATGTTTGCAAACATGCGCTTGGGAGTGTGACATGTGGGAAAGAAACTGTAGGCAGTTTATCTAGAAATGGAGTAGTGACAGTAAACGGTACAGCAGTGGAGGGAGCAACGAATATTAATGGAGTGTTGAATACTGATGATGCGAATTTTTTATCGTTAAACGTAAATAGTGGTGCTTTATTAACGCGATGTACTATTAACCAAAATGCTGAAATAAAAGAATCGCTAGGAGCATCGTCATCATTATTTGATAAACTCAAAAATAAATGAAAATTTATAAATTCATTATACAAAGTATAAAAATCGAGAAGTTATTCTTCAGGATAATTTTAAATATGTGGGGTATTGTTTTTGATGACGATCATGGAAAAGTATATATCCGAGGTGACTCGAACCTGGTGGAAATGTAATTGATGGTGTAATCATCAAAAATTTTGGAGAAGCAAAATGTAAGACCAAAATATAATTGAATATATTTTTTGGCATGCATCTTGATGACAGGGAGCGAGGTAAGGATTTTTTAAGAATAATTGTGAGTCAGGTTAGATAATAATTATCAGTGTTAATAATAAACAAATTGCGCATACATTTCAATTAATTTGCCTGATGAGCCCAAAGCATTTTGTTTAGTTGTAACCAAAAATGAAGAAAGCACATTAATGGAATTGATTTTATCAAGTCTGACTGTGGTTACGTTTTATTAGAGGCCAACTCATTGCCTGGATGGTGAGCGTATCACGATTCTAATGGGATTGAAGGTGATTACTTTATAAATGATTTGTTGGAGGAGTTAATACGATAATACATTTAATCTTTCAAATTAAAAAATTCTTATTTTTGAAAGGAACAAGAGTGTATCTATTAATGTTTTTAGGTATTAACAGCTTCTTGAATAGCTTGTAAATGAAGTTAATAAATAAAAAAGGGATGAAATGAAAAATTTAAATCATGAAGAGCGTACACTTGCTTACAAAAAAGCACTAGTGATTAAAAATGACGAGTTACAAGAAATTAACGGTGGCTCAATGGCAATCGCAGCATCCTATACGACAAAACAATCTGTAGATAGTCATGGTAATTGGGATGTTGGTGGCGACATTCTTTGGTAGTTAAAGAGGTTTTGGTAGCAACAATAAGTATATTATATAAAGTTAAGCAGTGCTGACCGAAAGCTAACTTTTACTAGCCCACGATACCCGCTTGCTTATTGTAACACTTAAAAGGTCTCTTACGATTAATTTTTAATGGAGATAAACATGGAAAAAAAAACAAGAGTTCTCGGTTATTACATCTCTGAAGAGTTAAGCCATGAAGATTTGATGAAAATATCAGGCGGCTCAGCAAGTTTAACGTGCAATCAAACTCTACGGCCAAGCGGATCTGATCTAGGAAATGCCGATGTTATAGCAGATCAGATATGGTATTAACAACTTATTGGTTGCCTCAATTACGGGGTCTTTTATTAATAAAGCACTCCGTTTAACGATGTAAGGAGTTACAAAAATGACTAGTTTAATTATAACAGAACCGGATGATATTCACGCGGTATTAGTTCATCTTGCTCTAGAGCACAAAGGATATAAAAGTAAGTTATTTTTTAGTGCAGATATGCCAAGTATCCAAAAAAATAATCTTTATTTTTCAAATGGTGAAACTCTCTGGAATACGAGGAATAGCGGAAATGATAAAATAGAATGGAGTTTAAACAGTATTGATTCCGTCTGGTGGAGAAGACCTCGAAGGCCTCATCTCCCTGATTATATCCACGAAGAGGACAAACAGTTTGTTCAACAAGAAAACTTCGTTTACCATGATTCGATCCCTTATATGCTTGATGAAAATTCCTGGTGGGTAAATCCTATAGAATCGACATACAAAACACGCTCTAAAATAGCACAATTAAAAATAGCGCAAAAATGCGGTTTTAACTTACCAGAAACATTGATATCAAACTCCCCAGAAGATATAAAAAACTTTCTTAATAACTCAAGTAATAACGGGGTCATCTACAAACCGTTTACGCCCTATTACTGGGCTGATAACAGTGGTATGAGGTTATTGTATACCGATAAAATTTCTTTAGCAGATTTGCCTGCTGATGAGATGTTACAAGCCGCACCCGGGATATATCAAAAGTATATAGAGAAAAAATTTGAGTTAAGGGTAACTTGTTTTGGATCGCATATTAGTGCAGTCAAAATTTTTTCACAGCAGCATGCACTAGGCCAAGTTGACTGGCGGAAAATTCCTGGCCATGAGTTGGCACTATCACCTTATGAGCTAACCCAACCAATAATAGATAAAATTATTCAATTCATGAAAGAGGCGGGCGTGGTATTTGGCTGCTTTGATTTTATTGTAACTCCAGACGATAAACTTGTTTTTCTGGAGCTAAATGAGCAAGGTCAGTTTTTATGGGTAGAGGACATATTGCCGGAGTTGTGTTATATGGATATGTTTGCTGAGTTCATGATTCAAAAAAAATTTAATTTTTCGTGGAAACAATCAAGCCGCACCCTATCAACAAAAGATTTTGATGACAAGGCACAAAAAATTTGTGATGAAAATATAAATAAACACGTTTATTTAAATCAAATTAAGAGAGTAGCGTAATGATGAAAAAACTAGGAATGTCTTTCTTCGCGTTATTACTATTGTCTAATCCGCTATTCGCGAGCCCTGAAAATTTCGATATTTATGGGGTTGATGAAAAAACCAAGAAGAAAATTTATTCTTGTTGTTCAAAAATGGTTACACAGTATTTAAAAGAATATAAAAAAATGAATCTTTTAATAACTGAACCGAGTCAGAAAGATATGATTCATATGCGTAAAATTGAAGAAAGATTAACTAAAAGAATTAAGCAAATCGATAATTTTACTGACGTTAAGCTATCGGCTGTTTATTATCCTGTTGGGAAAAATTATTTTGTTACCCTGGATATAGTAAAAGCCGGGGATGTATATAGAGCGCCACGTAAAACGAGGATTTTCCAGACCACTAAAATGGTACCAAACAAGGAAACGAAAAACCTTTTTAGTGTATGGGACGCCTATGAACAAAAAAAGATGAAGCTTATTAGAGAAAATAAGTTTAATTATAAAAAAAATTCTTGCCCTACAACACATTGCATATGGGGATTTGATGACGAGGAGTTGAAAAATACTTTGCCAAAGTTACAGGAAGGTATTGTTAAAAATAAGAAAGAGTTATTTAACCTTGTAAAATATAGTGCCAAAGAATCTGTTCGAGCGAAGGCAATTTTAATATTAGCAAATGATAATAATTATCAAGAACTTGCTCGATTCCTGGTCGATTTTATTGATGATCCAAGTGATTTGGTTCGAAATAATGTGATGCGTGTTTTAGGTGCAATCATTGCTAAACACAAAGTAGATAATCTTAAAATTGAGAGGATTATTCAAGAATTAAATTTTCCTTTCGTAACTGATAGAAATAAAGCTGCATATATTTTAATAGGCATTGTAAAGTCAGATCCTGATACACATGCGCAGGTGATAAACCAAGCTGGGCAAACACTCATTGAGTTATTAAAGCTTAATCAGCCTAATAATCATGACTGGGCCTATGAAATATTAAAAGAATTAAGCCACAAAGATTATAATGAACGGGATTATAAAAGTTGGTCGAAATGGATTAACGATAACAAAAACATTATTAAAGGATCTCTCCATAAATCTAGGTTATGCTCGTAAAATGCTGTAAATTCTGAAACGATCTTAAGGATTGAGTTGTATTAGTGTCATTACCAAGGGAAACTGTCGGATTAATTACCGAGCGACTTTGTCGGAGGAGAATACCAGCACTGTATTTTCAGATGTAGTAGCTCAGACTTGATCGGACAGTTTCCCGTTTTTCAAAGGCGTCTGTCAGTTTATATTTGAGCTAAATTTTTCTCCGCCCAAATCGATTTACCATCAATTAACGTGTCCTGAGGAGTTCGTCCACAGCACATCTTTCCTTGATGAGTTCGCGCATTATTATTATAATGAATCCATTCGTCCAGATCTTTTTGTAGCTCTTCCAGCGAGGAGTACAGTTTTTTCCTAAATGTTATCTGATAAAACTCATTTAAAATGGTTTTGTGAAATCGCTCGCAAATCCCATTTGTTTGAAGTGACATCGCTTTTGTCTTAGTATGGTCAATGTCATTAATCGCTAAATAGAGCTGATAATCATGTTGTTCGACTCGCCCACAATACTCTGTACCTCTATCCGTTAATATACGCAACATAGGTAGTTTATGCTCTTCGAAGAAAGGTAAAACCTTATCGTTAAGGATATCTGCTGCAGTAATCGGGGTTTTAGTTGTATAGAGCTTAGCGAAAGCCACTTTGCTGTAAGTATCAACAAATGTTTGTTGGTAAATGCGTCCAACGTCTTTCAGATTCCCTACGTAAAAGCTATCTTGTGAACCAAGGTAACCAGGATGTGCCGTTTCTATTTCCCCACAGGCCTCGGTAATCAACTATGTCTGAATAATAATTTTAATTATAGTGAATTAAAATTTAAACGATCCCCTGAAAAGCATGATCAATGGCCTGAGCTAATGTATCAAAATTAGCAATTTCATTCTTAATTTTCTTTTTTAAATTTGCCCAGCATTTTTCAATAGGATTTAAATCTGGTGAATAAGGGGGAAGAAAGATCAAATCACAACCTGCGCCATTGATAATAGCAGCCGTTTCTGGGGATTTATGAAAAGCAGCATTATCCATTATAATGGTCTTACCACTTCCAATTTCAGGTAAGAGGAAATTACTGAGCCAGAAGTTGAATAAAACACCATCCATAGTGCCTTGATAGCAAATTGGGGCAACCAGAGTTTTATGGATTAACCCCGCTACAAAACTTTCTCTAGCGAAGCGTTTACCAGACCTCTCACCAATAACTGTTTGCCCTCTCTCACTCCATGCGTGCTCCCTGGATACAAAGCTATCTATGCCTGACTCATCAACGTATACGATACTTTCAGGGTTCAAATGCTCTATGATTTCAATATAATGTTCGCGTTTATTAGGGCACCGCTCCTTGTAGAGCGAAGTCTTTTTTTTCGAGTTATTTTTAACCGCTTCAATGCTGCATGAATAGCAGGGGCGGTAACATTAAAGTGAGAGGCTATCTCATTTAAAAACGAATCAGGATGCTCTTTAATAAAGGCTTTTAACTTATCTGAATCTATTTTGTATGGGTTGTGTGGACGACCAGCACCTACCAGTTGTCCTGTTTGATGTCTCAATCTCTTCCATTGCTTAATTGTCGTTGTACCAACTGAAAATAATGTACTCGTAGATTCGATCGTAGCTCCTGAATCTATATGGAAAAGTACTTTTTCCCTAAAATCTAATGAATAAGTCATAGTCTAAAAGCACTAATTATAACAAACATTTAAGACTTTTTAAATTTTAATTAACTATAACTCCCAAACATCTTGTTAGATCTGCATCTCTTAATCGCGCGTTGGCAATTACAATGATTTTTCGCATCAATGCTGTAAGCGCAACCATCTTTTTTTTTCCAGAAAGAACTAAATGCTCATAAAACGCTTTAAGGCTTGAGCTGGAGTTTCTAGCCGCCATTGCTGCCATAAATAATATGAGTTTGATTCCTTCTCTGCCGTACCTAATGGAGCGGTGCCTATTGAATTGGCCGCTATCATTTGCTTTGGGTGCTAACCCAGCAAGTGAAGCAATTTCTCGCCGATTCAGTTTTCCTAGCTCGGGAAGTAAAACAAGCAGTTCATTGGCGGTTACATCCCCTATACCAGGTACTGTTTTGAGAACATCTTTTTTATGCTTTAGGGCAAGATCTTGTTCAATCAATAAATTGAGTTCATGCGTGACAGCAACTATTTGACTTGTAATTGACTCAATCATAACGCGGCAGCTTTCTTTGATCACATCTGCTCTTGGTGCCTGAAAACGATTTTTTTCAGAAACCAGCATCTTTTTTAGGTCTTTCCGTCGTTGAACTAATTCATATAGAGTTAATGATTGTTTTGATTGAGGAGTAAATACGTCTAATCTAGACGCGCGCTCATATCCATAAAGTGCAAGTGCTTTTGCATCTAATCTGTCCGTTTTCGAATCATTCCCAAATGAGCAAATGAAGTTTTTAATTTTACGCGTATCTGCTCGATGTACTTTAAATCCTTGTTCACAAAGGGTCAGCAACAACCTCATTTCGTAACCCCCCGTTGTTTCTAAAATGCAGAGTCCTTCTATTAATGATTTCTTAAAGTCTTTGATAAAGGTTTTGATCCCCGTTGTATCATTATTATATTCTTGTGTTTTCTTTAGGCCATGCTCAGAAACAACAAAGTTAAATTTTCCAATGTCTATACCAATATAATTATTATATAATGACATGTATGCCTCGAAGGGTTGATTATTTAGGATTGTAAGCGGGTGTCTGGTGAAAAGAACCCAAGCAACTATTCAAACGTTTCGAGAGCAGGGCTAGAGTACCTTGATTACCACGGTTGATTAAACCAATCTTCCCACGGTCGCTCACGCCCGTGCCCCTTATATCTATATGAGGGGCTACTCTCTTACCTCATAATATATCAAATACGAGACTTACAATCCCCCCATTTTTAACGTCAGTTAAAAATCGGGGATTACCGCAGGATGTGAGTTACTTTTTCTACCACCGTACTCGCCAGACCTTAATCCCATTGAAAAATGTTGGGCGAATCTCAAGAATAAAATCAAAAAAGTTATTGCTCAATTTTCATCACTGTCAGAGGCTGTTGATTATGCGTTTCAAATAGATCAATTAAAATTCAAGTGACTATATAAGACATAGGAAAAGGCGTCAGTCATTGGGAGCGCAAATTATGAGCCCCGTAAGGGGCTCATAATTAAGGACGAACCAGGACGGCCAGGGCGCCGCAGGCATACTTGTCGCGTTGGCGAGTGAATTTTGGGGACTTGGATGTCCCGAAATTTATAACGAGGTAGCGACACGCTTGTATCAGGGTAAGTTATTCTTTAAGTAATGCATCCTGACAAGAGTTGATTAAATTAACCTGTTTCTCATGATCGATTCCAAAA
This sequence comes from uncultured Gammaproteobacteria bacterium, assembly GCA_963803545.1. Taxonomy (GTDB): domain Bacteria; phylum Pseudomonadota; class Gammaproteobacteria; order Legionellales; family Legionellaceae; genus Legionella_C. The sequence continues at coordinate 30,310 of CAWDMX010000003.1, read as the reverse complement.
TTAAATAAGTTCCCGGGCTTTTCAATTACCCCTTCCATCAGCACAGTCTTTGATAAGAGTTGCTGGTGCGCGTCACAAGCCTCATAGCTTTCAAAAATAATACGATATGGAACATGGTAATAAATTCATATGCACACAGTACACACCAAGACCAATCACATCACTACTTATATTACACTTCCTGTTATCACCAAGCACATTTGCTAGGATTACCTGCTGTAAAATGGCAAATGTAGGTAGCATCAGAAGAAGATGTTACTACACTCCCATCATTAACCCTAACCTTAAAATTGTTAGCTAAATCTTTTTTACTAACGCCCGTATATCCAATTAGATCAAATGTAACAATGCCTGGAAGTCCTTCTCCATAACTGCATTGTACATAATGGTGAGATGCAATAATAATAACATAAGCAGATGAGTCATTAGGTATTGTTGTTAATGGAGAATTTTGTGAACCACTTTGGTCGAAATTCCACATCCTATCTTGTTCTCGCCAAGGATAATTAACATCTTTATGAGAAAATGATGAGGCAGGAGGGCATTGATTGGGTAAACCGCTACAAAATGCAAAAGTCGAAAACCCTAAAAAAAACAAACTTGTAATTAGCTTATTATCGAAAATCATAGCAAACCTAATGTTTAGTTGAAAATAGTTATGGTGCAATAATTGTACTATATAATATATATGATGTAAACTCGACTTTAGCCATTTAAGCAGCTAGCGAGAGCTGATAAATTAAGGTTTTAATTGTTTCCTCAGGGTATTTATCCAAATCAACCTGATTTTCAGACTTTGAAAAATACTTATTGACCAAATTGATTGCCGGGCACCCTCAAGTTGTGCAAACCGATCTAAACTAAAAGGGGCTCTTCTGCGCATCTGTAGAAATCTGTAGAAATTAATCATGCATAAATCTTGAACCCTTGGAAATCGAGGAACAGTCGCTGAAAAATAGTTTAACAGCCGAGAATCCGTAGCATCGCCTTTTAGCTACTTTGATTTTATTATTCATTCCCTCGACAAAGCCGCTGTTTTTTCACTTTTAGTAACCCCAGTTCGGAGTTTCAGATTGCAGGAGCAATCACGTGTTGCTGTTTTTCGAGCAATTTAAAAGCAGACAAATTCAAAGGTTCGATAGTATAAGCGGCTAGAGCAGCCATTAAATTAGTCATTGCATTTAACATTGAACGATGCCGTGTATGCCAAACATGATATTAATGTTTTAAACAATCAAAGACAGTTTCGATTAAATTACGTTGATTTAACAATTGCTTTTCAAAACCGGTCAACACCAATTTTTCCTTCATATTTTTTCTTTTTCTTGTGATTAGTTTCAACCCTTTTTTGAAAAGCTCATCAAATAATTTTTTGCCGATATACCCTTTGTCACCAAAAGCAAGTCCCTTGAGAGCGGATAGTAAAGAACCAGCTACAGCACTGTCGCTGACATTACCTCTGGTTATCTTAAAGGCAATTAATTCCCCAAGCTGATTAATCCCTCATTCCGCACCTGTTTTTGTGAATAACCTATAAAAAATTCTTGACACAGATCTCGGATTTTGATCTATTACTCACTTTTGGTGGAGAGAAAGTGAACGTAGCAAATTTCACAACAAAATCGCTGGATCATCTTGGCTTGGTGTCAACTCTATGCAAAGAGCTGGGTATTGCTGACTTTGTTGATGAGCGGCTCCCGAAACAGTCAACATCCCACGCATCCCATGGTCAACTGTTGGTTGCAATGATTTTAAATGGGCTCGGTTTTGTTAGTCGTACCTTGCACATGGTTCCAGATTATTTCTCGGACAAGCCTGTTGAGCGTTTAATCGGAGAGGGGATAAAAGCGGAGCATATAAACGATGATGCCCTCGGTCGATGTCTCGATAAATTATACGAGGATGGTGTTTCGCCTCTTTATCAAGATTTGGCGGAGCGTGTTGTCAATTATTTAGGCTTGCCGTGCGATTTAGTACACCTTGATTCCACGAGTTTTCATGTGGATGGCGAATATCAATCAGATATTGATGCTCAACATATTCGTTTAACACAGGGATATAGTCGCGATCATCGTCCCGAGCTTAATCAAGTCATTCTTAATTTGATTACTGAAAATCAAGCTGGCCTTCCCGTTTACATGCAAGCCTGCAGTGGTAATACCAATGATAGCGAAAGCTTTAAAAAGCTCGTTAAATCACACATTGGTAGTTTGAAAGCGGCACAGCGAAGCCGCTACTTTATTGGAGACGCAGCGCTGTATGTTGCTGAAACAATACAATCCCTACATGAGCAAAAACAATTATTTATTACACGTGTGCCACAAAAAATGGTTGAAGCAAAAGCCATATTAAGCACTTATTCATTGGATGATTTTATTGCCATCGAGGCTGAATATTCAGGCACTTGGTACGAATCTAATTACGGTTCCGTTCCACAGAAATGGTTATTGGTTAAGAGCGAACAAGCGGGTAAACGTGAAAATCACACCCTGAAAAAATCCATTTTAAAAAGCACCGAAGCATCGATGAAATCATTCAAAAAACTATGCCAGGAGACCTACGCGTGCCAGACAGATGCCCTAACGGCACTATCCAGATGGGAAAAGAAGCAAAGCTATCTAAGGGTTGCTGAGCCATTAATGCTTGAACAGATAACCCATCAAACACGAGGCCGCCCGAAAAAAGATTCAGAAGGAACTATTTCGTATCAAATTAGTGGGCGGCTATATACCTGCTTGCAACGCAAGATTGAGTCCGTATACTGCTGTAAAGTTTTGAAATTGGATTAATGAGCAAAAAAGATACAATAATATTTTTGTGTATTTATCTGATTATGAAGGCTTGTAAGAGCCATCCACATTATCCAAAATATTGGTATTGAATCAAATATAAGGAGAGTAGGATGGCTGAGTACGATATTAAATTGAATGCGAATCAATTGGTAGATGTTTTAAGTAAAAATGATGCAATTAAGGGGCTACTGGAATCGGTATTAAACCAAGTACTGAATAGCCAAATGACAGAGCACCTTGGTGCACAACCGCATGAACAAACGGGTGAACGCACAGGATATCGGAATGGAACCCGGGTTCGCGAGCTTTATACACGAGTAGGTCCGTTAAATTTACAGGTACCTCAAACCCGTGATGGCAGTTTCAAAACGGAGATATTTAAACGGTATCAACGCAGTGAGCAGGCGTTTGTCTTAGGCATTATGGAGATGTATTTAGAGGGCGTTTCCTGCCGAAAAGTCACTAAAATCACTGAGCAACTTTGTGGAAGTAGCTTTTCTAAATCAACAGTTAGTCAACTATGCGTTGATTTAGATGCGCGATTAGATGCCTGGCGCAACCGCTCATTGCATGAGATGAAATACCCTTTTCTAGTCGTTGATGCACTTGTAGTAAAAGTTCGTCGTGATGGCGCTGTTCGCCCAACGGGTGTTCTGGTCGTTTATGGCATTAATGCAGACGGGATACGTGAACCGCTGGATTTACTGGTGGCCAATAGCGAATCCGAGAGCAGTTGGAGCGAGATTTTTAAGCGGCTAAAGAGTCGCGGTTTGAATGGTCTTGAATTTGTAGTGTCTGATGATCACGCAGGTCTTGTAAACGCTGTAAAGCAACAGTTTCAAGGCGTGATATGGCAACGCTGCCAAACGCACTTTATGCGTAACATTTTAGGCCACAGCCCGCGCTATTTAAAACAAGACATCGCAAATGACGTCAAACTTATTTTTAAGGCGGAAAACAAAGCTGTGGCCAAACAACTGGCACGAGAAACCATTGCCAGATATGAAGAAAAAGCATCTAAGGCGATGGATTGTCTTGAAAATGGCTTGGAGGATGGTATAGCCGCGCTTCATTTGCCTCAGCGTTATCGGCAACGATTACGGACGTCCAATTTAGCCGAGAGAATGAATGAAGAAATTCGGCGTAGAGAGCGTGTAATACGTATTTTTCCCAACGATGAAGCGGCCATGCGACTGATTGGGGCTTTGCTTGCTGAGAAATATGAAGAGTGGCAGGCTTCATCAAAATACTTTGATATGATGGAGTTTTGGCAATGGAAGAATGAACAGGAAGACGTGTCTATTCAGAACAAAGTAGCTTCAATTAACAGTTAATAATTTAACGGTGGGGGAATAGTGAATATTTACAGCAACATTTGGACTTGACCCAACGCAAGAAATTGGAAGCAGATAAAAAAGGTCTTTTTATTTTATCCACCAATGATTGCTCGGGTGAATTATCCATGCAGGATATGTTGGCAAATTATAAATCACAGCAGTCTGTTGAACGTGGCTTTCGCTTCCTGAAAAGCCCCGACTTCCTTGTCTCATCTTTGTATTTGAAAAAACCCGAACGCATCGAAGCCTTGCTCATGGTTATGACCTGCTGTCTCATGATCTATGCAGCACTTGAGCATCTAATTCGGCGGGAACTAGCCGCTAAAAAGCTCTTCTTTCCTGATATGAAACAGAAGCCAACTCAAAAACCAACTGCAAAATGGGTGTTCTGGTGTTTTATTGGGATACATGAGCTCAGTGCGGACTCGCAAGTGAAGGGTATTTTGAATATTAATGCTCGACAGAAAATTATCTTGGATTGCCTAGGTGAAAAATACTGGACGGTTTATTCGTGAAAACAGGTGCGGGAAGTGGGATTAATAACTACATGGACTTTTAAACCAAAAAACCAACCAACAGAAGTACGGCCATAGGCTGCAATTTCCTTGAACACTTTATTGCGTTTTGAGCGCTTTAAATGACAAACGGGTAAACAACTTCCATCGATATAATAGATACCCGTTTTTCTCCCGCACTTGCATTGAGAAAACAACGTTAACGGGAAAATCGCTCGACTCATTAACTCAATAAATCGCTGATAGCTAGGCAGTTTAGGAAAATACTGTTTCCAATAGACCTGTAAAAACCCAGTATAAAACGTTTTAAAATTTCGATACCCAACCATTTGGAATAGAACTTGGATGGTCATAATTTCGCTAACTCACAAGCAGCAAGCAAACAACATTGGATTTTTTTGAAAATATTCAGCAATACAAAACAGAGCTTGATTCTTTGTTAACCAATAATTTCCGTACTCTTAATGCTGGATAATCCTAATATTCATTCGTGTAAGGTATATAAAACTCCGAACTGGGGTTAATTTAATCGAAACTGTCTTTGATTGTTTAAAACATAAATATCATGTTTGGCATACACGGCATCGTTCAATGTTAAATGCAATGACTAATTTAATGGCTGCTCTAGCCGCTTATACTATCGAACCTTTGAATTTGTCTGCTTTTAAATTGCTCGAAAAACAGCAACACGTGATTGCTCCTGCAATCTGAAACTCCGAACTGGGGTTACTAAAAAATAACAGTATAAAAGCATCGATGAGTGGCAAAGGCGCTTGTTGGGATAATGCGGTAGTGGAGCGATTTTTTGGTAGCTTAAAGCATGACTGGCTGATTAAAGTTAGAGAGTCAATGAAAATGGATGTTCAAAATTATAGTCGTTATTACAACCACGAGAGGCTACACACAACACTGGGAGATATATCCCCTGTGGCCTATGAAAAAAGAATAATAAAAGTGTCCAACTTTGGTTGACCAGAACATGCGCTGCTGGGGTAAGTTTTGAAGACAGACAGGATTTTGTTAGGACACCCGTCTGGACGAATCAACACGCACTATTCATCGGGCGAGTTACAGAACTTATTTGAAGCAGCCAATAAAATTTGTGAGAAGCAAAAGAGTGGGGTAGTTTTGACTTTGTTGCGGAACACAAATTTTAAAACTAGGAGGTAGCAAATGGTGGTGTAAGTGCAATATCACTTTAGATTTTGCACGCAGGGCCCGAATAAGTCTCGAAGCGGGTTCCTAGGGGGTTAAGGTATCAAGTGTAACGTGTTGATTCTAATGACTTTAAGTGGTGGGCCCACAAGGACTTGAACCTTGGACAAACGGATTATGAGCCCGCAGCCTTTAATATAACTCGTTGATTTTAAAGTAATAATATGCCGCGGCAAACCACTACAAATGTCGTACAGTGTATAACAGTGTCGTACTCAAACACGCAAAATCCCCACAGTCACTTTTAGCAACAATCATGTAATGGATTAAGCTAATTTTTAATAAAAATTAAGAACTAGCGACACACAGCTTCAATCATATAGATTTAACTATTTGATTATCATCCATATGGCCATAGCAACCATCATGATATTTTCTGTTAAAGAAATAAAGCCTAACGGCACGCTACTATCCCCTCCAACACAGGCACATTTTAAATCACGCTTATCAATATAAACGGCTTTAAACACAGAAACACACCCTACTGCACCGATAAAGAAAGCTGCGGGAGCAGCTAGCCAGATAAATGTGCCAGCAATCATTAAAATACCCGCAAGTGTTTCAACAAAAGGGTAAATATAAGCATAGGGCACCCATTGCATCGCTAGCAGATCATAACCTAAAAATTGATTTGTAAATGAATATAAATCTCGCAGTTTCATTACGCCTAATACACACATACTAATCGCAATAAATAACTCAATAATTTTTATTAAAGTAAATGATTGTGTCAATGCATATGCTACGGCGATGGCCATTAAAAAAGTCGTTGAAAAAATAGCAATGATTGGCTGATAGGTTGTTCCTTGTTGCTTTAATGTATGAACATCAAAATGCTTAACCAAATCATCATATCCACCAACTCTTTCACCATCAATAAAAGTCTGTGGTGTTGTTTTGACTTGATGTTTTTCTTTAAATGCTTCTATTTCATCTCGTGATGTCAAATGATGATCCTCAACTTCAAAGCCTTGACGTTCTAACAAATCTTTAGATTTAATCCCATAAGGACAAATATGCTCATTTGACATCATTCGATACAATTTTGCTTTTTTATTCATTTACACACCTAAAGAATCGGTTACAGTTTAGAAATCACATAAATATAGCATAGACTATGATTAGCGTTGCATCACATTCCTACTGCTGTCTATTAATTCCTGCACAGCAAATCAAAAAAGTTTTCTATTTCACTGTATATACTCGTGATCTTTCAAAACGCTTGGTTTTAGACACAGTGATTTTTCTTGTGGTTTGATTTTCAAAAGTGAGTAATGGCCGTAGCCATTGCGAGCTTTTTAAAATTAAAGCGCGAGGAAAAGCACAAGAATAAAACAAGCGTTTTGGAAGGTCACGGGTATATTAATTGCAGTGAGGATTTGGCAGACAACCCATTCATGACTTAATAGTTTTTAAGAAGAGCTTCTCGCCTAAGAAAATAAGTACTAGACCAATGAATGATACCCAGATGACCAAGGGATCAGATTGAGATTTAACCCAAATAAACATAATTAATACAATAAAATCTAATGCTAGTGCAGACATCAAAATGAAAGGACTTGCGTTGATGTCACGTCGCACATAACAAAAAACGCCCCAATGAATCGCCATATCCATAATAATATAAAAAATGGCACCAAGAGAGGCGATACGGCTTAAATCAAAAAATATGGTCAGAAGCATTGCCATCACTATAGTATAAACCAGCGTGTGTTTTTGTATGTTACCAGGCATTCCAAAATGACTATGGGGTACCAATTTCATTTCAGTCAGCATGGCCAGCATTCTTGATACAGCAAACACACTGGCAATAACCCCGGAAACAGTTGCGGCAATTGCAAAAATAACGGTCACCCAGAGACCTATGGTTCCATAAGCAGGTCTTGCAGCTTGAGCGAGTGAATAATCTTTTGCTTTGATAATTTCATTAATACTTAGATTGGCTCCAACAGCGAAGGCAACTAAAAGATATAAAACTACACAAATGCTGATTGATAGAATGATTGCTCTTCCAACATTTTTATGGGGGGCAATTATCTCACCACCACTATTGGTAATGGTTGTGAATCCTTTATAAGCTAATATCCCTAATGCTGTAGCCCCCAAAAAGCCACTAATATCAGTATCTTTGGGAGCTAGTGAAATAGACTCAAATGAATAACCTGACGCCCAAAGACCACCAAGCGCAAGTAATACCAGTCCAAAAATTTTGATAAACGACATAAAAAAAGAGAAGGTCTGGATAAATCGATTACTTAATAGGTTGACTAAAAAGGCGAATGCTAAAAGAACAACGCCAAGAAAAGGCACCATCCAGTTATTTTGCTCTACATTAACCAATTGTAAACTATAATTCCCAAATGTCCTGGCGACCAGACTTTCATTAATGACCATAGAAAAATACATTAACAAAGCACACGCAGCGGTCATGGTTGTTTTACCATAAATCTTTTGTAAAAACATGGCGATACCTCCTGCTGAAGGATAAGCATTTGCCAGTTTCACATATGAATAAGCACTAAAAGCCGTTACAATCGCTGCCGCTAAGAACGCAAAGGGAAACCATTGACCTGCCAGTTCAGCTATTTGGCCAGTTAATGCAAAGATACCTGCGCCTATCATAACACCTGTTCCCATGGATACAGCGCCCCAAAGTGTTAAACTGCCTTTCGTATAATGTGGCTTTCTATCGCCATTGGTTTTCGTCATTTTTAATCCGGTTGATTTTGCTTATAACTTCTTCGTGAAGAAACTAAACGTGCGATTAAGATAGCTATATAGAGTTGCCCAATAATAGCTTCAAGTGAAGCTATCATTTTAATGGGCCAAAACAGGAACCAGATCGCCATAACCTAAGGTTCCAAGTGTTACAAAACTAAAATATAGTGCCTCGCTAAAAAATGCTGGGTGCGGATATATCTCCAAAATGGGCTTTGTAGAGGACGTATAGTGAAAAATTTCGGGTGATATCATTGCCGCAAACGTATAAAAAATAGCAAAAAGAATTCCCAGTATTAGATAGCTGGTTATAGCAGTGTATAAAGAATTTATGGTTACTTCCTGATGCTGAAATATATAATTTAAGAGATTGATAAAAATAACAGCAAAGAAAATAAATTCAATTAACAGTACGATAAGTAAGGGGGTAATTGTTTCATATTTACCTACTATTAATATCCCAATTAAAATAAGAATAGCCAATGTCGTCATGAAAACTAATAATGATTTACGATTTATCAATAGACTGATACCAGAAATCATAATTATTGCGAAAAAGGATTCCAATATTGCTATGTGACTGGGGAACTTCTGGTGCAAATAAGGGTAGAATATTAAAAATATGATTAGCAGACATAAAAATATTGGTAATCGAATGGAATGTGTTGCTCCGTTCTTTTTCTCCATTTTATTAGTCGCTCTTTTCATTGGTTAAATGGTTTTTCCAAACCAGAAAAATAGCAGGAATCACAATTAGCGTTAATATTGTCGCACTGATTAATCCGCCAACCATGGGTGCTGTAATACGTCGCATAACTTCAGCTCCCGTTCCACGACTAAGAATGACTGGCATTAGTCCAGCAAAAGTAGCAGCAATTGCCATCATGATCGGGCGAATACGATAAAGCGCGCCTTGTTCAATTACAATTTTTAGGTCACTTCTGTTAAACGATCTATTTTCTGACTGCGCCTTTTCCTGCTGTCGTTTTAAAGCATGATTTAAATAATTCAATAAAACCATACCAGTTTCAACGGCTACACCTGCCAATGCGATAAAACCAACCCCTACGGCTACTGACATATTATAATTTAACCAATACATGAGCCAAACGCCGCCTATAAAAGATAAGGGCAAAGTACCCATTACGATTAAAACTTCAAGCAGATTTTGCGTATGGATGTAGAGTAGCAAAAATATTAAGACCAAAGTTACAGGAACGAGCAGCGCTAGACGTGCTTTAGCTCTTTGCATATACTCATATTGGCCGGACCAAATGAGCTGATATCCTGAAGGAAGTTTTAACTTTTCAGCCACCGCTTTTTGTGCATTGGCAACATAGCTGCCAATGTCGACATCACTGATATCCACCAGAATCCATCCAGTGAGTTTAGCGTCTTCACTTTTGATGACAGGTGGACCATTTTCAACCGAAACCCTGGCAACATCTCCTAATGGGATATGCGCGCCGGTTGGTGTTACGATGGGTAATAATTTTAACTTATCAACTGAGTCGCGATCCGTTTGTGGATATCTTAGATTGACCGGATATCGTTCACGGCCTTCAATGGTTTGAGTGACATTCATGCCACCTATTGCGGTTTTGACGATTTCCTGAATGTCTTGAATATTTAAAGCAAATCGTGCTGCTTTTTGACGGTCAATTTTGATGGTCACATAACGTCCTCCCACGGAACGATCCGCATATACTGACGTTGTGCCTGCCACATTTTTTAATATACTTTCTAATTGTTCACCAATGGTTTGTATTTTTGTAAGGAGGGGCCAGTGATCTTTATACCAATAGGTGTTTTAATACCAGTAGCCAGCATGTCAATACGCGTTTTAATGGGCATAACCCAGGCATTGGTCACTCCGGGTAACTGCACCATGGCATTTAGTTCCTGTTTTATCTTGTCAACGGTCATACCTTTTCGCCATTCGGATTGATCTTTAAGTTGAATAATGGTTTCAATCATTGTAAGCGGAGCAGGATCCGTTGCGGTTTGTGCTCGCCCGACTTTGCCGTAAACTCGTTTTACCTCCGGGAGCTGTTTAATCATTTTATCGGTTTGTTGCAGGACTTGTCTTGCTTTACCGATAGATACACCTGGCAACATGGTTGGCATATACATCAAATCACCTTCGTTAAGTGGTGGCATAAATTCGGAACCGATTTTAGATAAAGGCCAATAGGTGATAACAAATAATACAATAGTTATTAAAATTAACAACTTAGGAAATTTCAGGATCCAGTTGATAACTGGACGATAGGCGCTCAATAATACTTTGTTGACGGGATTTTTAAACTCGGGCACGATGCGACCGCGAATAAAATAACCCATCAACACAGGAACTACGGTAATCGATAGAATGGCAGCCGCTGCCATGGCATAAGTTTTAGTAAAAGCCAGTGGCGAAAACATACGGCCTTCCTGGGCCTGCAAGGCAAATACCGGTAAAAAACTGACTGTTGTAATGAGCAAAGAAAAAAACAGGGTAGGACCTACTTCTTTGGCGGCAGTGTTCACCATTTCCCAGCGGTTAGTTTCAAGATTGTTCTCTTGAGCAGCTTCAATTTGTTTATGCATGTTTTCTACCATAATAATGGCTGCATCAACCATGACCCCTATGGCAATCGCGATACCACTTAATGACATGATATTGGCATTAATACCCTGTAAGTACATGATGATAATTGCTGCCAGCACACCTATCGGTAAACTTAAAATAACTACAAGAGATGATCTAAAATGGAATAAAAACAACATGCAAATGGCAGCAACGACAATAAATTCAATGATCAATGTGAAGGTTAAGTTATCAATAGCACGATAAATAAGACCAGAACGGTCATAAACAGGAACTATTTCAACGCCTTTAGGCAGACTTTTCTGGAGACTGGCTAATTTATCTTTAACACCTTGAATGGTTGTCAGTGCATTATCACCCATTCGCATGACAATCACACCACCTACAGCTTCACCCTGACCATTCAGTTCACCAACACCACGGCGCATCTGTGGCCCCAGGTTAATTTGAGCTACATTGGAAAGTAAAATTGGAGTTCCGTGCTCATTGACGCCTAATGGTATATTTTTTAACGCACGAATGTTCTGAATATAGCCATCGGTTCGTACCATATATTCTGCCTCACCCATTTCAATGACTGATCCGCCTATTTCACTATTGGCATTCATGATGGCGTGTTTGACTTTAGCTAATGAGATGCCATAAGCGCGAATCCTATTGGGCTCCAAAACTACCTGGTATTGCTTGACCATGCCACCCATAGTTGCGACTTCAGAAACACCGGGTACGGTTTGTAGTTCAAATTTTAATAACCAGTTTTGTAGTGTGGTCAGTTCCGATAAATCATGCTTGCCAGTTTTATCAATGAGTGCATATTGATAAACCCAACCGACCCCGGTTGCATCAGGCCCTAGTTCCGGCTTGGCGCCAGGTGGCAGTTGCCCTGCAACCTGATTTAAATACTCTAAAACACGAGAACGCGCCCAATACAGGTCTGTGCCGTCTTTAAAGATAATGTAAATATAGGAGTCACCAAAATAAGAATAAGCCCTTACTGTAACAGCGCCAGGCACAGCCAGCATCGCGGTTGCCAATGGATAAGTCACTTGATCTTCAACGACCTGGGGAGCTTGGCCGGGGTAGGATGTTTTAATGATTACCTGAACATCCGATAAATCGGGAATCGCATCAACGGGTGTCTTTAATAAAGTATAAATTCCGCTGGCAGTTAATAGCAGCATCATGATGATCATTAAAAAACGGTTTTTTATCGACCACTCAATAACCCTGGAAATCATTGCTCATCCTTTTTTTTATGCGACTTAGGATTCATGATATGAATTTTAGTCACCAGATAATCGTTTTGATCTTTGATCATAATGAAATGAATCGAATCTCCTGGCTTTGCGCCTTCAAGCGATACCTTATCAGAAACGGGCAAAATCATTGTCATTTCTTCCATACCTAACGAAGGTATGGGTTGATGATGAATCTTTATTTTATGGTTTTTCCTGTCTATTGTTTTAATTGTGCCCATGCCAATATGTTCAGTTTTAACCACCTTGGCCGGTTCGGCTTTCTTCGAGCCACTTCCTTCCAACCGACTGGTAGCAGCTTTAATATTCGATTCAGAATCAATTAAAAACTGCGCTGAAGTCACCACTTTCTCGCCCGCTTTTAATCCCGAAAGTATTTGATAATAATCACCAGACTCGATACCAATTTTAACAGGCTGTGCTTTAAATCGGCCTTTACCCAGGGCAATAATTACTCTGTCTTGTTCACCTGTTCGTATCAACGCCTGCCTGGGAATGGCTAATGCGTCTTTGATGGTTTTACTGATAATTTTGACATTGGCATACATATTTGGTTTTAAGGTTAAATCAGGGTTGGGAAAGGTTAAGCGAACTCTGAGTGTATGCGTTTTAGGATCGAGCCTTGGATAAACATAATCGACAACACCCTGCCAAATTTTACTTGGCAGATAGGGGAGTGTTGCCAATGCCGGCTGATTGTTTTTTATCCATTCAGATTGGTATTCAAAAACCTCGGCAATGACCCATATTTGTGATAAGTCCTCAATGCTGAGCAATTCTGTATCAGGTTTAACATACTGACCTTCTCGCACATTTAATTTTGAAACGATGCCACTTTGGCTGGCAAAAATTTTCACTCTGTCCATCATCTTTCGAGAGGAAATTAATTGATTTATTTGGGAGTTTGCCATACCTAAAGTTAATAATTTTTTCTTACCAGCCTCAATCAAAGCTCTATTATTATTTTTTAGGGCTATCAATAATTCCTCTTGCGCGTTATTTAAAGTAGGAGAGTAAAGGGTCATTAACAGCTGGCCCTCTTTAACCAATTCGCCAGTCGTTTTTACTGTTTGTTCTTTAATCCAACCATCAGTATAGGTGTGAATGCGTTCGATATTATTTTCATCAACGGTGACATAACCCACCGTGTTGATGATTCTTGCTAAACTTTTGCGTTCGACAATAGCTGTTTTCACACCAAGATTGTTTTCAACCGCAGGCGATATTTTCACGACATTTTTATCCTGATTGCTTTGGTCAGCATAAACAGGCACCAAGTCCATCCCCATGGGTGATTTCCCTGGTTTATCTCGGCGATAACTTGGTTCCATAGGCGCAACCCAATATAAAATTTTACGTTTGCTTTCTGTGAACTGAGCAGTAAAATGTGTTTGCCAATAGTTATAAACCCACATACCTGCTATAAAAACGATTAATAAAACTAAAATCTCAATGAATCTTCGCTTCATATTATTTTCCCTGTAAATAAAGCAAGTTGATACGCGCAGCATCCCGGTCAACTTTGGCTTTTAATCCTTCTAATTCAGTGTTCAGTTGTCGTACATAAGCCCTGGCTAGTGTTGGAAAATCCGTTTGGAAATTTTGATAAGCAGTCATGGTTGCTTTGGCATATTGGTTGGCTTGTGGAACCAATGTGTTGATAAATAGCTGGGTGCTTTTTTGTTGCTGCTTCCAGATGTTGTATTGGATATTGAGATATTCTTGTAAATTTCGATAATGGCTCATACGGTCTTTTTCAGAAGCCAATACATTTTCCTCACTTGCTTTTAAGCTTCTATCTTGTCGGTTATGAGTAAATACAGGTAAATCCATATTGACGGTTGCAGTTAAAATTGGGCCATTTTCTGCCATCAATGCCACGACCTTGACGAATGCCGTAGCCCACGTTTACATTGAACCCCGGTTTATATTGTTCAAGCGCTTGCCTCATTTTTGCTTGAAATGCTGAGATTGTGGCTGAATCTGTCTTTAATTCAGGATGCTGTTTCACCACATTTAATAATCGATTTTTTGTTGGTAATGAAAGCCAATGTGGCTCATTAAGTGTTTGAGCTCTTCGGGCTTTAGGTCTACTTATCCAACGTGTCAATTGAAATCGTGCTGTTTGGATTTGTTCATCAATTTGAATCAGTCGGTTTTCTAATTCAGTCAGCTCAAGCTGAGCCCGAATGACATCTTTTTGTTGCGCTTTATTGTTCGCCAACATGGACTTGGCAACTTCCAGCAAATCCTTAAAAATGTTCTTTTCTTTTGAGACAATCTTTCTCGCCTGTTGCCAATAATACAAATGAAGCCAGCTTAGCCGTACTTTTTGTAAAATATCCAGACGCATGCTTTGTAATTTATAAAATTCAGCTTTGGCTAAACAACTTTTTTCCTGCATATTGTATTGCAAACTTTTACCGCGAGGGATGTATTGCCCAAGGCCTATTTGTATTTGGGTCATAGGCTCTTGGTTAAATTTAAAGGTATTCACTGGTACATTGAGGGTTCCCCCAAATAGATGGGGATCAGGGTATTGGCCTGCGGCAATGGCAGCCTGATAGAGTGATTCATTTTTTGCGCGGAAAGACTGAATTTCAGTTGAATTTTGAATGGCAAGCGTTTCTGCTTGCTTTAAAGTTAAAGGCTGAGCGAAAACATTACTCAATGAAAGAACCAATATCCCTGTAAAGGATAAGTAATAAGTTCTTAATAGAGAAATCCTTCTCATAGCCAGCTTCCCCAAATTAACTATAAAGTTGATAATTAATTAAATTTTAATCATTCCTAAAGATTATCACAGTTGAAAGCTATATAAAATTGATGTGGATACAAATAAATACAGGTAAGCTTAAAGCCCTCTATGAGGGCTTAATAATTAGAAAAAACATGAACATATCCATCTAACTCAACCGCAAAAAAATCATCGATAAACAGATCACGGGCAAATGCCTCATAATCAAAATATCGCATTAAATTGTCCGGCAGTTTCTCGCCATAGCAGTCATCTATAAGATGATGGGCAAAATCAACTTCTGAATCATAACAGCCATGATATTGATCCTCTATCATTGCTTTGGCGGTATCAAGGTCATATTCAGCAATTAATGCCTGACCAAGTTCCTCATGCTCAGCTATAAACTCAGCATATTCAGCTATCGTACTGATAGATTCATATTCATGAAGTTTAATATCACCAAATCCTTGATAATCATGAATTGCCCATTCTTCAGCATTTTCAACTGGGCTGTCACTAAGCATGGCTTGAATGTCCTCCATAATCGCATCTTCCGATTGATTGGCATCAATCCATTTACCATGTAGGTAGCCGCTATTATAAGATGCCAAACAGGCTACATAAATTTCCGGTTTGTCCATAGGGGTTGTTCTCCTTGAAAATGATAATTAGAGAGCAAGCCCCTGCGGGAACTTACTCCCGCGTTGGGTTATGATTAAAACGGTATATCTTCTGATTCTGTCTGCAATATTTCCCGCATTTCTGCCATATGGCTTTCTGCGGTTTTGCTGGCAGCCTCATCAGCTGGTTTGGATTGACCAAGAATTTGAATATTATTTACCACTACACTTAGGCTATAACGGGTATTGCCATCACTATGTGTCCATTGGTTGGAACGCAACTTACCTTCAACATAAACTTGCGATCCTTTTTGTAAATACTCAGCAACTTTGGTCAATTTGCCAAAAATCACCAGTTGATGCCACTCGACTCTGGTTTTCCATTCCTCATTCTGTTTGAATGACTCATTGGTTGCCAGAGTAGCTGTGACAAAAGACTGACCGTTTTGGCTGGTGATGGTTTTTGGTTCTGCACCCAAGTTGCCAATCAGTTGTACCTTATTTAATGATGCTGTCATTGTGTTCTCCTGTTAGTTAAAAAATCCGCGTAACAGGAAAAGCACCGCATAAAGCAGTTTTTTTCCTGTTATGCGGTTAAAAAATAAGATTAAACAGCGGCAAGGGCTGTATGATGTTGATACCTGTCTGAATGAGCAACCAGAAATTCCAGCTTTCTCAGACTAAGTTCAACCTGTTTTTTATCTTCAATAGACAATTGACGATAAAATCCCTGCAGGTCATTCACACATCGGGCCAACTCAAACAACAAATGGTCCATCTGAATGTTTGCAGAATCGAAATTTTGCATGGTATCGCTCCTTTGAAAAAATAGGGAGAGATAATCCCAGCAAGGGATAAACTCATCCCCGTTGGGTTATGCAATATCACCAACCATAAAAGTTGATTTGCCAAGTTTTTAAAGAATGAATGCTTCAAGCAAATACGGTATGACACCGTATAACTGTCCGTGAAAATCCTGTTCTCCATACAAGATGTTTTTCCCGACTTAACGCTCAGCCACAAAATTAGGGAAAGAAGATGGCTTTATAGTAAGACCTCGGAAGGTTTCGCCAGTATTTCGCTGGCTCTTCAGTTACTTTCCATTTTAGTTTATCAATGACAGAAATAAATTCAACAGGTTGTTCTAATTGATATCAAATGTTATTGATTGTTACTGTTATTGTCTTGGTGACATTCTGACGACTTTATCTTGCGTAAGGAACGCGATTGTCAGTTGTCTTCATCAAGCCATTTCTGAGTTTGTTTTTTCCATTCTGCATAACAATCATTACCACAAAAATATCGGACATAATCA
Organism: uncultured Gammaproteobacteria bacterium; assembly: GCA_963803545.1. Classification (GTDB taxonomy): domain Bacteria; phylum Pseudomonadota; class Gammaproteobacteria; order Legionellales; family Legionellaceae; genus Legionella_C. The sequence goes on along the minus strand of CAWDMX010000003.1, from coordinate 13,212 downwards.
TCACCCTCAAACGAATTGGCCGCTGATTTTGGAACCTGTTTAAGACAGGTGTAACAGCTTTCTGTTTCGCAGTTATCATGGAGATTAAATCTTTCCAGAGAAGTTAATGACGGGAGGGCTTTCCTGTCTTCATCGGCATGGTTTTTGAGAGGTTCTTGAGGGTATCCCAGAGCAAGACCACCGATAATGGTATGTTCTTTGGGAATTGAAATGTGTGCTTTGGTAAACGTCTCATCCAAGGTAACCCAGCAACAACCTATATCAAGGGCTACTGCAGCCAGCCACATATTTTGCATGGCAGCAGCACCGCTGTATAAGTGCTGGTTATGTTGTTTTAGCCATGCATCAATCTCAATGCCTGTATCAACGGTCACGATAATTAAAAGTTGGGCTTGGCAGAGAAATGAAGCATGCTGAGCTTTTTCAGCCAGTGTACTCATAGTTTCCTTGTTGCGAATCAGTGTAAAATGCCAGGGTTGTGAATTTAAAGGACTTGGTGCATATTGACCGGCTTGAAGAATGGTTTCAATATCCTTCTCCTTTAATGGCTTATCCGTATAAGAGCGAACAGCACGCCTTTGTTTAATTAATTCTAAAATATCCATATCCATAATCCTCGTTTGTATTTTACTTCCTCATTAGCTATTGATTGACGCTTTAAAAATGTTTCTGGGCAAGCAACTGTCCAAAGACTCCTTGTTTGGGCTTGCCGGTTTCATCCAGTTTATGCAGTTGGCCTGGTTTTTCTTTATATTCCAGAATCGACCAGCCACTGTCTTGATAAAAATGATACAACTCATTTATCTCTGCCAGATAGGTAAAACTTTCAGGGTAGTTATATGGTTCTGCCTTGATGGGGAACACCAGAAAATGCATTCCACCGGCTGCGGTTAGCGATTGTAGCTGGGTCAGTAAAGATTTAATGCTTGACGGATTTAGGAACTGCAGGACGACGGTAGAGTATATAAAATCAAAAGATATATCTTTGATTGCAATAGGTTGGTCCAAATCGTGAACATGAGCTTCAATGTTCGATAATTTCTCTTGTTCTGCAATATGACGAATATTTTCGATAGCCTCCTCATTCTTATCCACGCCGATAACATCGTGACCAGATAAAGCAAAATATAGTGGATTTCGACCAGAACCGCAGCCAACATCTAATATCGACATTTTCTCCTGGTCTCGCAGATAGGTTTGATGAACAGTCCAAAGGTCATGATGGATGGGTGAAAGGCGATATTTTTTCTCAAAGTAGCGATATGGTTGGCAGTAAAATTGTAAGGTAGCTTTGAATTCGGCGCTTGCCGAGGCAATCTTATGCCATGATGCCGGTGGTATCGCAAGCGTTGGGGATTTAGAGTTTAAAGTATGACGTGATAATTCATTTTCCTGACCATCCAGAAAAATAAAATCAATAGAACCCTCATGGATTGTCAAATGGCCCCAGGTGCCTTCTTTGGTGCTGTGTTTATCAAGGAAAAACTTAAGGTTTTTCTCGTTATTGAGCTCAATTTGCTTGTAAGCCCGTAATCCTTTGATCGTCTTTTTATTATTCATCATTGTTTCCACATATTTGTATTTTCTGGTTGCATCTAATCAATTACCATAGCATTTTTTGCTTATTGCCTAAACAAATACTGAATATGCAAAAGATGACATTCAAATGTAACACTATCAATTATAGGTAAATTTTCACGATCGAAATACGAGAATGACCGAGCTCACGACTGATGATTCCTCGAACTTTGCGATCAACCCGCTTTTCATGTTGGTTAAACAAGCTCGTGTCAGGCCCTCCATTCATGGGAGATTGCCAGCCTTTATTGAGGGGATCATACTGTTTTGTTAATTCAAAGTATCTGCGTTGTGCATAGGCATGCCTTAGTCCATGTAGTTTGTGAATGCCTATTAATTCAGTCTGGCTTTGATAATGCCTTAAATGCTGTTTGTAGGTTCTGTCTTGAGGAATTAAAGAATGTCCTGCAGGTACTTCTTGCAATGCCTTATTTAACCATTGCCTTTGGGCATCATTGGTTATCCATAACGTTCTGCCAATACCGCCTTTTGTCCATGATGGTTTTATCTGTAAATAGTTTCCCTGAAAGGCATCAGATAGCACGATCTTCATTGACTCTTCTCTTCGAAGGCCAAATAAGGATTGTGCCTCCATAGATAGGCGTATTAATGGATCACTGCATTTGCTGAAATCAATTTCATGTATTGCTTTGTTGCCTGTGATGATATGACTTCGTTTTGGAATCTGATAATCATCATTTGAAGGTTTTACCAGCTGGGGCTTATCTAAATGTTTGGCTGTTTCTCTTAGCTTTGACATATAATTTTTGATGGTGGCAGGGCTTTTGCCTTGTACTTTCCAATGTTCCACCAGAACAAAGATATGCTTAGGCTTTAATCCTTTGATATGCGATAACTTATATCCTTTTTCGTGCAGGTCTTTGACGCAACGATTGAGCATCACCCGCATGTCAGCTCGACTGGCGTGGGAATATCTCTTAATCTCCTTCACCATTTCGTTAATTGAAAATTTGGCGCTGCGAAGTTTGTTATTGCTCATGCAGGTAATTCCAGACGGTTGTCCGTGATGATAGTCCCATTTCCTCCATAATCAGCCAGGTTAATTCGTAATTGCTTATGACTGGTCGCAGTTGTTGCTTGAGATTTCTGGCATACAAGTAGCGGAAATTTTTTATTGATGACATTTTTAATCGGGCTAATTCATGCCTATAGCTACAGAGTAAAGTCTGATAACCAATTGTATTAATCAGATTGCCATAATCCCCAAGCTAAGTATCTAAATTCTCGAAGCAGAGCTATTTGTACGTCATTGCGAATTGGAATAAAGCGGTCTTTACTGTTGGTAGCAATTTCTCGAGTAATCCATAAGGAGTGTTCCTGGATATGAAAGTCAGGATTAAGGCGCATCGCTTCGCTTAATGTGAGGCCAAATTGAACTTGTAAGCCAGTTAACAATCTGGCTGCTGGGGTGCTAATATTTTGCCAAAACCCAGGATATATCTTTGGCTTTTTCTTATGTTTGTTTGGACTTTTGAGGCCAAGGCTCTCATTATGGATTTCATTGGCAGTTGGACACTCCATTTCATAAAGAAATTTTCTGATGATACTCAGATGGCGGATGATAGTGGCGGTCTTTAATTTTCTCTTCTGCCAGTGTGCAACCAACTTTTGGATATGGACTGGTTTAATAGCCTGCCATTTAGGCGGCACATCGCCAACGATAAAGAGATCGTCAATCATTTTGTGAATGACATAAGCACGATGTTTTCTATCCTTGAAACAGCCGCGATTATCCACTGTTTAAAAACCGGTTGGCGGTTTGTCTTAATGATTATTTTCATCATCGTTTCGACCTAACCTCAACGTTATTTGCCCTGGCTTTGGTTTAGTGTTGGTCGAGCGGCTCACTCAAAGGCGAAACCTGGCGTGATGCCATAAAGCTCGAAACAGGGGGCAAATCAGATCGCCGATACTAACGATTTATTTGATTACAACGGTTTTTTCCTGGTTTTCCTCCTTATGTTTGAATGTTAAAGACATGGCAAAGCACAAAGCCTTTGCTGAGATCCGTGTCAATACAGAATAGTATGCTGACTTCAAATTCCGCTGGAATTTGTTCTGCCGAATGGCAGAATATCCGTGAAGGGTCTCCCGACTGATACGTCCAGCCACAGGGTTAGGGATCGGAGTGGCTAAGCACAAGACCTTATCAAAGGTTTCGCCTTTCAAGGCTCATCAGCTGTGCTAATTAAAAGCTATCAAATCGGTGCTTGCTGCGCAAGGTTTTATCGTGGGTTTTTTGTTCAAACGCGTTGAGCGCCTTTGAACAAAAGCGCGGAATGAGTTGATTTTACTGGGTAAAATCAAGGATGGTTTTCTGCGTCACTGCACATAAGTTGCAGTGACGCAGGAAGAAGTTTCAATTGTTGCAAACTATTATATGTTTTTTATTACCAATGACAGCGTAATCCTAATCTGATAGATTAGAAATAATATTAAATAAAATCAAAAAACTAAGGGTAAAAAAACCAAATGGTGGGAAAGCATATACGCTTGATTATTTTTTTCTGGATTGTCTTAATAGCAAGTCGGGTGTCGGCACAAGGACTGTTTTCTTTTCAGCAGGCATTAAAGCTGACCTATCAAAACAATCCTGAATTACAGGCCCAAATTCAACAGGCAGAAAAAGCACGAGGACAATTCATTCAGGATGGTTTATGGTTAAATCCATCCTTAATATTAGAAGCTGAAAATATTGGAGGCTCAGGTTCTTTTAAAGGGTTTGAATCAGCTGAGACCACACTATCTTTAAATCAACCAATTCCTTTGGGGGGTAAAAGAGATTGGCTGCAAAAGGCAAGCGGTGCTCGCTATGAGTTCATGCGCACTGCCATTTTTCGAAAAAAAGCCGAATTATACATGGCTGTAGGTGATGCTTATGTCAATGCTTATTATGCAAGCCAATGGCATGAAGTTACCAAAAAGCTCGTACGTTTAAACGAAGATATCGTCAATGATATCAAACGCCGAAAAAAAGCTGGTGTGAGTGCTGAGCTTGATTTACGTCTGGCTTTAGTCCAGCTAGGCGAGGCACGTATTCAACAAAGCCGAGCATATCGTGATATCAAAAAACAATATGCCTTATTGACCAGAATGACTGGCCAGGACACTTTGAGCATTAATGCTCTGCAGGATAAAGGATTGCCACACAATGGCATCACACAAAAGGCTATTAATAATACGCTAAATAAAAGCGTTTTTCTCAGAGAAAAAACGGCCGAACTTTCAGCCCAGCGCGTTGCCATCACTTCTGTTAAAAAGGACGTTTGGCCAACAATACAGCTCCAGCTGGGCGGACGACATTTTTCTGATGATAATGAGAATGCATTGGTAGCCTCTGTTAACTCGGTCATGCCGGTATATGATCGCAACCAGGGTAAGATATTATCAGCAGAAGCAGCCTATACCGAGACGATGCAAAACTTAAGGGCGACAAAGTTGTGGCTGAAACAACAATTAACCGCTGCCTGGCTTGATTTACGGCAGAATAATGAAGAATCAAACCAAGTAAAAAACGAGCTATTGCCGAATGCTGGGAGAAGGTTCATCACTTGCTATTGAGGGATATAGAAAGGCTTATGTTGTTATATTAAGCTTTCCAATAATACATCTTCTGGAAGAAAACATCATAATAGACAGGCACATGCAAGCAGGAATACTGCCATGATTTGAGTCCCAGAACTGTCCAGGCCCAGGAGTGTCTTAATGTTGATGCAAAAATTGGTCAATTCTTCAGTGTTTTGTTGCTTGCTTTCATTTTCAACTGGGTATTGTTCTGAACAAGAACATGAAGAACACAAAAGCCACCAAGATGAAGAAGTGGTGAGCTTATGAAAAGAAGTCATAAAACAGTATCATATCGAGATAGCCAGAAGCAAGGCCACAGACTCTTGAGGTAACACGGGATATACTGGGGAAAATTGTCCCCAATGCCAATAAAACTATTTATATCTATCCTCGTTAGGTAGTATATGTCAAAAGATGACGAAGATTTTTGGGTGATGAGGCAGGTGAAGGTGAACTTCTAGCCAAAAGTAAAGCAATCAAACGTTACAAACCTATGAGGTGAGAGCTCCTTGGTTATTGTCTCAGAAAAAAAACAAACCCGGTGAGTTTGTAAAAACTGAAAGTAAATTTATCAACTGGCCGATTTATTCAACTTCTTGGGTGCAGTTGTTTGTCTATGGGGAGAATGCTGAATTAATTAAAAAAGCCAACCATTATAATTTATGATAAAAGCAAATAGAATAAATCAGCAGCTAGTAAATTGATTATATTATAGCCTTAGGGGTTGAGCATAGTCAAACCATGATGGCAAAAGTACGTACTAGATAACAATGCAGAGACGTTGACCTGGTCTCAGGGGTTATACGTTAATGCAAGGGTGGTGACTGAGAAAAAACAAGTGGCAGTAGCCGTCGAAGATGCCGCCATTCAGAGCTTTTGAAGGTAAAAGCGTGGTGTTTATCAAGACTAAAGAAGGATTTGAACCTAGGGTTTGTCAATTTGGTTTAGAGGGGCAGAATTATACTGAAGTCAAAAAAGGCCTTAAAGCAGGTGATGAGTATGTTTCGGAAAATAGTTTTATCTTAAAAGCCGAACTTGAAAAAGACAGCGCTTCACACAGTCATTAGGAATATTTATGCTTAAAGGGATTTTACAGTTTTCTATTAAACAGCGGTGGTTGGTTTTAGCTGCCGTTTTCATCGTTGTGCGCTTAGGTGTTTATAATTATACCAAACTTCCGATTGATGCGGTGCCTGATATCACCAACGTCCAGGTGCAGATTAATACGGAAGCGCCAGGCTATACTCCTTTGGAAGTGGAGCAGCGTATCACATATCCTATTGAAATTATCATGAGTGGATTGCCAAAGCTTGATTATACACGCTCGATATCACGCTATGGTTTATCTCAGATCACGGTTATTTTTAAAGAAGGAACCGATATTTATTTTGCCAGACAACTTATCTCCCAGCGTTTACAAGCGGTAAAAAATCAGCTCCCTGATGGCATGAATCCCATGATGGGGCCTATTTCGACCGGTCTTGGTGAAATATATATGTATAAGCTCACCACAAATAAGCCTGAGAAGTACACGCCAACGAAGCTTCGCACCATTCAGGACTGGGTTATCCGTCCGCAATTACGTAATGTGCCAGGCGTTGCTGAAGTGAATGCCATTGGTGGCTATACTAAGCAGTATCAAGTCTCGCCGGATTTAACAAAACTGATTCGTTATGGGTTGACATTGCAGGATATAGAGGCGGCACTTAAAAAAAACAACGACAATGTTGGTGCTGGATACATCGAGAAAAAAGGTCAGCAGTTTTTGATGCGTGCACCAGGGCAATTAAAGACGAATGAAGATATCGAGCGCGTCGTTGTTAAAACCATTGATGGTGTGCCTGTTCATATCTCCGATATTGCTGATGTTAGGATTGGTCATGAATTACGCCAAGGTGCGGGGCTTGCTGATGGTAGAGAAACGGTTATAGGCACGGTTTCCATGATGATCGGTGAGAACAGCCGCATTGTTGCCCAAGATATTCACAAAGCCATACAAAAAGTCAATCAAACCATGCCTAAAGGTGTTCAGATTGTCCCTGTTTATAACCGAACGAATTTGGTGAATGCCACAATTAAAACCGTTAGTAAAAATCTCGCAGAAGGCGCGCTGTTAGTCATAGATGCGTCTCTCTTTGTTTTTAGGTAATTTCAGAGCGGCATTGATTACTGCTTTAGTCATTCCCATTACCATGCTGATAACCATTACGGGTATGGTGCAATATGAAATTAGTGCCAATTTGATGAGCCTTGGCGCACTTGATTTTGGTTTGATTGTTGATGGTGCGGTTATTATTGTAGAAAATTGCATTAAAAAACTCGCCTGGCAACAACATCATCAAAAAAGGACACTTTCTGTCAAAGAGCGACTGGACACCGTATTAGATAGTGCCAATGAAGTGATTCGCCCAAGTCTTTTCCGGGTATTGATTATCACCATTGTATATTTTCCAATCTTAACTTTAACGGGGGTCGAAGGGAAAATGTTTAAGCCTATGGCACAAACAGTTATCATTGCCCTGCTAGGTTCTGATTGTCCTTTCCATGACCTTTGTTCCGGCGTCAATATCAATTGCCCTATCTGGACACATCAGTGAAAAAAGCAACCGTATTGTTTTGTTTTTCAGAAACCTATATAAACCATCTTTATTATTTTGTTTTAAATACCGCGTATGGGTTATTTTCACATCTACTGCTCTTATCATAGCAAGTCTTTTTTTAGCTATGCGTATGGGCGGTGAGTTCATTCCCAGTCTTGATGAGGGTGATATCGCTTTACACTGTCTTTACGAACCCCTTCAACCAGCCTGTCGCAATCCATCGATATGCAAGAACATATTGAAAAGAGTTGTTGAGCGTTTTCCTGAAGTCAAACTGGTTTACTCTAAAATTGGAACCGCTGATGTGGCGACCGACCCCATGCCTCCTAATGTTGCAGATACTTTTGTCATTTTAAAACCAAGGGAAAAATGGCCTAATCCCAATAAGTCCAAAACCGTATTGATTAAAGAGATAAAAGAAAGGCTTGAGAAAGAACCAGGCAATAATTATGAATTCACCCAGCCCATCCAGATGCGTTTTAATGAGCTCATTTCAGGTATTCGTGCCGATGTGGCGATTAAAGTTTATGGGGACGATCTTGAAAAACTGCAATCTCTTGCCAAAGATGTCTTTAAGGTTGTTAATCCGGTAGAAGGGGCTGCTGATACCCGAATCGAACAGGCAAGTGGTCTGCCTACCATTACTATTCGTATTGACCGTAAAAAATTAGCACTTTATGGCTTGAATATGCAGGATGCTCAGGATGCGGTAGAAACGGCTTTAAGCGGTCGGGTAACAGGGCTCGTTTATCTTGGCGACGAGCGTTTCGATCTTGTGATTCGATTAAAGGAAAAAGAACGTAAAGACAAAAATGTTTTGTCTAATATTTTTATTAAACTCCCTCCCAAAGCTGATGCTATCAATCATTTTATTCCGCTAAGCGAGGTTGCTTCTCTCTCGATGAAAAATTAGCACCCAATCAAATCAGTCGAGAAAACGGTAAACGGCGTATTTTTGTTTCCACTAACGTTAGAGACAGGGACTTACGCTCTTTTGTCGATGAAATTCAGAACAAGATAAAAAATAAGGTTAATCTACCCTCAGGGTATTGGATTGAATATGGTGGTGAATTTGAGCAAATGACTTCAGCAGTTAACCGGTTAATGGTGGTGGTGCCGATGACGCTATTATTAATATTTGTCCTGTTGTTTATGGCTTTGCAGAGTAAACACGATACTATTGTAGTGTTTAGCGGCATTCCGCTGGCTGTTGACTGGCGGTACTTTTGCCTTATGGATAAGGGGAATACCACTATCCATCTCCGCAGGTGTTGGTTTTATTGCCTTATCTGGGATTGCTGTATTAAATGGCCTTGTGATGATTACCTTTATTACCAATTTAAGGAAACGCAAACCATCATCTGGTGTATTCAATTATTAGAGGCGCACTGGCCAGATTAAGACCTGTGTTAATGACAGCACTTCTGCGCCTCTCTTGGGGTTTGTGCCCATGGCTTTATCAACCAGCACAGGCAGCTGAGGTGCAAAGGCCACTGGCAACAGTCGTTATTGGAGGCATCCTTTCGTCAACATTTTTAACTTTGCTGGTGTTGCCGGGACTTTATTATTGGGCGCATATAATGTTCTCTTGAAAAGAATAATAAAAAATAGTTACAAATTAGTTCATAAACAACTGAAACAAAATTTGTTGACTTAAAAACCATGGGTGGAAGCTATGGATACAAGGGAAAAGAGTAGCCAGGACTCTATGGGAAAGCGCTTGTTTCTTGCTGTTTCGGTGAACATTGGCCTGACTGTCGTACAAGTTGCTGGTGGCCTTATTTCTGGCAGCTTATCACTTATTTCTGATGCGCTTCATAATTTCAGTGATGCTGCCTCACTACTTCTAGCCTTATTTGCCGTAAAAATTGGTCAAAAAAAGCCTGATTTATCAAAAACGTTCGGGTATCAACGAGCAGAGACAGTTGCTGCCTCAATCAATTTCACCCCTCGATTATTATTGGTATATTTCGACGTACTGAAGCGCGTTATCACATTGATTTATCCTGAGCCAATTTCGGGTTGCATGGTTGTCATTATTGCAATCATTGCGTTGATAGTAGATATAATTACCGCCATGCTCACTTTTCAACAATCTAAAAAGAGCATGAACATAAAGGCTGCATTTTTGCATTAATCGAACAGATGCATTAGCCTCTGTTGGGGTGATTGTGGCAGGTACTTTAATACTGCTATACAACTGGCTATGGGTGGATGCCGCGATAACCTTTCTCATCTCAGCTTATGTTTTATGGCAAGGGCTTCGTGAAATTCCTAAAGCTATTCATTTGCTCATGGAAGGAACGCCGTACAATCTTGATATCACTGAGATAATAAATGGCGTTGAGCGTCTTGGTGGTGTGAAAGAATTGCACCACGTTCATGTTTGGCAAATAAATGAGCAATTAAACGCGCTTGAAGCGCATGTTGTTGTTGAAAATCACCTTGATAACGCCACGTTAAAAAAGGAGATAAAACAGTTATTAAAACAAAAATATCATATCGGACATTCTACTTTGGAATTTGAATGAGGGCTGGTCGTTAGTTCTTTGGCATGAAGCGCTATTGTCTAATATTCGGTGACAATACTTGAGGCTTCTTGTGTCAATTAATAGATTTTATGGTTTTAGAGATTCTTTAAAAATTTCAAAAGCTTCTTTGATAACATAAAGACCAATAGCAAAACCAACTATCAAATCCGGGTAGCGTGATTTTGTTAACAAAACCAAAATCCCAGAAAAAATAACTCCGATGTTGGCAACAACGTCAGCTCTCGTGAATATCCAGGTAGCACGAAGATGTACTTCGCCATTACGAAACTTTTTAAGAAGTTTCAATACAATGGTATTTATTATCAGTGAAATACAAGCCACTATAATCATAAGGCTACTTTCAGGGGAGCTTCCAAACCATGCTCGTCGTCCAACTTCAAATAAAACGCCTATACCTAAGAGGCATAATAACCCTCCGCTAGTGAATGCTATTATTTTCTTTAATTTAGCTGTCCGGCCTACTGCTATTAATCCAAGGAAGTAAGCAAAAGAGTCGGCAAGCATGTCAAGAGAGTCAGCAATAAGCGCCGTTGATTGAGCAATAATACCAGCAATGAGCCCCACTACAAACATCAGTGCGTTTAATATAAGTGCAATAGTTAGTGTTTTTCGCTCTTCTTTTGTCGTAGCAGTCTGTCGACATTCGCAATCAGCCATTTTTTCCTTTCTATTAGTAGTTGTTAGTCTCTTACAGTAAGATACTATTAATAAAGTGGTTTTATACAATCATATCATCTATTTAGTTATTATACGAGTCCATTAAAAAATTAATCCAAAAACAAATAATAGATATTAATCAATAAGATTCTTTGTTTTCATTAAATTATAAAATCGGCTTTATTTTATTATTTCATTTTTTTTGCTCAAAGGCAGAGGCATCCTTATTTTATATAATTTTCCACCGCTAACTATTATAAAAGCTTGTCCTTTAGGCAAAGCAACCACATCTTCAACCCCAATCATAGGCACAGAAGACGCCTGCACCCGATTCTTCATTTGTCGTATTAAAATAAACCCCATCATCCCCATGCGGAGTATCATTAACCATGGACACCTGGGTATGACCAATCACACCAACTTGTGGTAGAACTTTAACCAGCAAATTTGCCGTTTCCTCGTTTTTAACCCTAAGCATGATCAACGTATTAAAATTCCCCTCAGAAACATCGGCTTTAGCGCGTGATCCCAGTGCGACCTCCATATCCTGAATAGTCTGGGCGTATGCAGTAACCTGGAACCCAGCACCACCAGCTTTATTGAGTATTTTAACAAACGAATCTTGAATAATCTCTGATAGCTCATCACAGTGCAGGTTTAAAGTATAATGGGCGTCTGTTTCCTTATAAATTTTCCCCGCAGTTGATACCAAATCGGATAAAAAGGCTTTGCCGACGGCTTGGGCATATTTGGGATTGTTAGGCTATCCAAGCCAATATATAGTATCTTCTTGTCTTTAATAATGTCCATCAGCTCGATATCTTCGGCTTGTGATTTTGATGATAGGATTTTGGAAGCGTTACTTTTATTAATTTCTGATAATACAGGCCCAACGCTGGCGGTAATCTTGTCGTAGTAGTGTTTGTCCATGACTGCAGCATCAAATAGGTCGATTAGAATTTGGTCATGCAGGCATTCGATATTGCCGCTTTTAATCGTCTTATTGATATGAGTCTTTGACGTATTGAATGACGGCTTGATGGCGTTCCATCGGGGCTTTGGTTTTATTGTTTTTACCAATTTTGCCGTCGTGTTCTTCGATGATTTGTTCTATCTCTTGATCGTAATCAGGATAATGCTCTGGAAGAATGGCGTCGGCGTAAGTCATGAGCAATTGGTCCAGTCGGCTGATATAAAAGGCAATGGATTGATAAGTGATTTCCTGCTGCATTTCTTCAAGACAAATGGCGACGATGTTGACGTATTTCCATGCAAAGGCAGCGAACTGTTTTCCTTCACCTTCTGCTGCGATGGCGTCAGTAATTCTGGTAGCGACTTCTGAACCTGGTCGTAGTTCTTTAGGGGATTGTAATGGGCTGATTGTTCGGGAAATCCCAGATGGACGATTTGGAAATCATCGGTTCTACCGGATACATCCGCTGCGGCTTTCATATCTCTGACCAACTCTTGGTCGCCTTTCGGGTCAACCACGATGACGGCTTCACCATTTCTGATGTCTTGATTAATCAGGATGCTGGCCAGTCTGGTTTTCCCTACGCGAGTGGTGCCAACAACAAAAGTATGGCCGACTCTGACATCCTGGGGGATATAAACTGGTTTGTCTTCTTCGCCTACACCATGCAAGAAAGAGCTACCGCCAACGGGTGGATCTGGTCGAAATGGGTTTAGTTTTGAGCGTGAATTTAGCCACTTGGCCAGTCTGCTATCTTCATGATTCTGACAAAAGCGGCGAATGGTTTGATAGCATTTGCTTCTTTGCATGAAGCGTTCATTTTTGACTTGTTTGATTTGATGCAGTTTTTGGGTGTGGCTGGGTCGCCAGCGAAAGCCTCTGCCGATGAATAACCAGTTTTTTGAAAAGGGTATTTGTGTGGTTGATAACGCATAGGTGGGCATGGCGAGTAAACGACGGTGATAACGTTTGATTTTAATGGCTTGCCGGCTTCGATATAAGCCTGGAATCAATAACGTAATGGCCGCATAAGTTGCCATATGCCCAGTAAGCAAAAATATATGCGGTTGATTATAAGCCAATAGAGCGAGGGTTAAGCAGGTTAGCGCAGACCACGCTTCTGTGGGCTCACGTAACAAGTTATTGATGGGGTAGTCTTTCATGGTTAACTCCATAGCATGAGCATATCGATTAAAATGAAGGTAATGATTAGATACCAACGGGATTGGCTGATTATTTTAATCTGATTCACGGGCGAGTACCC
>CAWDMX010000002.1:70000-72104 GCA_963803545.1 uncultured Gammaproteobacteria bacterium | reverse complement strand
ACCAAAAAACTAACTGCTATCTAACGTAAAAAAAGTAAAAAAAAAGCGACTATAATGACTATAGTCGCTTTTTAGAATAAAACCCTGGCAATGACCTACTTTCACATGGGGAGACCCCACACTATCATCGGCGCTGGAATGTTTCACTTCTGAGTTCGAGATGGATTCAGGTGGTTCCAAACCGCTAATGTCGCCAGGAAAACTGGTATCGTAGTACGGACATCCTTCCTATTAAGAAAAAACAGCCGCCCTACGCGGTAAAAAAAGAAGAAGAAATACACTCATTAGTTGCTCTTGCAAGCACTCACTTCATATTCCTGCACAATAACTCAGGTTATATGGTCAAGACAATCAGCCAATTAGTACGAGTTAGCTACACACATTACTGCGCTTCCACACCTCGCCTATCAACGTCGTAGTCTTCAACGGGCTTCATGGGAAAACTCATCTCGAGGGAGGCTTCCCGCTTAGATGCTTTCAGCGGTTATCCCGTCCGAACTTAGCTACCCGGCAATGCCACTGGCGTGACAACCGGTACACCAGAGGTTCGTCCACTCCGGTCCTCTCGTACTAGGAGCAGCTCCTCTCAATTTTCCTACGCCCACGGCAGATAGGGACCGAACTGTCTCACGACGTTCTAAACCCAGCTCGCGTACCACTTTAAATGGCGAACAGCCATACCCTTGGGACCTGCTTCAGCCCCAGGATGTGATGAGCCGACATCGAGGTGCCAAACACCGCCGTCGATATGAACTCTTGGGCGGTATCAGCCTGTTATCCCCGGAGTACCTTTTATCCGTTGAGCGATGGCCCTTCCATTCAGAAACCACCGGATCACTAAGACCTACTTTCGTACCTGCTCGACTCGTCAGTCTCGCAGTCAAGCACCCTTTTGCCTTTACACTCTTGGTACGATGTCCGACCGTACCGAGGGTACCTTTGTGCTCCTCCGTTACTCTTTGGGAGGAGACCGCCCCAGTCAAACTACCCATCATACACTGTCCTCAACCAGGATTACTGGCTTAAGTTAGAACCTCAATAATAACAGGGTGGTATTTCAAGGTTGGCTCCATGCAAACTAGCGTTCACACTTCATTGCCTCCCACCTATCCTACACAGTCATCATCAAAGTCCAGTGCAAAACTATAGTAAAGGTTCACGGGGTCTTTCCGTCTAGCCGCGGGTACACTGCATCTTCACAGCGATTTCAATTTCACTGAGTCTCGGGTGGAGACAGTGTGGCCATCGTTACGCCATTCGTGCAGGTCGGAACTTACCCGACAAGGAATTTCGCTACCTTAGGACCGTTATAGTTACGGCCGCCGTTTACCGGGGCTTCGATCAAGAGCTTCTCCGAAGATGACCCCATCAATTAACCTTCCGGCACCGGGCAGGCGTCACACCCTATACGTCTTCTTACGAATTTGCAGAGTGCTGTGTTTTTAATAAACAGTCGCAGCCACCTGGTCTCTGCGACCCTCCCAAGCTCCAGACGTACGTCTTTCACCCAAAAGGGCGTACCTTCTCCCGAAGTTACGGTACCATTTTGCCTAGTTCCTTCACCCGAGTTCTCTCATGCGCCTTAGTATACTCTACTTGTCCACCTGTGTCGGTTTCCGGTACGGTTCTCTATAAGTTATGGCTAGCAGCTTTTCCTGGAAGCGTGGCGTCAATGACTTCTTCGACCTAAGTCGAAACTACTTCACACCTCGGCGTTATACAAGAAACCGGATTTGCCTAGTCTCTCCGCCTACATGCAAGTACCGGGACAACCAACGCCCGACTCACCTAGCCTTCTCCGTCCCCACTTCACCACTTATAAAAAGTCCAGGAATATTAACCTGGTTCCCATCAACTACGCTCTTCAGCCTCGCCTTAGGGGCCGACTCACCCTGCTCCGATTAACGTCGTGCAGGAAACCTGGGACTTCCGGCGAGAAGGTTTTTCACCTTCTTTATCGTTACTCATGTCAGCATTCGCACTTCTGATACCTCCAGCAAGCTTCTCAACTCACCTTCACAGGCTTACAGAACGCTCCCCTACCACACACGTCTTAAACGTGCATCCGTAGCTTCGGTGTATGATTTTAGCCCCGTTACATCTT
>CAWDMX010000002.1:0-65000 GCA_963803545.1 uncultured Gammaproteobacteria bacterium | reverse complement strand
GACAATGCGACAATAGAAGTTGATGCAGCCGAAATTCCTATTATGGATGGAAGCTCCCGACCTTTTGTTGAATTACTACAGTCTGCGGGTATCTGTGAACAAGACGCTCCAAAAGTATTTATCAAAATTTTGAAAACTCTTCGTGTTGAGGACACCGATAAATACGTAGAGCTTAAGCCCTATGATGGCTATAAAATTTCATTTACTATTGATTTTAAACACCCTGTATTCGTCGACAAACTCCAAACAGCTACCTTTGATTTTGCTAGTGATTCTTATGTCGACTCCATTAGTGACGCCCGTACTTTTGGGTTTTTATCCGATTATGAATACTTGCGTACACGTGAACTTGCAAAGGGTGGTAGCCTGGAAAATGCGATTGTTGTTGATGACACTCAAATTTTAAATAAAGAGGGATTACGGCATGACGGTGAGTTTGTTTTTCATAAAATTCTAGACGTGATAGGAGATTTTAATTTACTTAACGCCGGGATAATTGGTAGTTTCGAAGGATATAAATCAGGTCATCATTTAAATAATCTATTACTGCGTAAATTAATGGAGCAAACTGATGCTTGGGAATATTCGCATCATTGCTAATAATATAACGGGAAGAATTTCCCTTGCCTCATTATTCACTGGAAAATTTAGCTCTCTAAATATCACTCTCTCCCCAACTTCATTGCGACAGCAGTTTATCAAAGAACCGTTGAGCGAAAGTCTTTCATGAAAAAGGCTAAGATTGTGACTAGCAATAATGAAATAGGGAGTATGGATAAAGCTAGTTGGTAGTCTACCACGCTGTAGATGTGCTCACTATTAACCAATACACTATCACCAAAAGAGTCTAACAGTTTACCAACAAGCGGTTGGAATATAACACCACCCATGGTTACAATCATATTAACTGCAGCAAAA
This sequence comes from uncultured Gammaproteobacteria bacterium, assembly GCA_963803545.1. Lineage (GTDB taxonomy): Bacteria > Pseudomonadota > Gammaproteobacteria > Legionellales > Legionellaceae > Legionella_C. Next base: position 64,082 of record CAWDMX010000002.1, on the reverse strand, counting down.
ACAGTTCCTGATAATTGCGCGCCACTATTTTCTTTAGCCATTATAAAAACAATGATTTCAGTTGCGCTAAACACACCATAGAAAAACAACAAAACGTTTAAACTTAGATAGGATAAATGTGGGTAATATAAAACTAAACTAATGCAGATTAACGCCATAATTGCGCCTACAACCAGTGGTAACACACGTCTACCACTGTAGTCAGAGAAAAATCCGGCAATCGGAGCACCTACCGCCCAACCTAAAAACATTGCGGATACTGTTCTCGAAGCTTCAAGCTTCGTTAGATGGTGGGCTTGCTCTAAATAGGCTTTTCCCCACAGCTCACCAAATACTGATAAAGAAGTATATAAACACGCGCCTACAAATCCAATGAGCCAAACTTGCGGTGAAGACAACACTTTCCACACATCCGCAAAAAATTTAGGCAAAGGTTGTACGCTTGCCACGTAACCTTTAGGGCTGTCTCTTAAAACTAAAAAAATAACAAGCGTTAAAACCACGCCAATCACAACCATTAACCATAAAACATGTTGCCAGCCCATGGTGAAAGCAACTTTCGTAATTTTTACTTCACCATACACCACACCAAGCATGCCAAGCGTTGTTATCAGGCCGGCGACAAGTGAAAAAAAACGTTTTGGCAGCCAGCGTGTAGTAAGCGATAACACCCCTACAAAAGCAAAAGAGGAACCAAAGCCTACTAAAAACCGCCCTGCTCCCGCCACAACTATTGACGTTATATCGGTGAACATCCACGAACCCAACGCACAACATAAGCACGCAAAGGTCAGTAACCGTCGTGGCCCGAAGCGGTCCATCAACATGCCAACCGGCATTTGCATGGGAGAATATGCAAAGTAATAAAAAGCAGACAGTTGGCCAAATGTAGTTGCTGAAATATGGCCAAATGCCGCACTTAATTCACTTTGTAAAGCGCCGGGAATTATCCGCAATACAAATTCATAGCAATAAAAAAAACCTCCTATCGCACAAACTAGTAAGCCAATTAATAATTGCTTTCTAGAAAGTTCCTCAGTTGTTTGCGTTTGCATAGGTCTCTTTTAAAAAGAAGGTTAGAATTGCGGCAATAATTATTCCTATTGGTATTATCGATAAAGCAACTTGATAATCGTGGGCCGTGTACAACTGCTGTAAATTACTGGGTGGCAACCGATTAAGTGTCTCAACACCAATTCTGCTTGATGCGTTCCAATCTAACAGGGCCCCAACCAAAGGCTGCAGTATCATAGCGCCAAGCATAACAACCATATTGGTCATAGCCATTGCGGTTCCGGCGGCTTCATTTGGGCTAAGCTCGCGTCCTACAGCGAATACGATGCATTGCGCACTGTAAAACAACCCAAGGCCAAACATTAGACAGTCAATCGTCACGGTGTTCAGTGACGGCACATACAAAATGACAAGCATTAACAGTGCAGCACCGGTAGCACCAAAAAACATAGGTAATTTTCGTCTTTTTAATTTATCTGAAATATAACCCATCAGTGGCGCGCCAATGGTGAACCCTAAGAACAATAAGGAGTTAGCAAAATCTGCATTAGCCGTAGTCATTCCGTAGGCATGTTTTAAATAAGGAATTCCCCACAGTTCCGCAAAAACCGTAGTTGGAAGGTATACCAGACAACCAAATAGACCATTAATCCACATTTGCTTGTTAGAAATAATTAACTTTAAATCAACCAGGCTTTTTCTGAAACTAGATACAGTGCCTACATGCGATTGATTAGACTGTCTTTTATCACGCAAACCAAACCACAGAACAAAAATTAAGCCTATACCAAAATACGCGGTGAAATCCACTGTGGCACGCCAGCCAATTTTAACCACAAGCGAGCCTAACAAATTATCACCAATCATCGCTCCAACCGTACCCAATGCAGCAGCTAGACCGGATACCATTGCTAATTTATCTTCGGGTAGCCAAATAGTTGCTAGCTTTAAAACACCAACAAAAGCAAAGGCTGAGCCTAAACCAACTAAAAACCGTCCGCTAGCCGCAACCCAAAACACGGTTGTACTTGCGAATATAAAAGTACCTAAGACGCATACAAAGCAGGCGAAAGTTAACAGCAGCCGTGGACCATATCTATCGAGCAACACACCAACGGGTAGCTGTAAGGGGACATAGGCGTAGTAATAAAATGCCGACAACATCCCAAAACCCGACGCAGAAAGTTGAAAGTGATCCCTTAGTGCCGATTCCATTACACTAGGCGAAATTCTTAATAAATACTCGTAGCTATAATACAAAGCCCCTAATCCGCAGATAAGCCAGGAGATAATATAATATTTTTTACTATCGATACTTTGCAAGATAGAACTCCTTTAACGTTGTTGGATTATAGATACGACTTACCGAGCATCAATTGTACTTACACCACTACTAATAGCGGCATTAGCAACAGCTAGGCTTACTCGCTCTAATAATCTAGGGTCAATAGGCTTCGGGATAATATAGTCAGAACCATATTCCCAATTTACCACACTAGGATAATTGTCTTTAACAATTTGTGGAACCGGCTCTAATACAAGTTTACGAATGGCCTCTACCGCCGCTATTTGCATCGCTTGATTAATACACGTTGCTCGCACATCCAATGCACCCCTAAAAATATAAGGGAAACATAAAACATTATTAACTTGATTTGGATAATCACTACGACCTGTGGCAATGATTATATCTTTTCTCACTTTATGAGCCAATTCCGGTAAAATTTCAGGGTCAGGATTGGATAAAGCAAAAATAACAGGATTAGGAGCCATCAGCATCAAGTCGCTTTCCGTGAGCAAATCAGGCTTAGCAACGCCGATGAAAACATCCGCATCTTTTAATGCATCAGCGAGTGTTCTTTTTTCTGTGGTTCTGGCAAACGCGTATTTATAGGCATTAAGATCCTCTCTACCGGTATGCACCACCCCTTTTGAGTCTAATAATAGAATGTTATCTTTATTAGCACCCATTGCAACAAGCAACCGCATAGAGGCGATACCAGCAGCGCCTGCCCCTATGCAAACAATAGAAACTTCTGCAAGCTTTTTCTTTTGCAAATCTAACGCATTAAGTAGGCCTGAAGCTACGACAATTGCGGTACCATGCTGGTCATCGTGAAAGACGGGTATGCTCAATTGCTCACTTAAAGACTGTTCAATTTCAAAACACTCAGGTGCTTTTATATCTTCAAGATTAATCCCGCCAAATGTGGGCGAGATGCGTTTAGCTGTTTCAATAAAAGCATGCGGGTCGTCTGCATCAATTTCAATGTCAAAGACATTAATTCCCGCGAATCTTTTAAAAAGAACCGCCTTACCTTCCATAACGGGTTTGCTTGCTAATGCCCCGACATTTCCCAAGCCTAACACGGCCGTACCATTAGTCATCACAGCAATTAGGTTGCCTTTACCTGTATACGTAAAAGCATGGTTGGGTTCATCGACAATTTCTAAAACAGGAGCCGCAACACCGGGACTGTACGCAAGCGATAAATCCTCTTGGGAGTTAGTAGCCTTAGTAAATTCTACGCTTAATTTCCCTGGTTGAGGAAATGCATGATAGTGCAATGCTCTTTCTTTTAATAAATCTTTAGACAAATGACTTCTCTCTCTAAGCAAAAAAAATCACCCTTAAGGTCAACTTTCGAGTCAACATTAGGGGTGGTACTGTTATTGTTACTTAGATTCAGAATTGGCTGCATCTTTTGAAGTAGTGCGTTGTGCGTAACGTTTGTTGAACTGCTGTACACGACCTGCCGTATCAACTAATTTTTGTTTGCCTGTATAAAATGGGTGACAATTCGCACAGACCTCAATACTGCTGTATTTTGCAGTTGATTTTGTCTCAAAACTATTGCCACAGCTACATGTTACTGTAATTGTATGGTATTCAGGATGGATTGCATTGTTCATTATACCGCTCTCTCTATAGTACATTACGAATGTTTGCCAAATAGATTGGCACTAAAAAAACCCACAAAACTACAGGATTAAAAGTTGTGTAGGCTATAATTTTGGGGAAACAATTCTTATCAAAGACGCAAAAGATTACCAGAAACTTGTTCCTAAATCAATGATTCAAATTGCGCCGTCCAGCTCTACCCAAATCGGGGCATGATCCGAGGGTCTTTCCAACTTCCTTGGAGCAACATCAATGAACGAACCTTGGCATTTTTCTCGTAAGCTTTCACTAACTAAAATATGATCTATCCGCAGCCCACAGTTTCGACGAAAGTTGCCACCACGATAATCCCACCAACTAAATTGATTTTCTTTTTGTTCAAACAATCTAAAGCTGTCGTATAAACCCTGTGCCAAAATACGTTGATGAGCGGCTCTCTCTAAAGGACTAACCATAACAGAACCGACCCACGCGGCAGGATTATGCACATCAGCATCCATTGGAGCAATGTTAAAGTCCCCCACTACTGCAACCTTAGAATACAAACGCATTTGCTCTTGAATAAAATCCGTTACCTTTTGAAGCCACTCCATTTTATAGCTGTATTTATCGCTGTTAACCATTGCTCCATTGGGTACGTATAAATTAATTAAACGAAGATCACCAATGGTTGATACAAGAATTCTACGTTGGGGGTCTATCAAGTTGGGTATATCTTTAAGCGTATCCATTAAGGGTAATCGGCTAATAATTGCAACTCCGTTATAGGTCTTTTGTCCAGAATAGCTAAGATGGTAGTTGTGCTGCTCAAAAACTTGAGCGGGAAAATTTTCGTCAATCAGTTTTGTTTCCTGGAGAGCAAGAATATCAATATCCATGAGCTGTAACCAATTTAAAACCGCCTCTAAGCGAACCTTCAGCGAATTTACATTCCAGCTAGCTAATTTAATCATCCCATTTTCCTTTATAATCTATAATTAATGGCGCGTGATCCGACCAGCGTTGTTCCCGTTCAACAGCAACTTTCTCAACACTTGAGGATAAACCGGGCGTAATTACTTGATAATCAATACGCCAACCTACATTTTTAAGCCACGCTGTTGGACTGCGATACGACCACCACGTAAACTCGTCTTCTGCTTTATTCAGTACTCTAAACGCATCCACAAATCCCATTGCACCAAACAGCTTATCCATCCAATCGCGCTCTTCTAGCAAAAACCCGGAATTTTTTTGGTTGCTACGCCAATTTTTTAAATCAATTTTTTTATGCGCTATATTCCAGTCTCCACAAATTATAAGCTCCCGCCCTTGCTCTTTTAGTCCTAGCAAATGCTCGGCAAACCTTTCTAAAAAGGTGAATTTTACGTCCTGGCGTACCGCCCCGCTTGTTCCGGATGGTAGGTACAGTGAAACGATACTAAATTTTGGATAATCAAATTGAATATAACGGCCTTCGTTATCACAAAAATCAAAACCAATACCTCTGACTACGTTCCTTGGCTGACTTTTGGCGTATATAGCGACACCACTGTAGCCTTTTTTTTCCGCATCGTAATACTCGCAGTGATATCCTTGTGGATAAAATTGTTCATCGGCTAACAGCTGTTCTGTTTGCGCTTTCGTTTCTTGGATGCAAACAAAGTCAGCATTTTGCTTTGCAAGCCATTGATAGAATCCGTTGCGTGCAGCGGAGCGGATGCCATTAGCATTGAACGATATTACTTTCAAATTTCACTCACTTTATATTTAATTGACCCGAGCATACAAGTCATAATCATCACTATCAGTAATGGTAACTGAGGCAAAATCACCCACGGACACTTTAGAGTTTAACGACAACAGTACCGAGCCATCAATCTCAGGAGCATCTCCTTTGCTGCGCGCGATAATGTATTGGTCACTAATCGCATCAACAAGCACCGTTTGCTGCTCTCCTATTTTACGACGCAATCGTTCTCGACTAATGTCATTTTGAACATGCATAAAATGATGGTATCGCTCCTGTTTAATTGCATCGGGTACAGGGTCTGCCAAATCATTAGCGCGCGCGCCTTGAACCGGTGAATATTGGAAGCAACCAACTCTATCGAGTTGCGCTGTTTTTAAAAAGTCTATTAACTCTAAAAACTCCAACTCCGTCTCGCCTGGAAATCCCACTATAAAGGTTGAGCGCAGTGTTATAGACGGAGTAATACTTCTCCACTTTGCAATTCGCTCTAAGGTATTTTCGGTGTTAGCGGGTCGCTTCATTGCTTTTAAAATTCTACGACTGGCGTGTTGAAGCGGTATATCCAGATACGGCAAAATTAGACCGTCGCGCATTAGTGGAAGCACGTCATCGACGTGGGGATAAGGGTAAACATAATGCAATCGCACCCAAATTCCAAGTTTTCCTAACTCAACGCAAAGGTTGTAAAACTTAGTACTCACCTGTTCACCTTGCCACTCAACGGACTCGTATTTTTTATCAATTCCATAAGCACTAGTGTCTTGTGAGATGACTAAAAGCTCTTTAACTCCCGCTTCTTTTAAACGGCTAGCCTCTTGCATTATTTGTGTAAGTGGATAACTTTGTAATTTTCCACGCATGGTTGGAATAATACAGAAAGTGCATTTTTGATTGCATCCTTCCGAAATTTTCAAATAAGCAAAATGACGAGGTGTAAGTTTAATGCCTTGTGGAGGCACTAGTTGCGTAAAGGGATCCATTGGTGGGGGAAGATGTCTATGAACCGCTTTGACAACTTCTTCATAGGCATGCGCACCACTAACATGCAGAACATCAGGACATGATTTTCGAATTAAATCAGCTTTTGCACCCAAACATCCGGTGACGATAACCCGTCCATTCTCCGCCATTGCCTCTTTAATGGTATCCAACGATTCTTTAATGGCCGAATCGATAAAACCGCAGGTATTTACAATCACAATACCGGCGTCTTTATACGTTGAAACCAGCTCATAACCTTGAGCACGTAATTGTGTAATAATACGTTCGGAATCAACTAAAGCTTTGGGACAACCTAAACTTACAAAACCAACTTTAACGTTCATACTTTCCTATACACCAATTTATGCAGCTTTCGATTTAAAAAACTGTATCTTTTACAAAAGTTGTTCATTATAGGAGGTTTACTAGTTTTGTATAGACCTAAAGCCGGTGTTTGCAGGTTTTGCTTTGGGGGTTCTTTTGCAGTCTTTAAATTTTTGCCTAAAGCCTGTACTGGCTGTCATTAGATTAATTTCTGTATGGTATAGTTTTGGAGCGCAGAACAGCGCTTGTTTCATAAAAAATAATCATCCGCAGTTTTTGGCATAATGGATGCATCAATTAATTCTTAATCGCTTTAAAAGCAAGGTGAAAAATGAAGTTTTTTACAGTATTAGCTACCTGTTTCATGCTATCGGCCAATACAGCCGCTGAACCTTTGCGAATTGGGGTAGACAGCTTTTCTCCGCCATTTGTAATCCGAGGCGCTAACAACCAATTGTTCGGTTTTGATATTGCAATGATGAGCAATCTTTGCACCATCATGAACCGCGCCTGTGAATTTGTACCTATGAACTTTTCTAAACTCCTGCCTTCGGTGCAAGCGAAAAAAATAGATTTAGCCGTTGGCGCTATAACTATTACCAGTGAGCGGGCACTATTGGTGAACTTTTCAACACCCTATTTAATTAGTAATTCCTTGGTGCTTGCATTAAACAAAAATCAACAAGGAGCTTATACTCCTCAATTACTCGATAATAAAAAAATTGGTATCCAAGAAGGCAGTATTTACGGACAGGTTATTAACGCCATGGGCATCATTAAACCGGTAATAATTCAGTATGAACAAGCGGCTCAGATTATTCAAAGTCTACAAAGCGGCACTGTTGACTACGCGGTAATGGATGCTCCAGATGCGTTGTACTGGCAAAGTCAATCTTCGAATTTATTAACCGTTTTAGGCAAGCCTTTTACATTTGGCTTTGGTCTGGGTATAGCCGTTAATGTTGGTGATACGCAGCTCCTTTCTTCGATTAATTACGCCCTATCTCTTTATCTAACGAGTCCTCAGTTCAAAAAAGATTACGTACCCTATTTAGGATACTTTTAAACGGTTATTTAAGAATCATCTTTGGACTTCAAGCGTTCCTCATCTAATGTTTTGCATAAACTGGACATTATTTTAGCTAATTGCTCTGCGGTAATTTCATCTCGTTCTTCTAAAGGATAATGCGTTGCACGCTGAAAATCCTGAATAAGTTCATTGGATACCATACTGGAATATTTTTCTTTAGCACCTACTGCGCGCTCAATTGACGTTAGAAGCTTACGGGTATCATTGATTGATAGCAAAGGTTGACCAAACTGCTTCTTATCTTGAACCAATAGAGGGATAGAGCCTGGCGGTTGTTGTAATTGGGTAAAAATGGTCATAAACCCCTCAAGTTCTTCAACTATTATATCCTCAATGGGCTCTGGCTGATTTTTTTTGTGGTAGGCAAGAAGCGCACTCACCCCTCGTTCGATAGCGTTTTCAGAGCTAGCTTCCCGTAAAAATTTAGCAACTAAATCGATTTCTTCATTTGCAGCTGCATTTTCAATAACAAAATCCCCACTGTTAATAACTTGGAGAAAACTGTTAAGTTGTTTTTGTAGTCGAATTAAAAAGTCGTCTGGTGGCGGTTCAACTTTAAGGAACTGATTCAGCTTTAAACGCTTAACAGGGGTGGGATTAGCATAAAACATACGCGCACGAATGATTTTTGACTTAAAAAAGATATGCGCTTCGCCTTCTGTTTGGTCTTTTAAATCAAGTAAATCTATTCGTGCTCGTTTTTCAAAAGACGAGCTTTTATTGTCTAAATAGGTGCTAGACATACTGCTGTCTTTAACCGCAAAGGAATCAACCTTTGTAACATACGCCTCGCCAGCAGTTTTATTGAAAAAATCCCATGTTTCAGTGGGATCTTCAAGCTTCATACAAATTTTAATATTGGTATTCGCACCGATTGAGGCGGCTTCCTCTTTAGAAGCTTTTTGAAATGCAGGCAAATCTTGACCCGCAAAAATTGCAGAAAATCCGAGCGAACGAGCCTGGGCTGGCACCACAGCAAAACCTTGCACCGCATAATAACCGTACTCATCAAGAATACACATGTATGGGGTGGGCGCATTTGTCGGTTTTCTGCCAATTACATCACGGTAATCCCCCTCGACATCCTCACCAAGACCTGCGGCCATCATTGCTTTTAAAGAAGAAACGATGATTTTACCCAGATTTGCTAATTCATCAGGGGATTTTTCAAGAGCGGGTAATAAAACAACTAAAATTCGTCTATTGAGCACCACGTCTTTAAAGTCTACCTCAGCCAGGTTCGTACGTATTATATGACCGTAGGTGTCGGCTAGCGATGAAAAGGTGCGTGTTAGCTGCATAGTAATAAAACCATGTTGCTCAAGTACCTGCGATACTTGCTTGCCCTTTTTTTCTTTATTATATCCCGGCAAATTAACGAGGTAATTACGAAGCGGATCGGATACTAACTTTGGCACGGATTCGATATTGATACTTTCCTGCTCATCTCGCGGGAAAACTTTATCAATAACAATCGATTCCAAACGGGTTATTTCAAAATAATTACGGATACTATTGGCGTCTAACAAAATAGCGCCTTCATCACGCATGTATACTAGCAATTTCATTAAAGCTTCTACGAAACTGATAGCCCGCCCTTTCCACATATCGCCATCGGAAGATTGATTAGAACTGCCCATTAGACTCGTCACAAGATTAGCGAGCATACTGGACGAGCCTTGGCAAAAAGGATTTAGGGTATTAGAAAGTTTTTTTTCTTGCGGACCAATAATGTCCCGCGCACCGGTCATGAAGTTAACAAGGAGTAAATCGTCTTCACGCCCCATACTGCGCACCATCGAATAAATTTTGGCGTATAACGAGTTATCGCCTTTACCATCAACGTAAATAAATCCGCTAGCTTGTATTAACGAATTATAGGCAAGAGACACTAATGCCTCCGTTTTACCACTACCGGTGGACCCAAAGATAAGTGCATGCGTACGCATATCTTCATTAGCAAACCACAACTCTTCACTCGTTTTACGATCATTACCAAAGTAGGTGATTCCCCGGGCAATGTTGGGAGTTCCTATACCAGGTTTTAAATCATTATAATCTTTAACACGTGTTATTTGCGGCAATCTGAATGGGAGAACTTGTTTACGAGTAAAAGTATAAAGAAACGCGATGACACCTAAGGAAAGCAGCAGCGGGGAAAGCTCTGTGATGTAATAATTGATACCAGCAAAGCCAACCAACACTATAGAGATATTAGTCGAATCGGAAAAAAAGTCCTTTAATCGCCTACCTAAACTGCGCGTATCGCGCAGCAACATTGACGGGTCAATTTCATTTTTTACATCGATACCACGCATCATAGTGATAAATCCTTGAATACTTTCGGTGTTAATTTTATTTCTTTAATTGCAACCTCTAAGGCTTTGGTTGCCTCATCAATCATAGGAACCAAAGAGCTGCGCGTCATAGCCTTCTCAGCCTTCCAATGAGCAAACGGCCCGGCCACTTCTGAAAATGGAGTTTGTCTTCCTACACTGTTAAGCATATACCATAAACGTCTATCTACCGTTTTCAGCCATAAAAATTCCGAGCTGGGTACAACCCCATCGAGCCGTGCCATTTCGATTAATGACGCCATCACTGTGAGTAGGTACGCATGTTTAGCAATAGTTTCTTGAACCTCTTCATTGTGAGCGTATTTTTTAAAAATAGGCCTGGCAATATTAAAGTCGGGCTTTCCTTGAGCCACGGTGCGATCTAGAGTTTCCAAAATTAATGACGCTGACTTTTTATCGCGATTTATTCTGGCCAAAAATACGGTCGCTAATGCAAAGGTATGAGGGGGACAATGTTCAAATCCCTCCCAGTATGGCCCTAACTGCAAGGTAAATATTCTTTTAGCGTCTCCACGTCGCACACAAGCTGTCATTTCTAAGCCTGGAGCAGTTTTATCAATTAATGGATCTGGTTTTTTCAATAAATTGTATTTTTGAGCAAATTCTAAAGGAGTTAAGGCTGTAGCCCAAGGCCCTTTATTTAAATCTTGAGATACAATATCCACTTTAGCAACCGGCATAATTGCCGGCCAATTTACCTGTTCTTGAGTACGTAGAGTCTGCATGCTATGAGTACGTCTGTACTTTAGAGTAATATTAGATTTGTATAAAACAAAAGCGAGCGCCACTAAAATTAAAGCTATAGGATAACGGGTAAATATGCCAACGTGGTTTAGAATATTTAAAAACTGTTTCCAGGTTACCAGTGCCGGGTCTAGGGTTTGCATAACGTAAATATCGTTGACTAAGACAGGGCTAGTCACGAAAAAAAGAACTACCTTTGCCTGCCATATTGTGAGCTGAAAGCTGAAAGCTACAATGTATTTTTTACCTAATTGCCACGTAAAGTAAGCCACTAACAAAAAAATCAACGTCAACCAAATGGGAGCCATTGAGTTATCGCCACCGCCACCGCCTCCACCACCTTGCTGTTGTCCCATAAAATATCATTTGGATAAGAATAAAATTTAAGTATATACCGGTTATCCGACTATTAGCGATATTTATAAGTCAGAAACTGAATTTTTTACTAAATGATTATTTAAATAACTGTACTCACCAGACATATGAATAAATTTACTGATATTATCTAAATTCAACGCGCGATCTTTTAAACTTAATAATTGCTTGCCAAATTTATCTTTTAAAACTCTATCGCTAGACGTAGTGATAAGATCCGATTCAGCAATATAAATTCCAACGTAGGCCTCATTAACTTTGTTGGGTTTTGAGCGCACCAGTGAGCGAACGTCTGTTTCATTTGCATAAATTGGTCTGGAAACAACATAGCGAGGAAGATTAACAAGCAAACGCTCCCATGCTTGAATAGAATTACCTTCTATTGAATACAGAGAAACGAAAACTTCCTGGAGTTGCGACTGTGCAGACAGTCTGTTTAACGCTTTTTGTTGCGTGGGACTTATAGATACTTCCATCGTAATATGTTCGGCAAAATCATCACGAATTTTTTTTAAATTTTTCCCTAAAATACGCAAAAAATTGGTATCTTCCCATGGACCATCGTTAATTGCCGTATCTAGTGCCGCTAAAATTTCTTTTTGTTGAGACTCGGATAACCCTTCTTCTTTCATACAAATACACTTAGCAAAAGAAAACTCTACTAAAATTATAACAGCATTTTAGTAAAAATGCTGTTATCGCAACAGTAGAAAACAGGCAGTTTACCGTCGTGGGCTTGGTGATTCAAACGCTTGAGTTGGCTCATCGGAAGCGTTCCTAAAGTCTGAATTTTTACTGAATAAACCAGCTGATTTTGGCGCAATAGCACCTGGAAGCGATGCAATACCCAGATTTTTTGCATAGCTGTTTGATGAAACTTGAGTAATCGCAGCGTGCAAATTTTCAATTTGTTTTAGCGCAGCCTTATTGATAGGTGTTGGCTGAATGGCGCTAACTTTTTGCAGTGCGGTAAGCATCTTTAAAATAGTACGCATAACACTATGGACATCGGGTTGTGCTTTCATGTTAAACCTCTAAAGTAACTACATATTAAGTACAGTATAATTAACTATTATTAAGAGAATATTAAGACGCGGTTATTCGTACATCAATTCATCTAAAGGAGTATAATCCTTACTGGGTCCCCCCTGAATTAACTCGTTTAAAACGTCTGTTAAACAAAGTAGCCGCAATGACGTCGGTGTTACCTCATCAAATATAACTCTTTGCCCTAAAACTGCATCCGCTGCGTCCTCATACCTTGCACCCAATCCATAGCCTAAACACAATAAGCACAACTGATCGGCTCGTTTAACAAGTGCAGGTAAAAGTCCCATTTCTGAAAATACCTCATCGAAACTAGTGAAGCGATCGTTTAAATAAAATTTTGCGTTTAAATTAGTAGCTATTCGTACCAAGCTTTTACGTAAATCACTATTCATCAGCGCCACCATGGTCGAGAAGATTTTATTTTACCGGCTAAAAAATTTCTAAGCCAGCGCAAAAAAACCGGAACTGTAAACCCGTAATGCTCAATGATGCCAAAAAAAACTGCGGATACCAATACCAAAACCCCCGTCCAAACACGGATATGCATTAGAAAAAGAAAAATTGGAAATGCTGCGCGCGCATCTACAATAAAAAAACGCGTATTTCGTGCGGAATCACGCCAATGGGATGTTTCAGAAAAATTACCAGCCATTTCCTTCCTTCGTTAAACATTTCCCTAATTATAGCTTGTTAGAGTTACAGGAGGCAGTGTTATTGCAAAATTATATTACTCCAGCTACAAAAAAATTTATTCATCTGTAATTATAAATTCATCACCATACTATTGTAACTGATTTTAAATTTTTATTTAGGCGCGATCGTAAAGGATGCATTTTCTAAACAAGCTTGAAGAATACCGTCAAATGGCATCGAGGCAGGTGTTAATATCGGAGTTGTACCGTTAGATTTTTCTTGGGGCTCTTCTTTTAATTTGGAAGTATTTTCCAGGGGATGGAAAGTTTGGTTCGGGTTCATACTGCGTTCTCCGGGTTAGTTGTAGTAACTTTACAACAGTTAAATTAAGAAAATATTAACAGTTTATTTTTTTTTATCGCCTGGATCTATTTAATAAAAATATTTAAACTTCACACAACTTCAAAAACCTATAGATGTTAATCATGAACAATGTGTATAAACAAGCTTTACGTGAAAGTATTAAAAGCGTTCGCCGTAAACTTGGGCCGCCATTTGTACATCACGCATCAGAATTAATTTGTAAAAAAATTAAAACCCTAGATTCTTACCGATATGCTAAACATATAGCTCTATACCACGCGTGTGATGGAGAAATTGACTTACGGAATATTTGGGAAAAAGCGCCGTTCCAGGGTAAATTCTGCTACTTTCCATGCGTTCAAAAAAATGGCACTATGATTTTTTTGCCAGCGACACCCGTTACCCCATTCAAAAAAAACGCTTACAATATACTAGAGCCCGATATCGATCTTTCATTAGCCGTGGAACTTGAACAGCTAGATATAATTTTTACCCCGCTCGTTGCTTTTGATTCGCACGGGACGCGAATTGGTGCCGGTGGTGGTTTTTATGATAAAACCTTCGCTAAAACAAAACACCCGGCTTTAATTGGAGTTGCTTACGATTTTCAATATCAAGCGTATTTAAATCCTTGTGAGTGGGATGTTTCCTTATCACAGGTAATTACACCAACAACTACTTATAGGATAAATAATGTCTAACTATTGGCTGCTAAAGTCTGAACCTACATGTTTTAGTATCGACGACTTGCAAAAAGCAGAAAATCAACAAACCTACTGGGATGGTGTACGCAACTATCAGGCCCGTAACTTTTTAAAAAGTATGCAGTTAGGCGACCAAGTATTTTTTTATCATTCTAATTGCCCTGTTCCAGGTATCATTGGTGTGGCGGAAGTTGTGCAGGAAGCCTATCCGGATTTTACCGCGTTAGACCCCGAGAGTGAGCATCCTGATCCTAAAAGTACCGTTGAAAACCCACGTTGGTTTATGGTAGACATTCGGTTTCAGAAAAAATTTCCAGCCATAATATCCCTGGAAAAGCTAAAATCATGTCCCGAATTAGAAGAGCTGCAACTGCTGCGTAGGGGAAATCGTTTATCTGTATTACCAATACCCCGTGCCCAGTGGAATTTCATTATGTCGCTCACACAAAGTTTGTGACTTTTTTATTATTTGCGTGCATTTAAAGGCTTGTATACACTGCTGTACCTTTGAGGAGAAAAATATGTTTAAATCCAGCCAATTTGAAGAGCTTACTAAAAAATTACTCGCAAGTATCCCCGTTAATTTTGAAAACATTGAGGATGACTTGCAAAATAAATTCAAAAGTATTTTGCAAGGTGCTTTTGCTCATTTAAATTTAGTAAGCCGGGAAGAGTTCGATGTGCAAACTAAAGTATTAGCTCGAACGCGTGAAAAAGTGGACCACTTAAACGCACAAATTGAACTTTTGTTACAGCAAAAAAACACTTAAAGAACTGCAAAAAGTCCAACTGTATAAAGGAATATTATGTCACTCGCTATTAGTAATACGCGTAGTACTATTGGTATTAACGCCCAGTTAGTATCCGTTGAAGTACATCTTTCAAACGGTTTACCCAGCTTTGCAATTGTGGGTCTTGCTGAAACCGCCGTCAAAGAAAGTAAAGATCGCGTTCGCAGTGCTATCCTTAATAGCCAATTTGAGTTTCCTTGTCGGCGCATTACAGTAAACCTTGCTCCCGCGGATTTACCTAAATCAGGCAGTGGGTTTGACCTACCAATTGCGCTTGGCATTTTAGCCGCCTCAGGACAGATACCGCTTACCAAATTAACAACGCATGAATTTATTGGTGAACTAGCTTTAAGTGGGGATCTCCGTGGAGTTAACGCAGTTATACCCGCCCTGTTAGCGGCTCACCGTGATCAGCATGTATTAGTCATTGCCTCGGCAAACGGAGAAGAAGCGGCCCTCACTGGCTATCAAAATGTGTACACGGCTACCTGCTTGCGGCAAGTTGTCGATTATTTAGTAAACGATACAGCTTTACACGCTTTACCGCCCCGAAAAGAAGAACCGTGTCAGCATAACACGCTGGATTGGTCGGATGTTAAAGGCCAACACCATGCCAAATACGCCATGATAATTGCCGCCGCCGGTGGCCACAGTTTATTATTAAGTGGGCCTCCGGGTAGTGGTAAGACCATGCTCGCCAAACGTTTCACTACTATTTTACCGTCACTAACCGAAACGGCGGCACTTGAATGCGCCGCCATTAATTCTATACGTGGTGGTTTGTTTAATTTTTCAGGATGGCGCCTCCCCCCTTTTCGCGCGCCTCATCATACCGCATCACCGGTTTCTCTAGTGGGTGGAGGCAATCCGCCGAAGCCTGGTGAAATTTCCTTAGCCCACCATGGGGTTTTATTTTTAGACGAGTTACCGGAGTTTAGTAAAGTTGTGCTCGAAACGCTCCGACAACCTTTGGAATCTGGCACAATATGCATTTCGCGAGCTGCAGCGCAAATCGAATACCCCGCATCGTTTCAACTCATTGCGGCTATGAATCCCTGTCCTTGCGGGCAATGGGGCAACCCCGAAAGCAACTGCCTGTGTACGCCTGATAAAATTAGCCGTTATCTTGCTAAAATATCCGCACCTCTGCTCGATAGAATAGATATGCAAATCCATGTAAAAGCTTTGCCTCAGCATGAACTCATAAAACCAAATACCGCACCTGTTGGTGAAAGTGCTCAGTTACGCAACCAAATAGAGGATGTTCGAAATCGACAACATCAACGTCAAGGGCAATTAAATACATTTTTGAGTAATAAAGACTGCGAGCAATACTGCGCTTTAGGACTGCCAGAATTGTCATTTTTAAACGCGGCAATGCTTAAGTTAAAACTGTCTGCTCGGGCGTATATTCGGCTATTAAAAGTAGCGCGTACAATTGCTGATTTACAAAAGAAAGAGATTGTGGATGTTACTATTTTGCAACAAGCGCTTTCTTTTAGACAAACTATACAGCAACCAAAATAGTAGAGGCTTGTATCGGACGTACAATTTTCACCACTAAAACCTGCTTCGTTTTAGTGATGAAGATAAAACTGTTTGAGTGTTTAAGCAAATTCAACCGTTGTAGGTTTTAATTGACGACCACATACCCAAGCTTTGTTAAGTCCTTGCAGTGACTCATGAGATAAATTTTTTGGTAAACGAACAACCGAGTGATCGTCATTAATCTTTAAGCCGGTAATGTTTCGACTGGCTAAACCGGCCTCATTTGCGATAGCACCGACAATATTTCCAGGTTTAACACCGTGAACACGACCCACATCTAAACGGTAAGTATCTTGTTGGTTGTCATCATAATTTTGACGCGCCGCATTGGCTGTTCTGAAGGGTTTTTTTTCTGTTGTGCGACTACGCTCAAAGGAACCCTTTTGGTTGCGGTGATTGTCTGCGTCACGAACGCGCCCCTCTTTAGCTTTAACCACTACCTTTGGCAAGGATACTTGCTGCCAAGACTTATCTTTATTAAGCAATAAGGCTAAAGCCGCAGCTACATCTATTGCCGAAGCGCTTGTATTTTCAGCCATATAATCATTAACTAACTTTTGATAAGCGTTAATATGTTCGTGTTCTAGACGAGTAGAAATATCCGCCATAAATCGTTGCTGACGCGCAGAAATAATCATGTGATCATTAGGTACGCTAATTTTCTCAATGCGTTGTCGAGTATGACGCTCAATTAAACTTAAAACACGCGACTCACGAGGAGCCATAAATAATATTGCCGTACCACTTCTACCTGCTCGTCCGGTACGACCAATTCGATGAACATACGTTTCACAGTCATGAGCTGTATCATAATTAATTACATGGGTAACCCTATCAACGTCTAACCCTCGTGCGGCAACATCGGTTGCAACTAAAATATCTATTGCGCCTAAACGAAACTGGGCAATGACGTGTTCACGTTGCGCTTGAGTTATATCACCATGAATGGCCATAGCACGATAACTTTGTTGCTGTAAAATTCCAGCCACTTCCTCAGCGCTAACTTTGGTACGCACAAATACAATTACACCCTGGTAATTTTCAACCGCTAACACACGTAACAAGGCGTCGGGCTTGAGCTGCGGTGCTACTACTAAATAGCGTTGGGTGATGCTCAAAACAGTGGCGGTTTCTGACTTTATTTCTACAGAAACAGGGTTTCTTAGGTATTTGTTGGCGATTTTCCGAATTTGGGTAGGCATTGTTGCTGAAAATAACGCGCATTGTTTTGCTTCAGGTATTTTAGACAAAATCATTTCAACATCATCAATAAAACCCATGCGTAACATTTCATCCGCTTCATCCAAGACAAAGGTGACAAGTTGATCGAGCTTTAAAGTGTTTCGTTCAATATGATCGAGAATGCGTCCTGGTGTGCCTACGACAATTTGCGCGCCTTCCCGTAATTGTTTTAATTGTTTAGCGTAATCTTGCCCTCCGCATAAAACTGAAATAGTTGCTTTTGAATACGTGGATAAAGCCTCAAATTGTACCGCAATTTGCATCGCAAGTTCACGCGTTGGGGCAATAATCAATGCTTGCGTTGCATTGGAGTTTGTATTTAGTTTATGCAGGATTGGAAGCGCGAAAGCCGCAGTTTTACCGGTTCCAGTTTGCGCTTGCGCAATAACATCCTGACCGTTTAACAAAACAGGTATAGTCTGCGATTGAACGGGGGAAGGAGTTTCAAAGTTCATGTCCGCTAACGCCTTTAACAATTTATCTGATAAATTGAGAGAGGCAAAATTAGCAGTTTCCGGGGAGATGGTGGTTGATTGAGTTGACATAAATTTTCCAATTAAAGCTAAGCCCAAAAGGGCTGAGTAATGTAAAAATTGCGCACTATTAATCAACAAATGAAAAAACTACGCACGCCTTTTTTACTAATAAATATATCCATTCGGTATTAATATTAATAATGCGGGCATGCATTCTACTGCTTACACTGTACATCACACACTTTGACGTACATTAATATTTTAGGGAATAGATATAAACGAACTTACTTTTTTTATAAAAACACCGTAAGAAGGTGAAACTTTATTCATCAACGAATAAAATTTGCAAAATTATATCATACTAATTTAAATTAAACTAAATGTTTTAATATAAAACAAGAGTTAATTTGCCTATTTACGGTTTCTTTGCACTGGATCTTACAGTTTTTATGGTAGTCTACCTGTTACTTTACAACACAAGGAGTCTTCGTGAAAAAATTGCTCGGTTTGGCCTTTTTAATGTCTGCAAATTTTGCACACGCCGCTGACCTATCTACAACTTTATACGTTACGGACAATGAAAAAACTATTTTAGGAACCGTAATTTTTAGTGACAGCCCTAACGGGTTATTAATTATCCCAAACTTAACAAAATTACCCCAAGGTAATCATGGATTTCATCTGCATGAAAAACCCGATTGCGCAGGCGCTGGAATGGCCGCAGGCGGGCATTACGACCCCGAAAAGACTAAATCACACCAAGGTCCATACGCTCAAGGACATTTGGGTGATCTTCCAGTTTTAGCCGTGACTAAAAATGGTACTGCAAGCACACCTATTCTTGCTCCGCGGCTGAAAACGAGCGATCTTAAAGGATTAGCATTAATGATTCATTCTGGAGGAGATACTTATTCGGATCAGCCACCCTTAGGTGGTGGTGGTGCGCGATTAGGGTGTGGCGTTATCAAATAAAGTAGTAATGCTCCGAAATGGATGTCTCGGAGCATTACTGCTAGTCAGGCATATTCAAACATATGTGCACTGCGTGCAAAACAGCAGCAATACGCCCAATACGCGCTAAAGCATTGGCTGTGATGCCCTGTTGTTTGAGTTGTTGCGCGTGTGCTGAAATGCACGCTCCACAACCATTAACAATTGAAACCGCCATTGACATAGTTTCAAAAGTTGCTTTATCCACACCAGGATTCATCATTCCTTGCATACGCAACCCCGCCGGTACATGACTCAATTCCGTTTGCTCACTAAGATGAACAAAGCGGTAATAGATATTTGTCATTGCCATCAAACTCGCCGCTAATTTCGCGGCGCTGTTAACGGACTCACCAACCGGAATAGAACGTAATTCTGCAACTAAAAACTCATTTCCTAAATGGTAGGCAACAGCCAAGGCTGAGCCTAAAATTTGGTCTTCCGAAAGTCCATCGTTTTGGCTGACGTCTAAAACTTTCATAAAGTTTATGCGTACATCTTTTGCAAAATCGGGTAATTTGTCTTTAATAGCTTCTAGCATGGCATTCCTTCTTAATCGAGGTTAATTGTTTCGTCACCTTTTTTCCAATTACAAGGGCATAATTCATCGGTTTGTAAGGCGTCTAATACGCGTAAAACTTCGTGAGGGTTACGACCAACACTCATATCCGTAACCATAATAAACCGCGTAATTCCATCGGGGTCGACTATAAACGTTGCGCGCTGAGATACGCCTTCTTGCTCGTCTAAAATACCTAATCGCTGGGACAGCTCTCTTTTAACATCAGCAAGCATTGGAAAGGGTAAATCATGCAAATCTTTATGACTATTACGCCACGCTAAATGCACAAACTCACTGTCGATACTAACGCCTAAAAGTTGGGCATCACGATCTCGAAAATCCGACTCTAAATCGCCAAATGCTTTAATCTCTGTAGGGCAGACAAACGTGAAGTCTTTTGGCCAAAAAAATACTACTAACCATTTTTTTTCATAAGAATTATTTGAAATCATTTTAAAAGCATCGCTCATATCGTTACTAACGGCTGCTTTCAAATTAAACTGGGGGAAATCACTGCCAACTTTAACCATAAATATCTCCAAAATAAAAATTGTAATAAAGTGTTAATCGCACGCAAACCTAATTTATGAAGAAAAATTAAACGGCTGTCATGAATCAATTAATCCGATTGTTAACAATTGGCCATAATAACACAGACCCTACGGTAAAACAGTATCACCTAGATCCTAAGCCTTTATGGTAAGTCATTTTTCCCAACCAGTAGCGATACAAAACGTCTCCTTACAACTGCCGGTTCGTTTTAAAATTCTGGTTTGTTCGTTGAAGAAATTTTACAATGGACTCTATATATTTTATCGACAAAATATTTCAGGTAACGTATCATCATTTGTCGAGAAAAATACACGGTACGCTAGCTCAGTAACTACCCTATTTTTACAGAACTTTCACCGACAAAGCTAAACGTTCGGGTATTAATGGATAAAAGAAATTATTACGTTTAATTGGAGGACGTCATGACAAATGAGATTGTGTCTGCCTCTCTGGTTAAAAGATTGGCTTTATCTACTAATAGGTGTATGCCGCAAGGATATTTTCGTTCTAAACTCTTCATAGCTCCATTTACAACCAATCCCTTGGTTGCTGCTGCAGGACCATTATTATCATTAGTTGAGCGCTTATGTGTAAGCCCTACGTTGCCTCCAATTACCAATATACGGGAAAATATTCAACACGAACTGCAATCTTTCCACAGTCTGCTCAATAATAATCAGGTTGGTACGGAAACCACTGCTTTAGCGAATTATCTCGTGTGTGCAACAATTGATGAATTATTAGGAAAAAGTTATCTACGCATCTACAATCAACCCGCTGAGTTTCAAGCATTTACCCCCTTATCCGTAGATGAGCTGGGACCCGAACAACATTTTTTTGATATCATCAATTATATTAAAGAACACCCCCATCAATATCTGGATTTACTCGAATTAAGTTACTACTGTTTAATCGCGGGGTTCGAGGGTATTGAGCACAATAAACCCGATGGTCGGCATAATTTGGATAATTTAATAGAAGAAATTTTCCAACTGATTAAAAAGTATCGCGCCAACAAAACACCTGAGCTTTTCAAATGGCCGTTAAAAAATACCGCAACCGTAGTTAAAAAGCCACCTTTTGTGATTATTACGACCTTGTCCATTCTGCTTATTACTGCAGCCTACTGGGTGAGTTGCAACCGATTGGCGGCAAAGGCTGATTTTGTTCAGCTGGATCACCTAGTAACTAAAAAAATGGAATCCAATGGATAACACTATTCGCGAAGTCTGTGAGCTTATTAAAAAAGTTGCTGCCGAGCTTGAAGCTCATAAAACCCCCATTGCTTTTACCTTAGTAATAGGTAAATCCAAGGAAGGAAAAAGTACGGCTTTACAACAAGCAAACTTGCAGTTTATTGCGGTTGAGCAAACTAAAGAGCTTGAATTTTATTACAATGATAAAGGGATCTTTTTATGTATTAACGAGTCCTGGCTTGATTATTATCCAACCTTATCTATTTTTTTTAAGAAAGTTAATCATTGCCATAAAAATGTAGCGATATCCGGGCTCATACTGTGCGTTGACTCGAGTACGTTTATGAACATTGATGCAGCTCGCTTACTCGAAAAGTGTAAAGAGCAAGTTTACTTACTTAATAAAGTTGGCCAAGCGTTGCATTATCCCTTAAAAACTGCGGTGTTACTTACTAAACTAGACAGCCTAGCAGGCTTTAGTGATTTTTTTCAGACTGAACACGAAGCACAGCAGCTTCTAGGATTTTCAGTCGATTTTTCGACAGAGCGTAACAAATTTTTAGCCAGCTATAAGCAGAAATTTGAATGGATGATTGAAGTGCTTGGGCAACAAATCATATCAAAAATACACCCTGCTCGCTCGAGCAGTAAGCGCACATTAATTAGGGAGTTTCCGTTACAGTTAGCAAGCTTACGTGTGCCCATTCAAGCGCTTATTCAAAATATTCCCAGCAACCTGTTTCGCATCAATGCGCTTTATTTTTCAAGCGCGCAACAAGGGGGAGTTAGCATTGATAGACTTAATAAAAAAATCCAATCCGAGTACGCTCTAACGGTTCAAGATACTTTTCCACAATCTAATAATTACCGAGCTTTTTTCATAAATACCGCATTTTGCTCCTTTCAGCAGCAAACGTTGGCTCTAGCGCGTACCATTAAGGTCCAGGATCAACATACCAAGCTTTCATTAGTTGCGGGTTTTTTTGTACTCTTAATAGTCGGATTTTTTGGTTACCAATACCTTACTACGGCTAATTTACTGGATGAAGCTAGTAAAGAATTGTTAACCTATGAATCATTAATTAGCAAAACCGAAAATAACTCTGCTTTTTATCATTTATCGTTAGCTGAAAATAAACTAAATGCCATTCCAAAAACCTTATTCTCAACACCTGAGATTGCGTTGTTGAAAAATAATTTGCACCGGAATATCCAAGCTCAACTGAAAAACAATTTTTTACCACAACTTATTGCACAAGTAGAAGAGACACTCGCCTCAGCTGCTGAAAAACCAGAAGCGCGTTATCACGCATTAAAAATTTATTTGATGCTCAATAATGGCGATCATTTCAACGAGAAGGAAATTACACAATGGTATAAAAAATCAAATCGCCGCAAAAATCCTCATAACTTGGATGATAAACCTTTATTGGTATTGCAACGTGCATTAAAGCAACCTTTCCAACCGATTGCTATCAATCAGCGTTTAGTGGTCGATGTTCGTAATTATCTCAATGCCCTACCGACAACCTATTTATTTTATTCACTGGCGAAAAATCATTTTCCCAAAGGAAAAAAAATACTACGTTTTGCAGGATTTGATTTAATCAATCGTGAGGTACCTTTCTATTTTACCAAAGCAGGTTTTCAAAAAACAAGCACCGCTATACCGGCCATAGCGTCCCAGCTGCAACAGGAAAACTGGGTTTTAGAGCGGCAAGATTTATCTAATTTACAGGAAAAACTTCAGGCAGCCTATGCCTACGAATACGTACAATGGTGGAACAATTTTATTCATCAAACGCAGCCTCAACACTATCAAACGTTGCAGCAAGCACAACAGCTTATGCTCGTATTGCACCAAAACAATACCATAAAACAGCTTATTGGCTTTATTCAAGACAATACAAGCCCTGACGGTAGTCCGATGGCGTCATTATTTAATGAACAAATTGCTAGTAAATTTAGTCAGTTGAGTTTGTTAGCTAATTCTACCGCGGTAGAGCTTGCGCAAAATATATTAGAACTAGAAAGATTTGTTGCAACATTATCGCTGATAAACGATGATCATACGACTGTTTTCAATTTCACTAAATCTCGATTTGAAAAGGCCAGCACCGCTGATCCGCTAACTATTTTATACACCAAAACCAAACAACTTCCATCTCCGGTTAGCCGCTGGGCAAAACAGATTGCCGATGATACCTGGTTTATATTAATTAACGAAACGAAGCATCATATTAATAAATTATGGCAGGAAAATATTTTCAAAGACTATCAAAATAAGATAGCAGAGCGCTATCCTTTTGATCCTTATCAACAAGAAGAAGTAAGCTTGAATAGTTTTAACAGTTTTTTTTCTCCCAAAGGAACCTTAAATAGTTTTGTCGAAACTTACTTAAAACCTTTTCTTAACACCAGCCAGCCGGAATGGGAATCCAAGTCACAGGATGGTTATTTGATACCCTTTACTAGTACGACATTAAACGAGCTTATACGAGCTAATGTGATAAGCAATATGTTTTTTCAAAAGGCCTCAAACAAGAGTACTATTCAATTTAGCTTACAAAAGATTAACCTCGATCCCATCGTTGCCAAATTTCAATTGACTCTTGGTAACAAACTATTAAGCGATACTCAAGAAAGCGACTCTTTAACCAACTTTACCTGGCCAGAATCAAACGCACGATTGCACTTAAAATCGATTGATAATAAGAATTTTGAACTTCAAGAGCAAGGGGTTTGGGCCTTTTTTAAAATGCTGCAAAAAGTCAATGTTTTGGTTGATGATAAGGACAGTTCAAGCTTACAAATTTTATTTGAAATTAATGGAAATTCTGGGCGCTATTTATTGAAAACACAAAACCAAATCAACCCCTTCAGTCCCGGAATTTTGGCTGGATTTAGTTTAAATAAAGAAATTTGCTAACCAACAAGAGTACTGCAATCGTTTTAAAGGCAATAGAAGAATTTACAAAAACATCCTTGCGTCTACAAAATCACTTAGTCACCGAAGGTAATTTTTTTATATTCGGATCGAGCGAATAAGCGGCAAGTATTTCGTTTATCAGCTGATCTATAACCCCCATTTTATCGTCTTCCTCAAGCACGCCTTCATTAGCTTTAAGATGTGCTAAACGCTCTTCTATTTCTTTAGATACACTTCCATTGGGAAATAAACTCGCGAGTACACGACGTGCTTCTGCTGGGCCTAAATGGCGATATAATTGATTCCGAACCGAAGTATCTTCGGCAGTAGTACTAAATGCCCATAACTCAATAGGCCCTAGAGTCAAGGTTAAAAGCTGAACATGTAAACCATGTTTGGTCGCGTATTGAGCTAAAAATGTAGCTCCGCCAGCTCGAGGCCCATGAACCCGTGTGCGCAAAGCAATTTTCGCAGTTTCCGATAAACCAAAAATTTTGCAGGTTTTTTCAATGGCTTGAGTAGGTCCTGCATCCATTATGTAAACACAGGTACCGAACTCAACCATAACATCGTCAAAATCATCAACAGACTGGGATAATAAAGAAATTTGAACCTTCCATTTACGCCCTTCACGCATATCAATGATAACTTGCTCACGTACCGCTGAAGATTTTGCAGTTCGATGAAATTCATCGTATACGATTCGCTTAGGATCTTCCCTAATCTCAGAGATACGATCACGATGATAGGTTTTATATTGATCCGGGACAGCGGCAATACTTTCATCGGTTAAGTAATAATGCCGGGCTAATACATAGCGAGCCAGCATATACATCACTGAAGTTTGTCTATCGGCGGCTTCTCCTCCACTTTTAGCAACCTCATCTAAATCTAGGGAAACTACCCGGGCATCGCCAATATCAAAGCTTGTTACTCTGGATAAAATAGGGTATTCCCGCACCGAACCCGATATCATACGTGAAAACGCGTTGATCAATGACTCTCCCGTAGGAGTAGTAATTTTTTCGTATAAATCCTCTATAGATGATGTTCTGCAAATTGAGGCGGCGTCAGCAAGTAAGGGCATCGCATAGCGTTGTGCTAAAAGCGCTTCATGATTGAATCCTGCTGAAAATAACGCATCGGTTATTTCCCACCACGTCGATTTTGAATCGCGTATAAAACCAATTTCCTCTAAAATGCTATCGATAAACTCTTCTACACCAGATGCGTACGGCGTGGGATTAAACTCATCGGCCATGCTTTTATAAAGCTCGTCAACCACCATACCCGCTAAATCCGTCATACCATCGTAAGTACGAGAGGCGCCAACGGGGGTGGTTAGCAAGGTTAAGAAATTAACTAAAAATGCTCGCTCTGAAGCCATTGGGTAACGGCAACCTAATTGAGTATCAAAGGGATTAATAGAGTAATCTGGAGTCATTCGCAAACGATGATAGGCAACTAAATGACGCTTATCTGATGGTAAAGCTTCTTTTAACAAAGAAATAAGACCGCTGCTGGATGGCCCAATATCAATGATAGATATTCGGGGTAACCGATTCAAACCCGCGGACAGACATAGCGCTAAATTTTGCGCATTGGATAAAACAGATTTACCTGAGCCGGGCCGGGCATAAATCAAGTCGATCCAGGTTGTTTGCTCTGAAGACCCAGGCTGGAAAGGCCATGGTTTCCCATCCGGCGTCCGTAATAGTAACGCGCCATTTGGCCAGGGTGAGGCGGGACGGGTTATCGGAAGCATCGACACTACCTGTGATAAAGGAGCCATTGTTGCAACGGCGACACTTTTCATTGTCGCCGCGAGCATTGTTGAAATGAAGCCCGCGAAGGGGTCTCCACAAATTTCAGAAACATCCGTTGAGCCCCAACCTTGAATAGCTTTGACAAGCTCCGAACTTCTGCGTCGTAGTAGAGGCAGTTCGCCTTCTCGTGCCCATGTCGTTGCGGCAACGCGTAATCGAACAATCGTATCATCGGTATTAATTTCTAAATAACGTAATAAATTAATAGAATCACTTATTAATCTATTTTGCGCTGAGGAAAAACTAAGGGTTGAAGCAAGTAAACCTTTCATTTTTAATGCAGAAAGTCCTTCACTTTCAACAAGAAAAGAAATACGCCAAGGAATATGCGATGGTAAAATACGTGAAAACAATGCCATAAAAGAGCGAATGTCTTTGGGGAATAAGTCGATAAATACCGATGAGTATATTTTGTCGCCGACTTTAATTGTGCGTAAATCGATGTTTTCAGCATCCCGTGGAATAATCTGCTTAGCGAGTGGCGGCCAGAGCAAATCCGAGGCATCCCCCTCAAAATTATCTACCTCACGCGGATTTATTTTATCACCTGGGAGTGACGCCCGCCAATCATCGGCCGTAAAGTCCGGGTCGCCCGTAACTCGGATTGCATGCAACGCGTCATGCACCTCAAGCAGTGAAGCATAAATATTTAAAGAATTAAAATCGTTTGCTATTGCGCGCACGTAGGCATCGTGCGTATCACGAAGCTCTGGAATCGCTGCATATATGGTTTGTGTGTTTTTAAATGGCGGAGCTTTTTTATCTTTGATCATTTTAAGTTTGGCTTTGTTAGCCGTTTTTATCTGTTCCGATGGTAAATTGAATGGTCGTGTAATTAGCACAAAAAATAATTTTTCATCCGCGCAATACAAGGATAAGTAATCAACACGTTCTTGAAATAAATCGCCTAAATCCAAATCCAAGCGATTGGATGTTGCGAGCGCGGGTGCGTAAATATTTTCTATAAGCTTTTTAATATTTTGTTTGTCATGACTGAAGAGAACTTGGAAAGCGTGACCTGGGCGACTCATTGCCGCCTGAAAAGCATTGGTTAAACCCTCAACTAAGGCCTCGTACTCATCCGGACCTGCAAGAGCCGTAACACCCTCAACTTTAAAAATCGACAGTAAACTACCGTCGTGATTAACTAAAACAGTTGAGCTATCAGCCGTTTCAAGATCGCAATAAGATTCTATAGTTTGTTTTAAGGAAGTACTTAACCAGGCAAAAAAAGTATCCACGCCCTCAAAAAACGAATCGGCAAAACTCATAACGTATTCCTATTTAATCATAGTGATGCAAATTAGTTAGTAAGGGCAATTTCTTTCAAACCGCTAGCAGCCCAGTGCTCAATTTGTTTGCGAAACTTAGCGCGTGAAGGCAAAAGCTTTAAATTTTTCAAGATCATTGTAGCCGAGTCCTGAGAGGCGATACCGGAGTCAATTATAAGTTGCCCAAAAATGGATGGGTCACTTGAACCCTCTCCGTATTTATCCTCAATTATTTGCGAGCGAGCTTTAAGATTTCGGTAAATATCTTGAGCACTATTTTTGTAGCCCGTGTCGTTAGTAATAGCACAAAACAAAACATGGCATAGGCTATTAAGCTCGTTTTGAGACAGCTCCGGCAAGAAAATTAAGGAGCCACCACCAAAACCGCCAACACCAACCGATTCCAAAAAAAAGCATTGATTGCAAAAACAACAACTTGTAGCCAAATTAGAAACTTTATTGTTGGTGTAATTTCCATCTAAATTAACTATTTCCTGATATAACTTCGCTTGAAAACCACAAAATTGGCAGGTATACGAATCGCGACTGAAAACTTTTTGTTCATACTCTCGAAATCGAGCATCCGCTTTTCGAGCGGAAAATAAGCGCCAGGACCCGACGCTTGCTATGAGAGTGATTGGTTTGAATTCATTATTCATAATTATTTCAAACTAATTTTAACTGCCCGAATTCGAGGATTCAATTATAGTTCCGCTGGGTCCGGCCACGGTTCCACCAGATGTACCAAACATAGTATAACTTGCAACACTTAATATTGAAGGCATGAACAACAGTGCGGCGGCTATTAAAACCAACGAAACCGGTGTGCCTATCGGTATTTGAGTAGGATTGTCTTTGTGCTGCTTGAATTTAGCGAGTGAGGTAAACATAAAGCCTAAGCCGGCAACATACGACGCAGCCGTAATTAATCGCGTTATGCTCATAAAGGTTTCCGTGATGCTCGAGGCCATATTCCCAATAGTTTGTCCTGACGCCGCAAAGGCAAGACTAACATTCAAAAAAATAAGAATCCCCGTAAGTTGAAGAAACCCACGCTTGTATTTTTGTAACTTGCTTTTATTATGAACCATCTAAATCTCCTAAAATTATACCCCGTATAAGGTATTATTAATGATTTGCAAAGTTTGGACAATATTTATTGCAAGTATTCCTCCAAAAACATGCATTAAACCTTTACCTGTACCTCCCGGTTGCTGTCCCTGAGAAGATGCGCGGCTGACTAAAACCCACCCGCGAACAAACGCAATAATACCTATTGTTTGGATAATAATAACAATAGATTGACCCAAAATGCTGTCTTGACCAAAAACCGATGTTAAAACACCGTCTGCGCCCTCACCCGAATATCCTAAAATACTCGAAGAACCGAATGTTGTAGCCAGCAATACGGCCATTCCCGATGGCAAATATAAAAGCATGGCTGAAACCAAGAAATACACTAGGGGTTCTTTAATACTGTGGCCTGAGGACATCATGGCTTTTGATTCGCCCAAAGCTCGTAATGAACTAATAGCTTTAAAAGCAAAAATTAGCCCTAAGAGATAACACCCTCCAGAAATAAGTTTTTGCACAGGCAGTAAACTATTTGCAATATTAGTTATTATATTAGAGTCTGCAGTAAATAAACCAATTAAAGGATTCCCAGTAGACATTGTGGTCTCAACTATCCGATTCGCTAAATTTTATAGTCTTTCCTGAACTCATCAACAGACGCCCTTGTTCTGCATCAATAAGCTTGACTACACCATAACCTGGAACCTTTGATCCCTCTCTAACTGTAAGTGTAGTACCATTAGTGGCAATTAACCACGCCCTACCGGGGATGACTGCTTGAATATGAAAAAAAACTGCCGCTCTTATTTTTTTTCTATTTTTAACCTGCGGCTTCAGAGACGTAGTTTTTTGCTTTTCAATTAGAGCTGATATTTGTGAGGATTGATCTTCTAATTTTGTTGAAAGAACTGCTAAAGCTGAATTAAGCATCATAATTTTATCATTTAAGTCTGATGTAGAGCTGTGTATTGATGTTAATTGCGCGCTATTAGAGTTCAGTCCATTACTTAAATTATGTTGGTTTGCTTCTAAGTCTATTAATTTTTGGTCAATTTTTTTTAAATTTTCCGCATTTTTTGTGGTAGGTGAAACTACTACTTCTGGAACATTATTATGCGGGATGGGCTGAGACACTATCGGTTTGATTATTGCTTGACTTGGCGTAACCGGCGGAATTTGAACAACTCCGGGCTTTTCTAACAAAAAAGAATGCACAAACTTATACACTACCAGAAATAGAAGAAACGCCGCAACTACGATTAGAACATTACGAATAAGTTTATTTTCACTGGGAACGGCGTAGTTTGGCTGCTCTAATGCCGGCTCAGCTTCTTTTTCAATATCTAAAAGTTCTGGGCTAACTTCATCAAAGTCATTGCCTGAAAAAACGTACTCATCGTCTAGCTTGTCTGCCATAGTAATATACTCGTTAATTAAAGTTTATTTAAGTCTTTTGTAAATAACACACCAATCCCTGTACCGCTGTATACTTGTACCGTTGCGGGTGTATTGAAATTTTGCTGGGCTACTTGGCCCCATGCTTTACCAACGTCCCCTAAAGCTATTACTGTATTTTGTAACACCGACCGGTCAACACCGTTAGCAATAGTAAAATTATCACCACCACCTGTCCCACCTACGGTTACAGAGGTGTTCGCTGATTGGAAAGCACCGCCCATTCCTTCTAAGAAGGATGATGCGAATAAATTACCGTACCGATAGAGCGTATGATTATCTGTACTGCTTGATAATGCGGTTCTTGCCGTATTTGCATCTATAGCTACAGCTCCGATTGATGTCGAAGATTTTGCTCCTGCTACCGACATAGTATTGAAACTAATAATCATTTTTTGCGCATTTTGCGGCAAGCTGAATGAGCCAATCAGCTTAGCCCCTTTGAATCGTCCTGATATTACTGTTGCTAATATGGGGCCAGGCTCATCGCTATTTACCGAGGTATCAATTACAGCAAAAATTACATCCCCAGCTTTTACCAATGCCTTCGCAGTATTGTTATTTGTGGGGACATTATTATCCCTAACTCTTTGACCGTTTTGTCCACTCACTCCACTTAATTGATTAGACTCTCCATTTTTTTTAGTGTTCGCTGAACCTGAAATATAAGCCTGAGTTGAAATTTTTTTCCAACTTTGCATTGACATTGTAGCGCTCGACAGCATTTCTGAACTTCGCTGCTGAATTTTTTGCTGGTATTTTTGATCCGACATCTGTTGCGCCTGCTTCGCTAAAATTTGTTGTAATCGCTCAGCATTTCTATCGGCCTGACTTTGAGCGTCGTTTTTTTTATATCGATCATTATAACTCGGTAGGGAAGATAGATTTTGCGCTGTTTGAAGGGCGCTTAGCGGTGCAACTTCCGTGGTATACCCAGCTTGTGCTAATTCAGCCGAATTAAATCCTGCTTGTTTTAGCTGCGCCGCAGTGAAACCAGCATTCTTCAGCTGCGCCGCAGTGAAGCCGGCATTCTTCAGTTCCGCCGCAGTAAAGCCAGCATTCTTAAGCTCCGCCGCAGTAAAGCCAGCATTCTTAAGCTCCGCCGCAGTAAAGCCAGCATTCTTAAGCTCCGCCGCAGTAAAGCCAGCATTCTTAAGCTCCGCCGCAGTAAAGCCGGCATTCTTAAGCTCCGGGGCAGTAAAACCTGCTTTTTTTAATTCCGCAGCAGTGAAGCCCGCTTTTTTCAACTCCGCCGCAGTAAAACCCGCTTTTTTCAGTTCCGCCGCCGTAAAGCCAGCATTTTTTAATTGGCCAGGGGTAAAACCGGCTTGTTTTAATTCGCCGGCCGTAAAACCCGCATCTTTCAATTCCCGCGCGTTAAATCCTGCTTTTTTAAGCTCTGCGGCATTAAATCCTGCTTTTTTAAGCTCCGCTGCGGTAAACCCTGCATTTTTCAAGTCGGCTGCAGAATACCCGGCCTCTTTTAAAGCTTCAGCACTACAACCGCTTACTTTGCGCAAACTTAATGCTGTTTCACCAGAAGCTCTTGCTTTTTTTAATACATTTATATCGCAGGCGTTTTTTAACATGGAATTAGGAAAGATTTCTGAGTTGAGAAAACCCGCATTTTTTAAATTCTGATCAGTATAACCTGCTGTCTGTAATTGAGAAGCAGTACATCCTTTAATTCGTCTAACTGCAGAAGCACTTACACCGGAGGCTTTCCATTGGGACAGAGCTTTTTTTGAGCAATCTGACTTTCTGATGTCACTTGCACTCATGCCGTTAGGAACACCGCTTGCACTTTCAATTTCATTAGCGGCAAATCCAGCACCTTTTAATTCATCATTACTAAAACCGCCGTCTTTCATCTGTTGCGCTGTAAAACCCGCAACGCGTAACTCACAGGCACTAAATCCACAAAGCCTTAATTTTTGTGCAGAATAGCCTACGTCTTTTAATTGGCGGGCATTAAACCCTGCTTTTTTCAACTCCTGACAGCTGCAAATTGGCTCTAATTGATTGAGAGAATACTGTAAATCTTTTAATTGAATGCAACTGCACGCAGCCTTTAAGTCACTAAGCTCAGCACCTTTAGCGACAACTTTTTTAACGGTTGTACTTGCACAGGCAGCCGCTTTCAGCTCTTGAATCCATAGTCCTCTTTGAGTACCTTGATCTTCATCGCGCAGTAAAGTAGAAAAGCCCACGCCTGATGTTCCATCATTGACGCCGATAGTCCCTACACCTTGACCGACGGATTGCGAACGAATTATGGTTGGAATAGCACTGTTACCCGTATTTAAAGCCGATTTTGCTTGTGTCTCATTTTGTTTTTCTTGTAAGTCAGCGTATTGAGCCGTTGGATTCAAAGCTCCGGGTATTGACTGAATACTCGGCGCCTGTGATACATCGGAAGAAAGCGCACCTCTGCTGCCTGAAGACAAAAATTTTGTCATACCCACGACTATCGCAGTTATTAGAATAATAGCCGTAAATATTATAATTACGCGTGATCGGGTATTGGTAAATAATGCTTTTAAATTTTCTTTTCTACCAGCCATAGAATTATAACCCCTCTACCTTAAGCTGCATCACTTTACCATGCCACGACACTAATAAAATTGGAGATTTTTGCATCTCGAAAGCATGCATGCCATCCGCACTTGTCATACTACTAATCCATCCAGGTGATAAAATCGTCAGAGTGGTTCGTACATACATAACATCATTATTCAGCCATGCCCGAGCATCTCCCCCGCTAACGCGTAATCGCTGACTTCCAGGAGGCGGGACCCCATCAAGAACATGCAGCAAAGCATCGTTGGCATGATTGGGTAGGCTTTCTTGCATTGGAGCACTTACTGCTAAAGGCCCCAAGCCTTGAATGCGTAAATCAACGCGGTAGTCTACCGCTTTTTGCCCAGGGATAAGCGTTAACATTACCGGTGTATTCAATCCTTTTAAACGAACCGCTAAATTACCGTAATTATAAAGACGAATGGCTTGAATCATTAAGGTGTTGCTGGTTTTATCCCATTGAATATTAAAAGCCGATGGATCACCCAAATCATAAGCGCTAATTGGCCACGGCGCTCCCGTAGAATCAAGAAAAACCAAAGACGAAACAAAACCTTGGGATAGACGGATAACCGGCGGTGTAGAACCCGGTGAAAGATTTACAAATTGCGATGTTGCAGTCGGTTTGGGAGGTACCCCTGGCGTAGCATTCTCCACCATTTCTTTATTATGGTACATTTGCTTTAGTTTTAGAATTTGTTCTGGAGTAAGTGGAAACAACTGTTTCGTTACACCTTCAAATGCTTTAGCCTCAATGGCTTGACCTTCATCAAGCTTCGGCAGGTTGTTATTAGTTGTATTAGCGGCAAGTTTGATATTTGATTTAGTGTTTGTAGGTGTAGAAACTTGTGGTGTAGTTGCAGGTATAACGGCTGCGGCATTTGCATTAAGATTTTCTTTCGGGTTCTCTTTAGCAAATCGTTGTTGCAGAATACGCAACTGCTGTAAAGCTTGCTGCGAAGATTGCGTGTCGTCCGCTGCCTGGGCAGTTGTGCACGCTATTAACAAACTAAACAGAACGACGGAAAGATATAGTTCACGCATTAACATCCCCTACACTCGCTGGACCTACGACAAACTGTGAAATTCCGATACCCCGAGGAGAATTAAGCGTGGATACGCGTGTAATCAACATTGTAACCACATTATTTTGCTGTGAAAACTCGCTAGCACTTTGATAGGTTACCAATACAGGCATTTGCACTCGCCAAGAATATACGCCATTTAACAACCCCTTTTGCAAAATAATTGGTGCACGGGTTGCAACAGAGGACACGATTAATTTTTTTGCCTTAACTGCATCCAAATTATTTGATTGCTGCAATGCTGATAGAAATTGCGCCCAACCATTGGCTGTGAAAAATTGCGAAGAAGATTGAAGCTCACTACGGTAATTAACAAAATTATAAGTAAATGCGGCTATCGCAGCTTGATTAGCCCATTGCAATACAGCTGAGTCGGATTGATTTGGTTCATTTAAAGGATAAAGAGGGGTTATTCGACCGCTAATACTTGTTGCAAAATATTTAGGCAATGGTGGGTGCATTACTATGTAAAATAACATTGCTCCGATTAAAAAATTGGTTAGCAAGGAGATAAGCAGTCCGATAACTACTTTTCGTTGGCCGTCTCGGTAAAACTTATTTCTCAGAGTGACGGCGGTTAACGCATCATCAGTCATATTTTCCTCATTAATCAGGTATTATTTTAGTATCATCTGAATCAATTGGATCAGGTGGTAATAAAGCTTGTGTTGAATAGTTAGGGTCTGCACGGACCGTCAGTGGTACCGGTGGTACAATTCCACTAGTGGCATAGTAATCTTCAATAGGCTTATGAGTATACATATAAATAATTGCTAAACATAAAACAATTGTAATACTCGAGCTTATTATTAACGCTGTCAAGGTAACCCTGTATATTATTACATTAAACAGTTTGCCTTCTTTAATTTTGTTCCACGTACCTCTACTCATGAGTGCACTCTAAATTCATACTATCTCATCACGAAAAGTAATTTCAATTCGCGAATTTGTTGCTCGGTCATCTGCCGGCGCATAAGAGGCTATAGGCTTACTACTTCCGGCACCTTCGGTAAAAATAAATCGACTATCAATGCCTTGATACCATAGATAGTCGGCTACAATTCTAGCTCTTTCTAAGGTTAAAGCGTGTTGTCGTTTTTCAGAGTGGTATTTACTACTGTAGCAGGTTACGGTGACACCAATTTTATGAAAATTTTTCATAAATTTAACAATCTGATTCAGTAAAGCAAAGGACTCCCATTTAATATGGGGCGATTGATCGTTAAAAATACTCGCAGCGGGAATACTAATTAAATAGTTTTGGCCTATTGATACGACGCGTGCTTGATGTTTACTGTTTAAACTTTTCATCATAGCAATAACAGTTTTATCAGAGCTGTTGTTCACACGATTAGGTAAATTAGAATTAACCGTAGCGATAGCAGTTGGGGTTGCTCGATGGCAACTAGAAAGGATTAGACCAAATAACAAAAATAGCGCTGTTTGCCATAAGTTTATAGTAACTACGTGACGCAGCAGTCGTTTCAAAATTAACTCTCTATCGTTTTAACTAGTTTAAATAAAACATACAAATCATTATGTTACAAGAAGTTCTTATAATTTTTAACTTATACTATAAAAAAAGAATAAATTTAAATCAAAAAATGGTTTTAATTACCTTATTAAATTTTTACCAAAACCTAACCGCTAACGGTTTTTAACTTGTTTCTTAGAGGACGTAACCGCGCTCTGGTAGCACCAATGGTTCCTGCCAAAGTGTTACAAATAAAACCATGATAGTCGGGCCAATGAACAGACCTAAAATTCCCATAGTTTCAACGCCCCCTAAAATACCAAATAAAACGGCTAAAAATGGCAACTTGATTGTTCCACCAATCATCGCGGGTTTTACAAAATGATCGGCAACAAACATCACAATGGTTCCCCAAACAAGTACAATGATTGCCGCGATCACGGAGTTGGTTGACACCAAAAAAAGAGCAATAAATATAAAAACTATGGGCACAACAAAAGGGATCATTGCGGCTATTGCGGTTATAAATCCTGCTAAAGTAGGACCGGGGAAACCGACTATAACGTAGCAAACACCCATTAGTAATCCTACACCAAGGCCTACTAAAATCGTACCATTTACGGTACCTCGTAATGCGGTGGGTACTCGATTAGCGTAGCGAAACCACCGCTTACCTAAGCAATATTGGCCTAAATGATTTATTTGTTGAATTAGTTTATCCCCATCCCGGTAAAAGAAAAAAAGCGTTAGCATAGTAAAGCCTAATTGAAAACCTCTATGGGCAATATTAGTTCCTATTTGCTTAATATAATAACTTGCTGGGGTTAGCGATAGATGGAGATTCGAGAGCAACTCACGAACATCGCCCGGATGGCTTAAGTATCTTTGCCAATACGTGATCAATTCTTCGCTTAAAATAGGAAATTTTTTTACAAATTCGGGTGCATCAGAACCATTGTGATTAATAATTTGCAAGTAGCTAATAAAAACTTGCAATTCTTTAACTAAAACACCAACAAACCAACTCAGTGGCAACAGTAGTATAAGACTTAATCCAAAGGTAAAAAGCAATGCGGATAAGTTATATTTTTTACCAAAAAAACGACGCCATTTTTTGTACAAGGGGTAGGAGGCTATTACTATAATTGCGGCCCAAATCATGGATGGAATAAAACGATGTACGGTAAAAAGCGTTAATAATATAACACCGAGAGTTAGTCCAACACTAAGCAGTTCTTTATGATTTTCATTCATACTAGAAACTTGCTAATAATAAACAGTAAAAATCCAGCAGGAATTGCGGCACATACATCGTCTAGCATCACTCCCAAGCCTCCTGTTATATTTCTATCAATCCAACTAATTGGGTAAGGTTTAACGATATCAAATACTCTAAAAAATATAAACCCGCAGATTACGGTTAATAATGATGGCGCAACAAATCCCATTGTAATTAAAAATCCAACGATTTCGTCGATAACAATGCCTTTAAAATCTTCCTGACCGAGCTCTTTAGTTATTCTTTGTGCGCAATAGATTCCTAAAAGTAATAAGCCGCCGGTTACGAGCCAATAGTATACTAAGGGTATTTTTATTAAAATGAAAAACAGCGGCAGTGCGGCAAGCGTGCCCCACGTCCCTGGCGCAATAGAAATTAGACCAGTTCCAAATCCAAAACCAATAAAATATACAGGATTATGCCATATTTTCTTGTTATCTAGAGAAATCACGATTCATCCTTTGTAAAATGCTGGTACCCCTTTGGATTTAAGGATACAAGGTTGCCATTGTCCGTTTGCTCGAATAAGCCTTTTTTTCCAATTATGCTCCCAATTGGATAACAGACCACCTGGTTTTTCTGCAATTGCTGATAAAAAGACTTTAGTTTAGTCTCAGGGATTGTAAAGCACAATTCATAATCGTCACCACCTGTTAATGCGTATTGTACGTAGTGCTGCGGCTGATATTTTTTTACCAGTGAGTGCACAGGTATCTGATTGGTTATCAAATAAGCACCCACATTACTTGCTGCGCAAATGTGGGTGAGATCAGCGCATAATCCATCCGAAACATCTATTGCAGCACTGGCATGGCTGCTGAGCAATGCGCTTAAGTCAACGCGTGGGGTTGGGTATTGCAGCTTTTGCATAACTGCTCTCTTATCACGACGGCTCATTGGATTTTCATCTCGGTACGCTTGAGCGGCTGCCCCAATTTCGCCACTAAGCCATATTGTGTCACCGGGTCTTGCCCCAGAACGACGGACAGCCTTATTGTTCGGCACTAAACCATGAATTGTTATCGTTATTGATAGCGAGCCTTTGGTAGTATCTCCCCCAATCAAAGTTATATTGTATTTCTGTACTGCGTCTTTTAGTCCCTGAGAAAATCGCGACAACCAAATTTCATCTGGTACGGGTAATGTTAACGCTAAACTTATCCACGCAGGATGACCGCCCATAGCGGCAATGTCACTAATGTTAACCATCACGGCTTTCCATGCAATATTATAAGCATCCCAATTGCTTGAAAAGTGAGTGCCGCTGATTAAGGTATCCGTGCTCACTAGTAGCTGGTGATCGGATGGTATTTGCACACAAGCTGCGTCATCACCAATGCCAAACAGCACGTCGGAACGCGCCGGCGCAATATCTTTGAAGTATTTATTAATAATCGAAAATTCGGTCATCCTCACACAACCTTTTATTATTGCGACCCCAATTGTTTCCGTTCAGCGGGAGTATTTTAGAGTGTCGATTTTATTTTTCTAAATCAATTTCGATTAGCCTTTCTTTTTGCGCGATAAAATGCAATATGCCATTCACATAACGGTGACCGTCTTGTGAGCCAAAATTTTTAGCCAGGGAGATAGACTCATCGAGGACCACACGGTAAGGAATTTCTGGACAAAACAATAATTCAAACGTTCCTAACCGTAAAACCGATAATTCAATGGGGTTCAAGCTTGCAATTGGCCTATCCAAAAACAGCAGCAGTTTTTCCTCTATTAAGGCTTTATGTTCTACAACTCCGAATAGAATACGATGAAAATAGTCGCCATCTACTTTCTCCATATTATTAATGCTGCAAAATTGCGCCTCAATTTCGTTAAGATCCTGACCTGACATTAACCATTGATATAAAGCTTGTAAGCCAAGTTTGCGTGCTTTGCGCTTAGCATTTCGTGAAATTTTATCCACAACCACCCCATTTAAAGCCAAGTTAGGCCAATAAGTTATATATAAATAGTGGACCTGTCCGTATCACAACTACTACCTCGCTACAATTTACGTATTATCGCCTTTCATTTCATCTAAGGTTTGACGAAAATCGCTTATATCTTTAAATCGTTTATACACGGAGGCAAAGCGCACGTAGGCTACATGATCGAGATTGTAGAGATGCTTCATAACCCATTCGCCTATTTGCTGCGACTCAATTTCCCGCTCACCGCTGCGTCTAATTATTTGCGCAATCTCCATGATAGACGCTTCAACCTTATCCATACTTACAGGTCTTTTTTCCAATGCTTTCAACATACCAGCACGAAGATTGGCCATCGAGAAAGGTTCTCGCCTACCGTCTCGCTTGCTGATTACAGGCATTATTAACTCGGCTGTTTCGAAAGTAGTAAAGCGTTCGCTGCACAGCAAGCATTGGCGACGTCTGCGAACTTGAACGCCGTCTGTTACCAGCCGTGAGTCAACAACTTTAGTTTCTTCTGCGTGGCAAAATGGGCAATGCATAATTTATTGGTAAACCGGAAAATTAGCACACAAATCAATCACTTTAGATTTAACAGCCTTGGCGCAAGCTTCATTGCTAATATCATCTAAAATATCGGCAATCCATCCACTTAGGAGCTTAACTTCCTCTTCCTTAAAACCGCGCGTTGTAACGGCCGGTGTTCCTAATCGTAAGCCGCTCGTGATAAACGGAGAGCGGGTATCATTTGGGACAGCGTTTTTATTTACCGTTATATTTACTTTTCCAAGTGCTGCGTCGGCCTCTTTGCCGGTAATATTTTTATTCGTTAAATCGACCAGTAATAAATGATTGTCCGTGCTTCCCGAAACAATAGTATAACCTCGGTCAATCAATGTTGACGCCATCATTTTAGCGTTTTTCAACACCTGCATTTGGTATGATTTAAACTCAGGTAGTAATGCTTCGGCGAAAGCGACCGCTTTACCCGCAATTACATGCATTAAAGGACCGCCTTGATTACCAGGAAAAACCGCTGAATTTATTTTTTTACAGATGTCCTCAGAGGCATTTGAAAGAATTAAACCGCCACGAGGTCCGCGTAAGGTTTTATGGGTTGTAGTCGTTACCACATCCGCATAAGGCAGAGGGTTTGGATATAGACCCGCAGCAATAAGACCGGCCACGTGCGCAATATCAGCCATTAAATACGCGCCAGAGGCATCGGCAATAGCACGAAACCGCTGCCAGTCTATTACATGAGAGTAGGCGGAAAAACCGGCGATTATTAATTTGGGTTTATGTTCCAAGGCTAATTGCTCTACAGACTCGTAATCTATAAGACCGGTTTCACCGTTCACTCCATACTCAATAGACCGATACACTTTGCCTGAAAAATTAACCCGAGAGCCATGGGTTAAATGTCCGCCGTGCGCTAAAGACATCCCTAAAATCAAGTCGTTTGGATTTATTAAAGCCATCATTGCCGCAGCATTTGCCTGCGAACCGGAGTGGGGCTGCACATTGGCGTAGTTCGCTGAAAATAATTTTTTTGCACGATTAATTGCGAGCAACTCTACTACATCAACGTGTTGGCATCCACCGTAATAACGTTTTTCAGGATAGCCTTCTGCGTATTTATTGGTTAATATGGATCCCTGGGCCGCAAGCACTCTCGGGCTCACGTAATTTTCAGAAGCGATCAATTCAATATGTTGTTCTTGACGAACTTCCTCAGCAGTTATTGCCTGCCAAAGATCGGGGTCAAACTCTGCTAGTGAAGACATGAAATCAAACATGGTTTCCCTTATTTAACTATTAAATTATTATATACTTTTTTAATCTCAGGATTATCACGGGCAATTATCCCTGCCTGCCTTTTGACCGTGTCAGAACTAACAAAACCACTTAACTGGACTTCTTCTTTCAATACTTTAACTTTTATAGGTATTGCTTTTTGGCCTAGATTATCCAACAGTTGCGCTTTAATTTTTGTAGTTGAAATTGAGCCATCAATGTACTCACCTGTGCTTTCTTGATTCCCAGACATCGTGCAAGCGGCAACGAACGGTAGGGCTGTTAAAAACAGAAAAACTTTATTAAATTTTCGCATAATTGCCTTAAATTGAACCCGCTTAGCAGCCTATATTCTAGCATGTAGGACACGAACATACCGTGTGAAAACGTAGCATAGCTAATAACCGAAAATAGTGCCTATATCAAACTGTGGTTATCGTAAAAATGAACCTAACTCATTACTTAAATTTAGGAACAACTGTGCTAATCCACTGAAATTTCAAATTGCCTATACTAACAAACGGTCTTCACTAGTCAATAACTATTTCCGTTAAAAGGCCTAATCTTTTGATTTATTTTAATACTAATTATGATATAGTGCGCAAATTCTGGATGGTACAAATTAATTGCAAATACATATTTCCTAAGGGTTTACCATGACCAAGCGCATGAAAATTACAATAGCCGGACTCATACTTGTCTTTGGCGGCATAATTTTATTTCATCTCGTTAAAAGTTTTATGATTAAGCGTTTTTTTGCTCACTACCAACCCCCAGCCATCACTATTTCTACCGTTGTTGCTGAAAAAAAGAACTGGTACCCTACCCTTGAGGCGGTTGGTAATTTTGTAGCTATGAATGGTGTTGAGGTAAATTCTCAAACATCGGGTAATGTTACAACCATACATTTCAATTCCGGGGAATATATTGAAAAAGGCATGCCTTTAATTGATATTGACGACAGCATTGAGCAGGCTACCTTAAAATTCAATGAAGCGGATAAAATTTTAAAAAACATCAACTATACGCGTCAAGCAGACTTGCTCAAACGCGGAGCTACCTCCAGTTCTACCGTTGATGAAAGCAAGGCTAATTTAAAGCAATCCGAAGCCAATGTTGAAAAAATACGCGCTCAAATAGGGCAAAAACACATTTCGGCTCCTTTTTCGGGTCAGTTAGGAATAAGACAAGTAAATTTAGGGCAGTATATAACACCCGGTCAAACCTCTATTGTAACCTTACAATCTTTAGACCCGCTGTATTTGGAATTTAACTTACCCGAACAGATGTTTAAACAGCTGCATATTAACCAAAACCTGCAATTTAAAACCGAAGAATTC
This sequence comes from uncultured Gammaproteobacteria bacterium, assembly GCA_963803545.1. Lineage (GTDB taxonomy): Bacteria > Pseudomonadota > Gammaproteobacteria > Legionellales > Legionellaceae > Legionella_C. The sequence goes on along the minus strand of CAWDMX010000002.1, from coordinate 22,421 downwards.
AAAAACATGAGTTTTGGGGCAAAAATTACAGCCATTAATCCCAAAGCGGATATTGGCACCCATAACATCTTGGTGCAGGCAACCGTGCCCAATTGTCCTCTCGATGCGTTAAAGAAATTAGATAAAAAATATATAACCATCACCGATGTTCCGGGTTCCACACAACAAACAATTGGATGCAACAGCACCATTAACCAAGAGAATAATATTAGCAAGTTTGTTTTTATTCCTGGAATGTTTGCCAGTATTTCGATAGAGCAACCGTCAATACCCGATGTAATTGTACTTCCATCTACATCAATTTCGTACAGCTTATATGGTAATTCCGTATTTATCGTTGAAAAAAGCAAAGACCAAAAAGATGAACAAGGAAAACCTATCCTTACGGTTAAACGTACTTTTGTGACAACCGGTGAGCAACAAGGAAATTACACAACGGTTACTAAAGGCGTCGCGGTTGGGGATGTGGTTGTAAGTTCTGGAGAGTTAAAACTTGATAACGGTGCGCGCGTTATCGTTGATAACAGCAATCCCCTTCCTGATAGCCCTGACCCTTCTACTCTTGGCGAATAATTGTATTTGTTAAAACGGAAAAACTATGAAATTTACTGATATATTTATTGAACGACCCGTTTTAGCAACCGTCGTTAGTCTTTTAATTTTTTTGTTCGGTCTCAACTCTATTACCACAATGCAAATTCGTCAGTTCCCACGTATGGATAATACGGTAATTACAGTGAGTACCAGCTATCCTGGAGCAGACGCGAACCTTATTGCAGGATTTATAACGACCCCTCTTGAAGCCGCTGTGGCAAGTGCTGAGGGGATTGATTATATGACCTCTACGAGCACGCAAGGTCTGAGTACTATTAAATTAACTATAAAATTAAATTTCAATCCACAAGTTGCTTTTACGGATGTTATGAGTAAGGTTCAACAAACGCTAAATCAACTCCCTGCGCAAGCTCAGCAACCAATAATACTAAAAAGTTCCGACACCTCTACACCATTGATGTACATCAGCTTAGATAGTACACAAATGAAGCCGCAGCAAATTACCGATTACGCGGTACGCGTGGTACAGCCTCAGCTCCAGACCGTCGATGGCGTGGCGCAAGCACAAATATTAGGCGGCGCAACCTATTCTATGCGCATTTTTCTCGATCCAATCAAGATGGCGGCTTTGAGTGTTTCACCGGCTGACGTATCCAGTGTGCTGGCGCGAAACAACTTTCTAACGGCCGCAGGGAGCACTAAGGGCGAATATGTGGCGGTCAACATGACCGCTAAAACCGACTTAAACAGTGCTGAGGAATTTAGCAACCTAATTGTCCGAAGTGATAAAAGTTCACTAATTCGATTGCGAAATATTGCAACTGTAAAATTAGGTTCTCAAGATTACAACTCTTCTGTTTCTTTTAACTCTAAAAAGGCTGTGTTTATTGCTATAACCCCGACACCCACCGCAAATCCACTTACGGTAATAAGTCAGGTACGCCAATTACTACCGTCAATAACACGCCAATTTCCGCCGTCCTTAACCGGTACTATTGTGTACGACGCTACGGATTTTATCCGTGCCTCTATTAAAGAAGTGATGCTGACCATCTTTGAGGCTGCAGCTATCGTCGTTGTTGTCATCTTCCTGTTTCTGGGTTCGTTTCGCTCGGTAATAATTCCTGTTGTGACCATACCGCTGTCATTAATCGGAGTATGTACTCTCATGCTTTTTTTAGGATATTCAATTAATTTACTAACCTTGCTGGCCTTTGTTCTTGCGATAGGTTTGGTGGTTGATGATGCGATTGTAGTCGTTGAAAATGTGCATCGTCATATTGAGGAGGGCGCACCCCCTTTTGACGCCGCGATTAAGGGCGCTCGAGAAATTGCTTTACCTGTGATTGCGATGACAATCACCCTGGCCGCCGTCTATGCCCCAATTGGATTTATGGGCGGTTTAACCGGAGCATTGTTTAAAGAATTTGCCTTCACTCTCGCTTCTGCGGTAATAATTTCTGGCGTTATAGCATTAACTCTTTCACCGATGATGTGCTCTAAAATTTTGAAACACGATGGTGCAAACAATCGTTTTGCTGTTTTTCTGGACGGCTTATTTGACAAAGTGCGTGCACGCTACCTATCAATTTTACACAGCCTTTTAGATACGCGCGCCGTGGTTTTAGTTTTTGCAGCCGTTGTTTTGTTAATGCTGCCGTATTTATATAGTACAACGCCTACGGAAACAGCCCCTGAGGAAGATCAGGGATTCTTTTTTGTCGTAGGCAGCGTTCCGCAATACGCTACTATTAATTATGTTGAAAACTACACGCGAAATTTTGATAAAATTTACCAACAATTTCCTGAAACCGAACATTATTTCAGTATTAACTCCAACGCTCCAGTTTCAGGTATGGTCTTAAAACCCTGGGAAGAGCGCTCTAGAACTCAGTTTTCTTTAAAAAAACCCTTACAACAAAAACTAGATGGCATCTCGGGTTTAAAAGCATTCGCAGTTATTCCTCCGCCCTTACCGGGTGGAGGTGGCGGAACACCGATTCAATTTGTGATAAAAACAACCAACGACTTTAAAACGTTGTTCAATGTGTCAAATTCATTAATTGAAAAAGCACGCGCCAGTGGTTTATTTATTTATTTAGATAACAGCTTGAAATTTAATCAGCCGGAAATTGAGTTGCAAATTAACCGTGCCAAAGCCGCGGACCTTGGCCTCGATATGCAGGCGATTGGTGCGAGTTTAACCAGTGCGCTGTCGGGTAACTATGTTAACTACTTTAATTTGCAAGGTCGCAGCTACCAGGTAATCCCTCAGTTGGATAGGCAATACCGGCTCACCCCCCAACAACTGGGAAAAATTTATGTGCGCACATTGAGTGGTGCTATGGTCCCATTATCAACCGTGGTTTATGCTAAAGAAAAGACCCAACCTAATGGCATATCGCATTTTCAGCAATTAAACTCCGCAACCGTACAAGGCGTTATGATGCCGGGAGTCACGCTTGGACAAGGTATTGCCTATCTTCAGGAACAGGCAACCTCCGTTTTGCCAAAAGGATTTACTGTTGATTACGCCGGTCAATCGCGGCAATTTGTACAGGAAGGTAATGCTTTAATATTTGCTTTTTTCTTAGCGATTATTGTTATTTTCCTCGTCCTATCGGCTCAGTACGAAAGCTTTCGGGACCCTCTAATTGTCTTAGTCAGTGTTCCTATGTCTATTTGTGGTGCTCTAATTCCACTGAATTTAGGAGCAGCTTCAATCAATATTTACACGCAAGTTGGTTTAATTACCTTAATCGGACTAATTAGTAAGCATGGGATTTTGATTGTTGATTTTGCGAATCAATTGCAACGTGAAAAACAGTTGGATCGACGCACTGCCGTTGAAACCGCTGCCTCGATTCGTCTACGCCCTATTTTAATGACCACGGCTGCAATGGTTTTTGGTGTGCTGCCGTTACTCATTGCCAGTGGTGCTGGAGCTGTTAGTCGATTTGATATTGGTCTTGTCATTTCAACAGGATTGCTTATTGGAACCTTGTTTACCCTCTTTGTCGTACCAACCATGTACACCTTCCTGGCAGCCGATCATCGTGACGATTTACGTCCTAGTAACGATGCGCCGCATTTGAACAAAGAACAAAGCTAATAGTAAAGATTTCACAGCTCGATAACTCCAAGCATAACCCAGCCTCTATCCGAAAGTCTTAGGCGATGCTTGGAGTAGGAGCATACGCCATCGCAAACCATTCGTTGATTTGATTTTATAACCGTTGTAAAAATTGCACGCGTTGCCCATTAAATAGGATAAATTATAAGCCGTTAGAATAGGGTTGTGTCGGCGTTTGATACACCAAAAGATACGCCTCCTCGTGCCGGGGGCAATTTGAGAAAAAACATAAAAACAACAGACTGGGTGAAAGCCTTCTCCCTTACGCACAAGAGAGAAGGCTTTTTTTGCAACACAGCCTAGACTCACGCCATAGAATTAGCGTAAGCACACTCGGTGTGAAACCGTTCGCTTATTGCTCTTTGTCGTAGGGTAAAACGACGACTTGCGTTCCTCTGGTAATAAAATGCTCATTTAACCATTTTGCGGCACTTGGAAACACGCGAACGCAGCCATGACTGGAATTGGCTTCTGGAACTTCAAATGCGGCATGAATAGTGTATCCCTGAAAAAAATACATGCAGTAAGGCATTTTAGCCCCACCGGTTGTTTCTACAGGAAACTCCCCAGATCGGCACTCCTCTCCACGCATGTTATAAACGCGGAAAGTTCCCGTAACCGTTCGGCAGGGCTTACCCACGTCTTCACAATAATCTTTCCCCCCAGAGGCACCACCCGTCATTACGCGTTCGCCCTGGGCATCGTAAGCAGCCCAAGCATGCGCATTCGGGTCAAAAACAAATCGTTTCCGTCCGGTTGACGGCGCTTGTACGGGAAAATAGTTACGTCCACGTTTATCACGCAAATAATCAATGGTTCGATGCGGTTGTCCGTTATCATCGGTTATAACAAAAGTATCGTTCATGTCCGCGCAACCGGACAGGCCGATTGACGCTGCTATAGATCCCAGTACTACCGTTTTATTTATTTTTTTAACAACCACTCAACACCTCAATTTAGTCACTTAGACGGCGATATTTGATTCGCGAAGGAGTGCTCGCCTTGTCACCCAAACGTTTTTTTCTATCCGCTTCGTAATCGTTATAATTACCTTCAACAAAAACTACCTGTGACTCCCCTTCAAAAGCCATTAAATGCGTGCATATTCTATCGAGAAACCAACGGTCATGCGACACAACAATCACACATCCAGGGAAGTTTAACAGCGCCTCTTCCAAAGAACGTAAGGTTTCGACATCCAGATCATTACTAGGCTCATCGAGTAATAGCACGTTGCCGCCACTTTTAAGTAATTTAGCGAGGTGCACTCGATTGCGCTCGCCACCGGATAGCTGCCCTAGTTTTTTCTGCTGATCCACCCCCTTAAAATTAAAGCGGCTTACATAGGCACGGGAAGGCATTTGGAAGTTTCCAACCTGCATAATGTCATGGCCATCGGATATTTCCTGCCATACTGTTTTAGTATCATCAAGATGGTCGCGAAGCTGATCAACGTAGGCAAGGTTAACCGTTTCGCCAATTCGAATTTCCCCACTGTCGGGGGCTTCTTTACCGGTTAACATTTTTAAAAAAGTAGATTTCCCGGCGCCGTTTGGACCAATTATTCCTAAAATACCGCCTTTGGGAAGATTAAAGTTGAGCGCGTCAATTAAAACCCGATCGCCAAAAGATTTTTTAATATTTATGCCTTCAATAACTAAATCACCCAAGCGTTCGCCGGCAACTATAAACAGTTCGTTGGTTTCATTTCGCTGCTCCGCTTCTTTGGCCGTTTGCACCAGATTTTCGTAGCGCTCCAGTCGCGCCTTACTTTTAGCATGGCGCCCTTTTGGCGAGGCTCTAACCCATTCTAATTCCGCCTTTATTGAGCGCTGATGCGAGGCTTGTTGCTTTTCTTCCATGGCAAGACGCGCTTCTTTTTGTTCAAGCCATGCAGAGTAATTTCCTTTGTAAGGAATACCTTCTCCTCTGTCTAATTCTAAAATCCACTCGGCTGCGTTGTCTAGAAAATATCTATCATGGGTAATCGCGACTACAGTGCCTTTAAATTGTTCTAGATAGTGCTCAAGCCACGCCACGCTTTCCGCATCAAGATGGTTCGTTGGTTCATCCAGCAGCAACATATCCGGATTGGATAAAAGTAATCGACACAAAGCAACGCGCCGTTTTTCACCTCCCGATAGAAGCGAAATTTGTGCATCCCAATCGGGTAAGCGCAAAGCATCAGCGGCAACTTCCAGTCGCCTGTCCAGATCCCAGCCGTTGGCGGCTTCAATGGTGGTCTGTAAATTGCCTTGCTTTTCCAGCAATGCAGTCATTTCATCATCCGTCATCGGCTCCATAAACTGCGCATTGATCTGCTCGTACTCACGCAACCTATCTTTTATCTCGCCAACACCTTCTTCAACGATATCGCGAACCGTTTTTTCTAAATCAAGAATAGGTTCTTGCGCTAAATACCCTATTTTAGTACCTGGCTGGGCGCGCGCTTCGCCTTCAAAATTGGTATCTAATCCAGCCATAATTCGAAGTAAAGTTGATTTTCCCGATCCATTTATCCCCAATACTCCAATTTTGGCACCAGGGTAAAAACTTAAGGAAATATCTTTTAATATTTGTCTTTTATTCTGATCAACCGTTTTACTCACGCGGTTCATTGTATATATATACATAACACTCCATCTGTTAAAATTGTCGCCGTAGCGAAGACTAGGTCCAATCTAGAATTACTTTACCGGATTGGCCTGAGGCCATAATTTGAAACGCATCTTGGTAATCATCAATTGGAAAACGATGGGTCATGACGGGTGATAAGTCCAAACCACTTTGCAACATCGCAATCATTTTATACCAAGTTTCAAACATTTCTCGGCCGTAGATACCCTTAATAACCAAACCTTTGAATATAACCTGGTTCCAATCAATAGCCGTTGCTTCGGGAGGAATTCCTAATACCGCAATCTTACCGCCATGATTCATAGCCGCAAGCATATCATTAAACGCTATCGAATTACCGGACATTTCAAGTCCAACATCAAAACCTTCAAGCATCCCTAATTCCGTCATGACACTCGCGATACTTTGGTACTTTACATTTACCGCGCGCGTTGCGCCCATTTTTTTAGCAAGATTTAAACGGTGTTCGTTCACATCGGTGATGACCACGTGCCGCGCCCCAATATGTTTGGCTATAGCTACCGCCATTATGCCTATTGGACCCGCCCCCGTAATTAAAACATCCTCACCCACCATGTCAAATGCGAGCGCGCAGTGAGTGGCGTTGCCGAAAGGATCGAGTATGGATGCTTGCTCACCGGTAATATCATCGGGTAATGCTAAAACATTGCTTGCAGGAAGCGATAAATATTCCCCAAAACAGCCGGGTCGATTTACTCCTACACCAAGCGTATTGCGGCAAAGGTGACGCTTTCCAGCGCGGCAATTTCGACAAATCCCGCAGGTAATATGCCCTTCACCAGAAACACGCTGACCTTTATGAAAACCTTTAACCTCCTGACCAAGCTCAACAATTTCTCCGTAAAATTCATGGCCTACGGTCATCGGGACAGGGATGGTTGCTTGGGCCCACTCATCCCACAGATAAATATGAATATCCGTCCCGCAGATTGCCGTCTGATGAATTTTAATAAGAACGTCGTTTACCCCATAATCTGGAACCGGAACATCCTGCATCCATATGCCTGGCTCACGTTTTGCTTTAACAAGTGATTTCATTGTAAACCCTCAAAAAAATTATTGAATGATAGCTAATGCACGACCCACTTTACTAAATGCCGCAACGGCTTTATCTAAATGCTCAATATCATGAGCGGCAGACATTTGCGTACGAATTCGTGCTTTGCCTTTAGGCACTACAGGGTAGGAAAAACTGGTGACATAAATTCCTTCGTCTAACAACAACTCCGCCATCTTTGCTGCGAGATTTGCGTCGTAAAGCATGATTGGGATAATGGGATGCTCACCCGGGACTAAATCAAAACCCAGTTTCGTCATGGCGCTCCGGAAATAAGTGCTGTTAATTCGCAGCTTCTCGGCTAACTGCGTTGATTTATCTAGCTTATTAAGTACAGCAATTGAGGTCTCCGCAATTACCGGGGCTAAAGTATTGGAGAATAAATAAGGACGCGAGCGCTGGCGTAACCACTCAACCACCCGAGAACTTGCGCAAGTGAAACCACCTGAGGCTCCACCCAGAGCTTTTCCTAAGGTTCCAGTGATAATATCGACTTTATCTAAAACCCCACAATACTCGGGAGTTCCACGACCCGTTTCGCCCATGAAACCAACAGCGTGCGAGTCATCGACCATTACTAAGGCATCGTATTTTTCAGCTAATTCGCAGATAGCAGGTAAATTAGCAATAATGCCGTCCATCGAAAACACACCGTCGGTTGCTATCAGTTTAAATCGTGCGTCTTTCGCCGCAATCAGTTGAGCCTCCAAATCACCCATATCGTTATTGGCGTACCGATAGCGCGCGGCCTTACACAGGCGTACTCCATCAATTATACTTGCATGATTTAAGGCGTCGCTAATGATTGCGTCTTCTGAACTTAATAATGTTTCAAATAGCCCAGTATTAGCATCAAAGCAGGATGAATAGAGAATGGTGTCTTCTTTACCTAAAAATTTGCTCAGTTTATCTTCAAGTGCTTTGTGTGGTGTTTGTGTGCCGCAAATAAACCGTACGGAGGCCATGCCGTACCCATAGGTATCCAAGGCTTTTTGGCCTGCTTGGATAAGATCAGGGCTATTTGCTAAACCTAAATAATTATTGGCGCACAAATTTATAAGCGGGGTGTGGTTAACTGTTATTTTGGCCTGCTGCTGACTGGATATTATTCGTTCCGTTTTATAAAGACCCTCTTTTTTTAAATTTTCTAATTGCTCTTGAAGATATGTAGAAAATTGTTGCGTCACAACCGTCCTCCTTTAGACAAAATTTGCAGGATAATAACAAATTTTGGACATATACACTATCTCTGATAATTAATTTCGCAAGGATGATCGCACCTATCCTTAAATTTTGCTAAAATAGTTGCACTTTTAACTATAGCTTTCTTTTTAGAAAAAATTAGTGCTTATTTATATTACAAATTTGGCTCGTTAGCCATTAAACAAGGTACTACCAATGACCAATCACAATGCCTGCGTTAATATGATTAAACAACAACTTCGTACAGGTGATGTTTTAGAAGAACATCTGTTGGATCTGTTCCAAAACATACCGCGCTCGGCTTTTGTGCCTATAGCGATGAAAGAGTTTGCCTATTCGGATACCCAGATCCCTTTAGCACACAGCCAAACGATGTTAACACCTTTAGAAGAAGGTAAAATTCTACAAGCACTCGACTTGCAAGGCACGGAAACTATCCTTGAAATTGGTACAGGAAGTGGATACCTTACCGCACTTCTAAGTCGCTTATGTAAAAAAGTTATCAGCGTAGACTATTTCGCCGAATTTACGGCACAAGCAGAAGTAAAACTACACGCTTACGACTGTAATAATGTGGAATGCATTACCCAAGACGCAAGCCATGGTTGGCTCGATAATGCGCCCTATGATATGGTGGTGGTTACCGCCGGATGCCAAACTATTATGGAGAGTTATCGTCTACAGGTAGTCCCTGGGGGGAAACTTTTTGCAATTGTTGGTGACGCCCCCGTAATGCGTGGTATGTTGTATTCCTTAGACCATCATAATAACTGGACGGAAAGCATGATTTTTGAAACATGTATTCCGTATTTGATCACTAATTGTAATACTCAAAAATTTGTATTTTAGGATCCAAAATGAAAAACTTAATAGCCTATTTATTTTTAATTAGTTTTTGTAATGTAGGCTATTCCATTGATTTGATGGATGTCTATCAACAATCTTTGGAAAACGATCCGACGTTTAAAGCCGCTTACAGTACTTACAAAGCTAATAGCGAAGCACTCCCGCAAGCCTTCTCTGCTTTGTTGCCTCAGCTTAATTTAAGTGGCCAAGCCGCCCGAAATGTTGTTGATGTAGTTACTGCAGGCGTTGAAATTGAGCAAACCTATAACAATCGTCAATATTCTATCAATGCGTCGCAAGCTCTATTTAATTATCAAGCTTGGTCGCGCGTTCAACAGGCTAAAGCTTCCGTAAAAGCGGCTCAAGCAAGTTTTAATAGTGCCGCTCAAGATTTAATTTTGCGCACAGCCCGCGCTTATTTTGCCGTTCTATTTACAAGAGACACCCTAAGCTTTGCAGAAGCAAAAAAACGTGCCAATAAAAGGCAGTTTCAACAAGCGAGCGAACGTTTTAACGTCGGTTTAGACGCTATAACCTCTGTTTACGAAGCGAAAGCGGCTTACGATCAGTCGGTGGCTGAAGTCATTTCCGCGCAAAACAATCAGATTAACCAAAATGAAAATTTACGTAAACTTACCAATCACGTTTACGCCTTTCTGGCTCCATTACGCAACAGTAATATACCGCTAATTAAGCCCGAGCCTGATAACGTTGATGAGTGGGTTGATACCGGAATTAAACAAAACTACGGCTTATTTGCAGCAAAATACAATCTTCAAGCGGCTCGCGAGAATATTTCCGTACAACGCGCGGGCAATTGGCCAACCTTGGCGTTGCAAGGAAATGCCAATGGGTTGCATAATGACGTCGGCAATAAGGGTACTTTTTTTGTGCCTTCAAAACAAAATACCGCAAACGTCGCAGTGGCTTTAAATTTCCCTGCATTCCAAGGCGGTCTGGTTGTATCACAAACCCGGCAAGCCCAATACGGTTTCCAAACCAGCAGTGAAGATTTAGAACGAATTTACCGCGACGTTGTTGTAAACAGCCGTATTGCTTTTAATAACATTATTGATGGTATTAGCAAAGTAAAGGCCGACAGACAAACCGTTAAATCGCGAGTAAATTCGCTGCAAAGCACCGAAGCACAGTTTCAGGTTGGTACACGAACCATGGTTGATGTGACCAATGCGCAACAGCGTTTGTTTGAGGCTCAAACTCAATTAGCAAGCGATCAGTACGATTTAATTTACGCCTTCCTAAACTTAAAATTTCAAGCAGGCACTTTAAATGTCAATGATTTAGAAGAGATTAATTCTTGGTTAGCAACCTCACGAATTAATAAGTTTCCCCCTTTGACAGCCACCGCTACCAAGGCTGTATCACCCACAAATAAATAGGTTGTAACTATGTCAGCAAGTCCAACATCCGTTGAAAAAAAACTATTGCATTATACCGGGAAAGCCATTGCAGATTTTAATATGATCCAGCGCGGCGATAAAGTTATGGTATGCCTATCCGGTGGTAAAGATTCGTTTACTTTACTGACGATTCTTGATGCATTACGCAAGCGTTCAAACTATAAATTTGAACTGTTTTCTTTCACCCTAGACCAGGCACAACCCGGGTGGGATGATAGCCGGTTGCACGCCTGGCTTAAAGCACGGAACATTCCCTATGAAGTACTAACTCGCGATACCTACAGTATTGTTAAAGATAAAATTCCTGAAGGTAAAACCTACTGTTCATTATGCTCACGGTTGCGTCGGGGAATTATTTACCGCTATGCAGAAGAAAACGGGTTTACAAAAATTGCGTTGGGCCACCATCGCGATGATTTAATCCGCACACTGATGATGTCCATTCTTTACAATGGCGATATTCGCTCAATGCCACCCAAACTTTTAAGCGACAACAAAAAACATATTGTCATCCGTCCACTTTGCTATGTTCAAGAGCGTGATATTATCGCTTTTGCAACCGAACAAGATTACCCTATTATTCCATGCACCTTATGTGGCTCGCAGGAAAATTTAGCCCGAAAGAAAATTGGCAAGCTTATTACCGAGCTCGCTCATGAAAATCCTAAAATACCCAGTAATATTTTACACGCGTTGCAGAGTGTAAAGCTCAGTCAACTAATGGACCAAAACTTATGGTCTTTTAAGGACTTGGAAAAAAACATTGTTAATCGTGATGTTACTGAGGAAGAGGCGCTTTTTAGTGTTGATGAACTAGAGCCTATCGAGCAAACAAATTAGATTGAAATTTTCCAGGAGGTTATCAATGCACAACACTATCGCGTCGCAATTTCGATTAGTCAAAGGGTATACTCATCGCCATTTAAAATTTGATTTTGTTGCCGCAATCGTTGTTTTTCTAGTAGCGATTCCCTTATGTCTTGGAATAGCGCTGGCCTCAGGAACTCCTCTTTTTTCAGGGATAATTAGCGGTATTGTTGGTGGGATTGTTGTCGGTATTTTTAGTGGCTCGCAGGTAAGCGTTAGCGGTCCAGCAGCAGGACTTGCCGCGGTTGTTTTAGCCGCAGGAATTCAGCTTGGCGACTTTAACACGCTGCTTTTAGCCATAGTCCTATGCGGTGTAATGCAGCTGATGCTAGGGTACCTTAAAGCCGGGTTTATCATCGAATACGTGCCCTCCAATGTCGTTCAAGGGCTATTATGCGCAATTGGCATTCTCCTCATTATAAAACAACTACCGCTTGCTTTTAGTTCTGCGGCCAATATTTCCGAGTTTCAGTCAAATTTGCTTGATGCCACCGAAGGGTTTTCACTAAAGCCTTTACAAAATCTCAGCCAACATATTAATAGTGGTGCGGCTATCATTTCTATAATTTCTCTTACAATATTGACGGTTCATGAAAAAATTAATGTGAACTATATTCGCAGCATCCCTTCGTCAATTATTGTGGTACTAGTCGGAATTTTAATCAATGAAGAATTTTTACTTACTCACTCTCAACACCTACAAACAAACCCCCAGCTCGTAAATATTCCTGAGCACTCCGGTTTATTGGATTTAATCAAACAGCTCCAATTTCCGAACTGGCAAGCTTTAATTAATATCAAGGTCTATATTTACGCAATCATAATTGCAATTGTTGCATCATTAGAAAGTTTATTGAACGTTAAAGCTGGTGAAAAACTGGATAAGAAAAAGCGTTACTGTTCGAAAGACCAAGAGTTAATTGCCCAGGGTTTGGGAAATATTACGGCGGGGCTTATCGGCGGAATTCCGATTACTTCGGTTATTGTTCGCACCTCTGTTAATATTCAAACCGGTGCCAAAACTAAAATGTCCGCAATAATGCACGGGTTTTTATTATTATTTGCTGTGCTGCTTATTCCAGGTTTATTAAATAAAATCCCTATTGCATCGCTCGCTATTATTCTTATTTTTATAGGATATAAACTCACCAAACCGGCTATTTTCAAAACCATATACAACCAAGGCTGGGATCGCTTTATTCCGTTCATTGCAACAGTTATCGGTATTGTTATGTTAAATTTATTAGTAGGAATTCTGATAGGTTTAGCAATAAGTCTTTTTTATATATTGAAGACCAACAGCCAAGCACGCTTGGATATTGTGACTGAGGTTTATCCTAACGGCACAATTAACAGACTCCTATTGCCGCAACAAATAACTTTTCTTAATAAAGCGTCCCTAGTTGCGGAACTGGCCGCTATTCCTCGTGCGTCACAGCTTATAATTGACGCGCGCTATTCGCGGTATATTGATAAAGAAATTATCGAGTTGATAAAAGATTTTCAAATTGAACAAGCTGCCCACAAAGAAATATCGCTTAATCTAATCGGTTTTAAAGAGCACTACGACATTCATAATTTTATTGATTTTATCAATGTGACGACCTACGATGTACAAGCTAATTTATCACCACAAGACGTCCTTGTTTTATTGCGAGAGGGTAACGAACGTTTTATAAAAGATAAACGCATTCATCGCAGCCCACAAATAGATATTCATTACACAGCCAAAACCCAGCACCCCATTGGAATTGTTTTAGGCTGCGTGGACTCACGCGTTCCTGTTGAAACTATTTTTGATATGGGCTTTGGCGATTTGTTTTGCGCACGAATTGCGGGCAACGTTGTAAACGACGATATTCTTGCCAGCATGGAATTCGCCTGCGGTGTTGCTGGCGCCAAACTAATTGTGGTTTTGGGCCACACGCGTTGTGGAGCCATTCAGGCCGCCTGCAATCAAGTAGAACAAGGGCATCTAACGCAACTTCTGGCTAAAATAAAGCCCGCAATCAATGCCGAAGCAACGATACAAGAGGATCGAACCGGGCAAAACTCGGACTTTACCAGCAAGGTAACGCAATTAAATATTGCCAACACCTTGAACCAAATCTATCAAAAAAGTGAGAGCTTACAACTGTTAATTGACCAAGATGCTATTGCAATTGTTGGTGCAACGTACGATGTAGAAACAGGAAAGGTTCATTTCTCTACCTACAGGCAGCAATTGGCCCAATTAACCCAAGAATTGGACAACCCCTTGAACGCTAAAATGCATGCTCTACTGGCTAATAACCCGTGATACAAGGTGCTTACAAGGCTTGAGCTCCCGTGTTTAACATTAAAAAATTATTTTACAGGAAAAAGTTATGCGCGCCTCCCAATGGTTTACTGCAACACTGAAAGAAACACCCAAGGATGCGGAAATTGTATCGCACCAATTAATGATACGGGCGGGTTTGATTCGAAAGCTTGGTGCGGGGCTTTATTCCTGGCTGCCTTTAGGCCTAAAAGTTTTGCGCAAAATAGAAGCCATAGTACGCACCGAAATGAATGCCGCTGGCGCCCTAGAGGTTTTAATGCCGGCAATTCAACCGGCTGAACTTTGGCAAGAAACAATGCGCTGGGATACCTTTGGTGACCTGCTGCTGAAAATGACCGATAGTAATGAGCGCCACTATTGCTTCGGACCTACCCATGAAGAAGTAATAACCGACCTCATTCGGAATGAGTTGCGTTCCTATAAGCAGTTGCCCGTCAATTTTTATCAAATTCAAACAAAATTTCGTGATGAAATTCGCCCTCGTTTTGGTGTGATGCGCGCCCGTGAATTCATTATGAAAGATGCCTACTCTTTTCACCTCGATGAGGCGTCTTTACAAAAGACCTACGACCTAATGTACGCGACTTATACCGCTGTCTTAACTAAAATTGGTCTAACTTTTCGAGCGGTTGAGGCGGATACTGGTGCGATTGGAGGGTTAGCCTCGCATGAGTTTCAGGTGCTTGCCGAGAGTGGCGAGGATACTATTTTTTACAGCACGGCTAGTGACTATGCAGCAAATATAGAGCAAGCAACAAGCATTCAACCCGTTCGTTGCAATCGTAGCAAACCTAAAACACGAAGCGTTGTGGACACACCCAATCTCAAAACTATTTCAGAGGTTGCAGCCCATCTTAATTGTGCGGCAAATACGCTCGTTAAAACTTTAATTGTCGCCGGGAAACACCATCCTCTCGTTGCCTTAGTTATCCGTGGTGATGATGAATTGAATGAAGTTAAAGCGTGTAAACATCCTTTAGTTCTCGCCCCTCTCACCTTTATTGATGAGGCGACCATTTTAAAAAGTCTACACGCGCCGGTAGGCTCGCTCGGGCCGTTTCATTTACCCATTCCTATCATTGCCGATTTTCATGCCCTGGCTTTAAATAATTTTTGTTGTGGTGCGAACGAGGCCGACAAACATTTTATCAATGTTAATTGGGATAACGACGGCATACAAGCAGAAGGATTTGATCTGCGTAATGTGAAGGTTGGGGATTTAAGCCCTGATGGTAAAGGAACGCTTGCCTGTTGCCGCGGCATTGAAGTGGGTCATGTGTTTCAATTGGGCAACAAGTACGCTCAAGCCATGAAAGCCCAGGTTATAAACGAGCACGGTGAACTGCAAACCATGCTTATGGGGTGTTATGGCTTGGGGGTTAGTCGCTTAGTAGCTGCCGCTATTGAACAAAACTACGATGAAAAAGGAATTGTATGGCCAATGGCTATTGCGCCCTTTACCGTTGTCATTATTCCCGTGAACGGCAAGCGCTGTTCGCGCGTCATGGATACTACCGAAACCTTGTACCAACAGCTGCTGAAGAAAGGGATCGACGTTTTAATTGACGATCGGGACGAACGTCCCGGTATTTTATTCGCCGACAACGAACTTATCGGCATTGCGCATCGGATTGTCGTAGGCGATAGAAACCTACAAAACAACCACGTTGAATACAAAGCGCGTCAAGCGAGCGAGTCAGAGCTCATAGCGTTAGAGGACGCGGTTGCCTTTATTGAGTCCGTATGTTCTTAACACGGCAGGTGTGCCTTCAGGAAATTTTGCGATGTTGCTAGAAAAAGTACAGTCTATTATTAATAATTGCGTCGATAGCTGGCTTGAATGCCCCGTTAGCGACCTGAATCTTTCAATAACCATTGAAACCCCGGACAATACTACCGATTTATTAGTCTGTATTTGTGCCGACTTTCCGTGCCTTCCTTTGGAGTTTTCACTACGACCCATTGTGCAAAAAAGCCTCAACGCCGCCCTCCCGCACTATCAGATAACCGTTTTGATAAAAGCGCAGATTAAATCCCACAGCACCCAATTAGTGGGCAAGAGTTTGCGCGCAATAAAAAATACCATTGCTATTGCATCCGGTAAAGGCGGCGTCGGTAAATCCTCTGTTGCTGTTAATCTAGCTACGGCTTTAGAAAGAGCGGGTGCACGGGTTGGTATTTTAGACGCCGATATTTATGGGCCAAGTATTCCTTTATTATTAGGGGCGCACGATGCTGTAAAAATTGAAAACGGTAAGTATTTACCGGTCTGCGCTCATGGATTACAAGCCATGTCTATCGGTTATTTGGGTGCCGCCGATGAAGCCTTAATTTGGCGAGGGCCAATGCTTGCTAAGTCGCTGTTGCAAATGATTGACAGCACTTTATGGCACGATTTAGATTACCTGTTGATTGACTTGCCTCCAGGCACAGGAGATATACAACTTAGTCTGGTGCAAAAAATTCCCTTAACGGCTGCAATTGTTGTAACCACACCCCAGACCGTGGCCACGATGGATGCCCAGAAAGCGTTGCATATGTTTGCTAAAACAAATATTGATGTGCTGGGCATCATTGAAAATATGTCAACGCATACCTGCTCCTCCTGCGGCAATACGGATACTTTATTTGGTTCAGGCGGTGGAGCGTCTCTAAGTAGCGCGTTTGCAACGCCTATTTTGGGTCATTTACCACTGGATAAAGCTATAGGAATTCAAAGCGATGCCGGTGTACCTATAGCCACCCAAAATAACGCTACCGCTGCTTTATTTATGAAAATTGCTCTTAAAGCGGGGGTGTATTTATCCAAAAAACCACGCAATTACTCCCACAGCATGCCTTCTGTAAAAGTTGAGCTGTGAGCATTTATCTCGCGCCGTTCTCCCTATTCATTTTAAATCCGTGGTAAACTTAGCCTCTTTTCCCAAGCCAATAAAAACTCATGAGCGATAACTACAACGCCGAAGCCATTGAAGTACTCAGTGGCCTTGAACCTGTTCAGCGCCGACCCGGCATGTATACCAATACTGAACGGCCTAATCATCTAGGCCAAGAGGTTATTGATAACAGTGTCGACGAGGTTATGGTGGGGTTTGCAAGCACAATTATTGTTAGCCTTCACGAGGATGGTTCGTTAGAAGTAGAGGACAACGGCCGAGGGATGCCTGTTGATATCCATCCGCAACTGGGTCTAAGCGGTGTTGAGGTTATAATGACACGGCTTCACGCCGGCGGAAAATTCTCTGATAAAAACTACTCTTTTTCAGGAGGCTTGCATGGTGTTGGTGTCTCTGTTGTTAATGCGCTTTCCTCGCGCGTACGGGTTACCATCAAGCGCAACAGTTTAGTGTATCAAATGCAGTTTGAGAATGGTGATAAAACTTCCGAGCTTACCGAAATTGGGGTTGCGAAAAAAAGAGAAACCGGAACCCGTATTCATTTTTGGCCGAATGCTAAATATTTTGACTCCCCTCGATTTTCTGTAAAACAGCTTACTCATGTGTTGCGTGCAAAGGCCGTTTTGTGTCCCGGCCTTTCCATGACGTTTATCAATAAAGTCACTAATGAAAGAACTCATTGGTGTTATGAAAAAGGATTAACCGACTATCTACGCCAATCGTTACCTTCGGACTATTACCCCGAAGAGCCTTTTTCAGGTGAACACAGCGACCGTGATTCAGCGGTAGATTGGGCGGTTGCCTGGTCGGCTACTGTTTCAACGAGCGCTAATGAAAGCTATGTTAACTTAATTCCAACCGCTCAGGGCGGTACTCATGTAAACGGTTTACGCTCTGGATTATTTGACGCATTAAATGGTTTTTGTGAAATGCGTAATCTGCTTCCACGGGGAGTAAAGTTAGCCGCAGACGATTTATGGGAGCCCTGCCGTTACGTGCTCTCGGTAAAAATGAAAGAGCCGCAATTTGCAGGACAAACGAAAGAACGGTTGAGTTCGCGACAAACGGCCGCCGTGGTTGCAAACATTGTAAAAGATGCTTTTTCGGTTTGGTTAAACCAGCACCGCAGCCAAGGTGAACTGATTGCGAACTTCACTATTGAACGCGCGCAGAAAAGGCTAAAGCAGGCCAAACAAGTTGCTCGAAAAAGGGTAAGTCAGGGGCCTGCTTTGCCAGGTAAGCTTGCCGATTGTTTGCAACAAGATCTCACGTATTCTGAACTATTTTTAGTAGAAGGGGATTCGGCTGGTGGCTCGGCTAAGCAAGCGCGCAACAAGGACTTTCAAGCAATACTACCCTTACGCGGCAAAATTTTAAATACCTGGGAGGTTGATTCAGCGCAGGTACTTGCTTCCCAAGAAATTCACGATATTTCAGTAGCTCTGGGCGTGGACCCGGGATCCGCAGATTTAGGTGGTTTACGCTACGGAAAATTATGCATCCTCGCCGACGCTGACTCCGATGGTGCCCACATTGCGACCCTATTGTGCGCCTTATTTTTGCGTCACTTCAAGCCGGTAGTTATGGCCGGTCATGTGTTCGTAGCAATGCCCCCACTGTACCGAATTGATGCGGGTAAAATTGTGCATTACGCCTTGGACGATGAAGAGCGCGTACGCATTACCGAGCAACTGCAGCAAACGCAAAAGTCTAAAATAAACGTGCAACGATTTAAGGGATTGGGCGAAATGAATCCGTTGCAATTACGCGAAACAACAATGGACCCAAATACCCGACGCCTCATCCAACTCACCTTGGATGATGAGGCTTATACCATGCAAATGATGGATATGATGCTTGCTAAAAAAAGAGCCGCGGATCGCAAATCCTGGTTAGAGATAAAAGGAAACCTTGCTGAGGTTTAAAAAAACCGTAGGTTGGCCTTGAATCGAGGTGTTCGATGGCTTATCTGCCATTAGTATCGCTACCCCCCATTTTTAACGGACAGTGAATGCACAACTGAAGCTAGAACTTCAGTTGTGCTGTGGGCAGTATTCATTCAATGGAGTACTTTAGTAGTTTTACGGCTCTTTTAGGGTACCTATCCTGAATTAAAGTCCAAAAATGACTGTTTTATTAAGGAACCCAATACAGAGTTTAGACGAAGAAGCCCACTACCAGTCTATGGTTACCGAGTTTGATAATTCTTTCACCTCTTGGTATTGATCGTACAAGCCTTTAGCCATTAACCCTGTTCCTATAAGACTAAGCACGGCAGCAGCAATTATTAAAGCGACGCCTGCAACGGGTAGGGTAACTCCGACTAAAGTAAATGTTGTCGCCATGAAGGCTGCACAAAATTTCCCAGCCGCAATTCCGACTCCTGCACTCATTAAACCCAATCCGGCTACACTCGCACCAGCAGCTACTTTTTTCCCTGGAGAAAAAAAGTTATGAGAAGTCGACGCATTTTTTATATTCACAGATGGAGCTTCATGCGGAACTTCTTCCCCCTTTTGTTGCTTCTCTGAAAAATAAGACAGAGGTACTAGCGAAGTTTCTAAACCCCTCACAGTCTCTTCTAGAACTTTGTAGCAATCGTTTTCCCCCTCTTCCTTCTGCTCCTCTTCCTGATCAACTAAGGCGTTAAGCTTATCTAATAAAGATCCCTCAATAAAACTTTGTTCAAGACTTTGAGTAACAGCAGGCTCCAGTAGAAAGCTAGTTTCTAAAAAATCAACTGAGTGTTCCGCTTTAGTAGCAAAAGATTGAAAATAGCGACTAAGAGTCGTTGCAATTGAATTCGCTTGTGCTTGTTGGTGTTGGCTGCATTCATCAGCTTTTATAATTTGATTGAGACTAGTAGCTAATCTTTTAAACTTTCGACTAATACTTATAACTATTTCGTTTAAATTAGTATGTTTTGTTTGCTTCACCCACTCTAAGGTAAACAAGTGGAGTCTAGGAAGATGTTGTATTGGTGATATAAGAGCACCCCTGATGGCTGGACTTTTAATATCCAGTTTGATGAAAATGTTGGATATAGGGAGGTAATTTTTTGCAATCCAAAAACAGCCTATTATATGCTGTTTAAATAGTTGATTTTGCTCTGTGGAGGCCAAAAAATTATTAAGCTTAGTGAAGGTCTCTTTTAAGTGTAAGTCGGTACCTGGCTCTAACCGGAACACCTCCGAAAAGTCATTATCATTCTGAGTTAATACCAAAAGATGGGTCTTAAGTTTATCAATTATACTTTGTTCTTCAGCAGAAAGAGTGTCGATGAGGGGGTCGTTTAAGGCCGCTATTAACATCGTAGCTTTACTCGCTAAGGAAGTATGAATGCGTGAAAATTCGTCAATAGAATATTTTAAACTATTTTCCACTATATTGTTCACTCTACTAGCACTTGATTTAACAGGAGTTACGTGGTCAATTTGGCTCATAATACATACCTTTAAGTTATTGAAATAAAAAATACAGCAAAATATGTGGTAATTCTGCCTAATTTAGTGGCAATATATCACTTGTACCTTAAGAGAGCCTTAAAGAATACTGCCCAAAGCAGTGGCATTCGGTTAATTATCTCAAGTTCTGGGCAGGCCTACGAAAATGGGAGTGTTTAAATAATGCTGTACGTGGTGGCGTTTTTTAGATTTCCGGTTTTCGGATAACGGGGGGCGGTGTTTTTGAAGTTTCATTACTAACCGGGTCGACGTCCGCATATCTTAGCCTCAGCCATTGACAGCCGATAGACCCGAATAACCTGGTTTTAGTTAACCATTCAGGTAAGCTTGGGCTGTCGCAGAACTCAAGCTAAGGCTTACGGACGTTGACTTAAATGATTTGGATACTGCCCATTTTTTGTGAGTTTATAGCGCCTAAGAAATTAGTGCCCATTTTTTCGCGCTACGTTGAGGTGTTTGCGAGGGGATGAAAAAGAGATTTTCACCTTATTTCATAATCAGTTATAAACAAAATCGCTCAGCATTTTAGAACGGAAGGTTCGAATATCTGTTGGCTGAGGGCTTATTTTTTAAAAAATATACGCCGCAAAACCGGCGTTTTTTAGATTACCAGATAGTCAAAATACCTGGTAATCTTCTGGAGCAGCACTTAGGCGGTTGTAAGGTCAACCTCGTATTCTGCAGCAAGATCCAACAGATCGTCCGCATGCTCTTCTTCTACTCCTAAGATAAATTCAATAAGCTTTCGCGTAGTTGGATCTTTATCCCCTATGAAAACCGCCATTTCTCGATAGGTATCAATCGCAATTCGTTCTGCTATTAAGTTTTCCTTAACCATTTCACCTATAGTTTCGCAATCAATGTATTGCGCATGGGCACGATCTGAAAACTCAGAAGGATTGAAATTTGGTTGCCCGCCAAGCTGCACTAAACGGTCGGCAAGCTGGTCGGCATGCTGCTGCTCTTGGTTGGAGTGTTCTAAAAACTCATTCGCTGCAATCGTTGCGCCAATTTCAGTGGCTTTATAATAATGCTGTTTATAACGCAAACAGCAGATCATTTCAGTAGCCAAAGCCGCGTTGAGCATCTCATGAATAGTGGGCAAATCAAGTTGATAATTAGCAGTAATAGCGCCTTTTTGCAGATTTTTTTTTGCCTGCTGACGAATGGCTTGAATATCAATAATAAATTTATTTGCGTTCATAATTTTCCTTATTTATTGCAAAATGAAAGACTATATTACCATCTACACCATTTTATAAAAATAGAAGGGACGACTTTTTACAATTAGAATAAACCCATACAAGTATAGTCAAGAGTAGGGCCGTCATCGGTTCCTAGTGCCCCCTATTTACTGAGGCGCAGCCTAAAACAGCAATTGGGATCACACCACCTTGGAAAAATTGACGTTAATGGGCTTTGTTGCAACGCTATACGATTGGTTTTCATTAGGCGAATTTATGCAACGCGAAAACTGTCTGGCATACCAAGGCTGGTCACTTTATTGAGCACGCCACAACCAATTATGAATTCCTGCTTTTGATTTGGCATAATTCTAGCGTGTACAGCCCTACCCAATATTCGTTTATATCGCTGTACACCGAGCTCAGAGTAGTTGCGCTGGCCATAATTACGAGCCCTCTGCCAGTTCATTCGCCCGTTTGCGTTAATTTCAGCGATATTACGGTTTCTCATAGGGTGGGCATTGTGCATTTTTAGCTGGAGGGGTAATCACATCAGCGTTCGGCGAGTGCCTCATCATAGACGAATCGTATGCTCCATTTCCGGTAAACTGTGTCACATCAGTATCAATCTGATCTAGCAAATCATCGACAACTTCGTCGTCGGTTGTGAACCTATCGGTTAGCATTGCTGTCTGAATGTAATGGTTTTCGTCGATACCAAAATGAGCTTTACGCCAAGAACGTCGAGCACTTACTTTATGCCGCTCTTGGTGCCATTCATCACGGCCAAAGCGTTTCAACCCCGTAGAATCAATA
>CAWDMX010000001.1:612500-820299 GCA_963803545.1 uncultured Gammaproteobacteria bacterium | reverse complement strand
GCTTAGCGTGTCGCTACCTCGTTATAAATTTCGGGACATCCAAGTCCCCAAAATTCACTCGCCAACGCGACAAGTATGCCTGCGGCGCCCTGGCCGTCCTGGTCCTCCTTAATTATGATCCCCCTTACGGGGCTCATAATTTGCGCTCCCCAATGACTGACGCCTTTTCGTATGCCTTATATTTTGCCTGCGGCAAAACATCCGGCTCTAAGGCTACCAGGGACTACAGCCCTCGGTCTGCGACCTTCCTTGGCCTGCAGCGAATGGCAGCAATATGGTTGTCTTTATTTCATGCTTGCGATACCGGGAACACTTGATATCTAGCGCCTTTAAACGTTTTGACAGCAAGGAATAATCAGGACACTGTAGGTCTAGTCCTATTATTCTAAAGAGTGAATTAATAAATCCTTGTGCCTGCCTAAGTGG
This sequence comes from uncultured Gammaproteobacteria bacterium, assembly GCA_963803545.1. Taxonomy (GTDB): domain Bacteria; phylum Pseudomonadota; class Gammaproteobacteria; order Legionellales; family Legionellaceae; genus Legionella_C. The sequence continues at coordinate 819,873 of CAWDMX010000001.1, read as the reverse complement.
TAATTTATACACTTGCCGAAGTTCATGACAGGCGATGATGGCTGCATCTGTATAATACTTTGATGAGCCAGAACCATCGTTAATACGCTCCTCATAATACCAAGCATCAATTAAGTCTTGCGATAACCAGACTTCAATATCGCCACGCCTTTTTAGACTAGCGTTATAGTCTGACCAGTTCGCTACTTTGTGTCGCTGTGGCTTGATTGATATTCCTTTTTGATTTAACCATTTATTGGGCATGTGGTAGGCTTATTCATTATCAATGATGCAGCAACTTTAACACCATTGAAACACTTGGGTTGTTTAAGTTCTGAGCGATTCAACAAAGCCACGTTGCATTATAACCCTTATCCAGCGCAGGTTACACTACCTACAGATGCGCAGAAGAGCCTTTATATTTCATTTTTTATATCGCGATAAAAATTTTCATGAACGCCCAGTTTTAATAGGGTCAATATCAACCTGTCATCTTCATACATATACCCAAGCAATACTTCTTGATTAGAAAATTTAAATTTATGAACTCTTAAAAAGTCAAGTTCTCCTTTTTTTCTCTCCCCAATGGTGGGATCTTTTATTAATTTTTTCAGTTCATTATCAAGCATTTCTTTTTGTTGCTTCGATAATTTTTTAATCGTTCTTTTAAAAGAAAAAGATTGTTTAATGGTCAAATTTATAGTCATCTACTAATCCGTTCTCAATTTCTGCTTTGGCCATTAAACTGTCCCTAATAAACGCATAAGATAACTCAGAATTTTCTTCTACAATTTTGCCAATTTTAGCCCAGTATTCAATTTGACCAGCACCAGATCGAGACATAACTATTCCTACAGATTTGGCTTGCTTAACTAATAAATCTGGCAATCTTACTGATTGTGCCATGATAATCTCCACGATATTCATTTATGTTTATATTATAGCATAAACATACAAATTGCTGCATTTTGCGATTTATTAATTATTATCTCATAAAAGGTTCGTTTTTTGGAACTAAAATACCTTAGCCTCTACGCCACTGACTTACCTTAAGCTTTTTCTTATAATTACTATGAGATGAAGTTATCTACTGAATGTAATGATATTTATAGAAACTCCAATTTTTACAGAAGACTTAATTGAATTATTAACGGATGATGAGTATTCCAAGTTTCAGAATTATCGTGCAACCAATCCAACCGTGGGTGAAGTTATACAACACACAGGCGGATTACGTAAAGTTCGGTGGGTAGCCAATGGTAAAGGTAAGCGTGGTGGTGTTAGGGTAATTTATTATCACGTAACGGTAGATTCACAAATTCGCTTATTGTTAATTTATCGCAAAGGCATTAAAGATGATCGAACCGAGAAGGAAAAGAAAATCTTATGTAACCTAAATGAGGGGTGGTAATAATGGATACTAAATTATTTGATCGTTTGGTTGAAAGTATGACTCAAATGAATGAAATTATTGATGGTGAACGTGCACCATCGCGAGAATATGTAATAGATTCAGTGCATGTTAAAGAAATACGGAAAACGACCGGTTTAACTCACTCATGTTACGCACACTGAAAATTAGCTGGTCATATTTTTAAGCTCCTGCCATGCAATCTGGTTCGCTCTTACGATTAATTTATACTTAATGGCAAAGTGATTTAATTGAGTTTTTATCTTCAACATTTCCAGCTTGCAATAAGCAATTATAGAGGCATAAATATGATTGCACTGAGTTTTGACGGTGCGCGTAGGTGATTTTGTAAGGCTTGCATTTTGTTTTATTGATTTGTGATACTCTTCAATCCGCCACCGTTTCTGGTACACTTCATAAAGACGTTCGGCACTACTGTGTATGTCATTAGAAACAAGATAGAGAATTCCTGTTGAACCGTTTTCGTTTTTGAATACTTTTTTCAGGAGCCTCACTGGGAAGTCTAGGCCTTTAAGCCAGACTGTGTGGGCTACATTCTCTTCAAGCTCTATTGTTTTTACTTGTAGATACCGTCCGTTTTTGGCATCGTTTTCAGATAAAGCTAATGTACGATTAGACTTAACCCCAATGATAAACGATTTGTGAAGGTCTTTATGGATGTGAACCATATTGGCCTTCGAGCCAAACCAATTATCCGCTAATACATAATCAAACATCACTTTGTTGGTAATGGCCTGAGTAATCAGCTGTTGGAATAATTGGTTTTTGGTCATTGATGACTTTCTTCTGGTTTTCCGGGTTTTTATATCACAATAAGTAATATCTTTTTTGATAACCTCATACCCTATTGGTACACTGAAATCATCATAGCGAATCATGCACGACAGGATGTTTATCCCTTTGAGAACCGTTCCTTTAGCGTGGGAGTAATGCCAGCAATTAATTTCATTCTCATCCGTGTATGGCTTCTCTTCAATGGAATCATCAAGTATCAATACACCGCACGATGTCTCTTGAGTTCTCACCGGCTTTTTTACATAACCCCACAGTGATTTTGAATCATAATCTTTCAAGCGAAGAAATCGTGTGACCTTGTCATGAGCAAATGCTCCATCAACCAAATCAGATAACCCTGTAGCTGTCGCATATTTGTTTTGGAAAATCAAATAATCACTATAAATATCAAGCATATCCATTTTATTCCCTCCCTAAATTATGGGCAGAATTTTAATGCTTTTTATTCAAACTGCAAGTAGTGGTGCGTAACATGAGTTTATAAGCTTAAACCCCAATCGCCGCAAGTTAGTGCGCGAATTCGCTCAAGATTTCAGCATTTATTTTTTCGCCCTCGAGGATCGAGACCGCAACCAAACCATCCCACGTCAAGCGTTGAAGTTTTTGAAAGCGTTGAGGACGCATTTGGATACGCAAGTGCGGTAAATAAAAATAAGAACTATGCCATTCACATTTACAAAGTAAACCTGGCGCCTTATGCCTTGCTCGAATGCGAAGCATTACCCCGTTATAAAAACTTATTTTTGAACGCTAAAAAAGGCGAACCAGTACCCTACTATCGACTAATCAATAAATATACCATTTTTGGGCTTGAACCTATCAATCTTGATGTCCTAGCGTACGCAAACGTTTAGAAAGAATAGCTACAAATACAGTACGAGAGCAACTAGGGGCTGTTGACAACTGAACCCTCGCAAAGTTGCTCAAAAACAGTGTCGTTGATGGATTGTTTATACAAACCTTTTCTGGGCACATAAAAAACAATAGCGCTCAGACTTAATGCGCCGTAAATAATCAAGATAAAGCTTGGTGAGTAGTCGTGATGCTCACCTAACTTGAACGCAATCAAGGGCGTAATTTCACCGCCCAGACACGCGGCAAGCGAATAAATAAACATACCCGCGTTTACCCCAAAGGCTGCCCATGACCCAAAATAACCTTTTCTATTATTTTCACAACTTTCAATCAGCAATGATACGGAGCTGATGTATTCATTACCTACAGAAATAACTTGTATTACCCGAATAAATAATAAAAGAAAGACGGACGTGACACCGATTTTTTCATACGAGGGTAAAATAGCTATTAAGGCTGTACCAATCCCCATAAAAAAAATACTTACGGTTAAAGCTTTTTTCCTGCCCGTTTTATCGGCTAACATCCCGCCTAATAAACTCCCAATTAGTCTCAAAATATAAGAGATAAAAAATAAATATCCGATAGTTTGGATTGAGGCGGCAGAAATTCTTTAGCTAAGAACATTGAGAACAAACCCCATATGACGTAATCGTACATCTCAAGGGCATTGCCAATAGCGCCGCTGATTATAATTTTTTTTGACGTTATAAACATACAATTTTATGCGCTTTTTTGAGCTTTAAGCTCGCCTGATTTAATCAATTCATCATGAAAACCAAGGGAGTTCACATGCGCAATTTTATCTAAAAAAATTACGCCATCTAAATGATCGTACTCATGTTGGACGACACGGGCATGCAGATCAAAAGCCTCACGCTTTATTAACGTACCGTCGGCATCATAGCCTTGATATCGAATATGTTTATACCGTGATACCTTACCCCGCAATGCACCAACACTTAAGCATCCTTCATAATCCTCAACCCATTCATCGGAAAGGGCTTCGTAGGAGGGGTTAAACAAAATGGTAAAAGGAATTGCGGGCACATGGGTATGGACCGGGTGCTTCTTCATACCAAAAACAAACGCCCTTTTGCTAATTCCTATTTGTGGTGCAGCAAGACCCAAACCATTTTCAGCCACTAAGCAATCAAACAGCGTCTGCTCCAATTGCCGAAGTTCGGGTGTGCCAAACTCGTTATCGGCAATAGGCTCAGCCACCTGTCTTAGTAGCGGGTTTCCTAAAAGAATGACCTCTTTTTTATCCATGATGCATTACCTCGTTGTTTACCGTCGCAACCCATGCACGAGGGTCTAACATGCCGCTCAGTTGGCCGCTGTTGTGGTTTGTGCAGAGGCGCCTTTTTATGAAACCAAGGGCCGCACTCGGGCGTTTTCTATTTATTAGCCTCAGATATTATCCACCGTTTTAAAAGGGGCAACTGATTAAATCCCCACAGTCCGCGCGCGCGCAGTCCGGCGACAAACGGTAATTTTGTTATAAATAAAGTTTTTAACCCGCTCAAAACGGCTATTACTTTCCAAACTTCGCTGGTGCGTTGGCGGTGATAGTGCTGCAGCATTTTTTGGGAAAATTGATGGTTACTATTGGCTAAGCAGGTTGTTAAAACCGTAATATCCGCCAGTCCTATATTCAAACCCAATCCGGCTAAAGGGTGAATGGTGTGTGCCGCATCCCCCATTAACAACCAATTTTTGCCCACATAGCGACGGCAATGGCGCATAACTAAAGGAAACTGCTGTTTTGAACCGATTAAGGACACTTGGCCTAATTTGCTTTCAAAAGCACGTTCCAGCTGCTGTTCAAATTCAGCCTTATCAAGCCTTGCCAGTTCAGCCGCACGCTTAGCACTGGTAGACCACACAATCGAACATTGATTAGGGTCGGCTAGTGGCAAAAAAGCTAAAGGACCATTTTTGGTAAATACTTGAAAAGCGCTCCGCTGATGCGGTTTTTTCACGCCAACGGTCGCCACTAATGCCGATTGATGATATGGCCAGGATACCATGCCAACACCAAGTAATTTTCGGGCAAAAGACTCGGCACCATCGCATACAAATAGCATTCGGCTTTGCCAGGTATTGGTTTCCGCGTTTATTTTTACACGCTCATCATCTGTATGAATTGCGGTAATTCTAGTATTAAAAAAAACTTTGATCTTACTTTCAAGCTCAATTTGTTTTAACAATGCCTTTTTAAGAGCGCTTTCCGCCACAATTACACCCAGTTTAGGCTCGGCAATTAAGCGGGAATCAAAGTCAATATGCGCCCCACTTGCTTCATCCCAAACATGCATACGATCGTAGGCTGTGATTTTATCTTCGTCTATATTTGGCCAAACGCCGAGAGTCGTTAGCAACTTTTCTGAAGCGGCATTTAACGCATAAACGCGTGAATTCACACACTTTTCAAGGGCGGGGTTATCCATAGCGTCGATAAGCGCCACCTCAAACCCTAATTGCGCCATACGTAATGCAGCGCTTAAGCCAACAACCCCTGCGCCAATAATCGCTATATCGTGCTTATTCATCGCTACCTTCTTTCTTAAAAAGACTACCGGCTACAAGACGCGAGGCCACCCCGGCAAAACCCGAGGCATAATGCGTTACAATATTCTGAGCCACTGTGGAGTTGTCAAAAGTGAGCAAACCCAGCCCACGTAATACACTCAGGCCCAGGGCCGAGTGGTCGAAAAGACGAACCAAGCCATCGGTCGCTTTGCTGATAATGGTTTGATCCAACGCGCGCTGTTGTTGATAGCATGTGAGCATCGCGCTGTTGAAACCCTGATCGTGAATGCAATCCACTAAAGCGGCACTGTCTCGCAAACCCAAATTGAAACCTTGTCCTGCAACGGGATGCAAGGTATGAGCGGCGTTGCCGATAAAAACTAATGGCCAGGCTATTGTTTGTGGCATTATAGCTTGTTGTAGGGGATAGCTTGTACGCGGACCAACCTGTATTAAACGGCCTAAGCGATACCCAAAGTGCTCTTGTAATTTTTTTAAAAAAACAGCGTCGTCGCACTGAATTAGAGACTGGGCTTGTGGCGCTTCAAGGGCCCAAACCAAAGAAGCTCGATTATTTGGAAGGGGTAGCATCGCAAGAGGACCGCTGCGGGTAAAGCGCTCAAAAGCTTTGTTGTTGTGCGCTCGCGATAATCCGATGGTAGCCACTAAGGCGTGTTGACGATATTTTTTTTGCGCAATCGGTAAGCCGGATAAGCGGCGAACAGTTGACTGAGCTCCATCGGCAGCTACTATCAATTTCGCCTTAATTTTTATATTTTCAGTGTTTTTTCGAACCGTAACTGTTGCCGTTTGCGGCTGCAACGCGATAAGCTCTGCCGGACAAAGAAGGGTTTCTGGTGCTAACTGTTGGTATACAGCGTTAGTTATATGGTGCATTTCTACCACAGCGCCAAGTTTGGCCTCTGGACGAGCGTGTAGATTGGCGCGTCCAAAATGCCCTTGCTGTGAAATTTCAATGGCCTCAATTGCTGTAGTCTTGTTTACTAGATTAGGCCAGATATCCAGCGCGGATAAAATGCGAATACTTGCTGGAGCTAAAGCCAAACTACGGGCATCAAACTGTGGGTTGGATTCTTCTGCTATCGGCTTATTATCTACTAGTAGGGTGCTAATTCCTTGCGCGATTAAACCTAGATTTAAGCACGCCCCGGTTAGCCCGCCGCCGATAATGACAACATCAACCGTTGTATCAATCACGCATCAACGCCTCAATATCGTCCGCTTCAACAGGTAAAGCTGCACTTAAAACACAATGACCACTCTCAGTGACAACAACATCATCCTCAATACGCACGCCAATGTTCCACCACCGCGAATCCACTTCGTTGGACGCGCTAATGTACAATCCTGGTTCCACGGTTAATACCATACCGGGCTTTAAGGGGCGCCAATCGTTATCCACCTTATAACACCCGCTGTCGTGCACATCTAATCCCAGCCAATGACCGGAGTTGTGCATATAAAAAGTTTTGTAGGCACCAGAGCTTATCAATTGCGACACGGAGCCTTTTAAAAGACCCAGCTCAACCAGCCCTGCGGTTAAAATTTCCACAATAATCTGTTGCGCTAGCGCCCAGGAACTTCCGGGCTGTATACTGGCAATTGCCGCTTTTTGCGCTTTTAATACCAACCCGTATATAAGACGTTGATCCCTTGTAAACACACCATTGACCGGAAAGGTTCGCGTAATGTCAGCGGCGTAGTTCTGGAATTCCCCACCGGCATCAATGAGCACAAGATCGCCCGAATTAAGCTTCTGATTGTTATCACTATAATGCAACACGCAGGCATTTTTACCACCACCAACAATGGGGGTATAGGCAACCTCATTGCAACCGCCGTAGCTAAAACCGTAGAGCAACTCCGCTTGCAACTGGTGTTCAAACTCAGCATTCTTGCAGGCGCGCATCGCACGCTTATGCGCCTCAACAGAAACAGAGGCAGCGTGTTGCATTAAAGCAATTTCAGCCTTACTTTTAATTAGTCTTAATTCGCTCAACGCATAAGATAAATCTTCTAAACCGTCTGGCTTACCGGAAGCAATCGCCTGCTGGTTTAAAATTGCAATCACAGAACTAATGAGCGTATTGCCTTCGCAACGATCGTTAATCGGATAGAAAACACGACGGCTATCAGCAATTAACTGCGGCAATTTTTTGGTGGTGCTATCAACGGAAAACGCTGCTTGCAAACCCATTTGCTGGCACGCGCCCTCTTGTCCGAGACGCGCGCCGGTCCATTGCTCCTGTAGCAAATTTCGGCTGCGATTGAATAAATAAAAAGCGGGCTTTTCGGTTTTTTTTATAACCAAAAAAGCATCCGGCTCGTTAAATCCCGTTAAGTAATAGAAGTTGCTATTTTGACGGTAGCGAAAATGAGCGTCACCATTGCGAATTTTTTCCGGAGCTGCCGCAACCACCGCAACCGAATTGGGCGGTAACTGTTGAACCAAAGCATTACGTCGGAATACATACTCACTTTGACTTATCATCGTTATTCCTTTCAATGCTCCGTGCTGCCACCACGAACAACTTCTTCTGGATATTGGATGTCACCACTCAAACGCAATACCACCATACGAACGTACTCATGAATTTCTACCAAAGCCTTTTCGTTGTCTTCATCCTGGTCTAAATCGTCGCAATCAAGTTGCGCAAACTCTCCCAGATGCTCCAGTGATTCTTGCGCATCCGGCTCAAGACTCGTCACCGCAAAATTAGTCTGCTTGAGGCCCATTAAAAAGCCATTACACCAGTCACTAAAGGCTTGGCTGCGTTCTATTAGTGAAAAATTATCGCTAGGGAGCAGCAAATCAAATTCAAAATTAATTTCAACAATTTGTTGCTGGCTTGCGTTAAATACAAAAAAAAGACTGCGCGCCGCTTCTTTTTTTAAGTCGGGACTGCAGATGCTTGATTGAACCAAGGTTTGTAAGTAACGCTCTCCCTCAGCCAGCGCACCTGTGGCGATAAAAGCACACATTAAACCGTGCACCTCACTTGCCGAAAAAGGCAGGTCTAAGGCGACAACGTCTTCAGCAAAAGTTTCGAAAGGCGGATAGGAAGAAGAATTGGACATCGCTGATACCTGAATAAATAAATTGATTATCATAACGTAATTGTTGCTGTATGCCAAAGGGGTGACGCAACTGTTCCTTATCTTTTTTGACAATTTTTAGGAAAAATTTTTTTTCAGTGCTATACTGTTATTAATCCGGCAGCATGGATTTTTTGAACCAATATTGCCAAATTGGGAAGCAAACTGAATCCAGCGTTGAGCAAGCCTATTTTAAATAGGAAGCCTGAACTGAATCAACCGCTACCCACGTGAACCCCAGGGTTCATAAATCTGCTGCCGGCTCTTTTATAACTTTAATTCCTTTTTCAAGCTCAATAATTCATCACGTACCTTAGCGGCTAATTCAAATTCCATGTTTTTGGCGTGATTGTGCATTAAGGTTTCTAATTCTTTTATTTTCCTACCAAGATCCTTAGGCGATAAACTAAGATAGCTGGAGCTTTTTCCAGCCGATTTTTTTCGATTGCTGTGCGCGCCTTCCATGATGTCTTTAATGGATTTATTGATGCCTTTAGGTGTGATGTTATGCAGCAGGTTAAAGTCAACTTGTTTTTGCCGACGCCTATCTGTTTCGGTAATGGCTTTTTCAATAGAACCCGTAATTTTATCCGCATACAAAATAGCCCGACCATTCACGTTGCGCGCCGCCCGACCAATTGTTTGAATTAGAGAGCGCTCGGAGCGAAGAAAGCCTTCCTTATCGGCATCTAAAATCGCGACCAAAGAAACTTCGGGCATATCCAAACCTTCACGTAATAAATTTATACCAACCAAAACATCAAATTCACCCAAGCGTAAATCGCGAATAATCTCAACCCGTTCAACGGTATCAATATCGGAATGCAAGTAGCGCACACGCACTCCCTGCCCCGCTAAATAATCGGTTAAATCCTCGGCCATGCGTTTGGTAAGAGTAGTAATTAAAACGCGTTCGTTTTGGGCGGTTACGCGATGAATTTCCGATAAAACATCGTCTACTTGATTTTTAACAGGCCGAATAATTACCGGAGGGTCTATCAACCCGGTTGGTCTAACTACTTGCTCCGCCACATTATCCGCATGCTCTTGCTCATAATTTCCCGGAGTTGCGGACACGAAAATAGTTTGCGGTGAGCGCGCACTAAACTCTTCAAACCGCAGAGGACGATTATCTAAAGCCGATGGCAGACGAAACCCATAATTGACTAAGGTTTCTTTACGGGCGCGATCGCCGCGGTACATACCGCCTATCTGCGGAACGGTTACATGCGATTCATCGAGGATAAGTAAAGCTTCGGCTGGCAAATAATCGAAAAGTGTGGGCGGTGCTTCTCCCACCCCACGCCCGGATAAGTAACGCGAATAATTTTCAATTCCAGAGCAATATCCAAGCTCCAGCATCATTTCTATGTCAAAACTTGTTCGCTGTTGCAAGCGTTGTGCTTCGAGCAGCTTATTTTGACTGGTAAATTCCGCAACCCGTTCTTGTAATTCAATTTTCACCCGCTCGATCGTTTCTAATAACCGCTCACGTGGCGTTACATAGTGGGTTTTTGGAAAAATAGTAAGTCGTGGTAGCCGCTGAATAACTTCACCCGTTAAGGGGTCAAATCGCGATAGGTTTTCAATTGCGTCATCAAACAACTCAATACGAACCGCCTCTTTCTCAGAATCAGCCGGAAAAACATCGATAACATCGCCGTGCACTCTAAACTGCCCACGGTCTAAAAATAATTGATTACGGGTATATTGCATCTCTGCGAGTCGCGCAAGAATAGTGCGCTGACTGGTTTCTTCTCCACGGGAAAGATGCAAAACCATGCGTAAATAAGAATCGGGATCTCCTAGCCCATAAATTGCCGAAACCGTTGCAACAATAATGGCGTCCTTACGCTGTAACAGCGCTTTAGTAGCCGATAATCGCATTTGCTCTATGTGTTCGTTAATAGAGGCGTCTTTTTCAATGAACATATCAGACGCCGGAACATAGGCCTCTGGCTGATAGTAGTCGTAATAGGAAACAAAATATTCTACAGCGTTATCGGGAAAATAGGTTTTAAATTCACCGTATAACTGGGCGGCCAATGTTTTATTAGGCGCCATTATTAAAGTTGGCCGTTTCATTGCTTGAATAACGTGCGCGATAGTGTACGTTTTCCCCGATCCCGTAACGCCTAACAAGGTTTGGTTCGCCAAACCGGCATTAACACCTTTAATTAACGAATCAATAGCATGGGGTTGATCCCCGGCTGGTTGGTATTTTGAATAAATTTTAAATGCGTTTTTCATAACAGTTTACATAAAACGGAATAAACCGGCTATTATACACAGAATGTCGATTTCCTCCCAAGAGAAGACTTCTTTCTATTAAACTCTTTTCGAGCTATCTATATTTTGTAATAATTCCCTAAGAAATTTTTTCCCTAAATTGCAATTCCCTAGTGACTCGGTTTTTAGTGCTAGACGTATTTAAAAAAGCCGCGAATACAATTGTGCCAATGCTTGTAATTATTTTTTTGGAGTTCAGATGCCTATTATACTTAGCAACCGCGTTCAACAAGTTAAACCATCACCTACCTTAGCGGTAGCGGCTAAGGCTTCGCAGATGCAAGCCCAAGGGTTGGATATCATTAATCTAGGGACTGGAGAGCCTGATTTTGACACGCCGCAGGCTATCAAAAAAGCCGCGATACAGGCGATTAAGGACGGGTTTACGAAATACACCCCTGTTGACGGTATAGTTGAGTTAAAACAGGCTATCTGTGACAAATTCAAGCGGGATAATAATCTTGATTACACATTAAACCAAGTGTTGGTTTCCGTAGGCGGTAAGCAAAGTATTTATAATTTGTGCCAAGCTTTGATAGAAGCCGGTGATGAGGTAATCATACCCGCGCCCTATTGGGTTTCCTATCCTGATATCGTCTTACTAGCGGGAGGAACTCCGGTAATTATTGAAGCACACTCCAGCGCGCACTATAAAATTAACGCAGAGCAATTGTCGCGTGCAATTACCCCTAAAACGAAATTGGTATTTTTAAACAGCCCGTCCAATCCATCAGGAGTGGCCTATACCGCAGCAGAGCTTTCCTCCTTAGCCAAAATATTACAACAAAACCCTCACGTTTATATCGCAACCGACGACATGTACGAACATATAATTTGGTCTCATGTCTTTGCAAATATTGTAAATGTTTGCCCTGAGCTATACGACCGAACGGTCGTGCTTAACGGTGTTTCTAAGGCCTACGCTATGACCGGATGGAGAATAGGCTATGCCGGAGGCCCCGCTCCCTTAATCAACGCGATGAAAACTATCCAGTCTCAATCCACTTCCAACCCCTGCTCCATTGCACAAAAAGCCGCGGTTGCGGCTTTAAATGGTGAACAAGAAACCGTACATAAGATGGTGCAAACCTTTCAGCAACGCCACAACTACTTAATAGACAGGTTGATAGCTATACCTGGAATCGACGTAATTCCGGCCGATGGAACTTTTTATATTTTCCCCAATGTGCAATCGATTATTGAAAAAAAAGGCTACCAAAACGATATAGAATTTGCCAACACTTTACTGCAACAGTCCGGCCTTGCCCTAGTCCCAGGTTCCGCGTTTGGGAGTGAGGGCTGTATTCGATTATCTTTCGCAACAAGCATGCCCCTGTTAACCGACGCCATGGACCGGTTACAAAAATTTTGTCAATAAATTGCAATAACCTCTTGACCAAAAGCCAGAATCCATTTAAGATTCTGCCCACATTCCCCGGTAGCTCAGTCGGTAGAGCGGATGACTGTTAATCATTAGGTCGGCGGTTCGAGCCCGTCCCGGGGAGCCACACCACATAAGGGTTGTGGCGAATAACACCGAAGTTCTGAAATTCTCATGTAGAAGCAATGTAGAAAGATGGAGTAAGACGCTTTAGCATTTGTAAGGAAATATTCTCATCATGTCGCCCCTTTTTCAAAGTATCTTAGTAAGTGTTATTGGTGTACTTTTCACTAAATGGGTTGATAGTATGTGGCCTACCAAGGAACTTTCTAAAGATTACTTGCATCAAACATTGCACGTTCGATCTGAAGTTAATCTGGCAATCTCAACTAAAAAAACTTTAGCCCAACAGATTAATGAAAGAATTTTTTTATCTAATGGAGCTTATTACTTTATTACAATACTTATGTTGTATGCCCTTTTAAGCTTAGCCTATATGTTCTTATATACCTCAGAAACATATTTTAACCACCCTTTACAGCAAAGCGTCTTATCTGACTTTATAAGAGAGTATGGTAAAACTAGAAACGATCGGTAATCCCCCCATTTTTAACTGACGCTAAAAGTAGAAACTAAGCTACTAATTTCAGTTTTTGTCTGGGCGGTATACCTCCAATTGCCATGTTAGGCCGTTCGTTGTTATAAGACCACAACCATTTTGTGGCCATATTCTGAACTTCCTCGATCGTACTAAATAAATACTGGTTTAACCAATCATATCGTACGGTTCTGTTATAACGCTCAACATAGGCATTTTGTTGTGGGTTGCCTGGCTGAATAAACAATAGCGTTATTTTGTGTTTTTCAGCCCATTGTGTAAGCAAGTGACTGATATATTCAGGTCCATTATCACAACGTATCTGAAAAGGCTTACCACGCCACTCAATAACCTGATCAAGCGCCCTAATCACACGCTCAGCAGGCAAAGAGAAGTCAGCTTCAATGGTAAGGCCTTCTCGATTGAAGTCATCAATCACGTTAAATAAACGATAACTACGCCCGTTTTGTAACTGATCATGCATAAAATCCATTGACCAGCATTCGTTTATTGCTTGAGGAACCGTTAGCGCCTCTGGCTTTTCCCTAATTAACCGCTTTTTGGGTTTGATTCTTAAATTCAGCTCGAGCTCTCTATAAATACGATAAACACGCTTATGGTTCCATTTGTAACCTTTAACGTTACGCAAATATAAAAAACAAAGGCCAAAACCCCAATTGCGATTATTTTTAGTCAAACGCAACAACCAGTCTGCAATATGAGCATTTTCATCATTCAGCTTCAATTGGTAACGATAGCAAGTTTCACTAATGCTAAATAAACAACAGGCCATCCGTACGGAGATAAATTTTTCCTGCACGGCTTTCTGTGCAAGCTGCTTTCGACTGGATGGCTTAACTACTTTTTTTCAAGCACCTCGCGAAGAATCTCAGATTTTAGGCGCTCTTCAGCGTACATCTTCTTCAAACGGGCATTTTCAGACTCGAGCTCTTTTAGTCGGGTCATCATCGGCAAGTCCAGGCCACCATATTTTGCACGCCATTTATAAAACGTTGCTGAACTCATGCCATGTTCACGACAAAGTTCTGGAACAGGTACGCATGCTTCACTTTGCTTGATGATCGACATAATTTGACTGTCACTAAATTTTGATTTTTTCATGCAGAATCTCCTGCGTAAAGGGTACGAGAAAATTCTACTTTTGGCATCAATTATTTTTAGGGACGATTACCGATCTGCTTTCCATTGTTGTTGCTTTTCTCCTTTATCCTTTAATTAATTTTGTTTCTCGAGGCCCATTTAAGTTAATTATTGCTTTTTTAAGAAGCATGAGCTTTATGTTCACAGAAGGGAATGTACAACAAATTCGAATGGGGACATGTGTCTCTATATCAACATTACTAGCGATAGGTATTATTTATTATGCTTTTTAATATCTTCACTGGTTTTTATTATGTTTATTAAAGGATAAAATAGATGAAGCAATTAATTCTCCCTCAAAAATTGAATCCTGGAGATAAAATTGCAGTGATCAGTGCTTCATGGGGCGGCCCTGGTGCTTTTCCTTATCGTTATGAAGCAGGTAAACAACGAATCGAATCTGTTTTTGAATTGGAAGTGGTTGAAATGCCCCATGCATTAAAAGATGCTGATTGGGTATACCGAAATCCCAAGGCTAGAGCAGAAGATTTAATGCAAGCGTTTTTAGACCCATCTATCAAAGGAATTTTCTCAACGATTGGCGGAGAGGATGCCATAAGGTTATTACCTTACATTGACTTTGAAATCATTCGTAAAAACCCAAAAATAGTTTTAGGTTATTCAGACAGTACTGTTTTGCATTTTATGTGCTTAAAAGCGGGCATAGCAAGCTTTTATGGTACTTCGGTAATGACAGGTTTCGCAGAAAATGCAGCAATGCATGAGTACACAGTAAGTGCGATAAAACAGAGTTTTTTTTCAACGGATAAAATAGGTCCCATTCCCAAAGCAAGTGAGGGATGGACTAAGGAATATTTAGATTGGCAAAAACCTTCCAATCAAGTGATCCAAAGAAAGCTTGAGCCCGAAATGAAATGGGAATTTATTGGATGTACTGACAAAATAGTTCAAGGACGTTTATTAGGCGGCTGTGTTGAAGTATTACAGTTTATCAATGCCACCGAAATTTGGCCTTCATTAGATGTTTGGGCTGGCTGTATTCTTTTCTTAGAAACTTCAGAAGAAGGTGTAGCCCCATTATTTTTAAAACGTTTCTTACGAAACTTAGCGGCTCAAGGAATACTGGCTAAGATAGGGGGCATTTTATTTAGTAAGCCAGGTGGTCAGCATATCTTAGTCCCGCAATTTAAAGACTATGGAAAAGCCATTTTAGACGTATTTGAAGAATATCAATTACTCCAAGTTTCTGTAGTAGTTAATATGGACTTTGGACACTCTGATCCAATGTGGATAATGCCTTATAGCTGTTTAGCCGAGATTAATCCAATGGAAGAGACAGTTAGTTTATTAGAAGGAATGGTTATCTAAGAACTCGTTACTAAACTAGTTCTTAGGCTATATCTTGTTTTAATCACGTATAGAAATGTGCTAAAAAAACTTGTCATCATTAAAAATGTCAAAGATAAAATAATTACTTTATTTCCAAAGTTATTGAGTAAAATTCCAATCATATAAAATGTGCCGATTGATACCAACATTGAAATTGTACTAATTAGTGAATCAAAAGTTGCCCTAATGTCATTGCTGATATTTTTATGCAGTAATGCGCTTATAATAATTGAAGGATATTTAAATAAAATAAAACAAAAAAGAAACAGGATAATAGGGATTATTTTATAGATTTCATTTCCGTTATATCCCATTAGATAGCATGTAGTAGCAACGAAAAAAGCCATAAAAAACAAGCTTATTTTTAGTGAGTTTTTCTTTTCAGCAAAGAATGATCCTAGTGCTTGAAATACTAAAATAACGGCAAATATAAGTCCATATACTATTGCATTAGAAGTATGTTCACCTAAATAATCATAAATGATTACCTGCCAAAATTGAGCTAAAATTTGAAACACAGTAACCAGCGAGATATTAGCAATAAATAAAATAATGGCGTTTTCAACTTTCAATACATTAAATAAATTCTTGAAGTGTAACCTCGCTTTATTTAGTAGTGGTTTTTTTGATGAAGTGATATTAAATTTCTTTAAATCATTAGCTAAAAGAGAAAATACCCCCATTATTGTTAAAATAGAAGAGGCAACAAACCAGACGTATCTGGACTCCACCGTTACAAAAACACTGCCTAAAAGTACAGACACTACCATTAATAAGTTTTGATATTTGAAAAACTTGCCTAATGTGTAGTTATAATCATCCTTTCCTGTCTCATAAGAATAAGTTTCAACTAAGATAGGCAACATCACTGCATTAAAAATTGCCAAAGACAAACCATTAAAAAATTCTGCTGCAAAGAAAATAGACGTTGTATTACCTATGGCAGTTAAAAACATCCAAATGGCTGCAAGAAAAATTGAAATCAGTATGAAAGGAAACCTATTATTGCATCTATCAATGATCACCCCTACCGGAACTTGAATAAGTACAATTACTATTCCTTGAAACGCTTTTAAAAAGGAGATATCCGCAATAGATAACCCGTGATTGGTTAAATATAAAGAAGAGTAGCCTCCCACGAGCATTCTGATGCTTGAAAATAATATAGTATAAATTAATAGTCTGTAGAATAATTGCATTTATAAACCAACTTATACTGACATATTATTCATGCGATTAAAAAGGCTGAATACTTTTTCCATTTCATCAATTTTAAACGAAGATAATTTTTCACCAGAAAAATAAAAATCAAAAAAATCAAGTGCTTTATCTGGGTAGTTTCTGCTCTTGAATGTGTTACCTAAATATACAAATATTTTATCTATAAGGAGAGGATCCCAATCACTGATTTGTTGATGCTTACTTTTTATGATCTCTTTTGTATTTTCTACAGTTAGCTCTTCAAGGTGAATAAAATTAAAACGTCTTTCAAAAGCTTTATCGTTAACAAATATAGCTGCTTCATCGATTGTCGTTGCTCCTATCATTTGAAAGTCTGCAAGCATAAGATAAGGCTTTAATATATCAGCACCAGATATTCCTCCGTCAGAATTTCCGGTATTTAGTATCGTATGAGCTTCATCAAAAAATAAAATTTTCCTGTGAGTTAAAGCCTCATTAAGAATATCGTGAAATTTCTTTTCAAATTCGCCGCGATATTTAGAGCCAGATAATATGCTGCTAATGTCTATGTAGTAAATGTCTAAGTTTAGAATATGAGCAATCGATGCAATAAGAAAGGTTTTTCCTACGCCAGATTCACCGATGAGCATTATATTATTTTTATAATTTCTTTTAAGACAAATTTTTATAAGTTCTTGCTCTTGCTCTCTATGAAGACATGGCTCTTGTTTTAAATTTTTTAAATTATACCCATACTTGTGAAAAAGATCGTTCTTACTTTTCTTCTGATCTCGATATTGTGTTAAATAACTGGATAGAAGGTTTGAGTATGTAGATTCACACTCTAATAAATAGTCAAATACATTCTGTAAGTTACTATTAGGGCCATACTCTTTAAATATTTTTTCCAAGAGAATAGTGTCGTCATTTTTTTTAAAAATCTGCCAATCAGTACTCAGTGGAACATTCGTTTTATGCTCCACTAGAGAGAGTAAATTAAATAAATTAACAGGTGTACTCCCTGTTTGTTTGACAAGTTCAGTTAATTTAATAGAAGAAAAAGACAAACTACACCTCAGTAATACAGGAATTTAATGTATTGGTATCGAAATTAAACACGCGATCAATTAGCTGGCAAGGTAAAAAATTTGTTAAAAATTTTATTACTTCCAGAGCAACAAGTTTCCCAGCAATAGCATTGTATGGATCAATAATGGTTGCAACTAAACCAGAATTGATTAAATCAGTTTTCTCTTTTTCTGAGTCTGAAATATTTGTTTCATGTGTTTCAGATTGATTAGGGAAAATTTCTTTATAACTTCTTGTCTTGTTAGGGATGATTAGCGGACCACAAGTTATTTGGTTAAAAGAAGGTAGTCCAAAAATAAATGGACACTGTTTATTTTGGCAGGCTTCATCGACGACATATACAATTTTGCCTCTTGGTATATCTGCACACAAAATTAAAATATCAAGGCTGCCTAAATAAAGTTCTAAATCTTGGGGGCGAGTTACTCTTTGATTAACTGTAGTAATCTCAGCATCTGGGTTAACTAGTTTTAGCTTTTTCTCAGCAACATCAAGTTTTTGTTTGCCAATATCATCTTCATTGTAAAGCATTTGTCTGGCGGTATTGCTTAATTCAATGTGATCATGATCAATAAGTGTTAGTTTTCCAATACCCATGGAAGCCAATCCATATGCTACGTAAGAACCAACACCACCAACACCTAAAATCCCCACATGAGCGTTCTTTATTTTTTCCTGAAAATGGATGGCATCATCAATATTATTGCCTTTTAAAGTAGCAAAACTTTTGATCTGTCTATCAAATTTTATTAATTCTTTATCCGACAGTGTATGCGCGAATTCGGTTTTAGATTTTACAATATTATTATCAATTAAAATCTGAAAGACCTCATTAAATTCGTCTTCAGATACATCATGTTTAAAATAAAGTTGTTTATAAATTTCTTCTTTACCCTGTATTCCAGATTTTTTAATCTCATAAAGTAAATCGATAAAAAATTCTTTTTCTTCAATTTTAAGTGATTGATCATCAGGGAGATGAATAATTATTCCATTTTCATGAGGTTGCAAATACAAATTTTCATTCAATTTTATCTGTGTCATACAAAAACCATTATTACGATTAATTCAGGCAATAATATTACTCAAATAAAAAATAAATTTGAGTGATATTACGCCTGAAAAAAAGACTAAGGAACAGCTGTAATTAAAGAAGCTTTTAAGGCAATTTTAATTGCAGCAGAAATTTTAGAAACAGTTAGGGTTTTAGTTTTTGTAGTTGTTTTCATAACATAACTTCTTTATAGTTAATTAAAATTTAAAAAGTCTTAAATGTTTGTTATAATTAGTGCTTTTAGACTATGACTTATTCATTAGATTTTAGGGAAAAAGTACTTTTCCATATAGATTCAGGAGCTACGATCGAATCTACGAGTACATTATTTTCAGTTGGTACAACGACAATTAAGCAATGGAAGAGATTGAGACATCAAACAGGACAACTGGTAGGTGCTGGTCGTCCACACAACCCATACAAAATAGATTCAGATAAGTTAAAAGCCTTTATTAAAGAGCATCCTGATTCGTTTTTAAATGAGATAGCCTCTCACTTTAATGTTACCGCCCCTGCTATTCATGCAGCATTGAAGCGGTTAAAAATAACTCGAAAAAAAAGACTTCGCTCTACAAGGAGCGGTGCCCTAATAAACGCGAACATTATATTGAAATCATAGAGCATTTGAACCCTGAAAGTATCGTATACGTTGATGAGTCAGGCATAGATAGCTTTGTATCCAGGGAGCACGCATGGAGTGAGAGAGGGCAAACAGTTATTGGTGAGAGGTCTGGTAAACGCTTCGCTAGAGAAAGTTTTGTAGCGGGGTTAATCCATAAAACTCTGGTTGCCCCAATTTGCTATCAAGGCACTATGGATGGTGTTTTATTCAACTTCTGGCTCAGTAATTTCCTCTTACCTGAAATTGGAAGTGGTAAGACCATTATAATGGATAATGCTGCTTTTCATAAATCCCCAGAAACGGCTGCTATTATCAATGGCGCAGGTTGTGATTTGATCTTTCGTCCCCCTTATTCACCAGATTTAAATCCTATTGAAAAATGCTGGGCAAATTTAAAAAAGAAAATTAAGAATGAAATTGCTAATTTTGATACATTAGCTCAGGCCATTGATCATGCTTTTCAGGGGATCGTTTAAATTTTAATTCACTATATTAATCCACAGTAAAACCCAACTAACAAAGCTAGCTAGGTGGTCAAAATTTATCGAGGCCTAAAAATAGCCTGCAATAAACCTCTTTTTAGTAGATAGCCTTAGAAAGACTCTACAGAGGGCAAGCTACTAAAGGACAAAAGAAAAGTCAATCTCATTTTTGCTAAAAAAAAAGACACTATTTCTTAATTGCATGTATTTACTAAATATTTAAATTCGAGGAGAGTAATAATTGTCAATCAGCATCCAAAATTGACCCCCTGTCAGCGTCGAAAATTGCCCCCCCCCTGTGATAGTCACAATGTAAAATATAGAAGCAATTAATTTCTTGTTTTAAAGCGGTAACTTTCGTTTCCGGTTTCAATGATGTCGCAATGATGTGTAACTCTGTCGAGCATGGCGGTTGTCATTTTTTTGTCAACAAAGACCTGTGCCCATTCACTGAAACTGAGGTTGGTGGTAATAATGAGTGAAACTTTCTCATACAGTTTGCTGATAAGATGGAATAACAATGCGCCTCCAGCCTGAGAGAAGGGCAGGTAACCCAGCTCATCAAGGACAACCACATCAACCATTTTCAAACGCTCGGCGAGTTTTCCTGCATTGCCGGCCAACTTTTCGGCCTCGAGTCTGTTAACAAGGTCAACTACGTTGAAAAATCTCGCCTTGTACCTGTTTTTAATGGCCTGACTGGCAATGGCAATCGCCAGATGAGTTTTTCCACTGCCAGTACCGCCCACAAAAATAACATTACGATTAGCAGGAATAAAACTGCCTTCATGCAGCGTTCTTATTTGTTCTTCATTGACTTCAGACGATGCAAAATCAAAACGGTCCAAATCACGGTATACAGGGAATTTGGCAGTACCCATTTGATAGTTAATGGAGCGAGCCTGCCTGTCGGCAATTTCAGCACGAACCAGATTTGACAAAAGAGACTCTTTGGTCAGCTGACTGAATCCTGGTTGCTCGCTTGCTTCTGTAAACGCTTCTTCCATCCCATAAAGCTTCAGGTTGCGTAACATTAACAACAGTTCAGTGTATGGCATGGCGAACCCCTCTGAGCAACTGATTGTAACGAACCATATCGGGCATCGGTTCTTTGGCCAGTTTTAACCAGTCTGGCGTCGTTATTTCAGAAGGTGTTGGCCTGTCTTTCTGGCGGTTTAAATGATTCAAAATATAATCAGCTCCTATGAGCGCCTCTGAAATGGCTGTTTTGCAGGCAGCATCAACGGCTTCAAGACCGTGGGTGGAAATCGCAAGAAGTATTGACACAACGGCTTTGTCGCCATCTTTGTCCTTCATCAGGATTTCCCTGACTTTCTTAAGACCATCGGGCAATACCCATTCGTGGAATGGCGCACCATTGCGAATAGCTCCAGGCTTTTGCTCAAGCAGTGGCAGGTAATGCAAGGGATTATAAATGGTTTTATCCCGACCAAAATGACGTGTATGTTCGGCGATGACACGGCCTTTTGAATTCACTATAATTTTGTCAGAATAAGCCCGCACGCTGACCGGTTGGTATGCATAGGCACATTCAACGCTATAGCGGTTTCGGTCAAAGTTAACAAGACAGGTGCTGCTAACCCGGCAGCTCTTCTCCATATAGCCGTCAAATGGCGCATCCATCTGTCGAAGCACCTGTCCTTCCTGCTCAAAAATCTCAAAAATACGAGTGTCTTTCGCTTCAGGATGTGCACGCGTTTTGGAAATCTCCAGGCAGCGCTCCGTCAGGTGCCGGTTCAGTTCGTTGAAGTCCTTAAATTTTAGCCGGGGCACAAAAACCCAATCGCGAACATTGCCAACCTGATTTTCAACTTGCCCCTTTTCCCAGCCAGCAGCGGGACTACAGGCTGTGGGTTCTACCAGATAATGGCTTAACATCTGGATAAATCGGTTGTTGAACATTCTTTCCTTGCCAGTAAAAACCACGTCAACTGCCGTTTTCATGTTGTCATAAATTCCGCGACGCGGGATTCCACCAAAAAATGAAAAAGCCTGTGCGTGCGCTGCAAACAGCATTTCCTGTGTTTCTCGCGGAAACGCTGCCACAAATAGCATGCGGCTGTAACACAAACGAAACTGTGCGACCTTTATTTTCTGAGCAACGCCACCAAGCTCTACAACTTCTTCGCTCCAGTCAAACTGATAAGCTTCCCCTGGCGAAAAGTAAAGTGGAATAAATGCCTTGCCCACCTTGCCATCATCCAGCATCCATTGCTTTACATAGCGCTGTACGCTGTCATAAGCGCCTGAATATCCCAACTCCCGCAAACGCTGGTGCAAGCGCATGGCACTGCATCTCTGTTTCTTTGGTAATTGATTGTCCAATTCAAGCCAGGACTGCAATTGCTCCTTATAATCCTCAAGCCTTGGGGCGACCACTTGCCTTGGTTTGTAGACATGTGCAGTTTGTCCTTCACGGAGTACCTTTCTTACTGTATTCCTCGATAAATTCAGCTCTCGGCTTATTTGCTTAATGCCTTGTTTCTGAACATGATAACGTGTGCGTATTTTTGCGATCGTTTCCACAATTAACATCCCCCTCATCTCCGTTGAGTGATCCCAACGGTTAGTTTAACAATTATTTAGGGGGTCAATTTTCGACGCTGATTTCCCCTCTAAAGGGGTCATTTTTGCATGCTGATTTACACCTAAGTAGTGATCCGTTATCAACGCATTGATGCCACCTGATTGTTACCGTTTTACATAATTGCGCAGCGTTTCTTCATCCAACATCAAAATATTTACGACATCCGCTACTGTGAAGCCTATCCCTAGAGAATAAACAGCCTTTATTCGATCTGCGGCACGTTTGTCTTTGCAGGCATAGTGCGCTTGCCTCAGAGCGATGATTTCTGATGGTGTGAGTGTGAGTTTGTTCATGCTCCATAGCATGATCTCATTAATTTATATTGCAAGATTTTTTTTAAAAAAATCCCTAATTTTCATTCGCGAAACGTATATCTTCAGGTTTGTTTTCTAAATTCAACCGTAATACTACGTTTCTTCGTTCAGGCTCACTTAAAAAAATAACAGATTTTACCTCGTATGGAGTTAGAGTAATCTAATTTCGAAAGAGGTCTGTTAAATAATGCAAAGTATTCAACGGAAGATGTGAGCGAATTACAATTAAAGGTTGCCAAAAACCGCGATCAATTTGTTAAAGCTCGGTTGATGAAACTATCCAACAAGTATGGCAAAGTTGCCACCCGAAAATACTTACAAATCTTTTTTGGAAATTAATATCTTTGGCTATCAACCATCCACGCAACTAGCCACAAAATTACAGAATGGAATAATATTCTGTTGAACACTGGCTTGCTCTAAAGCTTCCATATATTCATTTCGTCTATCAACTGGAATAATAGTCCAAGGATAATGACCAGCAGCCATCATCACATTCATTAGAAAGCGCCCAATTCGACCATTTCCATCAGGGTATGGGTGGATATATACAAAAAAGAAATGACCAAGTACTATTCGAACAGCAGGATCATTCTCTTGACTTACTAACTGAAAAAATTCTTCCATTAAATCACTGACAATTTGAGCTCTGGCCGGAATATGTTTTGATTGTCGAATGTATACGGGGTTTCTTCTATATCCAGCAAGATCGGTTGGTTTTAATAGGCCGGCTACAACACTGGGCTGAAAAAGTTCTCGATACCAGCTGCCATGATCTTTTTGTATGATATTTCCCGGATTTTCTCCTTCCAGTACTTTAACCAGACTTTTTTCAACGGCTTGGAAAGCTTGCCAATATCCTCTTGCAGCTAGTGCATTTCCTTGACTCCTATCATCTTCAAATGCATCAGGACCCCATTGGCCGGAGCGTACTTTTTCAATGAGTTCCGCGCTGACCTGATAGCCTTCAATCGACAAAGAATGATAAGCATCATTGGTGTAGCCTTCTTCAACGGATTCTATATATTTTTCAGTATTAGTAATCTTGTGCTTTGGTTTTGGGAAATAATCGATGATAGGCTGTCGCATTTCATGCCACATCACTTCTAAACGACTACGGTAAGGTGGTTTATTACCCTTTGAGAAATCTATGGGTGCAACTGTACAGAAAGGGTCTTCCTCGCGTACTTGATACCCAGCACTTTCCATGGTCATTTTAATATCACCTGCTATTTGTGTTTTTCCAATATTCCTAAACGCACCACTTAGTCTTCCAGCTATCCATGAACGCCCTTCATCCAATAGATAATGAAGTATGTCAGAGGCGTTATTAAACATAGATAAAATAGCCCTGGCCTCAGTTGGATATTGTGAGAAGAATTTGGGAGAGCAATAGATCAGAGCCGGTGCCAGTGCATATAATCTTAAATCTTGTTTTACCTCGATATCTTCTGGTGTTGGCATTTTATAGCGTACTTGAAACATTGAAGTGTTATGTGGCAATTCCATATTACGGTTTGTTCCACTTGGACTTCGCACTATCAACTGTTGAGGGACAGTCCAGTTTTCTGCATGGATAAGTAGGGATTGTTCAGGAGAAAGACACCAATTATCATCAAATCGTTCATTCAAATAGGTGGCACAAAAATTCCAAAAGGTAGTATACCATGGGGTACTATCTCCTTTTTGCTCATCTGGTTTGACAGGTATGTACCAACCTTTGATAGCTTCTTCCAAAAAGCCATTTTCTACCAATCGTTCGCGATGTGTTCTGCTGATATTTTTTGATTGAATGGTATATTTACCTTTTTGCTGTATTTCTCGTAAAATTTCTAAGGATTGAGCCAGTTTTTCTGATGGTTTCATTATCTTTTCTCTATTAATACTATTGTTGAAATCATAGTATATCATGTTGCATAAATTATAGTATATTGCGTTGCGGAAATCATCGTAGATTATGTTTATTTAATTTTATTTAATGCGTGTTGCACGCTTATAAAAAATGGGCGGGACATAGGGGATAAGTGGGACGCCCCGTCATTACTAGGTTTTAGCTGCCCCACCTTTGTTTTGCATTCCTAGGACGCATTTATTTTGAGAGCAACTGTCGGTAACAATCAATATTGTTCTGGTCAACCAAATTTGGGCACTTTTATTATTCTTTTTCATAGGCCACAGGGGATATATCTCCCACTGTTGTGTGTAGCCTCTCGTGGTTGTAGGGTAATCAACTATTTCTGAATAATAATTTTAATTAACTCCCAAACATCTTGTTAGATCTGCATCTCTTAATCGCGCGTTGGCAATTACAATGATTTTTCGCATCAATGCTGTAAGCGCAACCATCTTCTTTTTTCCAGAAAGAACTAAATACTCATAAAACGCTTTAAGACTTGAGTTTGAGTTTCTAACCGCCATTGCTTATGGCGAATCCTCGACTATGAATAATTATGAGGAGATGGCAGGTATGGCCTATGCGGTTATTAGAAGAAGGAATGCGGCTCGAAAATCATCAGTGGCTTTATTAATTAAAGCATTTCCTTCGTTTTCCTATGTGACTTCTGATGGAACCATCGCTATAGAAACCTGATGTGCTCGGATATAGAAGAAAATTTTGAGAAGCCTTATCGGGCAGCCAGAAACGCGCTGAATAATGGTTTTGATTATGCTAACGGAGGATGCTTTTGGGATGGGTATGATTTAAAAGCAAGCGGAAAACATCATTACAAATACCGACATGGATTTGAATTTACCAGCCCAAGCCATAATTTATTTTCTATTAATGAACCACCACACAAGCGAAAAGAAACGGATTTAGGCGCATACGATCATGAGTATGATTCAACAGCCGCTTATGGTAAAACGATATTTTGGAAACTTAACAAAAAATTTTTAAAAGCTAAGCGGAAAAAGCGAAGTTTTAAGATCTTGTATTGATGAAAAACCTAAGAATTCATCCGTGAGCCTGTTAGAGATCAATAATGGGTATTACAGTCACTTGAATTTTAATTGATCTATTTGAAACGCATAATCAACAGCCTCTGACAGGGATGAAAATTGAGCAATAACTTTTTTGATTTTACTCTTGAGATTCGCCCAACATTTTTCAATGGGATTAAGGTCTGGCGAGTACGGTGGCAAAAAAAGTAGCTCACATCCTGCATTATTGATAAGTAGACGCGTTTCTTCTGATTTATGAAATGTTGCGTTGTCCATCACCAGAATGTGACCTTGGTTTAATGTGGGTAATAAAAAATTAGCCAACCAAAAATTAAACAATATTGTGTCACAGGTACCTGTGTAACATAACGGCGCAATCAGCCGACCCCCATTCAACCCAGCCACAAAGCTTTCCCTGGCATAGCGTCTACCAGAGATTTCACCAATCACTTTTTGTCCTTTTAAGGCCCACCCCTATTCTCGAGACATAAACTTATCAATTCCAGACTCATCAATGTATACCAGTTTTTCTGATGGGTATTGTGAAATAATTTCTACAAATTCTTGTCGTCTGGATTCATCTCTTTCAGCATAGAGCGAAGTTTTTTTTTGCGTGTGATTTTCAGACGACGCAATGCTTTTGATATCCCTGAAGCAGTGACATTGAAGTGCGCAGCAATTTCATTGAGGTAAGCATCAGGGTGGGCGGAAATGTAAGCCTTTAAAGCTGATGCATCCACTTTATAGGGAGATTTTATTCGTAGCTTGGGCTCTATTGTCCCTGATTTACTTAACCTGCTTCTCCAGCGTTGGATTGATGAACGACTGACACTAAATAATTTACATGCTGCCTTAATTGAGTTTCCTGAATCAATGAAGCGTAAAACTGATCCTCTTAAATCTGTTGAATGTCCCATAAATATGACCGAAGTTAAAAACGACAATTATATACAATTTATCGGTCATTTAAAATTCAATTAACTATATATGAGTTTTTATATTCAGTTAGCGGCATGACCGATTTGTTACACCGACTAAAATTTACTTATAAAAAATCGAAGCTGGTTCCTGCAAAAGCTGATAAAGAGAAGCAGGAACAGTTTCTAAAACAGCTTACGGCTCTTCGAGAGCATAAAGGCTCAAACGACCCTGTTTTGTATATGGATGGGGTGCATCCACAACATAACACCATGTTGGCCTATGGCTGGATTAAGAAAGGACAAGACAACATTATCAAAAGTAATACAGGACGTCAGCGCATCAATATCAATGGCGCATTGGATGCAGATACACACGTTGTAATAACCCGTGAAGATGAGCGCATAAATGCTCAGTCAACAATAGCACTTTTAGAGCAGGTTGAATCAGCTTATCCCTTAGCAATTATTATTTATGTGATCGGTGATAACGCACGCTATTACCGCTCAAAATTAGTCGGTCAATTTTTAGAAAAATCCAAAATTCAGCTCGTGTTTTTACCTCCATACTCACCAAATTTGAACTTGATTGAACGGCTTTGGAAATTTATGAAAAAGAAAGTGCTCTACAATAAATATTATGAGAAGTTCAACGTTTTCAAGCAAACAACATTGGATTTTTTTGAAAATATTCAGCAATACAAAACAGAGCTTGATTCTTTGTTAACCAATAATTTCCGTACTCTTAATGCTGGATAATCCTAATATTCATTCGTGTAGGGTATACCGCATAATTTTTACTTATCTCATTCAACGGTGTTTCATTTTTTATTGCTTGTAATGCAATTTCAAATTTAGCAGCCGATGACCCTTTTTTGTTCTTTGGCATAGTAACCTCCGAACAAAGGCGAGTATCTCCTAAATTTTTAGATTTTGCTGGTCTAGTTTTTGGGGTGCATGATACTTAAGCTCAACTTGAGCTGTTAGGAAATCAAATAAAAATTTAGGTGCGGCATAGCAACAACTTTTTTACCCGCAAATGGAAATATATTTGAATTTACCCGCAAATGAGGGTAAATTTAATAATATTGGCGACTGGGGGTAAGAAAAGGAAAATAATGATCATCAACTCAACAAAAGATTTAGCCTTATATTTAAATGACCAGCGTAAGCAACTCAAAATGAGTCAATCTGAAGTTGCAGATTTAGTCGGTTTAAAACAAGATACCATCTCAAAGTTTGAGAATAGCCCTGATAATAGCCGAATTGATACTTTATTTAGAATCCTGTCTGCTCTTAATCTAAATATAAATCTTGTTGAAAAAGAACAGGAAACTCATGAAGATATAGAATGGTAATGCGTAAATTATACATATTGATGAATAATGAGCTCGTTGGGGAGCTTACCCAAGATAATGCAGGTGGTTTGAGTTTTTGCTACGTCGCTGACTGGATTTCCAAGCCGTATTCACGCCCAGTTTCTTTATCGCTACCATTAGTAACGCAAAAGTTCTCAGGAAAAGTTGTTTATAATTTTTTTGATAACTTACTTCCTGATAATCCGCAGATAAGAGCCAGAATTCAAGCTCGTTTTCAAGCAAGTTCATCACAACCGTTTGATCTATTGGCTCTAATTGGCAGTGATTGTGTTGGTGCGATACAAATTGTTGAAGATATTCCTCAAAATCAACATCTGAAAATTAAAAGCAAAATTGTTAGTGAAGCCGAGATAGCTCGTACTTTACGCTCTTACCAAACCTCACCACTGGGAATGAATAAAGAGGATGATGAGTTTAGAATCTCGATAGCCGGTGCTCAGGAAAAAACCGCTTTCCTATATTATCAAAATGAATGGCATAAACCATTTGGACCTACACCAACAACCCACATATTCAAACTACCTATTGGATATTTATCTCATCAAGGGATTGATTTAAGTGAAAGTTGTGAAAATGAACATCTCTGTTTACGACTGGCCAGCAAATTTGGTTTAAATGTTGCAAAATCTAAAATCTTACAATTCGAAGATGTAAAAGTATTAGTTGTTGAAAGATTTGATAGAAAATGGAGTCGCGATCATCAGGATATTCTTAGATTGCCACAGGAAGATCTATGCCAGTCATTGGGATACTCACCCAATTTAAAATATCAGTCTGATGGTGGGCCGGGTATTAAAGAAGTTATGCAGCTACTTAATGGTTCGCAACAGCCTCAAAAAGACCGAGATGATTTTTTCAGGGCTCAGGTCGTTAACTGGTGCCTTGGTGCTATTGATGCGCATGCCAAGAATTTCAGTGTAAGTCTACAACCCCAAGGTGGTTATAAGCTCACCCCACTATACGACATGATCTCAGCCTATCCCCTAATTAAACAAAAACAGCTACCGTTTAAAAAATTGAAAATGGCAATGGCTTTATACGGTAAAAATAGTCATTACAAGATTGACGGTATTCAAAAAAGACATTTTATTGAAACAGCAAAATACGTTCAATACTCGAGAATAAAAGCTGTTAAGATTTTTGAGCAAGTTATCGAGCGT
Source organism: uncultured Gammaproteobacteria bacterium (assembly GCA_963803545.1). GTDB lineage: Bacteria > Pseudomonadota > Gammaproteobacteria > Legionellales > Legionellaceae > Legionella_C. Next base: position 790,634 of record CAWDMX010000001.1, on the reverse strand, counting down.
ATCGATTCTGCTATTGATGAGGTCTCAACAGAGTTACCAAACCACTTCCCAGAAAAGATTGCAGATCCAATCTTCACAGGGATGAAATCTTTTAAGGCGCGGATGACGTCTACTTCATGACTAAACCTTAACGCATCAAAAAAATATCTATGAATTTTGATTCAATTTTTTTCATACACTACGCCCTGTTTTCGTTAGATTTCAAACAGGGTTGCCGAGGGTTTAACCCCATACACATTGGTTATGTCCGTAAGCTTCTGTAAATTCAAGATAATACATTTGGAATTAAAACCACCGCTAAAACTCGGTATTATTGAGTTGTCGAAAAACAAAAAACCCGAGGAGATTAGAGGGCTTGTTGCATTATGAGCATTGTTTCCTCGCCGCCTTCCTGGAGTTTCAGCTAACGATTCAAGAGCAAACGGCTTTGACGCCAAAAAAATCTTCCTGAAGATCCTGAGCGCCAAGAAATGTTGGAGTGGATTAAAAAAATTCTGAAGCGAGCCAATATACTTATGGCGGTCGTCGAATGAGAAAAGTATCGAATGAACTAGGTTATCTTATTGGTCTAAAAAAAACCAAATGACTAATGATAGAGGCTATGTTTTTATTCGCTACCGCAAGAAATATAAGGCAACGACAAACAGCAAGCACAAAAAACTTTTATATGAAAATGTACGTAACCGCAAGCTTACTGTCGCAAAACCTTATCAAGCTTAGCTATCCGATATCACCTGCATTCACACGCAAGAAGACTGCTTATACTTGGCTGTAGTAATTGACCTGTTCTCAAGGAAGGTTGTTGGTTGGAGTATGAGCTTTCGGGTGAAGTAGTTGCAACGTTGATTTGAAAATTTTTGGAACAGAGGCATGACCGTAAATTTTACGGATACAGTCGAGCAGTGAGCCAGAAAGATGGGCAATATTTTTTAGAGAATAGGGTGTGTAATCCCAAATATACGCAATAATTCCTTGACCAATTGATACGTTTATGGATGAATCGCTCATGCTAAAATTCTTTACAATAGTATATATTAACCATAAAATGATGCATTGAAATCATACACATGATATGCGCATATCATTGTAAAGAGGTATTAATGAGTTTAGATAATTTTTCATTGGAGATGGAGCTTCGTGATAACGAACTAGATGCTCAAGGCATTGTAAATAATGCAAATTATATGATCTATCTTTCTCATGCTAGACACAAGCATGGTGAGTTTTTGAATATCAATCACACTGACTTTGCAAATAGAGGATTAAAATTAGTCGTGACATCATGCACGATGAAGTTCAAGAATTCATTAACTGCCAACGACACCTTTATCGTGACAAGCAAAATAACGCAAGACGATCTACCTTACCACTGGGCGCATAGGCAGGATATTAGGCGAGTTAGTGATGGAAAGGTCATTATGAAGGCTATATTTAGCGCGACATGCGTTAACAGTAATCCTAATGCTGCATCAACACTGTTTATTCCTCCCGAGATTGAACAAATTATTTCATGACAAGAATTGAAAAAATAAGATGCTGTTGAGTTCTATTTTACCAAGCAAGGGGATAGTATCCCTGTCTATGAGAGCGTTCATTTAACTGTGTCAGCTCCTGATTTATCGTAATCCCAAATTTAATCTTCCATCGAAAAATACTTGGAGTTGTGAAGCAATCAGCGCCCAATCGCGCGCAGGCTGATTCTATTTTTTCAGTATTTTTTGGCAAGCGTGATAGGTTAATTTTACCAAGGCATTTTCATTGGGAAATGCGCCCTTGCTTTGGGTGTATTTTCGAACCTGTCGATGAAAAGCCTCAACAATATTAGTTGTCTAAACAATGCGTCGAAGCTCTTATGAATACGTCAAGAGCTGCGATAAAGCCTCTCAATTATCGTTCCATGACTTTAAAACAGCGGGGTATTTTTTGCGCCATTTACCATCCAGTTCAAGCACGTGATGTTCGGCCAAGTCTTTGCTTGTGGCTTTGTATACGAGCTTTAAATCGTTCATTAAAGTCTGGTCTTTACTAACCCCAGACTTTAATGAACTTCTGATTTGGTGCACGATACAAAGTTGAATTTCAGTTTTTGGAAACACGTTGGCGGTGGCGTCTGGAAATCCTTTTAAACCATCGATACTGGCAATTAAAAAGCCTTCACCTCTACGAGCACGCAGGTCGTTTAACACGCCAAGCGACAAATGCGCCCCTTGAAACTGGGCATATTACTGCCATCCGTACTCTTAATGACAACACTTTTAGTCTTTTCTCTAATTTTTTGCAACCGAACCGCCATCCATGCTACTGGATGAGCCTTCGATCCTGAATAACATGTATTAGTGGCAAACTGTCGCATTGGTTACCGCGCAAATTAAAGTCATGAAAACGCACTGGGAGCTTTATTCACGGAAAGAGCGAGTTGCTCTTGACAGTCGGCTAATGCTTTTTCTGTTTTTTCTATACTTAAACGCTCTGGTTTTGAGCTGGTAAAATTCTTCTTAAGAGTAAGACTATAGGATAAATATTTTTTCGCTTCCACAAAACGCTCTAATTGCTGCAAGCTGCGTCCTAGATTGTAATACGCTATCGCTAACTGAGTATTATTTTTAGTACAACACAGGGTCATTTTTTTTAAAGTATCTTTAAAAAATACTTCTGCATTTACATAATCTTTCTTTTGATACGCCAACGCTCCATAGCTCGCGATTTTTTTTGCTACTTGCAACTGCTTTGAATTGGCTATGTCTGCCTCTGTATACGCGTGTCTTTCTTTATAACTTCGAGCAAACGTTCCATATTCATCTACTATTTTTTCCTTAAATATCGTGTTTCTAGAATTTAATTTATATTCCTCTATAGCAGAAGTTATTTCTTTAAACACATTCCCCTTTTGCGTAATAAGCGTTAATAACTTGTCTTTCAAATCTTTATCTTGCTTTTCTGAGGCCTCATAAAAGTCTAAAGAGTCCTTAAAGTTTCTAGAAAACAATGTTTCCTCGTTTGCAAAATCGTTCAAATAATACTCAATATATGGAGCCACGCTCAGGCACATATCTGCTATGGGCTCCAATATAACCGTACCTTCGTTGTCAGAATCAATAATCTCGCCTAAAAGGCGAGCAGTCGTGATAAAAGGATTATCTTTATCAAAAGTATTCATTATGTATTTCGTTTGCTCATCAGGAACATCTACTTTCAAATGGTTCTTATCTAAGAATTCCCAAGCGTTTCCGTCAAACAAATGGCATTGCCTTGCTTGTAAAAGCGATACAAAGTTGAAAGGATGCCTTGCCCTGAATCCAACACCTATAATTTGTTCAATCTTTTGTACAGCCAGTAGCCTTTTTTCTTGAGGATGGCGACAAAGCTCGTCAGGCTTAATTTCCATGGGGTATTGGCTTATTTGGGAATGTAATTGGTTTTCCTGATTTTTTGCAAAGGAAACAGATACTCCATCATAATCGTCCGTTACTATTTTAGATTGTAATTTCCTGTCAGGAAAATACTCTGCAAATAACTGAGTAATATTGTCCCTTATAGGGGATTCACTTCTTGCCAAGAGAATGAACTCGTTGGGTTTATCAACCCATTCAATTTCTTTTTTTATTTTCAGAACATCATAATGCATTTTTATATCAACATGAATTAGGGTAATACGCTTTTCACTCAAGCAGATAATGATGTTGCAGCTAGAAAAACCATCGGTATAAAGCGCTTCAATGCCTAGAGAAGCGGAATCTTTTGCTATTAATCTGGCGCTATAGCCTTGAGGTACGTTAATGATCATAAAGTGCTCACGAGTGATTATTAAAACCCGCAAATCTATCTTAAAGTAGCCGTTTGTCAACCGTTTTATATTTTAAAGCCTAGCTGGCGTTCTGTGGAAAACAATGGCATTCGGCTAAGGATTATTGGTACATAATGCAGCTAAATAATATTGTATCCGTCTAGAGGTTCCTTTCAGACGGGTACAATATTTCCAAGAACACCTCTACACCCCTTTACCAGTCTAGACTGCAGCCAATACATTTATTTTTAACTGGTTGCAAAAAATTTTAATCCCACATTGTAAAATATAAATTTTCCTTATTTTTTAAATTTCATACTTAGATAAAATATCTGTTTTGATGTTCAATTTAGGTAGCGGTAATTTTTCTAATGCCGCATTAGAGTGTATGTCAATAATACGAACACCTGGATAATTTTTTTTAGTAAATTCCAAATGATAACTATCCGTTTTTCAAAACCCCACATATGTTTTAAAAGAAGCCAACTGACCTTTTCACTACAACTATCCGCTCTATCATCAATTGTGATTTCTTTATAAAAGCCCAGTTCGAATTTTCATAGCCATTGAAAAAAGAGTTGCCGATCTTAACATGCTGATTTTTCTCGTTTAAAAGTAATTTCAATATGTTGATGGAGTGCCCGATAGTCGCTCTTTTTTGCGAAATCGACGATTTTTACAAAGAATTAGATAAAGTATGCCTCAACCGCTATTAACAAGCCCAACAAAAGGTAGTCGAGGACCTACTTGTTGTTTATCGGTTAGCGAAATTACGCCACCCAAATTTTGTTCCAAATGGTTGGCTATTGAAATTTTACAGATTTATTGGAAACAGTATTTTCCGGAATCACCCCCCGCTATCAACGATTTGTTGCGTTAATGAGTCGAGCAATTTTGCCATTAGCCGTGTTCTCACAATACAAATGTAGGCGAAAAACCAGCCTATTTTATACCGATGGAAGTTGCTTTCCTGCGTGCCTTCTTAAGGTATCAAAACCTAATCAAGTTTTTAAAGAAATTGCAGCATAGGGTCGTACATCCGTAGGCGGGTTTTTTTTGGTCTAAAAGTCCGTGTTGTTATTAATCAACTTGTGAATTAATAGCATTTAAAATAACCAAAAGTAATGTCAGTGACCGTACTGTGCCTGGATCGTTGATGTGCGATCTTGAGGAACTTGCATTTGGTGACAAGGGAGTTGATAAGAAATTGTTTACAAAAAGCTTGAAACTGATCACAGGAAAACGAAAAATACGAAGAAAAAATTAGTGAGAACCGATGATGAAAAACAACGGTTAGATCAGCGCAATTTAATTGAAACTGTTATTGATTGTTTGAAGCATAAGTATCACCTCCGGCATACGCGGCACCGCTCAATGGTTGCAGCGCTACGGCCTGACGGCATAAACGCGCCTAAAAGTAAATCGGTCTTACGATCGTACTATTTTTGCGACAGCGCCATATTTGCTCTAACAGCCGTGTTTAATGCAACTAAATCCGAGCAGCGTGTCTAAAAAACGGATTGGACAGTAAAATTTTTTCATGATATAAAAACGCGTTATTAATGCAACTATTATTAATGCAACTAAATAAACCAGACATTTTTTTAAACACCTTTAACTAGGACTTAAGCAATGAAGAACTTATCTCATCAATGTATCACTGATTTAACTACAGCTACGGAGCTTGAAAAAAAAATTGCCCTCTTAAGGGATGAAATTCAGAAAAAAAAGGCGTTTGCCGACGAGCTTCCAAGACCAATATTAGAACTAAAATTATCTAACAATAATCAAGTGCGACGGCATCAAATAGCACATTATGTACTTATTCCTTTAATTCTTTTTGCGGCAACTTTACTTTTAACGGGTCTTTTTGGTATAACAGCTATGGTTATTCCCGGAATCGCTGTGGGTTTACTTATACTTTCTGATTGTTTCGCAAAACATACTATACTAAATGCTCAAGACTTTATTAAAACCAAATCAGAAGAATTAGCCGCGCTTGAAACAGAGTTAACTCATGAGCCAAATCTTAGAGTTTCTCCAATCATCCTTCAAACACAATCTTTTTCGCCTGTGAGGGTTGCATCAACTTCATCCTTTGGCTTATTTAAAACCATCAATACGCCCGACGCAGCGTTCGACGAAGAAGGGAAAACCAAAAGGTTGGCGTAAACAGAGTCTCACTACACTTAGAAGTTCTGTCGATGACAGCTTTTTTTAGCACGCAATAGTCTGTTCATTAAAAACGATTGCATGCTCCAATAGCGTTGATAATTGGCGCGAGCTAGCGTGCAACTTTATTGAGGCCAGAAAAGAATATTTTCAAAATTACGTGATAGGCAATCAACTCATTGATGAATATACAGCCTACCACCGCAAATCAATCTCTTGGGTCGACGAGGCAATTATTCAAGCACTCACGCCGGTGCTTGAAATTAACCTGGTAGTCTTAGCTGTAAAACGCGACGGAACCGAAGACAACAGTTCACGGTGTTTTTTCAAAACGCAGACGACCAATTCCTTATGGTTCATTCTAAATATCAATGGCATTCATTTCGAAAGCTTCGGGCTTGTTGGGGACGGGGTAAAGCCACACCAGTCATTCGCAACCTATGTTGAAAAGGCGTCCGAGTTGCCCTTGAGTTCACTGGACGACAAAGTCAATCTTCGACCGTGAGCCTAATGGGCAGGGTCAACAAAGTTGCGTATACAAAATAATGATAAATTTTTGTAAGCGTTTCCGCCGATAAAACCGGTGGTTGACAATCGCTGTTTAGCCTCCATAATGTAATTTTTTTGACTAACCTGGTCTTTTAATAAATATGTTAAAAAGTATAATTACAGAAATTATCCATAAACACAGTGATGCGAAACCACAACCCAAATGGCTTGTATTTCTAAAATCATTATTTACCGGTAAAGAAGCGAAAGATGCTCAATTAGCGAATTTTCATTTTAGTTCGTCCCGAGCAGCAGCGATAGACCAACGTAAGTCGCGATGAACAGCCAAACCCTTGCATCTGTTTATCTGGCTGGATACACTGCCAAACACGACAATTATTTACAATACGCTAATAAATGCTCTATCCCACGTTATACACGTTCAGACGATGCCCGTATGCTATCCGTGCCCGTATGACCTTGCGTTACGCCAATATTACCGTGCGTGTTCGTGAGGTTGTGCTAAAAACAAAGCCCGCGCAGATGTTAGCGCGTTCGCCGAAAGGCACAGTACCTGTTCTTGTTCTTAATGATGGCCTGGTGATTGATGAAAGCCTGGATATTATGTATTGGGCTTTGGCCTGCTTTGATCCAGACAATTGGTTGCAGGAGCATGGCCAAGAAAAAATCAAGCAATGGATAGATACGAACGACAATCAATTCAAGCCCATTTTGGATAATTACAAATACCCACAACGCTCAGAAGATCAAGAGGCTATCTACTATCGCAATCAAGCTATGCCTTTTTTGCAGTCGTTGAATAATGCGCTAACCAAGCATCGGTGGTTGCTCGGTGAACGCATAAGCTTGGCTGACGTGGCCTTATTTCCCTTCATCCGTCAATTTGCGATGGTTGACCGTGATTGGTTTTGGCAAACCCCTTTATTAGGTTTGCAGACATGGTTGCAATGCCTAATTGAATCCGATTTGTTTGTATCGGTCATGAAAAAATATCACCCATGGGCGGGTGAAGAAGAGCCTCTGCTTTAATAGCCATCGAGGAGTTTTCAACCAATACAACACGCGCTGTACTTTTATCAACTCTAGCCGTCTTCCCTTTTCCTATCGTTCTCATCCCCCTACCCTTTAGGCCTGTTTGTAAAATTTGAAACAGAGAGGCTGCAAATGATGCTTTTATTAGCCCTATTATTTGCCATCCAATCACGGCATTATTGCCCTTACTGTCACGAGTTAACCTATAAAAGATTTTTAAAGCGTGTTATTTTTATAATTTTAATCATCATTTCACGCCCTCTAAATAGTATAAACAGGTAAAAATATGATTGAAAAAATTATAACCGGTGGGCAAACAGGGGTTGATCAAGCCGGGCTTGATGCGGCTATAGGCCTAAATGTACAGTATGGAGGATGGTGCCCGAAAGGACGCATTAATGAAGCAGGTTTAATTTCAGCCAAATTTAAAAATTTGGTTGAGGTAGATACCGATGTTCAGTCGGAGCAACATAATTATGATACACGTACTTGTTTAAATATACGTGATTCTGATGGTACCTTGATTTTAGTGCCCTCTCTTCCTTTACCAAAAAACGTACAAGACGGAACAATAGTAACAATATCGGAGGTGAATACGTTAAAAAAACCCTACTTAATCATTAATCTTATGCTCGCAAAAAAAAATAATATCAAAGAAACTACTCAATGGTTAAATCTTAATAATGTAAAAATTCTGAATATTGCGGGTCCAAGAGAAACAAGTTCTCCAGGAATATATAATTTAAGTTTTGATTTTCTAAAATCGCTGATTCAAAGTCTAGAATGTGGATTTGCGTCGAACCTAAATTTATCAATGTAAATTATCAATTATTTCTTAACATGAGTTTTAACCGCTTTTCGCGAAAAATCTCGTCTTTCAGGACGAGATTGGACCGCGTCGACAGCGAGGCTGTTGATATTGTTGTTTCTATTAGGTTTTCTTTATTGTTCAATATATTTTTTAATGGCGGAAAGGGGCGCTACTTTACAGATTGCTGCAAAATAATACGCCATCATAAGGCTGTTTTCAGAAAATGACGTATTGTCTTGAATAACGTACATAAAGACAATGTCAAGAATAATATTTGTATTTATTTTTCCCTTTGCAAATCGAAACTTACGGATATTGCGGGTGTGCTCCGCATTTTTCTACTAGAAATTACGTTCTTACTGCTCTATATTTTTATTTTAAACTAAATAAGTAGCACATTTATGAACCACGGTGACGCGTTTGATTTTTATAGAGTCGCTTCGAGCGACTTTCTTCCTTTGCCCTTATTTGCCAGTCGTGTGCAGGCCGGCTTTCCTTCTCCGGCGGATGATTATTTAGAGTCGCATTTGGATCTTAATGAATTTCTAATACCGCATCCAGCCGCAACGTTTATTCTAAAAGTAACCAGTAGCGACTTTGGATTTAGCGATATCACCGCTCGCGATTTGCTCATCATAGACCGAAGCCTTACCCCCTCGCATAACGATCGCGTGGTTGCGTTTATCAGTGGTGATTGGATGGTGCGTCGTCTTTGCAAGACCAACGGCCGCGTTCAACTTGTTGCCGATGATAACACGGCAATTCCTATCCGCATTACCGGCAATACGGAATGTGTGATTTGGGGGGTGATCCGTCATATTATTCATACACCGGCTCGCTCATGTACGCACTTATAGATTGCAATAATTTTTATGCGTCCTGCGAGCGGTTATTTCGCCCGGATTTAATCGATACCCCGATTGTTATCCTTTCTAATAACGACGGTTGCGTTATTGCGCGTTCAAATGAAGCCAAGGCTTTAGGAATTGTTATGGGTACGCCTTTTTTTAAAGTAAAAGCTCTTTGCCATCAACACAACGTTCAGGTTTTTTCGTCAAATTACACCCTCTACGGTGATATTTCACATCGCATTATGTCCATACTTGCTGATGCTTGGCCTGATGTAGAAGTGTATTCTATTGACGAAGCTTTTCTTGATTTAACCGCTCTTGCGGAGAAAGAACGTTTGGGCTTTTGTGAGCGGTTGCAAAAAAGGGTGTTGCAATACACCGGCATCCCTACTTCTTTTGGTATTGGACAAACTAAAACCTTAGCTAAGATTGCTAATAATTGTGCTAAAAAAATTTTTAAATCTTCCGTTTTTAATATAACCGGACAGGAGTTGTTACTAAATCAATTAGCCATTGATGAAGTATGGGGAATTGGGCGCCAATGGGCTAAAAAATTAATGGCGCTTAATATCAACACCGCAGGCGACCTTGCGCGCTGCGATCCGCATTTTTTAAAAACCAAATTTTCAGTCATGATGATGCGTACGGCTCTCGAGTTAAATGGCATTCGCTGCCTTAAACTTGAGACGGTAGAGCCGAGAAAAAGTATTGTTTCTTCTAAATCGTTTGGGTGCCTGCAAACCGAGCTTCCAGCCTTACAAAATGCAATTAGCAGTTATGTTGCACGCGCGCATGAAAAATTACGGCGTGATAACAGGCAAGCACAACAATTATCCGTGTTCGTGCAGTCTTCCCGTTTTCGAGCCGACCTCGCGCATTATAATAAAGAAATAAGCGTTTGTTTTGTGCATCCAACCGACGACCTAAGAAAACTTACTGATGCGGCTAAAACAGCGATAAATCGTATTTTTAAGGCGGGTATTCATTATCAAAAAATTGGCGTAATGCTTTTTGATTTACAAGACAAGACGCATCAGCAGAATGATTTCTTTAATCCTATTAATGCCTCTGACACCGCGCAAACCGAAAAATTGATGCGCGTGTTTGAAACCGTAAACCAACGCTTCGGCCGCCATACTCTTACACTTGCCGCGCAAGGCAAGTCTCAGCCTTGGTCTATGAAACGTGCGCTTAAATCCCCCAACTATACGACCAACTGGAAAGATTTGTTGTGTGTTTAAAACCGGTAAGGCGCAATTTTAATAGCGCATCGGTGTGTTTTTTTTTGCTTGACGCCGATATAAATAGCTACTTCATCGCCATTTTTATACGCTTCAAAGTCCGTCATAAAGCAACGGAGGTATGGGCTGTTAACGTTAAAATAGTCCCAGACGCGCTTCCATGTTTCAATGACTGTTTGGGGCATCTGGCCTTTACTCTGAAATACAAGGTAATTGCCTGAGTTGATTGCAACAGCACTTAACGCAACACGTTGATTGGTATTGAGTACGCCTGCCGTAACGTCGTAAGAACCATTGGCATCAGATTCATAGCCTGAATACACACCAAAAATAGTTGTATTAGGGGACGGGTTGCTGGAATAAAATTGTTGCCACAGATTAGACAATTTTGCACTATCGGGGTTGAACTCATCGCTATTTTTAGTTCTTACTGTGCGGCCTGTCACTGTAAAGCTATCAACGTGTTTCATTATTGGATCGGTAGTTGGCATTTAGATTTTCTCCTTTAACGTAGCATTGAGGGGGATTTGCATGGTGTTACTAATCAATTGCATGTCATGGTCGGTGATTGATATAAGCCCAAAACGAAATTGATATCCCCAGTTTTTTTTATTTTTTGTAAACTCAAGTTGCTCGAGAAGGGGTGCTATAAGTGCTTGTTGAGCGTTAAACCACAGCACATCTCGCCGGAATGGACAAGCCAATCATTAGGCTTCATACGTTTTAATGGGAGACCTTTACCATGGCAAACCTGCATGAAACCTGAGAATTGACCCTTTTGGATGTGTTCTGCTGAAGCAACAGCAACCCAATTTGACATTATGATTTTCTGAATGAGACAACCCGCAGTCGATGGCCATCGGGATCTTGTGCAAGAAAAGTATAGCCATACGGTACAACCGTTGGTGACTGAGCCATACTTATTTTCTTTCCCTGCCATTTTGCAAATAACTCATTAACCTCTTTGTCACTATCACACGTGAACGCTAACTCAGCACTACCCTTTTCATTGGCTGGCGGCTCAACCGAATGGTTTGCTTTCAAGCCTAAACCCATTCCATTTGATAATGTGAACGAATGAAATGTAGGGGAATCTTCCTCAGGTTTTATTCCAAGTAAATCCTGATAAAAGCCGCTACTTACTAGAAGATTATCAACATAAAGCACAACGGTACTTGGTTCGAGCATCGTGTTTTTTTCCTTTTTAGTAGTAATTCTTAGGCGGCAGCTTACGCGCATTGAGTGACCGTTTCTGTCAGCAGCGAATGGGTTTATTGCTCAGGAATATTATTAATTTTACGCCATTGTTTTAATAGGGCTTGGCGATGCTTGGGATAACGCATTTCTAATTGCGCCAAAGTGACAATTCTATCTGTACGGAAATGACGAAAGCTTTCTCGCAACTCACACCAAGCGACAATAACGTGAACCTCTTCAAAAAAACCAAGAGCCAATGGCCAAATAATGCGTTGAGATTCATCTTCCTTGACATCCATATAAGTCATTTGCAGTTTATATTCTTTACGAATGGCACGACGTATTAAGGCTTCCTTTTCGTCATCATTTTCTATTGCGGTTTTTACAGGGCCAATGAGCAACCCTGAGAACTCAAGTTGTTGGCGAAGAGCTTCGGGAAGGACGGCGGATATTTTAGCTAGAGCGTTAGTTGCTGCAAGCCTTAACTTTTTATCCGTTCTACAAGCCACCCAGCGCGAGCCTAAGACCAATGCTTCAATCTCATCTTCAGAAAACATTAATGGAGGCAACATAAAGCCCGGACGCAGTACGTAACCAACACCCGCTTCTCCGTCTATTGTTGCCCCTTGCCCTTGTAATGCGACTATATCTCGATACACTGTACGAAGACTCACGCCTAACTCTGCAGCTAATTGTTTTCCACTGACAGGAAAACGATGCTTTCGCAGTATTTGGATGAGATCAAAAAGCCGCTGGGTTCTAGACAAGATGCAGACCTCTAAATTTTATTTTAATTCGTCATCGGGTTTTGTAGCCAACCGTAACACTTTATTAACAAACTCTAATTTTTCATCTGTATATTTTTCACGATCGTATGAGTGTTCAACAGCCAACTTTGCCTTTAATTGCTCGTACTCTTTTGCTAAGTCTGCATGTGAGCGCAGATAATCCCTGAAAATCAGCTTAGTACACCAATGGTCTGAATGATGTTCAAATAGGTGGATATGGTGCGTTCGCTTTTCACCATAGGGAGGCATGCCCTTAACAAAAAACATCCTTTTAGGATCTGGGTTATTATCCCAATATTCATAACCACACTTCTGTAGAATGGGTACTGCCATAAGTTTCATATTTTCTAATGACTGAACTGCTATTTGAATATCAAGTATTGGTTTTGCCGATAAACCTGAAATTGCAGTACTGCCGACATGCTGAATGTCAATAATTGTACTGGCGGGGAAAACTGATTGTAACTTATCCATCTCCATCTGCGCCAACTTTGGCCACTCTGGATTATAGGGCACCAGCTTAACGCCGTCTTTTTTTAACACCTCAGGGGTATCGCTTATATAGTCTTCTGAGGTAATTGCCCAATGCTCATGCCCACGCCATTCGTTATTTATTTTTAAATAGCGGGGCGAGAAACCTTCATAACGAAAGCCAGACTTTTTTACCAGTTGAATTGAGCGGGTATTTTCTGGCTGTATATTGGCCTCTAATCGGTGCAATGCCAACTCTTCAAATACTTTTTTCTGTACTAGTTTAAGGCCGCGGCTCATATACCCTTTCCCACTAAAACCCCGTACTCCATAAAACCCTAGAAAAGCATTTTGAAATGCGCCTCGAACAATTTCACTAACATTGAAGACACCAACAATAGTGCCTGACGCATCACAGGCTAAATAACTTTTCTGATTGGATTGCTGGAATCGTTGCCAATACTCATCAAATTGTTGCGAGGTCCGGGGAGGTGTAACCCATGGATGGTGCAGGGATTGACTATCAACCGTCGCTTTCAAAAAGGCTTCTTTATCATCAACCTTTAGCTCACGGAGAGTAATAGTGCTCATAGCAGTTTTCTCCTTACAAAATTAGTTAATTCTACTGCGTGAATTTCAACCGGGTGTTCTTTCATAATTGCAGCCCCAGACCTTTCAAGATTTTTCCTGATGCACTGATCGCTTTGGGCTAATTTATTGACTAATAGTCTCGTAGCAAACGCGATAACATCTTCCCTCTTTACGGCACTTTTAGCATCATTCGTGTAATAAATTGCCATGATGAGGGGCGCGCATTTAAGAGGCCAGATAATTCCAAGATCATTCGTTGTACCGTAGGCTCCGCCAGTACCTGTTTTGTCTGCTACAAGCCAATCTTTCGGAAGACCTGCCCTAATACGAAAACCACCTGTAGTGTTGGTTTTTAACCAGGAGAGTAGCATCTCTCTTTGCGGATGAGCTAAGGCGTCCGTAAAGGCTAATTTTTGTAAACTGCCTGCCATATCTTTTGGGGTAGAGCTATCCTTTAAATCACCTTTTCCACCGGAATAAGCTTCTTCTGGCCAGCCATTATCTTGGCGAAATGAAGTGTTACCAAGGGACTGGGCAAAAAGAGTCATTTGATCCAATCCACCCATTTGCTTCACCAGAAGGTTCATAGCGGTATTATCGCTGTAACGAATGGAAGCAGCGCATAATTGCTCCACTGTCATACCTGATGAAAGATAGTTCGCTGTAATGGGGTCCCAACCGGTTAAATCTTTTTTTGAGTAATTTATTCTTTGCGACAACAAAGCACTATTATTCATGCTCTTACTGAGAATAGTTGCAACACCGATGACTTTGGAAGTACAGCCTGTGGGAAAGCGTTCATTTGCACGATACCCCAGATGCGCATTGTTAGCCGTATTGATAACATAAACGCCGATTCGCCCTTTAGAGGAGGCTTCAAGTTCTGCCAATTGTTTCTGAATTGATAGTGGTTTAGCCGTCTTTTGGGTTGCTGCAAACGACGATACTTCGATAATGAAAAGAGAGCTTGCGATAATTAGGGATAAGAACCGTTTGGTTGAAAGAAAAATCCTGCCGATTCTCTTGTGTGTTGTTGTTACTCTCATGTGTCCGACTAGTGCCCCATGGTGAGTTGGGTTTATCAATATTTGTTGCCAAAATCCGTGCTGGAGATGGCTTTTTTGAGCAAGTATACCACGCACTGAAAGGCAGGAGAAAGCGGCAAATTTTGGTCGATTTTATCCGTCAATTGGCGTTGATAAGGTGTAGCTTGCTTATTCACTGAGTTGCCGAGATATTGAATAATTAGCCTTGGCGCTTAGGTAAGAGTGGTGTGGGGCAATCTGCAGGAGGCGTGCTAACAGACGGAAACATACCCCCTGAGAAGCCCGAAGCTTTTGGAGGACAAGCGCTCCTTGCGTTTTTACGAGCAGGTTGCGTCAATAATTGTTGTTTGAGATCTTGCTCATCGACTAGCTCTTTTTGCAGAATCTCCAACGGCCCTTGTTTACTATTTAGAACGTTTTGATTGTGTCTAGAGTACAAATACACGCCTAAATTAACCGCAAGCGCGCCCAACACACAGGCTGAAACTAAAAGTAAAGGCCCCATTACAAGACTATATACCGATACCACAGTCGCAGTTGGCAAAATAAAAGCCGCAATTAGGATCAGCGAAGCGATAAGGGCGAGCATATATACTAGTGTTAGCACCACAGGACCAAAAGCGAGTGTTGCCGACAAGGCTAGCATCAGCTCCTTATTAGCGTATTTGCTGGAAGCAATACAATATCCTAAACAAATCGCTGCTCCAGACAGTACTAAAAAGGCACCGTAGATTGCAACGGGAATAAAAATGCTGGTGAAGACAACAGGGCTAAAAGCCGCCACCAAGGTTATAAACAACGGGCCGATTAAAAGTGATACAGGATTTGCAAATCCTATAAAGAAATACGCCGCTAGTTCTTTAAAACTCTCCTTAACGTCTTTATCCGACAAGAGCCGCGCTTTGCTCTTATTAATGGCGCTTGTTAATTCAGCTATTTCTCCTTGAATGTAACCCTGCACTTCATCGGGTGAAGCCGCATTTTCCCACCAATCATTTTTGTTCATTAAAACCCCCATTAACTATATTTAGGAACAAGCATAGCATTTTTTTATTAAGCTTATATTAAGAGGGGGATTTTATTAGGCGTCTCATTGGCTGGTCTTTGGCTGCATGTATTATGACGCGCGTCCGTTTCTTGTTGGCTTAGACTGTAAAAGTGGATTTTTCAACTCTGAAGCCAATTCACCCGCCACTGGTTGCTCAACAATTCGGGCTGTGATTGATTGAGCTGCTGCGAATGTGTGAACAGCGCCTTTAGCGCTTAAGGAAAAAGTATCCTTTGCTCCTTGTAAGTCCCCCACTACGAGCGTCGCGCTCTACAGGGTGGTCTGCCAGGTAAGCGTAACGTTCACAGCTGGGTAAGGCGTTTTGATACTAAGCTTCTTTTCTTTATCCAAACTCACTCGTGTTGTGGGGTAGGAACCTCCGACTGTAAACAGTACTTTTGAACGCGTGCTCAGCTCTTTTACCACCCCTATATTCCCTATTAAATTAACGGCCAAGGCGTTATCAATATCGCAGCGTTGAAAATTCAACACGCTTGCATTAACGCCAAATCGAGTAATCAACGAATAATCTTTTACGATAGGCCGGGACTGGAGGCTTGCTAAAAGCTCCAGTCGTGGGCTAGAACTTGCCACAACAGACGGCCCCCCTATCGCATCTTGCATTGCCTCGCTTAGTTCTAGCAATCCGGTGTAACCGGTGAGAGCCGCCAGCTCCAACCCAAAAAGCCCCGATGCGGGGTTACCAAAATAGCGACCGACGGCCGCTCGGGCTAGTACGCTGTTTTGTCCCTGTTGCTCCTGGAAGCCGTTAAAATGCTCGTAACCAACACCCAAAGAAAGCGTGGCAGCACTTGCGGGTGCTGCACTACTACAGATAAGCAGTGTCCCTAAAAACGCTTTTTTTAAAAAAACAGGAGTATTCAAGAATAGAGTCGGTTATTAAATTTAACCACCATACTACCGAAAAAGGCGTAAGAGTCCAGAACTTTTCTAATAAGTTTACAGTTTTTTTTAAAAAAAACCGCAGCCCCAAGAGGGGGGCAATAACCGTTATTACCCCTCGATTGTTACACAGCTATTACCGTTAACATAAACTCCGAATCAATGGGAACCCCAGCAGTAGTCCCATTATCTTGTTCAAAAATAGAGACTTGAAAGGAGCCCAACAATTGGTTGTCGTAGAAAATAGAGTAATCATCGTCGCCTGCGTTTCGAGCTAAAGTAAGCTGGATAGTGTAATTGTCGTTCAGCAATGGCTGGTCTAAAACGACTAAATAGATGCCCGTAGAAATTCTAGTTATTGAGGAAATTCCGGTTCCAAAAAAAGTAATAGCCGGAAGCGGCCCGTCGCCTAAGACTTTGGCTGTGGCAGCAATGTCACCTGGGACCGGCGCCCAGAATTTTCGGCTATCACGGTCGAACGAATTCAATACCTGACGCTTAATATCCTCAATGCAATCCTGGGCGCAAAGCTCGGTGTGCTTGGCGGCCCAACTAAAGCTTGCTACCCCTATGCCTATTAATAGGATAATAACTCTCATCGCTCACTCCTTTTGTAAACAGTGTCGTTTAGTCTTTGCGCACTCATTCCTGCCTCGTGCACCAGTTTTATCCGTCGTTTTCGTTTTTTTGAATCCATTGTAAGAGTACAGCGTACTACGTTTTCATAAAGCTTCGCGGCTCATTCGCCCCCTCCCATTGACAACGCGCCCCGCTAACCAGCCCATCGGCCAAAAAGCATTCCAGTAAGCTTAACCAATTAAATTACAAAAATCTCTAGTTTGACATCCAGCGATATATCGATAATTATTATACGGCGCGTAACTTATCTAATAAAAGGAATCATTAAGATGTATAAAAAAAATAGCTTAGGAAAAAAATACCTCGTTACAGCGGTAGCCTGTTGCGGCTTTATTGCAGGTGTAGCGCAGGCCGCGGTAAATTGCAAGTCCAATAATTGCCGCCCGGCCAGTATTGCAGACGTTAAAAGTCTTATTGCCCAAAGTTTTGCGCCGGTACCGGGTGATGTGCTTGAATACAGCCCCGTTCAAATTATAGCAACAAGAACCTGTAATCTAACGCCGGATGACCCTCGAGGCACGGCAAGCTTTACATTGCGCAGCGATACTATTTCTATAACCTCCCAAGTAACTAACGCCGCAAATCCAGCATCCTACACCCTGGCGTGCGCAAATCCTACTACGGCAACGGTTAAGCTGTATCGTTCCAGAAGCGGTGCATCAACGGTTAGTACTTACCCCATTACCTATGCGGCTCCAGGGGCGTTAACGGCTCCAACGACAACGCTTGCTACGGATGTGTTGACAACTATTGACCCGACAGCCCAGACAACCACAGACTCAGGATTTTCAGCAGGATTGAACAGCACATTTGTGGTGTGTACGTTAACAGATACAGCCAACACCTTAACGTGGACTATTCCCGTTTCAGTGTCTTATTGCGATTAACAGCACGCTGTATACGGACAAAACCGCTTGAAAGGCAGAGTTGTGTTGACTCTGCCGCACCCAATCCTCGTCAAACAGCGATTCATCGCCACGGATTGAGCCGCGTTTTTCAAACAAAGCCTTGAAAAAGGCGCGTTGCAAAAAAAAATATCCATCAGCGTAGGACGTGAATTTTTGGCCTAAAGCGAGCCAACGACCATTCCTTATACCTGGCGGCGCCTTTCCAAGGTTTTCACGCCCTACCTTGGTACGCGAAAGGTTCGTACCGCGTTATTAACCCATTCCTCGAGACAGCTCCGCGTCTTTTTTTCAGGGTAAAAACAGCAGCGCTCTACTTACAAACGCACACTCCTCATCAATCGAATGGCCTTTGATTAAATCCGCTAACCGCTTGTTCGATGGCGGTTTTTTTGCGCGCGCTAGGGACTCAAAATGATTGCCATTGACATGCAGCAACCCGATGGTTGCCACGGGTTCCGCCTGTCTGTTGCAAACAACACGGTTGCCTTGATCGCTTAAAACGACAATATCTATATTCAACTCACGTGCTAACGCAAGACGAATTGTTTCATCCGCGTGGGTGAAGTTCCTACGGTGTTCTTCCAAAAAAGATCGAAGGCGAGCGTCGCCACCCAATTGGGGTGCGTAGAAATCGGCATTGCTTTCAATATGTTTAACCGCAAGCTCCCGCAGATCTTGAGCGGTGTACTGCATATTTTCTCGCGCCAATAACCGTGCGAGCGCATAGTAAAAACAGTTGCCATCACCACACGTTTCTTCCGGCTCATAGCCATAACGCTGCGCTGTATCACGCCCCGTCTCAACTTGAAGACGGGGAGCGCGGCGGCCGTCGGACAAAAACAAACCGGGAGTTTTTTTTATAAAAGCCGAACCGCTGACGGCTTCGGAGTGAACCTTTTGAGGAGGCTCTTGTTGCTCCCTTTGCTTGCTTGAGAAAAAACTAAGAGGGTTTTTTAATAAAGCACCAACCCCTATCGCCGTCGCATCGGATTGGGCAATCAGTTTTGGCTGTATAGAGCGGCAATCTAGAGCACGGGAATTTTGAAAGTCACGAACCATAAACTCCTCGGGAAAACCGGCCTTTTTAAAAGCATGTCTAACCAGCCTCGCCTCTACCCCAAAAGGAAGATAATGACCTGAGAAAAAATCCACTTCTTTTATCACCGCTTTTCCCAATGCATCCAAGTAGACCGTAATCTCTCCTGCGGCTACAGCATTTTTGCCATCAATCAGAGAGGGATGTTTGATATGAGCCTTCACATTGTTCCCATAGTACCCCGTGCTAAATTTTACGGTTGCTTTTTTATCGACAACGTACTTAAAGAAAAAAACCTCACCAAGCTCAGGATGTAGACAATGCACTCCTTTAGAAATAATAAACTCGGAGTTTTGATAAAGACTTTTTTTCCATTCAATTTTTGAAAGTTTCGTGCCCTCAGAGCGACTGTAGTTGAATATATTGCGAATAAATGCAGCGTCAATATTCGCCGCACCAGCACCCATTTCACAATCAACAAGTGTCGTCGGTATAAAAGCTTTTGGTGCTTTAAACTGCCCAAAACGTTTGTAGTTTAGACTGGCTTTCCCAAGCTTACCAATAACGAAAGGTATTAATAAGTCACTAAGAATCTCTACTACAATTGCGCCCCTATCATGGAGGGATAACCCTCTAAAATAATCCAGCCCAAGGTCGCGATTCAGAGCCGTCCTCAGCGCTTCATCAAGCGCCTCAAGTTCAAAGGTATCCAAACCCCGTAAATCCAGCTCATTTTTAGCCTCTGCAACTGCCGCCAAGTGAAGTACTTTAACCCCCTTGGAAGCGAGCGTTAGCAAGCCTTCAAGAATAGCAATTGCTATATTGCCCGTAGGCTTCCACGCGGCGCCTAAGGTTCTCTCTTGTGGTATAAGCGTTCCTTGCAATTCGTCGTTAATCAAGGCAATGGTGTCGCTTAGACTTAAGGTAACCGTACGCGTGCATCCGTACACAAACAAACACAGCTTCCTGAGAGAATTGCCAACGCCTTGTATTAGTGCTGAGTCACTAAAAAACTCTTTTTGTAATGCCCGTACTGTAAAATCATCCGATTTTTGGAATATTGCCGCCAAATAATCATGTATTGCGGTCGTCAACTGAGTGTTGCGCGGCCACTGTCGCCTATTTTGTAGGTAAGGGTTTTGTGAAGGCGGGCTGTCTTCAAAACAATGCTCATTGTCAGGATGGTAGGCGCCTAGAGTAGCCGCCGAGTCTCTCAAGAAAGAAAAAATAGCCTTCAGGGCGACTATTACCTTAGCCTGTTCTTTCTTAGCAATCTCAGGCAGCACCTTGGCCTGGATTCTAAAGTGTCTTAACAAGGTATTAATGTCTTGGTTGGCTTCTTTGATGGTGTTTAATTCGGTTGGAACATCAAGCTTACTTATCTCCAATTGACGCCGGTAATGTACGGCTCTTGGGGTTTGTCTTGGCGCCTCAACACGCGCGGCTACCTCACTACTTATAGAACCTTGATAGCGCTTATACTCTCCACCTACACCAAGCCCTGTTGTTATGGGTTTTTTCTGCTGCGGTGGTCTGTCCGCGGTGTGTGGCGCCTCCTGAGTGTGCGAACGGGTTCCAAAGGGAAGGCTTGCTGAAACACGCAGTTCCCTAGCGTTATTACGCTCGTAAATAGCGTCTTCGCTTATCCTATCGCAGCTCAATTGATTGCCGCCTTTGAAGTGAATAAAGCCACCATGAAGCCTCGCCTGTTCAGCAATAAACCCTTGTGCGTGCTCGTGAATGTAAATACCCGCCTGTTGCGTGACTGTATAACTGTCTGCATCCGAAGAGGCTGCATTAACATTAAGGTCTGTAGCAATATAAAAATTTCCACCACGCACGGACAGCTTGTCCGCGTGGGTTGTAATGAATAATTTTTTTAAGGGGTTAATCAACGTTAGCCGACCCGCCATAAGATTGGCTCCATCAAGCGTCCACTCTTCTGCGTTTAGTACAAGCTGTCCTGTAGTCAGGGTTTGATTACGAGCGTGAGCGGCCTGGGTCGTGCTCTGAGTGCATCCAATTCCCGCAGCAAGTGCTTGCGGCGTAAGCAGAGGTGCGGACAGAGAGCCGGTCAGCCCATCCGTTGTTTTACTGTACGGTAAAACAACGCCCTGTTGCCTAAACGCTTTCGCATGAATATTAATTCTACCTGCACCAACAGCAAGCCCATTGCCTAAGACAACGTCGCCCCACGCACGACGATCCCCGCTGTTCGTGCTAGCATCGCAAACAAGCAAGCCAACACGAATACTCGACTCATCGAGCTGGGCAATTTTTTCACGAATACAGCTGTAACGCATACTTAAACTAACTGTAGGATTGACCCGTCCTTTGCCATCCAAAATACCTAAACGAGCCAGATAGCTCTGCACACCCCCCTCCTCTGCTGCACAAAACCGTGAAAACTCTACTAAGTCGTTGTAGCTTTGTATGCCTAAGTTCCAAAGCGATGCAGCCAAGTCTTCCCGGCTTTTGCAATCAAAGCTTGCTAGTAATTTTGCAACCAACGGATCGTTATTAAGCATTGCTCGAAAAGCCTCTTTTGCGCTCGTTGAGGCGGAATTAAAAACTTCGACCCCTAAAACGCGCAAAGAAAACTCCAATTGATAACGCTCTGAATCCGTATGAATGACTTTTGCGCCTAAATAAACTCCACTAGGTGCTTGAAATGTTGCAAACCCATTCGGCGCATCAATTATAAGGCCATTGCTCGTAATACGGCTCCCCGATTTTTGATGCACGGAACCGCGAAACTTTGTGGGCACGCTAACATCGGTGGTGGTTTTGGACTTGTTTAAAAACCCCCCTCTTTTTTGCTCTCGCATTACCAAACTACCGCCGCATATCTCACCGCAGACGTCCATATAGGTTTGATTGTCAGCGCTCACGACAAATTCGGCGCCTTGATGCAATAGCGTGCCGCCGGCTTGAACCGCATTATCCCCGGCGCTAGAAACTATTTTAGTTAGTGTCGCCTCGGCAATGCTATCCTTTTTTTCCCAGAACCAATTGCCATGCGATACCGTGCGGCAGCCTGCTAATGCGTCTAAATTTACACTCCCTAACTCAGCCGCTATAACATTGCGTCCTATTGCTGAGACAGTGACGCCTTGGCCTTCAATGTTTTCCTGAGCCAAAATACAAACACCAACGCCACCGTACCCATCGCCGGCACCACCGCGTACGATAGACACATGATAATCGACGGATTTGCCATTTTGTTGCCAATCGTAAGGAACGGCTTTTAGATAAACCGAATTGCCTCGACTTTCTAGACGAACGTGATTAGGAGCGACCGGTACTGACTTTATAGATCTAGAATAATAATGTTGACCGTCATTGATACGAATTCCTTGCGCCCACACCGCACCTTGTGCTGAAAGAAGAATATCACGGCCCATAAAGTGAGCGTTTCTTAAATCCATCAAACCGTCTTCCGAGTAAAACAGGAGTGTGTTATTACCCACGTTAAAAAAGCCGGAGACCCCTTTAATAGCTTTTTTTGCAACAACGGTTAAACCCGGACTTTGAATACCCTTTAACCGCGCACTACCGGATACGGCTCTCAAATCAAGCGCGTGCTCTGAACTCCACCGTTGATTGAGGGTTATGTCCGCCGCATAAACCGTAATAGCGCACTCCCGGCCATAATTCGTCGTAGAACCAGCCGCAACATTAGAGGATGTTTCAAAACTAAAGGTCGGTATATTGAGTGTTAGTTTTCCGCTTTTATTCCCGAAAAAGGAGGGTTGAACACCGGCGTAACCCGTGGCCCCGGCTAGTACGCTTTCAGGGCTGCCGCCAATTAAAGCGCCGCCCAGTTCAACCTCGTGCGCGCGCCACTGGCCATTAAAAGCACCGCGATTCGCTGTTAATTGAACGGCACCTTTGCCCATAACATGCGGCGAGTGACAATCGAGCGCCTCGGTATTCAAAACCAGTCTCGCACCCACGGCAACGGTTGCGGCTCCTGAAAGCGCAAGGGTATCGGTGTTGATAACGGCATAGCCGTTAGCCCTAATGCGACGCCGTAGAAACGCTTCCTTAGTATTTATTTGAACATAACCCGTTAGAGTAAGGCATTGTTGTTGCCGCAGTTTCGTTTCATCGGCTTCAGCGCCGTCAGCAATTGTTATTAAGCGCGCAAAAATATCCGTTAAATTGACCCCTCCCGCAAGCGTGTTGCCTTCAAGGGTGCTCCTAGACAAACGAATTGAAGAACCATCGTCTTGAGTCATATTATTAAAGGCAATAGCTGCATCACTCAGTTCAATAACCCCACCGCTTAAAGCCGCAATGTCCTTCGCATCTATCTTTCTAGCGTACTGATTTGATTGGCGGTCAGGCGCGGTTGTTTTAGTTGCAGGCTTTTCATGTACAACGGTTGGGCTCTCAGATGCCGATGCCGGCATCTGTTTTTCTGCCGGCATCTGTTTTGTTTTTTTCGTTTGCAACGAGGCGCCCTTGCCATCAACAATAATATTGCCTACTTGCATCTGGGCGTTGTCTGCCACAATAACGCGCGCAGCTCTCTTTTCAGCACGCACATACAGGTCACCACAGCGCAGTCTTTCCAGATTTTCAATCGTGCTATTGGTTGCATGAAGCGTATCTGCAATTTCAATCGTAGAATGCGCCGTAGAGTCTTGGAAGCCCCTCATTGCCAGTGAGCCTGATGACGATACATGATTTTTAAACCCCAGTCTTAATCCATGAAGTCGCCCTGCTTGATAGCGTTCGGTATTGCTGAAGGCGAACGTCGCTCCTAACGGAAGAAACGCATAGGGCACACCGGTGTAGTTGCTGTTTGTAGCAGTCACGCCCGACGCCCTATACCCCACACCCGAGGTGTATACGCTGGTGTTCGATGCGTGCGGCATAAGGTTTAAGCTATTTGCTGTAGTAAGTGCCGTATCGAGGCTGCACATTTTTTGCATCACGTCATTGCCCCAGCGTTTCATTGCGCGCGTATTTGGAGCTTGAACTAGGGTTTCCCGAAGGTGCTGTAAAGAAAAAGACGATACCGCCTGGTGTGATGCGTAACCCTCCGACATAAGATTTCGAATAACCGTTTGCGGGGAATTATATTTATACGATGTATAAATATACGCTCCTCCCTGAAGCACCATTTGGCTGCCTTTAACAATTACAGCAATACAGTCAGAAAATTGCGCCTCGTTATTATCCATACGCTCTTTCAGGGTGTTAATTTC
Source organism: uncultured Gammaproteobacteria bacterium (assembly GCA_963803545.1). Lineage (GTDB taxonomy): Bacteria > Pseudomonadota > Gammaproteobacteria > Legionellales > Legionellaceae > Legionella_C. The sequence continues at coordinate 766,390 of CAWDMX010000001.1, read as the reverse complement.
GCTCATAACACTCTTAAATCGCACGCAAAAAGAGACGAGCCTAAATAGGGATTGAGCCGTTTGTAGGCCCGCAAATGCAGGATTTACAAGTATCATCAGAGAGATCATAGCCTGCGCCATTTCCAGGGCGGTTGTTTCTTGGTAAATATTTTTTACCGCTGATTGAAGACCCTTTGCGCCCAACTTTTTATAATGCTTAAGACTTGGCACTTGAACGCCGTGACAAAGGTCAAACATAGACAGATGTTGAACGCGATGACCTTGCAGTTTGGACAGTAAAATTGACGCTAATGACTGAATTTGTAACATTTCTCGACCGGTTATATTGGAGGCTAAACCGAAAACAAAACTCGCGCTTATAAACGTTGTATCTGCCTGTATAGTACTTCCTATTTCCTCCGTAACGCTGTTTAACGAGGTCATCCCCATTACAAAATATCGATTTAGCTTAGCAACAACAGCTCCACCGCTTTCAACAAGACCTGAACAATAAAAATCATCCGCCTGTACCTGAATGCCATCATGCGCACGCAGTATTCCTTTTGTCTGAATAACAAGCTGACTTAGGTTGCCACTATGAAGCGCCTGATTCTTGACCCAATCCAAATAGTAGCGGATGGTTTCTGTTCTAAGATTTACAACAATACGACCGTTGTTCGCTGTAATTTCACCCGCAATATCCACCGAGAAAACGGTGTTTACCTGGTCTTTATCGTGCTCCATTTTGAGCACAGAGGCATCGGCTTGGCTCTCTTTGCTTGGGTGGTTGTAAAAGCCTACAGCAATCGCAACGCTTCCGTTGTTTGCGATTATTCTCGTGCTGTTTTTTAGCGCAATCGATTCTTTGATAGCCGCATTAAAAGCGGGTGCGTGGCTGTTTTGCAGCGACGTACCCGAAACCACAATCGCCGCCTGCTCTTCAAGAACAAGCGCATCGGCGTATACCACCAGGCTATCGGCTGTTATTTTTGCCAACATATTGAGCGTAAGCCCTCTCGCTTTAATCGTGGTAGTCGCGCTCGCGTTAATGATACCGCGGTTTACACAGGCATCGTCCGTTAGAATGGTCACGTTTTTAGCGCAAACCGTACAGCCCTGATTGATGGTAACCGCCCCTGGGCAATGGATAATCAAGCTCCCATTAACAACGGTTAAATCGGCAGCAATCACGACCGTATTGGCAAAAATATGTAAATCACCGTCTGCTATCTGCAATGATTGCTTTACTGAGGCCTGTTTCGAAGCCTTAATCAGCGTGGTTTTAGCCGATATCGTACCAGTAATACCAATAGCGGCATTGCCTGAGAAATGCAGACTCAAATCCTCTTTCGTACTTAAGCTGCCCGCAATTGCAACACTACCCATACTGTAAAGCGCTACGCTTTTAGTAACCTCACACGTAGCGCTGCGATCAAAGTTTATTGTTTGAGCGTACACCTCCAACTTTCCATCAACGGTCGAAGTTCCGGAAAGCAAAAAACACCCACTAAAGTCCAATGTATTCAATGCATTGGACTCCGAATTTTTCCAGCGATTAAACGCGTCTTCGGTTGCTGCTATAAAATAATAATCTCCTGAAGCGTTAGAGCGTGAAAGCTTAATATCCAAAGCCACTATTAATGCGGTTGGGCTTTCAATTTTTGAACCAAGTTGCAGCGATTTCTCGGCGAATAGATGCAGTTTCGATGCCGAGCGCAGAGTGCAAGCAATTGCAATATCAGAGGCGCGTACAGAAATATTTTCTGCCGAGCAGTATCCTGAGCCGGATAAATTTACAAAGTTGGGGCTTTTTAGATGCAGGGTTTGAGCCTGTAGACAACCATCAACGGCTAATTTAGCCGTTTCTATTGACAACTGCGACGCGGTCTCAACCCTAGAATTTTCCAGAAGCACCAGTGCTTGTGCCTTAATAGCGATATTTTTTTGCCACTTTATAAACGCGTTTGTATTTAGAGTTGCCTGATTTGTGGTTAAAACTAACGCACCCGTTGCGTTCTCAAAACCTGAGGGAAGCGCTCCAAGTTCCTGCTCTATAGCTCCGTGAATGTCCACCACGTCTTGGGCGGCTATTTCAAGCGTTGACCGAATGCTCAGGGTGCATGCGTTCTCAATTAGGACACGTTGCGCGCTCAAAAAGCTAAGAATTGCACGTTTGTTTCCCTGCAAAATAACTTCTTGCTGCGCATGAACTCCATAACTTAAGCCCACGGTTGTTGTGCTTCTGTCGACAAGACGAACACCGGTTAGTAGCGCATTCTGGTTGGTACGAACGCAAACAGCATCGCCAATCTCAACGTCGTGGCCTTCCACTATAATATCGTTCTGTCTGCACAATGAGGCCGGCTCTTGCACAATAACCTTCTGTCCTTGGATTAGTAACACCCCTTTTTTGCCGCTGTATTCTGCGGGTAACGGCCCGTCTGAAAATTGAGTAATGGTGCCGTTAAGGCGAATTATCACCCCATCCAAATGCAACGTGGATTGTGTTGCTAAGACAGCCGTTTTTTGTATATCAATTTCACGCGCGCGCAATTGCGCACCGCTCGCGTGCGTTTTGCCGGCGACTATCAACGCTTGTGAGGCGTTGATGACGTACTCTAAAGCCACCACTGTTTGGCCGTAATCTTTAACGGTAGGAGAATCTATGCGTACGGACTGTACGCCGTGTAAGCGGCTTTTTTTGCTATTTACAAACGCTGTTGCTAAAGACAGGTGCAAAGTGCCACCAACCTCGATACTTCCGTCGTTCAAAAATGTTTTTGCGTCTCTTAAATCAAGCACGTCATCAATAAAAATAGTGCCTCGATTGGTTACGCTGGGTGTATTCAGATTGGCTGCGCGCGCACGCACTCGCCCCTTATTTATCAACGAGGCTCCTTTAAAATGGAGCGTCAACCCTTCAAGACCCGCGTCTTTAAGTATTTGGAAAGCATTCGTGTTGATATCTATTAACGCCGCAACAGGCAGTACGGTTGTAATTGCCGTTGTCTGTAATGCGCTTTCTACAAAGACATAGTCGAGAACTTTGTTCGTATTTTCAAGACGAACAAGAACCGGCTTATGGGCTTTCTTTGTTGGCTTAATTTGCAATAAAACCGCTGAATTGTCTTCATAGAGCAGCCCACAGAGGCCTAGTTCTGAGTGAAATAGCGTTTGCAGCCCCGAGCCTTGTAGGCTGTACAACAATTGGTAGTATTTATTATTTAGGGCGCCCTTAAGCTTCACGGTACCGCGTTTTCTAGCCGTTAAAAGCGTGTTGTAAGCCTGCGCTTTAGCCTGATGGCAATCAACCGCATCGTTCGTCGGTTCGTAAGCGCAGGTAAGCCGGATGTCGGCGCCAAGCGCCTTATTGGTTTTAAGCGCGTGCCACAGTGCAAAATAAGCCTGCTTGGAGCTCTTATCCCCCTCTACTCGTAGGTGTTTAAGCGGGGCTTTTGTACGATTGACCGCAGCGGCTAACGTCATTAAATAATTATCGCTTACCCGGCAATTAACAAGCGATAGATGAGTCAATAAGGCGCCGTCGCACTGAACTATCTCGGCAATACGCGCTATCGTTTCGGGCGTCGTTTTAAAGCCTTCTAAAACCAACTCTTTTAGAGGAAGTTTCTTGACAGTCTGCAACAGTTTTTCGGTTGCGATGGTAACCGTTGGCAGACAACTGCTCGACCAAGTTATGCGAAGCCTGCAAATGTTGGGGGGGATCTTGCGCGACTCCAGTGCTGCTATTAAACAACGCAGTTTTTTGAGATTCATGCCGCTATCAAGAGTTAAATCAAGCCCTTCGGCACCCTCATACGCCATCATAGACTGGACTACGAGTTCAAAATCAAAATCCGACAGCCGCACTGTTTGAAAATCTAAACAGCGTCGTTTGTTGTGTTGCAAATCCTGCGCAATAACCCCTACTTTTAGCGCCATACTGTCCTCAGAAAGACCAAGCACGCCTTTTGCTTTTGCCAGCGATAAAAAAATAGCGCTGTACTGTTGTTCGTACGCAAAGGCGAGTGGCGAAACTACTTTTTTTGAGCCGTAACTGACGCGGTTGACATCAACACCGCATTCTATGAGTTCGTTTACTAGAGACAGGTTATTGTGAATAATCGCGTTCATGAGATAGGAGCGGGTTGCCGATTGGTCATTGGCAACCCGAATGGGGTGCGCGTACGACCAATTTATCGCTATTCGACTGGCTCTTAACGCTTGAAAAAATTCGGTTCGCCCCTTGGAAATCAAAGCATAAGCAAGAGTCTCAATCGGCGTTAATACAACCGGGGGGTTCGTTAATTGAAGCGCGCTTAACCCGTTCGTGAAACCTGTTAAATCATTGGATTCGATAGCATGTCTAATTGCCTTGATGCAATCGTTTGCGTTGTTATCCGACGGATGGGCATTGGCAAAAACAACCTTCATAGTCAAACCTTAGAAAAGCGCATCATAAATGCAGATAAAAAATGCATAAGAGTAACATAATGAACTAAATAAGTCACTATAACGACAGTGTGTACTTTTTGTATCACATCCAAAGTTCTATTGGCGATCGTCAAGCACGAACGCAGCAAACCTAATAAAAAGTTACAAAAGATTACGGGTTGCGTTTTTAAAACATTGCGTACCGTGCAAACGAGGCGTTGGGTTGACCATGACAACTGTTTTTTAAAACAGGATTGCTGGTAAGGTTCTCCGATAACGACGTTTGCCGTTGTCTAAAACGTTGGCGATTAAACCTCTTTACACCGCAACTTCCTTATACGGTGTTAGTAAATGTTTAATTAATGATTAAATTTACCTTCTTTTAAATTTTAATTTACAATTAGATACACATTGACAACAAATTGAGAACCTTAATGGATACTAACCCACTCGAAACTGATTCGGCTCCCGGTGCAAAGGATTACGCAGTGTTTTGTATCGTCGCAGAACAAACAATCCCTTCGGGGATTAAAGAGACAACCGTTTTTCCCCTGCCTGAAGGTGTGATTGCGATTGGCAAAAACGCCTATGCTCAGAATAAAAATATAATCGCTATCCACCTGCCAAACGGTATCGTGACTATTGGTGAACGAGCGTTTCACCGCTGCTCGGGGCTAGAGATGATTCGCCTCCCGGAATCGCTAACAACTATTAAAAAAAGTGCCTTTGAAGGGTGCTCCAGTCTGTATAGAATCACCCTCCCGGAATCGCTAACACTTATTGATAAATATTTATTTTTTGGTTGTTACAATCTAGCATTTATTAGGCTCCCTGGGTCTCTAGAAACGATTGCTAAATACGCATTTTACGAATGCTCCAGTTTAACGACCATCGTCTTCCCTGGGTCGCTTACAACGATTGGTGCTTATGCATTTGAGGAGTGCACGGGTCTATCAACCATTACGCTAACCGATTCACTAACGTTTATTGGCGATGGTGCCTTTGACGGTTGCACCGGCCTTAGGTGCATCCTAGTTCAATGCAGCGATGAGGAGTCGTTTGCACGGGTTAGGCAGCTGCTGCCAAAAGAACTGCGTCAATACGCGAAAGCATCCCCGTTCCATCGAACAAAGTCCGCGCGTAGTGATTTCTATTCCTTATTTGAGCAACGTCAAACACAACAAAGCAATACAGCTGCTGCGGGTAACAGCCGGTCGCAAGCATCCCCGCCGTAACAAAGCCGTACCCAGTTTTGCCCAATAAAACCCCCATCGTTTCGTTTAGTGCGTATTAACGGCAAGGGGGGCGTGAGAGCCCTAAAAGAACAGGAAAAAACGTGTTTTAAGGGCTAAAAGCCCGAACGCACCGAACCGAAAGAGCGACCGACTTATTAGCACCATTCTGGCTGCCATCAACGAAACGCTGGATCCAAACGAAAAACGACGGGCCGCCTGAAAACTCGGTAGAACTCCAATAGAATTGATTGCTAAACTGGCCTAAGCTATTTATATGCAATGTAGTATACAAATTGGGATTGGAAGTGCCGCAACCAGCATCCGTACCTAAACCTGTAAATCGTCCCAACTCACACGTCGCCGGCATAAACCAGTCGTTATAACCACCGCTGACCAAGTTATCGCAGAGCTGAGCGGCAACGGGCGACGCTAAGTTCGCAGCAATAATGCGACCTGTATTGCATGCTCCATTATTTTTGCCATCACAGGAACCCAAACCGGCCATAGACGTTTCACTAATACCTCCAACGGCTACGATAGGTCCCCATGGGATCCCTGTTGACTGGTCCATAACCGCCGCCACTTTCCCACCGATACTACTGGTACTAATGGTCGTATCATCCACCGAAAACAAAAAACCACCTTGATAAATACAACCGTATCCCAATACTAAAACGCTAACGTCTGTAGATGGCGCATTATCTGAAGTTATGGTAACAACAGTTGGCTCAGGAACAGTTCCAGGTGTTGTAGTACAGACACTCGCTCCCGCATCCAAACTAGCATTAGCGCCCGGAGTGATAGTAATGTCGCAGGTGTCTCCGGCATTCAGTATGCCCGTACAAGAATTACCGGTAATCGACGTTCCAGTAGGAAAGGCCGGGATGCTCACTTGTACGTTGCTTGCTTGTATTGAGCCTGTATTCTCTATGCGGATAGTGCGTGCATTGCCCGCTAGTGCCGGGTCAGCTCCAGAACTTTTGATGGACAAAGCCAGGATTTGTGTAAGAGGAGACAACGTTGTCTGGCCAAAGCGTACCTCTACGGCATGATTAGCCTGGATATTGTTCAACTGAAAAGTGGTACCGCCGTTTTGCACCACATTTCCATCAAGCAACCATTGATTAACTCCGTAGCCAGTATTGGGCGTTGCCGAAAACGTCAAGCTGCTGCCGAGATTGACCATCTGTGTTGTTGTGGGGGCAATGGAGCCATTTGCATCCGCTGATGGTATGACTGTAAATTGCTGAACGGACGGCTGCTCTATTAACCGAATACGTAAAATATTGGTTGAGCTCGGTTGGTAACACTGCAACTCATTACCTTGTTGGCACAATACAGGACCACCCACGACATTTCCTTGCAAGCTAGCACCATTCACATTGAGCGTCAATGTGCACATTCCTTTAGCAGGAAGCAGACAGGATGCGCTTTGACTTATTCCAACAAGAGGTTTCATCACCAGTATTTTAGCTCTCGAGGACTGACTTTGCACCGTGTATATAACTTGGGAACGGCTGTCTTTATCTACGGTAATCTCGGTTGGTGTTTGCGGTACAAACGTCCATAAAGGTTTGGCTGCCTGAGCGCCTGTGAGCATCAGGGAAAAGGAAAAAGCCGTCCGTAGTACCTTGTTGAAAAAATGCAGTTGTTTTCGTTGCATGGTTTTATCCTTAAGCCACGTAGGTACGATTGAGCGACACCGCATAGGTGTAGTGATGGTTAGGTGTCAATCCGGTATAGTAACGCCATTATCAAGGGAAACCGTTCTGCGCCCAATTCGACTTATCACCAATTAAAGTATATTGGGAGGTTCAACTCCAGCGCATCCTTCCTTAACTCAGTCGCGCATTATTATAATAATTCATCCGTTCGTCTAGATGTTTTTGCAACACATCCAATCATAGGTGTACTTTTTTCTAAAAGTTATGGGTACAGCTCACTCAATTTTTTTACGCAAATATTTACAAGTCTTGTTTGTGCGTAATAGCATTGCATTCGTCTTTGTGTGCTCCATCTCTATCTCAAGGTAAAATTACAATTATTAACGCAGCCAAACTTCTTAATAAGTCACGACGAACCATTGAACGCTATCTCCAGCAATATCATCAAGTTGGAGTTCATTTTGTTTTGTATCAAATTACAGGTAAAGGGCCGGCTAATAAAACGTCTGATATATTAAAATATCAAGCTCAAGCCTTAATAAAAGAGAAATGCTTTAATGTGAATTTACAGCACTTAACGGTTTCTCGTAATGACTTGATTATCCCTACGGAAATGATTTTCGCCGTCAAATCTCGCTCAACTTTAATCAGATTGCTTAGTGAATTATTGTATAAATAATAATTCAGATGCCAAAATCTTAATTATAAATTTGGCATGCCCATCTGCGTATTCAGCGTACAGACTTTGGTTCTCACGCAACTCAAATTCTGTCCCGCAATAATGTCGATGCCATCTGATGCTTATAATACCGCCACTTAAAACGGACCATTGTTCCTCGTTCAAAAAAATAGGAAGACGACCCCATTAGACAGCTTTTTGTGCCAGAACCTAAGCGCGCAATGAGTAGGCATGTTTGCAATACCCGCTATCTATCTTTAGGAAAAGGAACATTCTTCAAGCGAGGCGGTGCATTCATAACTGATCGATTTCTTTTTCCAAACGTTTTTATCAAGCGATGAAACGCAAATGGCATCCATTTTAACGATAGAGAATCTGGAACCCGATTCTTGACCGTAACTGCACACCACTCCACTACCGTAGACATCCGCTGCAATAATAGACGCTTTTGAAAATCGTGTATGCGAATCCACGTATATAATCCGAGTTAAACGGCTTTTATGCCATGGGTAGGGTGGTAACCCTGCACTTAAAGGGAACTCATTGGGGTTAGGGCAACTAGAGGCGAATCCTAATAAAGAAAAACACAATCCAGCAGGAATTAGAATTTTTTTAAAAAAATGCATACAAATCTCCACCGATGCAATTAAATAGAGCTTAAACATTATAGTGCGGGATCAATTTCAAGCGCAGGATAATGCGCTTTTTTTTGGCAATCAAGCAATATTTTTAACGTCTTCTTTTGTTTTGCGTCTATTTTATACGCAACAACTACACGATAGCAATAATTATTCTGGTTTTGTCGCATAAAATATTACAGGCGTAAAACACAGGAATTCTGGGCTAGTTTATGCTGCAAGTCCATAAAACTGCTCAAAAAAAGTTTGATTGGAGGACTGGTTATGTTGTCCTTTCCTCAGCATGTGATGCAGCTCAATCCCTGCTAAGGTTGCTTCTGCAGAATGAAACGCTTTAAATCCTTTCATAGGCTTGGTGATTTTTTCACAAACCGATGGTCTTGTTCCACAGTATTATTGAGGTATTTTCTCTAGCGAACTGTGATTTGGGTAAAAACTCCATCCAGCATAAACAGCAATGCTAAATGCAGGTTGATAGTGTCAATGCCGGCTTTGTTGGCACCACTTTTATCCATGGTTACCTTGTCCGGAATACCGCTTGAGCCAATCGCTTTCTCAAAAAATGCCCGTGCTGCTGGCTCGTCACGCTTTTCTGACAGCATGAAATCAACCGTATTGCCTTCTTTATCAACAGCACGATACAGGTAAACCCACTGACCTTTTACCTTTGTATAGGTTTCATCCATGCGCAAGGAATTTCCTGTGGGACGCTTGTAACGTTTACGAAAAATTGCCTCTAATTGTGGTGAATATTCAATTACCCAACGATTAATAGTGGAGTGATCTACTTTTAATCAACGCTCCAAAGCCAGTTCTTCAACATCACGATAGCTCAATGAATAAGCAAGGTAGCATCTCACCAGCATCAATATGATGTCCTGTTTAAAATGTTTCCATTTGAAGCTGACCATCCACAACTCCTGAAAAATGCGGGAATTCTAGCAAATTTAGCAATTTTCTGCGCCAAAACCAAAAAAGGCGAGCTTACCTTTTCGGATATCATGGCGCTCGTTCGACGATCAATTTGGTCAAGCAAGTATTTTTCAAAGTCTGAAAATCAGGTTGATTTGGATAAATACCCTGAGGAAACAATTAACACCTTGATTTATCAGCTCTCGCTAGCTGCTTAAATAGATTGAGTCCGTATACTGCTGTAAAGTTTTGAAATTGGATTAATGAGCAAAAACGATTTTGCCCCGTTTCTGTAATTTAACCCCAATATACCCTCTTAGCCGATCAGAGTTACATCATTAGGATTGCATACGTATTGTAAACAGTATTTTTAATTTTTAGCAATTGTGTAGTTATTTTAAAATGTTATTATATTTCAATCATTATTGAGCTTGTATTGATGAGCTTTAATAACGACTATATCCAAATAATCGGTAAGGAGAATACAGTTAAAGCTTGCTGTGTAGTAAAGAAACTATAATTTTTACCAATCTAATCATTAGGAGCATTATGTCTATCAAAAAAAATATATTAATCTTTACATTGTTATTAACTTCATTGGAATCCTTTGCAAGCGACATGTGTCCGTCAACTGCAAATTTTACTCACCTACCCTCTGGGGATTGGACCTTAAATGCTCCAGGATGGAGTTTAAGTTACCTCGAAAGGGTTAATATTTTCCCAATACAGCAGATGCCTGAAGATACACCAAGCTGGGTCTTTATAGACTTTGTACCCAATCATCCTACTATGATTAATTGTGAATATAAAAAATCATCAACTTATGGTGCGGCTCAACTTTACGTCGGTAAACATGATTCGAATCTTACAGTGAATAATATTCCTCCTAATTTTGAACAAGATAGTGAACATGGTTATAGGTGCGCTTTCAAAGCAGGAAATCCTAGTGCCTGCCAATGGTTTTAATGTAGCATCTGTATATTAAGTCAGGTTATTTTAATAGCTAATTCATAACGTGTTCCCCAAGGAGTTTTTCTCTGAGGAACACTCCTTAGGATCATTAATAACTTTCTTGCCCTTGCAATGATTGAGGCCTTTCTGGGTTTTTCTTTGCTTTTAAGATTACTCGAATGTCTAAGCATACGCCCTAATGGACCCCCGGCCGGGATCCTGGTGAAAAAGGGCGCTTTGTCGCAAAAAAATAAAGGTTGATTTACAATCGGTGCCTTCAATACCAAGGGCGTACTAATATGATTAGTTTCAAATGGCGTCATTTTAAGAAAAACATTCTTTTAATGCTGGTCAGATGCTATCTAGCCTATTACTTAAGTTACCGCGATGTTGAAGAGCTGGCTCTGGAGCGTGGTCTTAAAGTGGATCATTCTACGATTAATCGCTGGGTTGTTGAGTATGCTCCCCAATTGGAAGAGACATTTCGTAAGCGCTATAAGCGCCCTGTTGGGATTTCATGGAGAATGGATGAGACCTATATCAAGGTGAAAGGCCAATGGGTTTACTTGTATCGAGCCGTTGATAAGGCAGGTAAGACGGTTGATTTCATGCTTTCCGAAAAAAGGGATGAGCCTGCGGCATGTGCATTTTTTGAGAAAGCCATCGGATATAATGGCTTGCCCAACAAGCTAACAATAGATAAAAGTGGTGCTAACAAAGCTGGAATTAATACAATTAATTTACAATTAGCGCTGCTGTTTATGTTAGGTGGACTCTTCGTTCAGCTCACGGTGAGACAAATCAAATATCTCAATAACATCGTGGAACAAGACCATCGATTCATTAAGAAAATCACCAAGCCAATGAAGGGCTTCAAGGCATTTAATTCAGCGCATGCAACGTTAGCCGGCATTGAATTGCATCACATGCTTAGAAAAAAACAGCATACCCAATCGGAAAATAAATCCATTTTTGAACAGTTCTACGGACTAGCAGCATAAACTCGCCCAAAATAAATCCCTCTGTTGAAAAAAATATTTTTGCGACAAAGCCATTATTCTTCCCTTAACCCGCCTAACTGTATCTCAAGCCGTCCCCTAGGACGTCCCAAAAGTTGGGTGCTCAAACTCGTGTTCCATGGCTTGTTGAACCTGGGGAGACCTGTACATTTTGAAATAGGTATTGGAGCCTTTAGACGACCAAAACGACTGTTTTTTTTCAGTGCCAATCCGTAAAAACTCAGCCTGGGCGCTTACGTAGTTGCCCGTCGTCTCAGCCTTATCAATTACCGCAAGCTGCAACGCAACATTTTTAGGAATTTTTACCCCATTAAGGGCGTGGGTCGTCCACTGCAACCCCACCTGCCATTTTCGGTCCGTCGAATTTAAATAGGCTTTAGCTTTGTCTAAAAAGAGCTTGGCTTGGTATTGTGGGTTAGCTTGTACGGTGCTTTTATAGCGCTCAATTAAAGCGCTGTAATCGTTTAGTCTAGCCGTATAATTGCCCGCGGGTAGGTCGCATAATCCTTCGCTGTATTCCACTATCGGAACCAATGACCGCACTTGGTTCACGGCTTCCTCTAATTGGCCTACGTACTGATACGCCGCTAAAGCCGTAGTACCGTTTGAAGCAGAGGCTGCATCCTCTGAAATTGCGCCCAACCTGTCTTTAATCGTCCTCACCACATCCTCAGCACGCGCCTGCCAATTTTTTTGAGCAAAATCCTCGCTATCAATTGCCAATACCGTGCAATTGTCGGTCGTTCTACGCAGCTCTGTAGCTAAATACTCCAACAGCGAACGCACGTATTGTTCTTTTTGCATCCCAAAGCCTTCATTGTTCTCAATCTCAGAAGGATGCGGCTTTGCATCGCTCACGGCAATTGTATGCGCTTGTTGCGTCACGAATCTTGACGGCTCCCCCGGCAATAGGTAGTCGCCGCATTTGAGAACTTCAGACGCCTGCGTATTGGCGGCGTCTTTTAAAGACGCCAAGGCAACACTCCAATAACTGCAACCAATAGTGGTTGTATAGAGCCTTTCCAGCTCTATCAGCGCCTCAATATCCGTTAATACGCTTTGCCAATCTAAAGCGCTGAGGTCGGTTCTTTCTAAAAGTGTCTCAATGCAAGCAGCCCCACTTTTGATGCAGTTGAATCCCTCTATAACTACCGATTTTTGTAACTCTGCGTCCAAAAAAGCGTAGGAGCGAACCGCTTCCAGGGTAAATTGAACTTTATACCGTTCGCGCTTCTGCGTTTCTACAATTGTCTTAATCCGTTCATTATAGTGAGTCACGGAAACATGCCGCACTATAGGGCTGTATTGCCCGTCTACATTCTTGAGTGCCTCTTCTATTTCAATTTCAGAATTGCTTGATTGTTCGTCGTTTTGCAACCACCGAATAAGGGCATTCAATTCGCCTAATTCGTACTTTATTTGCACGTGAACCCTGTTGGCTTCGTCTTTATTGTCTGGAGCGCCGAGTTTTATAAACCGGTAGTTGGTTGCGCCTGTAGAGCGTTCAAGAGCCTCATCCTCGCTAAATACAATAAAATCCGACTCGTAGCGTTCTTGGATTTGTCCAGGAGGCTCCGCCTTGCTCGTTGAAGCCATAGCTGTTTGTTTTGGCATTAATTTAATGGTATCCAGCGGATAATTCATTCCTGAGATTAGGCGTTCCGGAAAACCACTATTTGAACCCAGCGCCCGCATGCGCAACGGTATACCGGGCTGCAACGTCACTACGAGTTCGTAATCAAGGGTTATAGTCGTGGATTCTTTAATTTTTTCGAGCAAGTCTGTAACGGCGTCCTCGCCGTAGGGTGGTGATTCCTGATGGCGCTGATCTAGCTTTGAACAAAATACAATTGAAGCATCGTGCTTTTTAGCCTGTTTTACTAATGCAAACAGTCTATCTTCTCGGTCGCTGTTCGCCGCTAAGGCCTCTTCAAGATTAAAAACCCACACCTGAGGTTTGTTGGGCAAGGCTGTGGCGTTCGGTGCTTTTTTGACTTCTGCACTCTCCAACCTGCGCTTTTTTTCGGCTTTGAACTGCCGCCGAATTGCATCCAGGGAGGCTTCGGCGTCTGCAATTTTTTGTTTCGCCGCGTCACGATTATTGGAAACGCCCTCTTCCACGGGTGCAACCGGTTGGGGGAAAATTTTCGCCCATGCCTGCGCCCAAAGTTTGAGGCTTTCTGCGCCGGCCTGCTCTCGAGTGCGCTCAGGGCTGATGGTTTGTAGAGCCTCTAAATAGGCCTCTAAATGCTTGCGGTTTTTGCCAATGACCGGCTCCACTTTAGCGCATTCGTTAAAATACGCTTGCAGGTGCTGCTGCAGTTCTCCAATATAACTCGTGGTGTCGCTTTTTTCACCCACCTTAGTTATCAAAGATTGAACGACCTCATCTAGTTCTCCAACGTCCTTAATAAAGGCTCCTAGCGGTAGTTGTATTTTATTATCCACGAAGGTGACGTCTGCGGACATCCCAAGGGCTGCAATTTTAGTCAATAGCGCACAGTCTGTCTCTAACTCCGCTTTTAAGGGCGCATCATCCTTACAAGAAAGGGTGTAAAGGGCGGCGTTGACCGCTTGAAAAAGTTGCGCCGTTTCCGCCCATTGTTTTTCATCGTTAGTGCGCTTTGCCTCATCAAAGCGTTGGAAAACTTTTTTTATCGCGCCGGTTAAATGGCTTTTTACAAAAACTTGACACTCCGTTTTCATTTCGGAAGAACGCTCATACTGTTTTACATAAGCCTGCGCGATGTAGCCTTGGATAAGCTCAAATTTAGGCCAATAGTTTCTTGTAACGGGATTGTCAGGCCATGGACGCGTGTGGGTTAATAGCGCGTTAATTACGGCACTAAAATCAAACCGTCGTGCAAGCAGCTCGTATAAAACGGTGTGGTTAACAGGGGTTGAATCCTCACACACATCGGCCGCAACCTTTTGAAAAAAGTAGTCCAGGAACAGACGGCCTTCGGAGCTTAAAACTGTCAGGGCTTTAAACGACCGACTAACCACCGGGGATTGTTGCGCCGCTTTTAGTATTTCAAACAATTGCAGCGATTGAGTTTGGTTGAAAAGGGCGTGGTATTGCTCTAAAAGCGCAACATAACCCTGATTACTTTCCGAGAATTTATCAAGCGCGGGAAACCCCTGGTATTGAGCAAGCGTCTCGTCCAGGCCGCCATGAACGGCTTCTAATTGACTGAGCTCCTCTTCAAAAATTAAGGTAATGAGCTGAAAATTATCAAAAAACGCGCGGTCGGAGGCGTCGGCAACCACCGCTTCTTGTTCTAAGCTGCGAATATAGTGCTCCTGAAAAGGGGTGGCAATAAAATCGCCTGCAAATCCATCGGCACCACCGCGCTCCGAACGCATCAAGGCTAATCGTTCGTCAAAAGGTAGGTTGCTGTATTTTTCATACTTTAAAGCGAGAATATAAGCTATTTGCGCGCTTTGACTTTTACCGCCGCGGCAGTGCGCCAGCGTTTTTTCGTTTTCTGAAACACCTCGCACAAAAGCCAACTCGTCTTGCGTGAGATTCAATGGTTGCATATCCCGTAGGGGATAATGATGCACCAAAATAGGCGGGCGCCCATTAATGGTGACGGCATAGCTTAGAATGCGCCCAACTTTTCCCACCGCTTTTGATTCAATAGCGTACTTAGCGAATTCCGTAGGCAATACCACCGCGCCATTGATATCAGGAATAAAATAATTGCTAAAATCCCGTTCACACACAACTTCGCGCTCAATCGGTCGCCCTTCGCTTATTCCATCTTGTGGGTGATAAGGGTACACCCGGCCAATTGCGAAAATGCGCTTAATATCCGCAAACAGCACGTTATCAAGAAAGGTATCCAAACTTCGAGCGTCGCATTTTTCGTCAGGCCCCGCACAGATATGGATAGTGGTATCCGGAAAGTTGAAAAAATCTCTGTTGAGCCTTTTTTTCAATTGCAAAAAACTGCGCGCATAGGGTTCTAGCTGTTTAATTATTGCCCCAGGCCCTTCTTGGATGATATCTCTATAGCCAGCAAGATTTGTTTGGAACTCCTCCTGCACCTCTCTATCGAGAGGCCCTGTTGGATACTCAGGCATCTCGGACAAATAACGCTCCGCTACCGCGCCGCGCGCCATAAATGCTGCCGCGTCGGTAATAATTTTTTCGCGCGTACTAAATTCGGAAGCACCACCGCACCCCATGGGATGCTCTATTCGAGACAAATCCACTTCAATGCCAATGAGTTCACAAAGCGCGATTTTAAGAGAACCGTCCGGGTTGAAAATACCTAAGCTATCGGCCTCATTAAGGCGGATAGGGCTGGCTTTTAAACAAATCCCCTCGCGCGCGCAAACAGCGTCGTCTAGCAGTTCGCTGCTGTTTAAAATTTTTCGTAGTTCTGCGGTAAAAAAGTTGCCTAGTTGCTTTTTATCAATAGTCATAGCTGCGTTTAACCCTTAAAGTGAGCACTGAATGGAGTTGAGCGGCAAAGTTGCGCATTATACCCGTTGCTGCAAATAAATACGCGTTTGCTTTTTTTTAATGCAGATTACGCCTAGCTGCCACCACTTGCAATTTTTTATTTAAAAAAATACAAAGACCAAGGCTTTTGTTGGAAAAAGGCGGTGATTTTTAGGAACACTCCACCCGCACCTCGGCACAATACCACCGTTTTTAGTTCACATTCGCCTTGCCATCGCGCCCCCAAAAAAGTATAAATGCTGGTTTTAACGAGCGATTGGTGTGTTTTTTGGTGTTTGCAGGCCCACACTATCAAGGCTCGTCTCACGTATAGTAAGCACCCACAGGTTCGTTCCCAAAGGCGGGCGTAACACAGACCTGCTTTAGCCTTTAGGTAGGCAACAAAATACTGGGTGGCAACAGCAGTTCGAGGACAAATGACAATGAACAGGTGCGAGCATTACCGGGCCGATATTGACGGACTTAGAGCCGTTGCCATTTTAAGTGTGGTTTTTTTTCATGCGTTTCCAAAATGGCTCACCGGAGGCTTTAGTGGTGTTGATATTTTTTTTGTAATATCTGGGTATTTAATTTCGAGCCTATTGCTTGAGCGTCTTGAAAAAAATAAATTTAGTTTTACCGATTTTTATATTAAAAGAATTAACCGTTTATTTCCTGCGTTAATTGCCGTACTGATTTTCTCTCTTGTATTCGGTTGGTTTGTTTTATTTCCCTATGAATACAAACAGTTAGCCGGTGAAGTGGTTAGCGGCGTCGGTTTTGTTGCTAATTTTTTTCATTGGCACACCAGCGGTTATTTTGATACGGCCGCTGAAAGCAAGCCTTTGCTGCACCTGTGGAGCCTAGGAATTGAAGAGCAGTTTTATATTATCTGGCCGGTTATCCTTTGGGCGGCTTGGAGAAAAAACCTAAAGTTGTTGAGGGTTATCGTCGGTATCCTTCTTTTGTCATTTGCTCTAAATATGCAGGCAACTAACACCGACAAAGCCACCGCGTTTTTTTTACCGCATACGCGTTTTTGGGAGCTGTTGGTCGGCGGCCTGTTGTCCTATCTCATTTTTTACAAACACAGCACCCTGCAGAAAGGCGTTGAGCACTTGGATAAAATGCTGCTTAAAATTGTTCGCCGCACGGCTTATCCAGCGGATGGCGTTACGCTTAAAAATTTCTTTTCAGTACTGGGTTTGCTGCTCATTGCCTGTGGTTTAGTCGAAATAAACGGCGAGAGCTCCTTCCCTGGAGCCTGGGCTCTCCTACCAACATTAGGCGCACTTTTGCTAATTTTTTCGGGGATAGACTCCTGGGTAAACCGATACCTTCTTTCGAGCCGCTTCATGATTAAGGTCGGTTTAATTAGCTATCCGCTGTATTTGTGGCATTGGCCTTTGCTGTGCTTTGCGCACATTATGGAGGAAAAAGTTCCCAGCTTTATTATCCGTGTCGTCGCTATCGCACTGTCTTTTTTATTAGCCTGGTTAACCTATACTTTCATTGAAAAGCCGTTGCGTCGCTCTGCATCAAAAAATATCAACGCTTTTTTTCTTGCAGCGTGCTTGTTTATTTTGGGTTGCCTGGGCGTCTTTATTTGGATTTCCAATGGCTTCGATTACAGAATAAACCAGTATAATATGGCCGCAAAAGAACTGATAGCCTACCCACGTTCCCCCGTAGAAAAATTTTATGAGTGCTCGGACTCAATACCCCTTTTCAAAAAATTTAATTTTGATGGCGGCTGCCAGCTGACGAAAAAAACAGCGCCTGAGATTATGTTCATTGGCGATTCCCACACATTGCATTTTAAAAACGCCGTATGGGAATTATTTCCTACCCAATCCGTTTTGATGGTGGTGCAAACCTCGTGCTTACCCTTTTCAAGCGACTATTTTTTAAAAGGGGAATGCCGAGAGAAATACGAGGCCATTCTCGCTTTTTTAAAGACCAATACCTCGGTTAAAAAGGTGTATTTATCCGGGTATTGGAGTTATTTGATGAGCGGCGGATTTAGTAAAACCGGGCATCATTGGCGCATCGCGCAAGCACTAAGTAAAGACCGAACCCAAAGTTTCATAACCAATGGCAAGCGTTTTATTGCAACAATTACTCAAACACATAAGAAAGTTATTTTTTTAAACGATATACCCGATTTAGATTTCAACATACACAGCTGTTTTGTTACCAGACCCTGGCGGTTGCATGGAAACGCTATCAATCAAACCTGCGATTTAAACTATCAACAATACCAAACCCGGATGCTTGATTATCAAAAGGTAATTGAGCAAGTTCTGGCCAATTTTCCTGGCGCGCAGGTGTACAGTCCGCAGCATCTTTTTTGCAAAAAAAACCGCTGCCACGCGCGCGATGCGACCCTGCCTTACTATTCCAACGGCGACCATTTGAATCACTATGGTGCAACTATGGTTATCCGGGACCTGCAGCAGCAGACGCGCGCATGAACAACCCCCTAACAAAACCCAGCCGACCCATCCTATCCGCGCTAAACACCCGGCTTGCTCACAAAAGCCTACGGTTGGCTTCCATTGGGCGCATTGCTCGCATCCGTTAGGAAAGACTTACCTGATACACCTGCAAACAAGCCAATCCCCACAAGCATTCCCGCAGCACCGACTGTGGACAGCGCAACACCGGCCGCACCTAAGGTTATAACGGCGAGGGCGGCCAAGGCTAAGGCCACAGCCGCCACGCCAACAGCTGCAATAAACCCGCCTAAAATCATCATACTTGTCGTGCCGCAGGATGCGCGGCTCATTGCTGTTGGTTGCGGTGATGGTGTAAATATATACACCGGGATGATCGCAGCGCTGTTGCCAATTGTACCAACAAGCGTGTTCACCATCGTCTGAATATCCGTTGCCATTGACAAGGTACCGGTCCGTGAACAATAGCTATAAAAATTACCATCTTTCTCTACTACGCACATTACGTGTCCCTCGACAGTTAGGGTCATGCCTTGAAACTTTAATTTTTCAACGAGCGCCCAACACTGCTCTGCTAAAGATGGCTGTGGCTGTGGTAGCGTATTGGCTGTCCTAAGGTTACCATCAACCGCATCCGGAATTGCTGAATTTATTGCAATCCGACCCGCCTGAAGCGCGGTGCCTTGCGCGCAACACTCAACCGGTTCAATACTTACAGCCGCAGTCGGCACTAATAATTGGTCGTAGCTTGGACATAAAAAAAACGATTGATGGTCGTTGTAGGCGGCTGTTACAGACAAAGTCTCCGCTTGATGCGCGCGCGCGGCCGCATGAGCGCTCGTTATTGCGCTAAACATAAGGCCCTTATTTTCAGCGGCTAAAATAGCCCTGATAACCCCAACGCTAATTAAGGAGCTCGGGTTGCCTTCGGGCTCTTCAACATCAAATTGTATATAATCTATCATGTTAAATCTTTAGGTAATTTTCTAAATGCGGCCATTACAACAGGTAATTATTAAGGCTCTATTAAGAACCGACCTTCTAAGGGTTCATTTTTTTGCTTATCGGCACTCGGTTCAATAACGAGCGACCCCATTTCTCGGGCGGTTTTTGTGTAAAAATAAATTAAAGCGCTTTTCAAAGTACCCTTATACCATATAAACCTCTATCAACAACAAAATAAACCGTCTTTTGCAACCTGTACTCACTTCGTATAAATTTAAAAACTATCCTGGATTCTGGGTCGCTACAGCAGTACTATTGCTTCCCTATACCCCCTAAGGTTCTGGGTGTTTACAGCAGCTTGACTGCCGAGAGAATGACACGCGCGCGTATGCTTGCATACCGTCTGTTACCCGATGATTTAGCAGGAGCACAACGGTTTGATTCCCCCTAGAAAGCGATGGTTGTTGGTGTTTTTTTTAACAGCCGCTAGTGTTTTGTTTTTCTTTAACAAAACCGAGACCTTCGCCCCCATTGATGCGAACTTAAAACCCTATCAAACGGCGTTATCGCGGGGTGCAGTCAAAGTTGTTTTTGTTGGTGACAGTATCACGGAAGGCACGTCGCAAATTAATTATCGCAATTCATGGCCCGGCTTATTGGCAAAAATTCTGCGTGAGATGCACCCTCATGCTCGCTTCACCTTTGTAAACCTGAGCGTTCCGGGGATAGGGATTGGGAGCCTTGCCGACAAGTACTACGTTGGTGCGACAACCTATATACACCCGCGCTCAGGTTTCTTTTACACGCCCAATGCCGACAAAGTTCATTGGCCAAAAGGCAGTGTTGTAGGAAAAAATTGGATGAATCATGTTCGCGACGAATCGCCGGATTTGATTTTTTTAGCGTTCGGGATGAACGACGTGAATGGTTCAACAAAACAAATTACGTCGCTCACCCAAAAGGTGATGGCTGATTTTTACTCTTTCACCAAAACACCCTCCATAGTACTTGTGTCCACAATTCTTCCCAGCCGGAAACTGCCTCAATTTAAGGCCTATCAACCGTATATTCAAACCTCGGCCAATGTGTACCGTGCGCTTGCAGAAGAGCTTCAAGTTGCGTTAATAGACGCCAATCGCCACTTTTTAATGCACCGCGACGGCGTTGACATCGCGGCCTCGCAACCGGCTATGGTTGATGCGCCCCCCTCAACTGCGGCACGCTTCATGCCTCATTTTTTAGGATTGTTTCAAACGTACGGCAGGGACTTATTGCCCCCTAACAAAAGCGCCTCCTTTATGGGTTCAAAAGTGCTCAGGAAACCTATTTCCGCAACCGACATTCGTGCTAAAGCAACCTTCACGCTGAACAATTACGCTCGCGGAAAGTTTGGTATTGGCTACCGAGTGTCCCCCTTTAAAACTGAAAAAGCGTATTTCGTCGCCGTTACAAAAGGAGACTGCGTGACGCTTAGCTACAATCATTCCCCCCTCGCGGCAATAAAAATAAAAACTAAACTTCACGATGGAAAACCCACTACCCTTGAAGTTATTGCTCAAGGGTCACGGCACCAAGTATTTTTAAACGGCGTTAAAATTATAGACAGACGCGACAACTACCGCTTTTCCCCAGGGTCTGTGGTCGCAAAATTTCAGCACGCAGAAGGCCGTATTCATAACTACAGTGTGGTGCAAACCCATGATGTTTTATTACTAAAAAAAACCCGCCACAGCGAAGACGCGTTGCTTGGTTTTGTCGACGAGTATGAAAAAAACCCCAATTCTTTAAGGGGAAATGGGATAAATCACCCAACCAAGATTGGGCATACACTTTATATTGCCGCCGCCGCAAAGCTGTTGTGCGTTCTGGGAAATAGCGAAGACTACAATCAGTGCGTACACGATATTTTTGAGCAGTATGTGGGCCAAAACTAAGATTTTATCTTTCTAATTTACTGAGAAAATCAGCGCAACCGAAAAAAAATATGGATTATTTCGGAGCGTGCTGTATTGTTGTCGCAGTTTTTACAAGAGCGACTACGATGACTCGAGCTCCAGAATTAAGCCATCCGGACTTTAGGTTGGCGACTCAAACAGCCTACCTACCGAGTGGACTATTGCCGGCGTCTGTACAACCGGAACTTGAAAGCGGTGAATACGGAGCTTTAACCTGTACGCTTGGGGGGAAACGCATTGTATACCGCGTGGGAAAAACAACACCTACCAAACCGGGTTTATTTGTAACGGTTTGGAAAAGAGAAAACAGCGTAACCAAACCGCATCATGTTGCAGATAACTTTGACTTTTTGATACTTAGTGCGCGCGACTCGCAGGGCTTTGGGCAGTTCATTTTTCCTAAAGCGATTGCGCAGCAGCACGGTGTTATTTCCTCCCCCACACAAGAGGGCAAGCGCGGAATTCGTATATACCCGCCGTGGGTTGAAACTCTCAGTAAACAAGCACAAAAAACACAACGGTGGCAATGCGAGCATTTCTTGAGATTTGAGACAACAACGCCCTCAGCGGTTCCAGGACTGTTAGAATTATTTACAGCCTGATGTAAATTGCATCAAGTCAAGCCACGCCTCCAAGTTGAACCCTTTGCCGCGCGATTGTAGCTGCTCGTTATTTTTGCCAAGGGCAACAACCGGCTTGCTGCTTTAAAACCAGTCTTCAAGTGCTTAAAATAGGTCCAAAAAGAAATCTTTTGAACTAAGATGACCGCTTCGTGTTACAATGGCCCTCAGATTAAGAACGAAGCGCTTGTCAGAATAATTTTTTAGCGTTCGTATTTGCTTAGCCATCTGTACGTCTGTTGAAATTTTAAGATAATTATCCAATTGCACGTACTGTCTGTTGAGGGATGTAATGACCATGAAATACGCTACCCGCCGATTGCATTCCTTAGATGTTTTTCGAGGAATAACTATTGCGGTGATGATTGTTGTGAATAGTCCAGGCAATCATTTTGCATACAGCGAGCTGGAGCACTCGGTTTGGAACGGTTGTACCTTAGCGGATATGGTTTTTCCTTTTTTTATTATCATCGCCGGCGTGTCTTCGGTTCTAGCATTGCACAATGTAAAGCACAAAGGCGCGTCCAATAAACAATTATTTAGCGCAATTGCCCGGCGCAGTCTTTATCTTTTTTTCTTAGGTTTGGCGCTCAATATTTTTCCCAATCATTTTGATTTGTCCCATCTGCGAATTTTAGGGGTGCTGCAACGTATTGCTATTTGCTATTGCTTCTCCAGTGTTTTGTATTTAACAACATCCGTAAAAAGCCAAGTCTTTATTATTGGTGCGCTTCTTGGCGGATATTGGTGGCTTATGGGTGCGTACTCGCCCATTTATCTCTTGTCCATCAACCACAACCCCGTAGGCTCCTTGGATAGATGGCTGCTCACCCCACAGCATTTATACACGGCGACCTTTGACCCCGAAGGCCTATTAAGTACTTTTCCGGCAGTTGCGTCCGCTCTCCTAGGCAATGTTCTTGGCCATGTCTTGGTGTCTGCACGCACCCAACGACAACAGCTTCATTGGATGATTAGCGCAGGATTTTTAATAGCGGCTACTGGCTTTTTTTGGAGCGCTTATTTACCAATTAACAAATCCCTTTGGTCCAGCTCCTATGTTTTATGGACCGGGGGACTGAGCTTTCTAGCGTTCGCTCTTTGCTTCAGCCTCATTGAAATGAAACGCACGACTTTTTGGTGCCAGCCCTTTATACTTTTGGGTAAAAATTCCATGCTTGTTTACATGCTTCATATTATTTTTTTGAAAATTCAAGCCCTTATTACGCTCCAAAATGCGCAAGGAGCGCTTGTTAATCTGCGTTTGTATAGCACCGATTTATTTTTTGGCTATTTGAACGCCTACAACGCCTCGCTTTTCTACGCCGTAGGCTACACCCTTCTTTGGCTACAGGTGGCGCACTGCGTCAGCAAATGGCGGTTGCGGCGGTCTGTAAAGCGCGTCCCCGGCTAAAACCAAGCGACACCGCTGCCGATGGCTAAACAGCAAAGACAGCCGGCAAAAAGACACGCGGTCTGCAAATAAAACGCACACACTATCGAAATAATCGCGAAAGCGCGACGTTTGGCGGCCGCCCGTTCAACGACAACTACCCCCCAAAACGAACGCTTAACTAATAACTTCTACCAGTTTTTTTAAATCAACATCCATCGTACTTGCTTGTATGTTTTCCAGTAGATGATCGCGATTGGTGGTATTAAAGACCGCTGATGCGATATTTTTATTGGATAAGGCGTAACACAAAGCCGCTTGTACTGGGGACAACCCTGGGATATTGCGAATGCGTTTGAGTTTAATGCTTTTATAAAGCGCCTCACGGCTATTGGCTAAAGCCCGCAGCAAATACCATATATTGGAAAGCTTATACAATCGCAGCCGTTCTGTAGAGTATAAGGCCCGGCCTATCGCGGTGCCGGCAACAACGCTTCTTCCGCACGCCTTGATTCTTTCAATTAAAGCCGCCGTTTCTGGAGTAAAAATATTAAACGTTATTAAAAAAACCTCAAATACAGCGTATTGCGCATCCAAGAAAGGCTCTACCACGCTGTTGTCCATGGTGTTAATTCCGCAAGCACGCACAACTCCGTCTTGTCGCATACGTTCCAGCAGGGCAATTAAGGGCGAGCTTATTTGGCTAAATTGCGGGCCATGCAGGTACAAAATATCTATATAGTCGGTTTTAAGCCGCTCAAGGCTGCCGTAAATACTTTTTTCAACGGCTGCTGCGCTAAAGTCCTTATAATGCTTATTGCTCTCATCGTATAAGGTTCCGGCTTTAGTTGAAATTACCAACTGCGAGCGGGGAGTGCCCTGCATCGCCATGCCAAGGCGCGACTCTGCAATTCCGCCCCGAGGTCCACCATAACTTGAGCCGGTGTCAAAATAGGTAATTCCATTTTCTATAGCGCATTTAATCAAGGCAATTGCCTCGCTATCTGAAAAATTTGGATTTGCTAAAAAGGAGGCAACACCAAATCCAATTTCCGATAGTTTCATGTCAGTCTGTGCTAAACTTCTTGTTTTTATTGACAATTGAATCACCTAAAAGAGTATGTAAACCGCGGGCTAATACTATAGAGGCTTGCAAAAAAATACAATAACCGATTGCCTTTGTTGAGCCGATTAACAACGCGCTTACGCCCAACAAGCTAAGGCCGTTTCAATGAATAAGCTCTACCTATTCTGTCCTTTAACAAAAACTGCAGCACCGGGAAAAATACCGTCAATTTTAATAGCCACACTTTTAATACTACCTCCCACTATAAAGTACGTTGAATAATGGGTTGTTTTGGCTGAAAACGGCGGTATTGCGTTTTAAAAAAACCATAGAGACTTATCTCCAATCCTCGACGTTTAGACGCTCGTACTTGCTCATGCACCTCAGGCGGCAATTTATCTTTTTCCGATAACCCACTTATTGCCATTCCCATAAGTTTATCGCGTAGTTTACTATTACGCGCCATTATCCTTAGCTCCCCATAAGGATTAAAATCCATGCCTCCTTGGCTGTTTTTTAAACCACTATGCACCAACAATACAACCTCTACCTTATTTTGAGCAAAACAAGTTTTTGCAGCAACTTTTAACTCGGATTGGGTGGCGCTTGTAACATCCAAAATAACAATTCTGGGATTTAAAGCCGTAAGTTTTTCATCTAAAGTCATGGTGTCATTAATATTTTCCGCGTTACAAAAATTTAAATCGTAATGCAAAATTATTCCCTCAATGGCTCTTATTTTATTTTTTTGAATATCCTTTATATTTACCATTGCTAAAGCCGCTTCAACCTCGTAATACATTTGCTGAACATCTACTTCAAACGAAAGAATTTTGTTTGATTTTAGATAGGAAAGAGCAGTGAACTGCGACAGTAAAATTGCTTTCATTCCTGAGCAAACACGTAACTTTTTATGGGAAAAATGCTTTTTTTTACAGACAACTAAATGCTCTTCTTTTTGGGGGTCAAGCTCGTCTGAGCTTTCGTTCGACAACTCATCTTTTTCTAAACTATTTTCCTCAGAACTAAAATCATCAGAAAATTCCGAGTCGCTCCCATAATCGGCTTCATCCAGAACCGTATCACTCCCTTTGTAATTTGTATAAAAAGCTACTCCTGCGTGTTCAATCGCTTGATAGATGGCTGAAGAAGGCTTTTGCTTTACTCTAAAAGCTGAAAAAAGAATTGTTGTTATACGGTTAAATGAAGCATCGGTATCGTAAAAGGACTGAAATGATGTATTGTTAAATTTGCGTTTTGGCGCCTTTAAATCCTGTTGAATCCTTTCATAGTCCATGCTTGCTTTATCACTATACGTTAAGCATCCAACCAGCTGCTCAAGAGCACACTCTATCGCAACATTGAGCGGGTTTTTTTTCATTAAAAAATCCATAATTGAATTTACAAACCAGTCAACTGTTTGATTTTTACGAAAACATTCGGACAATATAGATTTACCCATACTATCGCCCCTTTTCTGAAGCATTTCCCAAATATTTTTACCATCAAGTTCTACAGGAAAAAAACGACTCCTCCCTTTAACCCCATGATTTGTATTTATTATTTGAAAACTTGTATGCAGCTTATTGTAAGCGTCAGGACTATTTTCAGCATTCTGATAACTGCCATTATTACGCAATGTTTTATAGATTTCATTATTATCTATCGCGTGCTTTAATTTATGAACGTTATACCAATGGACATCATTTAAGAATTTTGGGCTGAAATTTGTTAAGCGCACAGGGTTTGACATAATTGTAGTGATGGCAGCATCAAGCTCATTTAATGCCTCTGCCATTAATTCAGCATAAGCCTCCGGAACAACTCCTACGTTAATACGAAAAGTATTATTGGTTTCGCAAACACTAGGTAAATTATGACCAAAACTGGAGCGCAGAACTATTTCAATAGGAATATTACTTTGCTGCGCCTTATAATTTAAAAGCGCAACGAAGCTTGCTAAAAGTAAATTTTGAAATGGTTTGGGATGCTTATTCCAATATTTTGCGCTGCTGCTTGGCATTTCAAGCGGATTCAATGCCGGCAATTGAACTAAAACGCACGGGTACCCATTTTCTTCAAACACAATAGGTCGTACCGAATTAGTTTTTTTATTTTTTTGAGTGTTGCTTGCTCTTTTATTTTTAAAAACACTAACAACAGTAAGTGCAATTTTACGCTTATACTCTAAAAGTTCATCTCGAACATTTATGCGGTTGTTGGAGGTTTTTTCCCTTAAGGTAATGACTTTTTTATAACTCGGGTTAGTAAAAGGTGAGCAAACTCCGCCCGTATGCGCACTGAAGGAATTTGTTTTTTTGGGCTTTGTCGCGCAAGGGCTTAAAAAAGCTGCGTTTTTTCGACCACCCACCTTTTTAAAATGACGTGTCCCTTCACTTCGGTGATAAGTACCTATATAGCTAGGATTATCCATGTTAAACGCCGTGGTTCCTTCATATCGGCTGTAATACTCAGAGCGCGGAAAAAGAGACTCATCTGTTATAATTTTAAATGCCATAAATATTTCCTTTAGTTACGCATTAAAGAATTGGTAAAATGCGGGCTTATAGACTTCATACTCAGCACTAGATTTGCGAGGGAAGCAACAATTACATCACTGAAAAATCGCACCGCAATGAAGAAAAGCCTTCAATTGTATCCGAAATGCGCATTTGTTGTAACCTAACGAAGCTAAAAATAAATACACTTCGGTTCGTTTAGTTACGCTGACAACATCGTTAGTTTCATTGCTCCCTGCAGCCCGTTAGGAAAGGTTTAGGGACCAAATAGGATCCAGCTTTTAACTTCTAAAGCACGACCAAAATACTAATAAAATCCGATATGGGCAATAACTACGCTGTTCGATCGTATTTGCAAATGGCCAATGAAATATATAGGGATAAGATAGGTCAAGAGGAGTTCAGGCCACGCCTAGCGTGCAGGGAAGAATTTTTTTCATCGACCACTAAGCGTACTTCGAACACCTGCGCTACTGTTCGGGCGCCTGCACCCTAATTAAAGACGCCCGCTTACTCGCCAAGAGCAAGGCGGTTAAGCTCTTGTTTACGAGACCGCCAATCCGGGACAAAGTTATCCATGATGGCTTTAAATCGATGGTTGTGGGAGGGCTCTAAGAGGTGCGCTAACTCGTGCACCACCACATACTCGACCAAGTCCCTCGATTTTTTTGCTAATTCTAAATTAAACCGTATTGTGCCTAATGCAGGCGTGCAGCTGCCCCATTTGGTCTTCATTTTGCGAACGCTGTATTTTGCAACACAAACTCCCATGCGTTTTTCCCACACAGGGATTGCTAGCGCAAGCGTTGCGTTCAGTTGCTGAGTGTACCAATTATTCAGAACCCCAATTTTTGTTGCGCAATCCGCTGCTGGATTAATTTGCATAATAATATGGGTTTCATTGCAGGAAACTTGAGGGCGCGCCAAGGAGGCTTCTAGCTGCAGCACGTAGGTTTTGCCGTTAAAAAAATGACTCTCTCCCGTAGCAAACTGCTTGCACGCAGGACTCCGCTGCGCTCGGAATTTACATTGTTGTTTTTCTATCCACGCCAATTTAGCAATAACAAAAGACTTTATTGCAGATAAGGACATACTCAAGGGAGCCGATATTTTAATACGCCCGTCGGAGGAACAAACGCTTAAGCGAAGATTTTTTACACTTTTTTTAACCACGGTAATCGCTAAATTATCTACTTTTAAATCAGTCATCTTCTCTTTTCCACGACCCATAAATGCGCGCTCAAACACGCTAAAAGAACCGGCATGATACCTCAATACGGGCGAACAAAGGGCAGGCTATCCACAACAAACGGGCCTTGCCGGAGCCTTTTTGCTACTTTCACCCATTAATGTATAATATAAAACCATTATTGCACACGTATCCACACGGTATCTTATAATTACCTACAAGCGCAAATCCATAAGCACGTAAGGAAAAATTATGGCGTCGTTTACTACTGTTGTTGATAAAAAAAAATCTTTAACCGACTTTAAGAAGCCGCTCACCGTCTCCAAAAAAATCTATAAACTGCAAGCGCGTTACGATGCGTTTACCAAGCGATTGGAGACGATTGGTCAAACAGGTGGCCACCAGGGCTCTCGCCAGTCCGTTCAAAACTATGTTGAGTATTGCAACAGCTTGCACGCTTCGGATTTCTGGAAAAACCTTACAGAAAAGGTGTCCAAAGAGCAACTCGAGCAAGTCACTACTATTGAGCAACAGTGGGCTGAGTGCGGCCGTTTCGCCCATTTCAAAACCCGATTTTTGTTTGACTTATTGCTGGATATTGAACAGCAGTACAAAACCATAAACTCCTTACAAAAAGCCGTAGCAAATTTTACAGAGCATCAAAATGACACCCAATATTACCGCGAGTACGCCGACTATTTACAAAGGGTTATAAAAACTTTAGATAAGGAAAAGAAACGCGCTGAGACGGCTCTGCTCGTTCGTTTTGAGCAATGTATAATCCATGGTAAGCGCGTTAATCCCGCACAGCGGGATTGGCTTGAAGAAAGTCTTAAGCACCTGTCTCTTAAAATGGACTCAGGACCCGCTTGTCCAAGTACAGAAAAGTTCCCCTGGGCAAAAGCGCTCGTTGTGCTGTTGCAAGGCTCGAAGCGCGCGCAGATTCGCCCTTATTTACGTTCGCTCAATGACAAGCCGTTGACTGTTGTGCATCAAAGCTCAGGCTATCAAATCGTTCCCGAAGCATTGCAAGATTTGATCCCAGCGAAGCTCGGATTTTTTTCGTTTTTAAACAAACACCTTCAGTTTCGACACACTTTTTTTTCCCGCCATCAAGACGCACTTTACCAACTTATTCACCTGGCCACGACGACCCCAACGCCCTCTTGGAGTTTTAACCAAGCGGAAGACTGGAAGAATATGCAAACCGCTAATGCGCAATGGCGTAAACTAATTGGCGAAATTAGCAACTATCCTATTCCAAAACGATTGTTTAAAAAGTCCCAGCAATTTATTACGCGCACCCAACAGTTTTGCAAAGAGCAGCATCGAGAAATTGTTAAGCGACAAATTGCCTACCTACAAAAATTGCTGCGCACGCCCTTCCCTTTTGCCCCTAATACTGATGAGGCATTCGAATTAACTATGCACATTGATACCGCGCTTCAGGGGTTGTTTCAAGACGGTATTCTACATCGCAGTTTATACGACGATATTGGGTCTGTTGGGCAACTTTTTGAGAAAAAAATACAAGAGAATGAGCGGATTGAACAACTAAATACGATTATTGAGGTGATAAACCAGGGAGAATGCTTAACTGATAAGCAGCTTGTTAGTTTTACACAAATTATTGATGGCTTAGGCGAACTTACTACTCCAGAGGTCGTGCGCAGTTGGACGACGCGCTTGCAGAATATTATTTTGGAGCAGATTGGTTGCTGGACAGCATTTCTTGAAGACCTCGATACACCGCTCGAACCGGATAAACTATCGCAAGCGGCTTGTATTCTTAAAGAGTTAATTTACAAATTCAACTTGCCGTCTGCAATCCCCGATATTAAGCAACCATTGGAGACATTAATCGAAAAACGTTCTGATTATGATGAGGATTTAGAACCTTTAAAAAAATTCGATAGCGTTTGTATAAGTCTTATGTCCTTTCTACCCCCTCCTGAGCTTCCATTAACGCGCACAGCGCCTAAGGTAACGGTTGCTGATACGAGTATTTTTGCTAGCAGCCGGCCTGAAAAAAAACCAGACGGAAGGCCTTATTCTTGTAGTCTTTAACCACGGCACGCCTGTTGCCCCTAAAGAGATGCGGATAACAATGAAAATTAAACGTTGTGCGTGGGTTACTGAAACCCCGCTGTATCTCGATTACCACGATTTAGAGTGGGGGGTGCCCGTCTATGATGAACGCTTACTGTTTGAGCTTTTAATTCTTGAAGGCATGCAGGCCGGCTTGAGCTGGCTAACTGTTTTAAAAAAAAGAGCCAACTACCGGGCGAGTTTTGATAATTTTGAGGCCGCCGTTATTGCCAATTATGACCGCGCTAAAATTGAACAACTAAGCAACAACCCGGGAATCATCCGCAACGCCTTAAAAATTCAATCGGTTGTCACAAACGCCCAGGCGTATTTAAAGGTTCAACAAGAATACGCAAGTTTTGCACGCTATATTTGGAGCTTTGTCGATGGAAAGCCGGTACAAAATCAATGGACCACCCAAGAACAGGTACCAACACAAACCTGTGCCTCAGAAGCTATGGCTCGCGATTTAAAAAAAAGAGGATTCAAATTTGTCGGCAGTACTATTTGTTACGCGTTTATGCAAGCAACAGGCATGGTAAACGATCACCTTATTTCCTGCCACTGTTACAAAAAATGTATTGCCAATCAAGCCCTGCCCTTGAACCCCCAGTTTTAAGCCGTATGCTGCGAAACAATGACGCCCACGCACCCGTTGTAAAACCCGCCCCCGCGCTTGTAAAAAACAAACGGCGGGGCAAAACCCGACCGTTTTAGAACGTGATTGCAGCCGTTACATAGGGGCCGTCTAAGGATAGATTGTCGGTTGTTTTTATCAAACTTTGTAAAAAAACGGAGCCGGAAACAATTCCTAATGAACCGGGAACATAGGTAGAGGGCACATAATTTTGAATGACATCGCTGTATACCGACGCTCTATAGCCTGCCTCAATGGTAAGCACGCTTTCAGCCGAGTAGCGACGGCTATAGCTCAATCCAAGCTTCGTGTCCACCGCGGGAATGGCTTGTAGATAACTGTGGTGATTAATTGATTGATGGTTCGTGGCAATTCCCGCATTACTCAATATTCGCCCGGTTCCAACCGTCGTAGTGTTCGGTTGCTGCGACCCTAAATAAAGCCCCCCAGCAACGCTCCCTACCAATTGAACTCCCAGAAAAGCAGGATAGTTTCCTTCCAGTCCCACCCGAACGCCTCCGGCATGGTAGGTCGATTGCGTAGTTATACCGAAGGTATATACGCCAAGGATGGGATCGGTACCGGAAAAATTAGCTGCCATCTCTTGCTCAACCCACAGACCACTTAAGCCGGCAAAAACCCGTCCCTGAAATTTTTTAAGGCTTATCCGCTGCCCTACTTCGGCGTTAAATACATCGTAGTCGTAGCGTACCCGACCGGACGCCGCGCTGGTGGTGCCTGCGTCCGGTCCAATGTTCCAGAACGGTCCGGTCATCTGTTGCGCCGGTGGTGGATTCCTGTTCACCGGAAAACTGGCGCTATCGGAGGTTTTAAGATGCGTCCAATTAAGGCTCCAATCCGTATTGGTTCCTGCGAAAACATGAGTCAAGTTAACGGTAAACCCGGGTGAAAAATCGGCGCTAATCCCTTCGGGTTGCCAGCTGGGTGAGAGAATGGGTGCCGCCACATTTGCATTGAATGGATTCACGAGTACCGCGTAATCGTTGCTGCCGCCGGGTCTTAGAAAAACAGCCCCCGCTGAGAGCTGTGTGCCGGTGTAAATAGTGGCGGCATCGTTGTCTTTTGGTAAACCCGCGCGTGCAAAAAGACTGATAACAGACAAGGCTGAGCAACATAAAACTAGACGGTAATTGCGTTTGCTAAACATGAAAACTCCATTTAAGAATACGTTTTTAAAGAATGCTAGTGTTTTAAAAAAACGCTCAAGCTTAGAGTTTTTTTGAGAACCTGTACAGGTCTTTACCGCTTTTTCAACAACAGCGTTCGTTTTTAGCCGTAGCCCCTAATGAGACCCCGTGTTGCGTGCGGCAATGCTGGGAGTTCGCTCTAAAATTTGCGCAGGAAGACCCCACTGTTGGGCGGCTTTTTTAAGCGCGGCAATCCAGTCGGGCTGTGCAAAAAACAACTCCGCTGTGCCCTTGAATTTTTGAGTAAAGGCCTGGCAAAACACACTATTATCCTCGTGTAAGGCGTGCAGAAAATGCTGTTGAAAATTGTTGACGGCCGCGGTTTGCTGCAAGTGACGGTAGGCGTCCAGCACACGGCATATCTTCAATGGTTCACCGGCTAGCATACTGCACAAGCAGGTTTTAAGGATTTTTCCCACGGGGTCGTGTGTATCGAACTGATTAATACCCTCAATCAATAGCGTTGGAAAATTTAAATAAGGGGGTATTTCGTCTGCCGCCCTCATCCTGCAATCCCCGCTAATTTGGTTGTAAAGCGCGTATTTATCCACAAAAGAAAGGCGCTCAATTGCGGCCTCCCACACCTCAGAAACCTCGCTTTTATTTTTTGCAACAATTGAAAAAAGCGTATCCCCGCCTTCGGTGTTACTGCGTACACTTAATAACTTTCTTTGAGTTTTTACCTCGTATTTATCAATATACGCTAACAAAAAATGGAACGTTTGAGCTTCCGTTTCGGCGGCGAGCATTAAGGCACTCCAGCCGTCTTTTCTTTGTGAGCCAATCCATTTACATGCGTCGCATGCAAGTTTTTCAATAAGCCCAAAGACCGCCTTCGTATTTTCGAGTCGACTCAGCGCATGCATCAAAACGGTCGCGTTAGTATAATCTTGTTGCAGGAGTAACTTTCGTTGTACTGCCTCAGAGAGTTCGCCCGTGCGCATAAAGTCTAACGACGTATTGCGCGCGGCAAGCATCAACACGGTTTCCCCTTTGTCTAGGGTCTGCCGCGCTAATAAGTGCTCAACATCCAAGGAAAATTCAACGGCTTTTTTCACCAAAACCTCAAGCGACAGAGCCTGAAACTGGGCGGCAATCATAAAAATAGAGTGATCATTATAATCCTCCACGAGCAGCTTTCTTTTGACTTTTTCAGCAAGCAAGCGACTGTTTAATAACGCATCCAGCAACCCCGGATGATAGTGCGTAGCTAATGCAAACGCCTGCTTGATCATGGCCGAAAGTTGCGCATCCAGCCGCGTTGAGAGCGCTCTATCGCTGCATAGGTGCGCCACGCTGGATTGTAAAAAAATAAAGCCTTCTGGTTGGTAGCGCGCGGCGTACTCAAACGCCGTCCAGTCGGCATTATTGCGTGCGGACAGCAGTTCGCTCAGCCCCTGCTCTGAAAGCCCGCCGAGGCTTGCGAGCAAATGCTCAACCGCAGTCGGCTGATAACGTGCGGCGTAGCTAAAAGGCGTATTGCCCGCTTGATCTTTGTGAAATATTAGCCTCGTCCGTTCTTGTGGAGAAAATTTACTCAGAAAAGCTGTAATTTTTTCAGGTAAATAGTGGGCGAGACTCGTTAATACGGAACTACCATCTTTAGCCCTTTGTACCAGCAATTTCTGACTCTCGGGTGCAAGAGCGCTTGCTGCATTTAGCAACAGTCCAATTTTTTCAGGATGGTAGTAATTGGCGATTAACAATACATTTGCGCTTCGGTGCGGGTACCCATTGAGCACCATCCGTTGGCCGCCTACAGAAAATTTTTGCACATAATGCAGCAGTAAAAACAGCAAGGCGGGTTGATAGCGCGCGGCAACTAGCATCACTGTTTCGTTATTATTATTGCGCTGCACCAGCAGCTTATACTGCTGAAGCGTTGTCAGCGTGCTTAAGGTTCGAATAAGATAATTGTGAATCGCCTCAACAGAATTTAACGGCATCATTAGCATCATCAAGGGTGTATTTCCTCGCGCATTGGGTTGGGACAACAGCTCGGCGTTTTCCACCGGCGATAAGCGTTGCAGTACGGAAAGAAACGCCGGCAAATCATTGCGTGCGTGCTGGGTCATATTAAAAAAAGCGAAATCCCCCTGTTTGTTGGGGTCGAATAAAGGCCTTGTTTTTTCTGCAGGCTCGGCCATTATTATCCTTAAAAAAAGAAGGAGGGCGACGGAGGGTGTTGCTGTTGCGTTGAGAAAAGCCGTTGTGCCTTTTGCATTTTTCAACCCTATTAAGTCCAGCCTTTTATCAGCAGATGCAAACCCAAGCAGTCGCTCCACCGCTTCGGGTGAGTGCTGCGTGGCAAGCATCAAGGGGGTGTCTCCTGCTGCATTTTTTTGGGTAAGCAGCTTCATTTTTTCCAAACCGGTCATGGGTTTCATAACGTCAAACAGATAGTTAAACGTTAGCTGTGGTTTTTGCAGAACGAGCATAAGAATGGACTGGCCTGCTTTGTTTTGCTGGCATAAATAATCTATTAATTCGTGCCGGCTGCATATTTTAGTCGTAGCCTGTACAAGCATTAAAAACGCAAACGGCTTATCGAAAACCATCATCAGCACGTTCGCACCCCCCGCATCTTTTTGCCAAAGCAACTCTAACTGGTGGGATTTATCAAAAGTCGCAACCCTATCCAAGACCTGCTTAAGTGCTTCCGATGAAGCTTGAGCGGCATGCATTAACGCGGTTTTGTGAGCGCTACAGGTTTGACCCATCAATTTTATTTGCTCTCGCATCGGGAGTGTCTCAATAAAGGCTAGTAATAGCGCAAGCGTTTGCGGCTGGTTTTGAATAATAGAGATAAGAGCCGAACCCTGTACCGATTGATGCGATAGCAAGCGCATAATGATGGGAATCGAAAAATTTTTAAGAATCGTTAACAAGTAAGCGAAGTTTTTGGGCTCGTATTTTGCTGCATAAATCAGGAGCGTCGCGTCATTTTTATTTCGACGCAACAGTAGCAATAGATTGGTCTCATAAGCCGACGGCTCATTTTTTACCAACCTTTCCAAAATAAGCGGGTGCCTTTCTGCTGCAATAAATGGCAAGTTGGATTGCGTTAGCAACAATTGGAGAAAATCGGGGTTCTGATGGGTGGCGTGGGTTAAAAGCTCCTCTAAAACCGCCAGGGGAATGGCTCTGCTCATTTCAACAAAAGTACGCTGATTGTTTTTTTTATTTAAAAAGGGATGCCAAAAAAAACTGATTGTTTTCATTTTTTCCTCAGCGCGCTCCATAGCAAGCCAAGGTGCGCGCCGTGATTGCTCGGAAATATAGTTTGCAGCTGTTACCGGCGGTGACTGAGCGAACAACAGTTTTCGTACCTGAGAAAAAGAATCGGCGGGTAAATGACTAAATAGTTCAGGACTGGCTATCAGATTAAGGCGGCGCATCAACAGAATATTTTTAGCAAAAAATGCCTCCGACGGAAGCTGCTCCAGGTGTTTAAAAAACAGCAGCTCCTGCGTATCAAAATGCACATACCGCTCAGCATCAAGACATGTAATGAGCGCTTTTCGAACGTGCACCCAATTGATATCACGAACACAGGGTGTTTCATTTTCGGGGTCCAAATTTCCTATAAACAACCGGTTAAACCCTATTGGCTTACCAATAACCGTATTTAAAAACGATTCAAAACGCGAATAGTCGCATTCTTGATAGCCAACCTCATCGTGGTTGCAGCCTACATAATCGTAATAAAGGCTTAACTCACTCTTAATGGCGGTGAACAAGTAACTGATAATAGTTATCGGCGTATAGTGGTGCGCAAACTCCTTGCAGATATTGTCTATCTCAGAGTGGGTTAAGTAGGCGCAATCCCGGTCCTCACTATTTAACGGCCGCACGCCGAACCCCTGCTTTGCGGCCTCGCTATAATAGGCGTTATGAAGATGCACATCGGGTTCTTTGTAGGTCATCTGCCCCACAATATTCATGCGTAAAATAAATAAAAAATCAGAGATTGTTGACGGGCGAATTAAGCCTAACTCAATGGCCGCAATACGGTTATGAAATCCCGCAATACAGGTATCAAGGCCCTCAAGAATTTTATACGCGATAATTTTTTGATGGCCAGGCGAGGAATGCTCTGAAAATAAATAATGTTGCAAAACCAAAAAAGACCGCCTTAAGCTCGCACGCGCGCTGTAGTTGCCTGATTCATCTAAAAACGCCGACAACCGTTGCTCAATATCGCCAATACTTGTAAGCGTGTTTGCCTCGGACATTTTTTTTAATAGTTCCGCCATTTTCTTAAGGTTTAACTGCGTATCCATAACGGGTGCGGTAATCCCCCCATTTTTAACTGACGCTAAAAGTAGAAACTAAGCTACTAATTTCAGTTTTTGTCTGGGCGGTATACCTCCAATCGCCATGTTAGGCCGTTCGTTGTTATAAGACCACAACCATTTTGTGGCCATATTCTGAACTTCCTCGATCGTACTAAATAAATACTGGTTTAACCAATCATATCGTACGGTTCTGTTATAACGCTCAACATAGGCATTTTGTTGTGGGTTGCCTGGCTGAATAAACAATAGCGTTATTTTGTGTTTTTCAGCCCATTGTGTAAGCAAGTGACTGATATATTCAGGTCCATTATCACAACGTATCTGAAAAGGCTTACCACGCCACTCAATAACCTGATCAAGCGCCCTAATCACACGCTCAGCAGGCAAAGAGAAGTCAGCTTCAATGGTAAGGCCTTCTCGATTGAAGTCATCAATCACGTTAAATAAACGATAACTACGCCCGTTTTGTAACTGATCATGCATAAAATCCATTGACCAGCATTCGTTTATTGCTTGAGGAACCGTTAGCGCCTCTGGCTTTTCCCTAATTAACCGCTTTTTGGGTTTGATTCTTAAATTCAGCTCGAGCTCTCTATAAATACGATAAACACGCTTATGGTTCCATTTGTAACCTTTAACGTTACGCAAATATAAAAAACAAAGGCCAAAACCCCAATTGCGATTATTTTCAGTCAAATGCAACAACCAGTTTGCAATATGAGCATTTTCATCATTCAGCTTCAATTGGTAACGATAGCAAGTTTCACTGATGCTAAATAAACAACAGGCCATCCGTACGGAGATAAATTTTTCCTGCACGGCTTTCTGTGCAAGCTGCTTTCGACTGGATGGCTTAACTACTTTTTTTCAAGCACCTCGCGAAGAATCTCAGATTTTAGGCGCTCTTCAGCGTACATCTTCTTCAAACGAGCATTTTCAGACTCGAGCTCTTTTAGTCGGGTCATCATCGGCAAGTCCAGGCCACCATATTTTGCACGCCATTTATAAAACGTTGCTGAACTCATGCCATGTTCACGACAAAGTTCTGGAACAGGTACGCCTGCTTCACTTTGCTTGATGATCGACATAATTTGACTGTCACTAAATTTTGATTTTTTCATGCAGAATCTCCTGCGTAAAGGGTACGAGAAAATTCTACTTTTGGCATCAATTATTTTTAGGGACGATTACCGTGCGATTTCAGGCAGAGCGAAGCATTTGGGGTCTAAGGTAGGCATAGGATTCTTAAGGAATTTTTTGATGAATTTATAATACAGTAGCACGCTTTATTTGTATTTAAAGCAAAACTTTTTCACGCGCGTTTTGGCTCTAACCTCGGAACCCGTGCTTAATTGAAAAAAATACGACTTTTAATAACGGCCACGTTATCGCCGCTTGCCAATGAACACACAACGGTTCAAGAGGCTTTTGAATGAATAGGTTTAGGTCTCGAACGCCGCGTTAAAGCGGGCGCAAGCTTGCTGGAATTGCGGCTCCATAAATTCCCGATACAGAGCTACTTTTTTAAACACTAAGCGCGATTTTAACAAAGATTCCAACGCCGAATGGCATCAATCTGTTTTTTGAGTTGTACTACCCAAACTTTTTATCGCCGTAACACGGGTATTTAACCGTTTCCCCGGTGCAGCGTTTAAGCTCTGTGTTCATCCATTGATAATGGTTTTTGCATTCATTATATATTTTCTCAATAGCTTTAACGGAGTCCGTTTTTTTATTAAAAAAAACGTGCAAAAAGAGCGTTGTCAGTCCTTGTCCCTTTTGCAGAATTTTATATTGAGGCGTTTTTTTAAAATACTCGTAAACCGTATCAACGTTTGCCTCACCTTTAGCCGAGGATACCCGAGTCAAAAAATCAGATATGATTTTTGCTTTCAACGGGTCGCCAATCAACCCTAAGGATTGATAACCGCTTTGCCTAAAATAGTTGGCGTTTGAATCATCAAGGCCGCCATCTTTGGCTTGCAAATCCGCAATTATCAGGCTATCGGCGCGCGCTGGTCTGATATGAAAAAAAGCCGATCGTGTTTTATAATGCCGTTTGATGACGGCAATCTTCGGTAGACCGGTGTAGCACAAAATATGGTGTACGGCGGCCTTAGTAATAATTTCATCACTAATCCTGTGCTCACCTAAGGCGTTCATTTGCATTATTTTGTGATTCAATATTTTCTGAACGCTGCTGGTAGCTCCTATTTTTGCACGTTCCATTAAAGCAATGAGCAACGCGGGATCGGCGCATTCGTTTGAATCGTTACATGCGTCGTCTTCTGGCGCACTTAAGCCGGGGCAGCATTCTTTAAAAAATTGAATCTCCGAATACAGAGCGTTAATTTCTGCATGCTCACCTGTTTTCGCAGCACGGCAATATATTTTTGCCGTTAACTCCACGAATGCAATCCGTTGAGAGAGGTTCTGAGGTGGGTTTTTACTCCATACTTTACGTAAAAAGGCAGCTATAAACGGCTTGTCCAACTCTTCCCTATCACCAAAATTTCCGTACAGCTTACTCGTCTGCGCTAAAAATTTAGCCCAGTTTCCTTGTTCTAAATACGCGTGCGCTTGATGGCACAGTTGCAAGCTTGTCGCTAATACACTCTCTAGTGATCGAACATCAGCCATACACTCTCTTATCTAAATTAGAGGGAAGGCCTACTGTAACAGCGCTTTATTAAGGCAATATTAAAGACCAGAATCAGAATGGATTATTGCAAACCCGTTGGAATCACGCCTACCTTAGGCGCGACCTCGGCAATCAAGCGCTGTGTTTGTGCGAACGCAGCAATCGGCTCTGCTGCGAATAGACACCTGCATCATGGTCTTGTTGCAAAGCCTGTTCCTCAAATGGGCACCTGCATTCAAATGATAGTCGTCTGAACGGCGTCAGACTGCCGCATAAAGGATTGTATGTATTTAGAAGAGAAGTACTAAGGCGAGGCTGTTGCCGAGCGTTTTGTTAGAAAGTACCATGCAAATCGATTCAGTAAGGTCTTTACCCGATAGCGGGTTCCAATGCGGATTCGTGTATCGCAGTTTACGGCAGGGTTTAGTTATAAAAACACAGAACCCCGTTTTAAGATAAAATTTGAGAGTGCAGTTGATTAGCCCGCCCCCTGCTTATAGACCGTGCATCTATAACAAAGGGTCGGGCTATTTGATTAGGCTTTATAGGTTAAACCTATTGCAAATACATCGACGTAAGGTGTTGCATTGGCAACTAATCGGGGTCTTGATGAAGAGCTAGGTACGCCTGCAATCGACGCATTAAACTGGAAAACGTGCGACCACCGACCAAACACACTTAAATTATTAGTAAACTCATAATCACCACGAATGGTCGATGACCAAGCATTGCTTTCAGGCAGTGATATATCTCTGA
Source organism: uncultured Gammaproteobacteria bacterium (assembly GCA_963803545.1). Classification (GTDB taxonomy): domain Bacteria; phylum Pseudomonadota; class Gammaproteobacteria; order Legionellales; family Legionellaceae; genus Legionella_C. The sequence goes on along the minus strand of CAWDMX010000001.1, from coordinate 726,655 downwards.
ATTTATTATTAATTGGCGTTTGCGCGTATCGTGCTAATCCTATTAGCGTGAGCTTGTTCATTACTTTTCTTACACCAAACTCAGTTATCCATGCGTTGCTGTAGTAAAGAGGAACGGTCAGCTTATTAACACCTTGAAGCTGAGCACTAACCGGCGCAGGCAGGTTGGCAACGATCGTTTTAAATTTAGACCAGTGAACGTAACTTAACTGCCCAATTAAACCGAAATCTTCACTTAGCGCTTGAAACACACCTAGGCGGGCCATTTCAGGACGCATTACAGAACCACTAGCCTCACCACTGCCCAGGACTCCTGTTGGGCCAACTACCGTAGAGGGCCCACGCAAATGCGCGTTTTGGTCAGAAAAATAACTTAGGGACATATAGCTGCCAAGCCAAGGCTTCGCCGCTATTCCAGCATGCCAACCAACCTGCCATCCATCGGCCTTAAGCGTGAAGGGAATAGAGCGAAGTTGCGGTGCAACCGAATTAGGGAATCCGAAATTGGTGTTTAACTGCGCCGACGTTTTTAAAATATCCAACCCGAGGCCGAATGTAAATTTTTCATTAACCTGGTAAGCAAAATTAGGCGCAATATTATAGCCATTGACTTTTGAACGCCAAATCGAGTAACGCAGCGGCGAGTTCTCGGGGTAGGTTAGATTATTAAGAAAGCTCTGACCGGCAACAACACCCACTATAAACTTATCATTAATTCGATAAATTATTTTTCCACTTGGTAAATTGTAATTTTCGGTGATGCTAACATTAACCGGCTGGCTAGCTGGCCTGAAGGCAAAAGCCGTTGGCACAGCAGGGAAATTTTGGGTTCCGCTTACAGGGACATGAACGATGGGATGAATAAGGCCTGCGGAAATTTCGTACTGTTTAGTCCTGGCCATATCAGCCGGGTTATACCATGCAAATTCGTTGTCAAAGCGTCCACCTTCGGCCATGACCAAGCTCGAAGCGAAAAGCAGCGAGTATCCTAATACATTCTTATTCATTTAATTTCCTTATTAATGCTCAGACAAGTTACTACCGTAAAATAGCTTTAAAACAACGACGTACAGTAGAACTTTAAGGCCATGCGTGAAGACCCAACCCCCAAAAAATAGGCTGCAGGCCAAAAAAAAACATTACTATACCATAAGCTCTAATACTTTCAACACAAAAACTTTAACGTAAAAAACATTGAGCGGTTGCCCGTAAAAAAGACGCCGATATTTCGGTATTCGATGCTCTACCGTCACGTCAACGGGTCGCTCGAATGCCGGCCTTAAGGCTGTTTCTCTTGCGAATTTCCACACCAGAATTTATACCATTTTTTTATCGGATTTTGTCCTCAAAGCTTGCGTAGCCCGTTTGATAGGCCGCTTGCTTGTACTGCTCTTTGGCAACAGGGAGTACAGCATTCCTAATTATAATGAATAGGCCATCCCACACCGTAAACAGTACACGCATTGATAATTCATAGTCACCGTCGCAAAATAACCGGTGTCTTAGCGTTAATAGCCCTATGAAAAAGGTGAAATGTTTAAACAGTTAATTTTCCCAAATTTTTGCCTCAGTCAGGTCTTATAGCCTGTATTGATTCAGATTAAAAAAAACCTAAATACACCCGTTTTTTTGTTAGAATCCCTAACGCCCTGTCAAGGCAATCGTACTCGTCGCTATCCACGCATTATTCTGTTAAATTTGCTGTGAGTCACCGTGGTTACGCTAATCCATAACAGGCTCATGCAATAGTAGGATTGCTCACCACAGAATTCTCCCGATTTTCTGTCGAACTATCCTTTAGCGTTTAACTCTGTCAAGGAAAGATAATGATCAAAAAAAGCGTATGCTCTTGGCTGCCCCTCATTCTATTGCTCGGATTGCTCATTGTTTTTTTCAGTCTTCGCCTGGACAGATATGTAAGCTTTTCTTCCTTGCAGGAACACCGAAATCTACTTCTTGACTGGAGTAAAGCGCATTATTTTAGTTCCGTTCTTCTTTTTATGGGTTGTTACACCCTGGCCGTTGCGGTTTCTATTCCTGGTGCCGTGTTTCTCACTTTGGCGGGTGGTTTTTTATTCGGCGTATTTTGGGGAACCTTTTTGGTTGTCGTTAGTGCAACCCTTGGAGCAACCGCAGTTTTTTTTGCAGTCCGCACCTCCCTTGGACAATGGTTAAGCCAATCGGCCGCAAGCTGGTTGGGCCGCATGCGCCATGGGTTTCAGGAAAACGCGTTCTCCTATTTATTAACGTTGCGATTATTTCCTTTATTTCCGTTTTGGGTAGTTAATATTGTACCGGCATTATTGGCCGTGGAGGCCAAAACATACATCCTCGCCACATTCATCGGCATCATTCCAGGATCGTTTGTTTATGTGCTGGTAGGCAATAGTTTAAGTCACGTATTTTCAACCAACCAAACAGCAAATCTTGGCGTTCTGTTCTCCGCACAGGTGCTTATCCCTTTGCTAGCATTGACAGCACTTGCGTTGGCGCCGCTTCTTTATAAAAAATTTACGCGTAAACAATCATCAGCCACTAAAGAGAAGGCTATCGTGTACGATATAGCGATTATTGGGGCTGGTGCAGGAGGATTAAGTATAGCCTCCGTTGCCGCTCAATTAGGTCTTAAGGTGGTGTTGTTTGAATCAGGAAAAATGGGGGGCGATTGTTTAAACTATGGCTGTGTTCCATCAAAGTCTTTATTGGCCGTCGCTAAAAGAACCTATCAAACGCATCATCATGCCGCACGCTTTGGTCTTTGTGACCAAAAAATAGAAATTGATTTTACCAAAGTAATGCACCACGTCCATAAGGTAATTAAAACCCTTGCCAAAAACGATGCCATTGAACGTTTTGAATCGCTCGGCGTGCATGTGATTCAGGCAGCTGCCCGTTTTTCAGATACCAAAACCGTAATCGCCCACAATAAAGCTATCCAGGCGAAACGTTTTGTAATTGCTACGGGTTCATCCCCGTTTATACCTCCTATTCCCGGCCTAGAAAACACGCCCTATCTCACCAATGAAACCATCTTTGATATAACAAAAAAACCGACGCATTTAGTCGTTATCGGTGGGGGGCCAATAGGTTGTGAATTAGCGCAGGCTTTTGCCATGCTGGGTTCCAAGGTAACAATCGTCGAGGGGTTGCGTTTGCTTCCCAAGGACGATGAGGAATGCGTCGCTATTTTACGTGAGCAATTAAACGCTATGGGCGTTGTTGTTTACGAGCAAAGCACCGTGCAAACGGTCGAACACGAGAACCAAAAAGGCATTAAGCTAACGATTGACCAGCAAGGACAGCATCGTAGTATTGCAGGAAGCCACTTACTTGTTGCCACCGGACGTCGCCCCCAAGTTGACGGTCTTGACTTAGAAAAAGCCGCCGTTGTCTATTCAAGCAAGGGAATAGCCGTGAACGCTCGCTTACAAACCAGCAATCGACGGGTTTATGCCCTGGGGGATGTCGTTGGTTCCTATCCATTAACGCATGTGGCAAGCTATCACGCCGGCGTAGTGTTGCGTAACATTGTGTTTAAGATTCCGGCCAAAATGGATTACCGAGCGGTTCCCTGGGTCACGTACACCGAGCCTGAAATAGCACAGGTGGGTATTTTGGCGAAGGAGGCTTTACAGCGTTCGGACCTGAAAATCACACAATGGCCTTTTATAGAAAACGATCGCGCGCAAGCAGAAGACGCTCTTGAGGGAAAAATCAAAATTGTTACCGATAAAAAAGGCACCATTTTAGGTGCAACAATTATTGGCGCCCACGCCGGAGAATTACTTTTACCGTGGGTTGTCGCTATTCGTGAACAAAAAACCTTACGCAGCTTCACCGATACTATGGCTGCGTACCCCACTTTAAGCGAAATCAGCAAACAGGTTGCTAGTGCTTTTTATAAACCACAATTATTTTCCACTAAAACGCGCTGGCTTGTTAGCGTCTTAAAAAAACTAGGATAACGCTATGATAGAACACTATTTAAGACAGCAATATCAGCGTATTTTGGTCAATCCATTGGCTGAAATTTTAAAGAATAAAACAACGGCCAACCAAATAACCGTGCTCTCTGGTTTTTTGGGGCTTTTAGTTTTACCGGCTTTAATACTGCATCATACCGTTCTTGCTGTAAGCATGCTTTGTTTATCCGGTTGGTGCGATACCTTAGATGGAACCCTGGCACGTCTTAACCAAAACAGTTCCGACTGGGGCTCCGTGCTGGATATTATGACGGACCGTTTTGTTGAATTTATAGTGGTTTTTGCACTATTTGCTGCAGCACCTCAGCAACGGGGTGTATGGGCTTTATTAATGTTAGGAAGCATGCTTTTGTGTATTACCAGTTTTTTAGTGGTTGGTATTTTTACCGTAAACGACTCACACAAGAGCTTCCATTACAGTCCAGGGCTGATAGAACGCGCCGAGGCTTTTGTTTTTTTTATCGCAATGATGCTTTGGCCTCATGCATTTAGCTTCCTTGCCCTGTTATTTACCGGCTTAGTAAGCGCAACAGCAGTCCATCGTCTTAAGCAATTTCACGCCCTGCACTACATTGCGCGAAACCGATAAAACAAGGACGCCCTCGTGGCAAGGGTCACTTTTATTGCTTAAAAAGATAGAGATATTCGCCATAACCTGCTTGCAGCATTTTATTTTTTGGAATAAATCTCAAGGCAGCCGAGTTCATACAATACCGTAAACCCGTGGGTTTTGGTCCATCTGCAAACACATGCCCCAAGTGCGAGTTTGCGTATTTCGAGCGAACTTCTGTGCGCGTGATTAAAAAATAGCGTCTTTGCTTTCGCAATTGAAGGTATGAATTATCAATAGGCTTGGTAAAGCTCGGCCAACCGGTCCCTGATTTATATTTATCCGTCGAGCTAAACAAAGGCTCCCCTGAAACAACATCAACATAGAGGCCTTCTTCACTATTGTTCCAATAGGTATTATCAAACGCCTTCTCTGTTGCATCGTTTTGAGTAACCTGAGACTGCAAGGGGGTGAGCGTCTTAAGCTGCTCGGATTTATCAAACTGCGGAACATAGGCCATAACGGCGCTTATCATTACGAGAGAACAAATTACAATACTAAGAAATCTTTGCACGCCACAACTCCTTAACACGTTGATCGCGGCCGCATTGGTAGCGATAATACTTATAACGCAGCGGATTTTTTTGATAATAATTTTGATGGTATGCTTCGGCTGGATAAAAATGAGTAGACGGAAGAATGTCTGTATACACCGCAGGAAACTGTTTTTCCAAAGCACGTTTGCTGGCTAGAGCTGCTTTTTTTTGCTCTTCATTGCGATAAAAAATAACACTTCGGTATTGCCGCCCATGATCGCAAAATTGCGCATTTTTTGCCGTCGGATCCATGTGGTGCCAATAATAACTAAGCAACTGTTGGTAACTCACCTTTGTAGGATCATAGAATACCTGTACGGATTCAACATAATCGGTTGCGCCCGAAGAAACCAATGCATAGGTGGGATGGGGTGCTAATCCTCCATCGTAGCCCGAGGTGGTTTGCAAAACCCCAGGCACCTTATCAAAATCCGCCTCAACGCACCAAAAACAGCCCCCAGCAAAGATTGCTTCTGCGGTTTTAGCATTAATTGGTAGAACAAAAAGGGTTAAAACAAGAATAAGACTGCGCATGTGACCCCATAAATAAGACGTAAAAAAACTGGCGTAATTTAAATATAGACTACCCTTTGTTTTTTAAGAGATTCCTTTTCCAAAAAAACAGTCCTTTTTTATAAAACGCATTTGCCGCAGGCCAGGGAAGGTCGCAGACCGAAGCCTGTAGCGATAGCAACATGCGGCACCAGCAACTCATAAATCGCTGTAACGCACACCCTTAAGCAATCACCGCTCGACCATTACAGCGGCACCTCCACTGCGGCTGTTGGTGTGGGTAACCATAGCTCACCGTTCTTATCAAGTTTTTTATACGTTGCAATGGCTAACGACAGGAGTCCGGCCGCAAATAATAGTGCTAACTGCATTAATCCAGGCACCCGGTACCCGCATTGCTCGGACAGCAAGGTAAACACCGTTGCCAACAGCCCTCCGGTCGCAATCACTTGGTACACTTCATTAATCGTATAAACAAGATTCTTAACCCCAGAGGCTCCTTTTCCCAAAGAATTATAGTCGTAAAAAAAAGCGCAGCGCATAAAAGCTCCTAAATCAAAAAAACACAATATATAGATCATTAAGCGCCAAGTAAATACTATATATTGATTATTATCCAATAAGAAATTGCGAGGTTTCGTCAAGTCGCGTTAGCTTTCTGTTGTAAATTACCCACTTAGGCTTTCTACGTCTTGTTCATTTTAAAAACAAAATTTACTGCGTTTAATAGCCGTAATCACCAAGGTAGTGACCGTTTTGGAGGCTCTAAAGCGGACTGAAGGGATGGGACGCTTCTCTAGCTTTTTTATCGTCGTTTCGCGATAAATTGTCTCCAGATTGAAGAGGACCGCCCTGCTCTATTCCGGTTAACCAAAGATATACCCACTGTGTGCGGCACGAACCGGTATTAAGTGCCGAGCGCGGCTTTCATTAGTAATAAAGCTGCATAGCATTAAAATACCGGTAGTGTTGCCGTGTACTCTACGGCCCCCACATCAATGGATTTATTGTTGTCTTGTTGCTCGCTTATCCTGTAATATAAAAAGCCAAAAAAGTACTATTAAAAGGAGCAAGGATGATAAGAATTAAAGGCACACAGCGCTTGTGGGCAATCGCGCTTATGGAAGTAGCGGCAGGAATAGTACAGGCGAACGATATAAGCGCACGTCCAACACTAAACAGTGGCTGGGTTGCAACCGTAAGCGGTGGCTCTGCTTGGCAAAGCGCGGGCAAAACGCAAACTTTTAATTTGGCACCGGAAATTGCAAAGACGTACGCCGCGCGTAAATCCACTAATGCTTTAGCTGCAGGTGAGCTTTTTATTGGCGTACAGAAAACACTATCAGCAAACTGGCAGGGGCAGCTTGGGCTTGCAGCAGCCACCACCGGCAATGCCAAACTTCAAGGCACTATCTGGGATGACGCCGACGCGCAGTTTGATAATCACAGCTATCATTATAAAGTGCAGCACAGCCGAGTCGCTGTAAAAGGAAAGCTGCTGTTTAATCAAGGCTCTTGGCTCCTACCTTGGCTGAGCGCAAGCTTAGGAGCAGGCTTTAACCGTGCGCACGACTTTACTAACACCCCCTTGATTTTTGAGGCACTTCCAAATTCTAACTTTACAAACCACACGCAAACAGCGCTGACCTACACACTCGGAGCTGGGGTGCAAAAAGTGCTGAACGCCCATTGGCAGGTGGGTGCAAGCTACGAATTTTCGGACTGGGGCAAAAGCGAACTAGGGCGCGCTGCGGGACAATCTCAAAACAACGGGCTCGCATTAAGCCATTTGTACACCAACGGCCTCTTATTGAATCTCACGTATACAGCCTAAGGACAGGAAAATGAAGAAATACACTGCGTTTAAAAAAATCACCCTGGGAATTGCAACGCTTTCCTTTGTGACCCTTGCTAAAGCCGGAAGTCCCTTATGGACGTTCACGCCTTTATCAGACACGACAATTACAGTCCCCACGTCCAGCACGGCAACGGTCTCCTATCAGGTGACGAATCAATCAAGGAAAACACACAGCCTGATGATGACCGCTCTCCCGGGAATTACTCAAACGACCACGCCTGGAAGCTGTCAAAATCCCTTTACTCTAGCCTACCAACAATCGTGCAATTTGACCCTGAGTGTCAACGGCAACGCACTGCAAGGAAATGTTGTTGGTGGCCCTGTCGTTTGCGATAGCGGAAATCCGTTGCAATGCTATCAACCCAGCGCTGCAAACAGCTTAAAAATTACCCGTGGAACAGCGCCTGTTCTTTCTACGGTTGGCGGTACCGTTCAAGGGCTTAATGGTGGCACGGTTATCGTGCAAAATAATGGCACCAACTCTACCACGCTTAGCTCAAACGGTGCGTTTAGCTTTTCAACACCAATTGCTCAAGGCAGCGCTTATTCGGTTACGGTGCAAAGCCAACCTGTAAGCCAAACCTGTACAGTAATCAATGGATCGGGCACCATGACAGGAACGAATGTGACCAATGTCGAGGTTAGGTGCGTTACCAATCGAGCTTACATCTCTAATTTCGATTCAAATTCAATTTCCTTATGCTCTGTTAATTCAACCACGGGACAATTCTTCGGTTGTCAAGATTCGGGAGCTGGAGCAGTATTCAATACGCCACTGGGTATCACAATAGACCCAAACGAAACCTATCTTTATGCTGCAAACTTTGACAGTACCTCTGGTACAACGGTTGAGTATTGTTTAATCGACCCAATTACTGGTGCACTCAGTGCGTGCTCGAATGCAGATGGCGATGGCAGTGCTGTATTTAATGGGCCTACTAATATCACATTTAACTCCACGGGTTCACAAGCGTTTGTCTCTAATATTAACAGCGGTGAGATATCTGTTTGTTCGGTAGATCTTAGCTCTGGACCAAACGCAGGTACTTTTACCGGGTGTCAATCCGTGGCGGGGTTTTCTTTTCCAATAGAGCTTCAGTTCACCAGTAATTTTACCCGCGCATACGTAGCCAATGGTGCCTTTAATACGTCGATTTCTTTATGTTCAGGTACCCTCACAGGATGCTCAAATGCTGACGGAGATGGCAGCGCCGTTTTTGATGGACCTGCTTTTATGGCATTAGATGCAACGGAAACGCGTATGTACGTGAGTAATAATGGCTCCGGCTCAGGTACTACCGTTGCGTTATGTTCCGTCAATGCCAGCACCGGCGCATTAAACAATTGTCAAGATTCAGGCGCGGGGGCCATTTTTATGTCTCCGGGTTCTGTTAATTTGAACGCAGCAGGATCACGGCTTTACGTTGCGAACCAAACTGACACCACCGTGACCCAATGCGATGTGGATACATCTACGGGTGTTTTGAGTGGATGCGTTGATGCCAGTGGAGACGGTTCGGCCGTGTTTGACGGACCCGCCGTAATTGTTTTGAAATAACAGGCAATTCTTGTAATAATTTCACCAAAATGCTAGGTAACAAAATCGTAGCTCTACGATTTTGTTACCTTATAGCCGCCTATCCGAGTTCGTCCCTCTAGTTCGAATTGGTACTAAAAACCCGAGCAGGTCAGGAGTATTTCTCAAATTGCTTTAGATTAAATTACTGAAGTATTAAACGAAAGAAATAGAAAAGACATTGACCTTTTTATATCCAGTAGATAAATTAGGCGAGGTAGTGCAACAAGCCGTTGTATCAACGCACCGGCATTCAATCAACGGCTCCTACTGTCTGGATTCGTAAGGTTTTTCAAGAGCAAAATCACCTATGGAAATGTACAAAAAAAATATCCTACCCCATCCAGTATTTTATCTAAGCTGCTTCACCAAAAGTACGAGCCTTCCTTACCTTGTTTTTATCCATGGTGGTCCAGGTTTGAATTGTGGAGTACTGGAGCACCTCATCGAACACAACCAGCTTTTTAGTTCACTAAAGTACAATATTATTTTCTATGATCAACGAAACTGCGGCAAGTCTCTACAAAATAAGGGGCAGGTATCCCATCAAGACAATATCAATGACCTGAAATCACTAATTTCATACATTACAGAGCATTTAAATCTCAAAATAGCGGCCCTAATTGGTCATAGCTACGGGGCAAAACTGCTCTTTGATTATTATCAAACGACCGAAGCCTCCCTTCCCGCAATTTTCGTTTCTACTGCAAAATGCATACTTACACCCAGGTTAAATAATTTAATGCTTGATTTAGGTTATTTAAAGAAAAACAATCACGATTTATACGAAAAAGCATACAGCCGTATCGATAGAATGGACATCCAAACACTGTGGAAAATATCTGAAGAATTGGCGCCGATATTTCAGCAAAACAAAGAAAGGTCGTACTTGTATTGGGCAAACATGGAGTATTCTTCGCTAGTTCATACTATTCAAGAAAAAATCAATTTACCGATAAATGAGAAGGTCTTCTCCAGTGTAAGACGCGATCTTTACGCAAACGAGGCGAACGTCAATGTTGCTATCCATACCCTTAAAATCAGAAAACTATGGGTCAATGGCTTCCATGACTTTGTGATGAACGGGCATGATCTAACTCTTCACGAAAACCATGAAATTACGACATTCTATAAATCGTCTCATTACCCACACATCGAAGAAAATGAGCGTTTTTGCGCAGTGTTAAATGCATTCATTTAATAAATGATAGTAGGCGGCGTTGCTCCGGAACATTGTTGGAATAAGCTATTGCCGAGAGTTTTTTTCACACGTTAAAAATTAAATTAATGTACCGATGCATTTATAAACCGCATGTTCAAGCGAGGCTTGGGTAACTTGAACCATGGGCGGCGGCTTACGGTTACTTATTGAACTAGGGAGTCAATGACCATTGATGTTCAAAAATATATACGCGATTACAATCCCGAGAGGCTACACCCACTATTGGAAGATAGCGCTCTTGTGGCTTCTAAAAAAGAAAATTAAAACGTGTCTAACTTGAACCGTTTAGAATACAGCTTCTGCGTGATAGTTACCGAAAATTTAAGCGTGTTACCCTCATAAAAACTTGCCTCTTAATCGATTAAAAAAGTAATGAAGCGTTCCATACACGCTTATCAATACTCGATATTGTCGAAAACCAACCAGCTCCACTGTCGCGAGAAATAACATCCATACAATATTTCCTAAACTTTGATAGCGGTTAAAGGTAACGACACTGATGAAAGTATTAGCTACACTTAAATAACAGCTAAATCCCCAGGCCAAAAAAATGTATAACAGTACTGCCGTGCTGTCTAAAAAACCCCGGTAATAAGCAATACCAATAGTGAAGTAGGCAATAAACTCAGCATACGGTGCCATTACTTCAAGTAAGATATACGCTGGAAAACCAAATAAACCTTGGATTTTATATTTTGGATTGAAAAATAATTTTTTATTAAGCCATACTGAGCGTAGTATTCCCCGACTCCATTTATCGCGTTGTTGTGCAAACTCTTTCAAGTTTTTAGGCACGTCTGTCCAAACAACCGCTGAAGGAGTAAACGCAATAGTATATTTTTGTGATTGCTCTAACATTAATCGTTGCAGGCGCATAATCATTTCACTATCTTGGGCATAATTTCCCGCATCAAATCCACCGCAATCTAATACAATTTTACGGTTAAAAACAGTTGCCGTTCCGGAATAACTCATGCAGCCGCCGAAGCTGTTCCAACCAGTACGATTGAATAAATGCGAAAGCAGATATTCATTGGCCTGGATACCACTGGTGTAACGGTAGGGTATCAACGACTTTTTTACAACGCCATTTTCAACTTTACAGCCATTAAGAACGTATACACCACACCCAATAGCCACGGGGTTTGCATTGGTAAACACTTCATACATAACTCGTGATATTGCGTTCGAGTCAATAACCGAATCGGAATCAAGCGTAAAAAAATAGGGGGTAAAGCATGCATTTAAACCCGCATTAATAGAATCCCCTGCCCCCCCATTCTCTTTATCGATAACAATAAAGTTCGGATGCATTCTAGAAACAAACGAGCGTTTTACTGGCTTTGTTTTGAGTGTTTGATTGACAACTACGGGAACTTCCTCCAGCTCAAATTTTTCCTGGAGAAACTCAAGACTTCCGTCTGTTGAGCCGTCATTAACCATCATGACGTAAAGATTTTTATACGTGGAGTTTAAAGCGCTTAAAACCGTGTCAAGAGCAAGATCCCGTTCATTATACATAGGAATAATCAAGGTAACCGCTAGCTGTATTTCGGTTTCCATTACGTTACTAATATCTAAAAAAGTATCGATATTAAAAAATCGCAAAATAGTTGGAAAAGAGCCTAGTAACAGCAACGTATAAATAATAGCTGTGATAAAAAAATATATCAGAATAGCAAAATTAACGGTGTTAATAAGCTCTTCCACTAGGTCGCCTTCAATGCTTTTATTTTATAAAAATATTCTGCATAATCACTAAATACATGGGGGTCTTGAACTTCATAGTCTTTCAAAGCCTGCAAACCACTGTCTCCAAACTGTACCAGTGCTTTTGCCGCCGATACTCGGACCCACCAAACGGGGTCTGCGAGTAGTTTAATTACATCGGATAGGTAACGCTCATCCCCGAGCACACCTAACGATTGAACCGCAATATTTCTAACCAACCAATCCTCTTCGCACACCAAATCCTCTAATACAGACCCTGCTTGAGCTTTATTGGTATAAGGTAAAACGCGAATTGCCGCAAGTCGCATATTTCTATGGCCAAAAATACTGTCATCCTTAGTGGCTTGATAAAAAGAATCATTACAGCCTATATGCAACAAAAGATCGTAAATAATTTTTTTTAATTGCGAATCCTTTTGCGACGTGAGTGCATCACGTAAAAAGGGTAGCATTGCTTTGTTTTTATGAAGATTATCGATATATATCAGTTGATTCGTGTGATCACAATGCAATAACTTTTCTAGAATAGTTTTATAAACCGGCCAATTATTACATGATGAGCCAAGTCTAACCGCTTCAATACTGACAATAGGAGCCGAGTCGTTTATTAAATGAATAAGATTAGAATAATGCATCTCTTCTAAAGAAATTTTCAAAGCGGATAATAATTGATAGCGCTTTTTCCAGTTTTTTGATTTTTGATAGTTAAGAACTTTGGGCAAAATCACTTGTTGTACCAGTTTAATTTTTTGCTCTTGACTCAATGTTGTTTTTTTCAATAAGGATAAAAGTAGATCCATGTGGTTTTTTTTATTCAATCGACTGCAATTATTACTCTTTTGGTACTCATTAAGACAGTCTGTGAACTCTCTTAATTTTTTCTCAACCGTATAGTTTCGCAAAAGAAAAAAAATTTTGCTTGTATAGACCAATAAAATAAATGAAAAAATTAATGCAAGCTCGAGTATTATAAAAAATATAACATTGTATTGTGCGTCATCAGACATCCCCTATCCTATATTTAAAGCCTAAGTTCAGATACGTTATTTCACGTTGCCGATTTTTCAAAAACTTTTGATTTTCATGGCCCCCACCCAGTTGGAACAGTAAAGCTTTACTCAGTTTAAACTGCGATTTAACCATTATAATCTGCTCGTGTACTTTGAAAAATTCCACCGTAGCTAAATTAAATAAATCCGGCGAGTATCCTGTATAGTAACTTACTTCAATATATTGATCCGGATCATCAAAATCATAGTGCAGGCTCGTACGATACAGAATTGAATTAGGACCTGCCTTGGTTCTATAGATAAAGGGTCGGAAAGTAAGTGAATAGGAACCTACGTACGTTTTTAGACTTGCTGTATACGTATTAAAATAAGTCTTTGATATTTTACGGTACTCATTCCCGGCTGACACGGTAAAACCGTTAAAAATATTCTGGAATATTTCACCATACACCGTGTGATCGGCGAATAGCGAAGGATTATTCGCATAAGAATACTGCGTACTAATCCAAGTGTGCTTATTAATTTTTGGAATAATTGCGATGCCGCCTTGCAGGGCTTCTTTTCCCAACCGACTTGCATAATTCATTACTGCGCCGTATGTGATTTGCTTGTCTTCTCGGTATAAAGACATACTGGAATAATTCCAATATTGTTGTGGGAGAGTAACGTCCATAACACTGGTTGCTGTAGAAAACACATCCCTCGGGAATTTCGCGCGCCCAACTTTAGATTCTTGATTGGGATCCGATACTGTTTTTTTCTTTTTCCCCGCTAAAAGGATTAGGTTTTTTTTTAGCGCACGCGCAGGTAAATAGGTGTTGTCTAGAGCAATTATGTTGTTAACCTGCTGAAGAGCTTCCGCGTAGTTTTTTTCAAGCACCTTGACTTTTACTTTTGCCATTAAAAGCTCACTATTATTTGGCTCTATTCTCAACCCGTCTGTTGCAACTGTTAGAACCGATGCGTACTTTTTCATCGCGAACAATGTTGTAATTAAGGCGTACCTAACGCTCATATAATCGGGGTATTGATTGAGAGCCTTTTGCAGTTGCTTTTGAGATTGTGGGTATTTTTTTTCCCGACTATACGATAACCCAACATAATACCTTACATCGACTTCCTTGGGATAAGCCTGGAGATAAGCCTCACCTTTTTCAATGACTTGTTTATATTTTTTCTGTTTATAAAGGGATTGAACGTACCCTTCTTCGTAGAAAACTTTATTTTTGGTCAAGCTTAAGCGATTTTCAACCGGTTGTTTTTCAAAAGTTTCACTCAATTGAAGCGTTGGCTCATTCTTTTCTTTATTCATCAATAAGGTTTTCAATGCCTTTAGGACTTGAGCGCTTTTTGTGTTTAGAATGTTTAACGAATCCTTCTGAGATAAAAGGATACTATTTTTTGGATGATGGACCAAACCATCAAGAATCAGTGCGTAGACGTTGCCTGTATTTTTTTTTGCCATAGATGCCCTTATCAACGCGATACGAGCCTCTAGATACGTGGGATAGGCTGAAACCACCGGTTTTAATACGTTAATCGCATTATCATATTGCTGTAACTGATAATAGGCTAGGCCCATATATAATCGGGTATCGGGGGCATTATTGTCCTGTTGCAAAAATATTTTCCCTGCTTCTACTACCGTTTCATAATTCTTTTCTTGGTATTGTTTTTTTAATTGATTCAGTGGTGTGTTATAAACTGAAGTCAGACTATCTTCTGACGCGTACAGTAAAATTGGCAACATCTGCCATAACAATACAACCGTTATAAAAACTCTATTTTTCCCACTAGGCATACTAAATATTCGCTTTCAATATAGTTATTAATAAAGTTATTAATATAAGGTCTGATAGTAGCTTTAATTGGGCATCGAGGAAAGGATTGGAGCACAAGTTCTGGCAGAAAAAATTATCCTTCGGAGAAACGCTTTTCCCCCTGACCTACAACAAAAACAACCTACGCTTCAATGCGACACCGGCAATAAAACCTCTACTGCCTATTTTTTTCTATCTCTATTAATTCGCTGATAGTATTTGTAAGATTCCATTGATGTTTAAATCCTGTGACTTGGTTAAGCTTTTGTAAGTTTGGCTTACGCTGCATAGTATCGTTAAACTCATCGCCATACGCTTCTTTATAAGAAATATGAGTAAGAGAGGAGGAGCTATTAGTGAGTTTAATAACCAATGCTGCTAGGTCATTAATTGATATTTCTGTATCTGCTCCTACGTTAAATATCTGACCAACAGTATCGTTATTGTTGGCTAATAAATACAGTGCCGCTATAACGTCGCGTACGTCGCAAAAGGAGCGCGTTTGTGTGCCATCACCAAAGACCGTAAGCATTTTATTATCACAGGCTTGCTTTACAAATCGTGGAACGACCATACCATATTGACCCGTTTGTCTTGGCCCTATAACATTAAAAAGTCGAACAATTGTAACGGCCAAGTTCTTTTCTTTATAATAAGCTAAAGCCATTTCTTCGTTGGCTAGCTTTGACACTCCATAGGCTAAAAGGGGGTTGTACTCTTGTCTAATTACAAGCTCACCATTTTCAAATGAGTTGATAGCGTCCCCGTAGACACAAGAAGATGAAGTGAAAATAAGCCTTTTTTGAAGACCATACTCGGCTACCGTACGAAATATTCGCAAAGAACCTTCCATATTAGTTTCAATAACATTGATAGGCTCTGCAAGCACTCTAAAAATTCCAATAACAGCGGCAAGATGATAAACGACATCCGCCCATTCAACCGCCGCACTTAAACCGTCCCAATGTGTAATATTGGCTTTACAAAAACGAAAGCGAGGGTTGCTTTCAAACATCGCAATATTTGCTAAGGAGCCGGTGCTCAAATCATCAACCACATAGACATTATCACCCTTGGCAAGATAAAAAGACGCAAGGTTGGAACCAATAAATCCACAGCCACCGGTTATGAGAATATTCATTATAATCTCCAGTACAAAATATCTTTATTAAAATTTGGCTCTTTTGCAAACATTCCAGGAATATCCATAAAAAGTCCTTTAGTAATTATTTTGTCGCTGTACTCCTCGCAACTCAAAGCGGTAAATTCATCATGATCTTGAGCTATTATAATCGCGGTACTATTGCGAATGTCTTCAAGTTGAATCCACGGCAAATCAAATTGGTTGTTATTAACAACCGGATCACAAATAACAACTTCCATACCAAAACTCTTTAAACGCTTGTACAAAACAAGGGACAGACTATGCCGCGTATCCTTTACATTTTTCTTAAAGCTCAAGCCCATTAACACAATTTTAGCCTTATTAAGAGCGTGTCCTTGTTGCGTTAATAATTTAATAGTCATATCCGCTACATACAAAACAAATTGTTCATTGACTCGTCGAGCTTCGCTAATCAAATTGGTTAAACCACCAAATTTATTAGCCTGATAAATGAGATAATAAGGGTCTTCTGGAATACAATGGCCACCAACAAGCCCGGGTTTAAAAGGAATAAAGTTCCACTTAGTTGATGCAGCCGCCAGTACATCGCTAAAAGAAATACCGGCCTTACCCATAACTTGTGCAAACTCATTCATAAGCGCAATGTTGACATCTCGTTGGATGTTTTCAAGCAACTTACTTGATTCGGCTACCTCAAGACTTGAAGCACAAAAAACCTTCCCTACAAATATTTGCTCGTATAATTCGGTAATTTTCTTTACAGCTGTGTCATTTTGCCCCGAGATTACTTTATAGGTATTCGACGCATTGTGTATCTCATCGCCGGGATTGATGCGCTCTGAAGAATAGCCGATAAAAAAATCTGTACCACTCTTTAGCCCACTTTCTTTTTCAAGAATGGGCACTAACAAATCACGAGTGGCCCCAGGAAAAACAGTTGACTCTAAAATCACCACATCACTTTTTTTCAAAACACGAGCGACCAACTGCGCGGCATTTTTTAGCGGAAAAACATCCGGAACAAAGTGATCATTAATCGAAGTTGGGACAGAAATAAGATAGTAATTGGCCTGTTTTAAGTTTTCCTCTAAGTCGGTAAATATTAAATTGTCACGGACAAAGTCGTAAAACTCATCGTTTCTATCAACCCCCTCTTTTAAATCACTTACGCGCTGTGGATTTTTATCAAAAGCTATCACTTTTAATCCCAGCTTAGAAATGGCAATAGCATTTTGCAAACCCACATAACCTACGCCAATTATTGCGATGATAATATCCATAATTTTTTTATTCACAGTTAATTCAACAGACTACACACGAGTATAGCTTTAAAAGTTGATTACTTCCCGTAATAATTTTTACCGCGATTGAAAGGAAACTGCTTTATGGGATTGAGTCCGTATACTGCTGCAACCCCAGCTCGGGGTTGCAGCACCATTGAAAAAAAGAGCTAGCGTTCCTAACAGGCTGATTTTTCTCGTCTAATGGCTTTAATTCCTAATGCACCCTCTCCAATTTACAGCAGTTTACGGATACAACCGAGGTAAGTGCGCAAATAGCATTATTAATACAACAAAATTCTGATAGTTACCTTGAATCACTAAATGAAGCATCTAATCATCTAGAAAGCCTCAATGTAGACTCAGAGTCCACATTTGTTGAGGACATTAAAAAAATAATTAAAACCTGGAAAGAAAATATCGTTTTAGCTAGAGAAATATTAGTCCGTGTTGCAGAAAACGAGTCAAACATATCGTTTCTGTCGCATAAATAATCTCAGGATAAAGACGTTAAAATAAACAGGTTTCAATAGCTAAATTACATTAGTATTGTGGACGACCCTTCTTGTCTGTTCGATATAGAATCCAAGTTTGAATGGCATTATCGGTGAACCATCGTGTAATGCCCCCGTATTTTCTCAACGAATTATTATAGTCAGACCAATTCGTTACTTTTAGGTCGCTTTTTTGAATTTATGGCAATAGTTATTGTTATGTTCATTCGCCACGTCGATGCCCAAAATGTGAAAATGGCAGCAGATAATCGCCGTAGCTAGCTGATTGGTCAAAATAATCAGAATATTTTATATATAACCGATTTATTCAACAACGCCCCCATGATTGATGATTCTTAGCGTAAGTATTCATACTACCCGCTCCTAACCTCTTTAATCTTTGTAAAAAGTTTATTAATCAACCATATAGATTAATTTATTGACGATATTTATTTGCACTTTGTAAAGGAACTGATATAATTTGCTCCGCGATATATCACTTTTTTTAAAGGAATCAATATGAGCAAAGAAGAACCAAATCTTGTTCGTCGACTACCTTACTTTGTTTGGTTTCTAGGTGCCTTTTTCTTTTTGGTTGATTATATTCTTCGGGTATCTCCCAGCGTACTAACACCAACGTTAATGCGACTATTCGATGCAAACGCCTTTGCGATCGGTGGATTTTCGGCATTTTTTTATTACGCCTATATAGGCATGCAAATTCCTGTTGGTATTTTAGTTGACCGATTTGGCCCGAAAATATTGCTTATTATGTCTGCAATTGTATGTGCTGGCAGTACCTTTATGTTTGCAGAAATGAATACTATAACTATGGGACTTTTAAGCCGTTTCCTCATGGGTTTTGGAGCTTCTTTTGCATTTGTAGGAACGTTTAAACTGATATCAATATGGTTCACAGCAGAGCAATTTGCCTTCTTAGCTGGCCTTACTCAAGCAATGGGAATGGTTGGGGCTATGATTGGTCAAGGTCCAATGGCACATATTTATTACTCTATTGGTTGGCGCGTTAGCATGTATGGGCTTGGCGGTTTGTTTTTAATTATCGCCATACTTATGATGATATTTATCAAAGATAAAAACAATCATTTGACTCAAGGAAAGAATACCACACATCAAAAGGTAAAAATTTGGAAGTCGCTCAAAATAATACTAACCAACTCACAAACTTGGTTAAATTGTCTATTTATCAGTTTTCTCTATGCTCCTAGTGCTTGCTTTGGGGAACAATGGGGTGCTAGTTTTCTTAGTTTAAACCAAGGCATTACAATTGAGGCGGCGGGTCATGAAACCGGAATGATGTTTATTGGCTTAGCAATAGGCTGTCCGATATTAGGATTCATTTCCGATAGAATTCAACGTCGTTTATTAATCATGAAGGTTAGTGCGATCATTTGTCTCGTACTTTTAAGCATTGTGATTTATGGAAGTTTGATCCCAGGATTAGGCCCAATCAGCCCGATGACCTATACCGTTATTCTTTTTATCTATGGCTTTTTTAATAGCGGCATTGTTTCCTCATATGCTTTAGCATCGGAAATTAACCCACGTCAACTCACTGGTATGGCTTTAGGAATCACAAATATGGCGTCTGTGCTAATTGGTGCGGCAATGATTCCTGTTGTAGGGTTTGTACTTGATAAGCTTTGGGCAGGTATCATAGTTGATCATATGCGTATTTTTGATCTTAGAGAATATCAGATTGCCTTCGCGATTCTTCCTATTGGATTTATTATTGCCTTTGTTACTACTTTCTTTCAAAAAGAAACATACTGTAAACAATTGTAAATGCTCAGCGTTGACGAGATAGTACAAAATTAGAACAATTATATTGGAGTATCGTTAGCCCCTTTTTTTGGCGATGGGGGCTGCTTAAAAAAGCTCATTTTTTATTATCATGCTTATACTAATTACGTTATCAAAAATACTAGCATGATGGCAATCTAGCACTTCTATTTGCACTCGATTTTTTGCTATTTTCTGAATATTATTATCTATAAGATTGCATTTATATTTTTCTATTTTGAAGTAATCTTTGTGATTAAAATCATTATTTATTTGACTGGCTTTAAATAAACAAACATTCGTATAAACCAATATACCTGAAAGGGAACTGTTTGCTATAGCAGCCTCGGCATCATAAGCATTAAATATTTTTTCAATGTAGGACTCATCAGCTCCTTGTGCATGCATTTGTTTTTTTCGATACGATTTAAGTTCATTTATATCTAATTTGCTCATTAAACATTGTAAATTTTCATCATCGTGCAAAATTGTATCCAACAAATAAACTTTGATTTTTTTAAATCCTTTTTGCTCTAAATGATATGCCATTTCTAACGCAATTTGGCCTCCAAGAGACCATCCGCACAAATAAATATCTGTGGAAAAAGAGAATAAGTTGAAAATTTGATCAAGGTAATAATTGGCAATTTCAGAAAGATTATTGATTTTATTGTTATTATAAATATTATAATTATCAATACCAATAGATTGGTAATGACTATCCAATAGATTAGCCAAGGGTTCATATACTTCACTACCCAATCCAGCTGGATGAATAAAGTAGATTGTAGGTAAGGATGTATTTTTTATATTCAGTGGGTTAAGTAAAGAGTAATTGTCTTTGGTGTTGATGATTAATGCTTCTATGATATTGCTAATATTCTTATATCTAAAAATATCAGATACCGACAGGTTTACGCTCAGGAGTTTATTCATCTTTGCGATTAATTGTATTGTTAAAATTGAGTTGCCACCCAACCTAAAAAAATCATCAGCTGTACCAATTCGTTCCAATCCTAAAACTGCCTGCCAGATAGAACACATCTTTTTTTCAAGATAAGTAATGGGTGCGCGGTATTCCAAAGTAGATAAACAAAAATTTGGTTCAGGTAACGATTTTTTATCCAATTTACCACTGGTGGCTGTTGGGAAAGCGGCTATTTTTACAAATATATTTGGTATCATGTAGTCCGGTAGGTACTTCGATAAATACGCACTTAATAAATCATGCTTAAGATCGTGTTGACTTACATAGTATGCTACCAAATACTTATTGCTACTGCGTTTAGTCAATCTATCTCGTACTAAAACCACACATTCTTTAAGCCCTTCAAACGTTGCTAAAATACGCTCTATTTCACTTAGTTCAACACGATAGCCACGAATTTTTACTTGGTCATCAATTCGACCTAAAATTTCAATATTCCCATCTGAAAGATAACGACCCAAATCACCTGTTTTGTAAAGCCGTAACTTCTTTCGTTCATCAATATCTTTTGCGGTAGCAAAAGGGTTAGGAATAAATTTTTCGGCCGTTAATTCTGGTTTATTTAAATAACCTCTTGCAAGACCCGCTCCTCCAATATACAACTCCCCAATAATACCTATGGGGGTATTGGTTAAATTGCCATCCAATATATGAACGGCAATATTATTTATCGGTTTCCCAATCAATATTTTTTCTGGATCCGTTAGCAAATAGGATGTTGTTAAAATAGTGCCTTCCGTTGGTCCATAATTGTTAATAATTTTATATTTCTTATAAGAGGCTTTTTTAAAAATTTCCCCAGATGTATGCAGAACTCGTAGCGCATTATTTTCATTTAAGAGGAACTCCTCTGCCATTTTTGTTGGGAGAGAGGCCGTCGTAATCTGATGATAATGCATCCACTCACTTATTTTTTTTGGCTCGTAGCGAATTTCTACAGGAACTATATATAACGAAGCACCGTAAATTAAGTAAGGAAATATTTCAGAGGCAAAACCATCATACCCAAAGTTGGCATAAACGCTCACTCGATCACAGGGACCAATATTTAAATTATATTGATTTTGGCAATAAACACATAAATTAGTTAATGAATGATGTGCAATAGTAACGCCCTTTGGTTTTCCAGTAGAACCCGATGTATACATTATATAAGCTAAGTTATACGGGTGATTAGAATGAATTGGATTTGTACTTTTTTCATTTTTGAAAATATTATGATCCAGATTAATAATTACAGCCGAACAATCGCAAAATTGTTCATTAAGAAAAGATTGTGTGAGAATTAAGGGGGCACTTGTCTCAGTCAATAAAAAATGTATTCGTTCTTTAGGTAATAAAGGATCGATAGAAACAAAGGCTCCTCCTGCCTTCAAGATTGCTAAAAGCCCAATAATCAACTCTAAAGATTTTTCCAATGAAATGGCTACAAAAATTTCCGGTTTTATACCTAAAGTCTGAAGATGATGCGCAAGTTGATTAGCACGCTCATTAAGCTCTTGATACGTTAGTTGCTCCTCTTCGAAGACAACAGCAATATTATGTGGCGTACGTTCGACTTGCTCTTCAAACAACTGATGAATAGTTTTGTCTTTAGCGTAATCGCAATCGGTTGCATTCCAATCGTAGACCATTGTTTGATATTCTGTTTTAGTTAGGACTTGATACTCGTTAAAATTACCGTCTGCGTTGTCTGTTACTTGTGAAAGAAGATGGTGATAATGGGACGCCATTCGCGCAATAGTCTCAGGATTATACAAACCCTTTGCATAATTAATACTCCCTCGTAAAACAGTTTCGCTGTCATCAATAAAGAGGCTTAAATCAAATTTGGCAATTTTATAATGCTCATGAGTATTTACAGGACTCAACCATGGTTTCATCGAGTCTGATGCGCTTGAATTATGCATCCCAAACATCACTTGAAAAATAGGGTGTTTCGATAGTTCGGGCTCTATCCGTAAGGCTGAAACAAGCTGTTCAAAAGGGAGGTCTTGGTGACGTTGCGCCTCAATCAACGCGCGATGCACCTGTTTAATTAGCTGCGAAGAGCTAGCATCCGCTTTTAGTTGCGCCCGAATGGGTAGACTATTTACAAAAAAACCCATTACATCATTCAGCGGCTCATGGTTTCTATTCGCAATGGGCGTGCCAATCACTAAATCATCTTGGCCGGTGTATTTTGATAATAAAATATAAAACCCACTCAACAATACTGTAAGCAAAGTCACGCCTCTCGATTGAGCCAATGACCTAAGCTTTAGAGATAATGCCTCGCTAATATTAAAATGATAATCCTCTCCATGATAGTTAATTTCCTGTGGCCTTGGATAATCAAGTGGCATCGCCAAAGGCTCGTAGTCTGCCAACCTTGCTCGCCAATAATGAGCGTGCTTGTCCAATACAGCGCCTGAAACATGGTGACGTTGCCACACAGAAAAATCTTTGTACTGAATCGACAGGGGTGCCAAATGAAGCGTATCCCCTGCGAGATAATGCTCATAATACTGTTTGAGCTCCCTCATAAAAATATCAGCAGACCAACCATCCAGTGCAATATGATGGATAGTAATCATCAAAAAAACATCATCATTATCTAATACGTTATAAAAATGAACTCTAATAGGATAGTCTTGCTCAAGATTAAAGATAGTATTGATGGCGTGCTTTAATGCACTCGACAACCGATGCTGAGCAATATTTTTTTCTATAATTAAGAGTGGTTTGTCGTTGACGTCTTGCCAAGGAACGCCTTCGTCATCGCAATGAAAGGTTGTGCGCAGTATGGAATGTCGGGAAACTATAGAATTTAATGCCTGCTTTAATATTTTCCTATCAACGGCCACATCCAGCTGAAAAACAAACGGTATATGATAAGCATTGCTCCCTTGCTCGTATTGTTCAATAAACCATAAGCGCTCTTGTGCAAAGGAAAGACGGGCGCGGTTATCCGCTGTGGCTGTAATTGTAATTGCCTGGGCGTTCGTACTGAAAGCCGCGTCAAGACCTGCTATCGTTTTATAGTGAAAGATATCGGCTACCGCAAGCTTTTTATGAATCATTTGACTCATCTGATGAGTGGTTTGAATGGCGAGAATAGAGTTTCCACCGAACCTGAAAAAATCATCACGAATGCCTATTCTATTTACACCTAAAACCGTCTGCCAGAGTATGCATATTTTTTCTTCCAACGCAGTTCTTGGGGCTGCATAATCCCTATTTCGAGCGACTAACTCGGGAGTAGAAAAGGCTTGTCTGTCCAACTTGCCATTGAGGGTTAATGGCAAAGAGCTCATAAACACAAAAGCACTAGGAATCATATAGTCTGGTAAATACTTTTCTAAATAGGCGGTTAAAACTCCTTCATCAATACTCTCATCGCTAACGTAATAAGCTACTAAGTACGGATGCTCTCCTGCGGCTGTTTCTCGCTTTCGTGCCATTACCACGCTTTGCCTAATGTTTTTATATCTAATTAATACCTGCTCTATCTCACTTGGTTCAATACGATAGCCACGTATTTTTATTTGAAAATCATTGCGGCCAATATATTCCAACTGACCATTCGCAAGCCAACGGACCAAGTCCCCTGTTTTGTACAAGCGTGTAGTTCCGCGTGCTTTATCACATTCGGTGGCAAATGGATTGGGAATAAAGCAATCAGCCGTTAATTCAGGTCGATTTAAATACCCTCGCGCTAAGCCGCTACCTCCTATATACAACTCTCCAACTACGCCAATAGGCGAAAGTGTGCCCCTCGCATCTAAAACATACGCGTGCATATTTTGGATGGGTTGACCAATTTGATTTATATTTCCTGGAAAAACTAATTTTCCAGTGGCATAAATAGTTGCTTCTGTCGGACCATAGTAATTAAACAATTTTTTCTGTTCTGCCCAATAACTTCCTGCTTCTTGCCTACAGGGTTCTCCTGCAAAAATAATGCACTCTAAACTAGAGTATTTTTTCCTTGGTAAAACAGCAAGAATTGCTGGCGGTACGTAAATATGGGTTATTTTATATTGTATTAAATAGTCACTAAAAACGTGTACATCTTTTCGAGCGTTATCCGTTACAATATGCAGCTCAGCTCCTTTTAACAAGGTCACAAATATTTCTGAAACTGATACATCAAAAATATAGGAAGTGTATTGTGTTACTTTTGAGCCAACAGTTAACTGGTAGGTAACGTGTAACGCCGTAAGAGTATTTATGAGCGATCGATGCTCAACCATAACTCCCTTAGGAAAACCCGTTGTTCCTGAGCTATAAATAACATAAATTAAATCCGTAGATTGGTTATACGATAATAGATTAAACGTATCTTGTTGTTGGTATAACAGATTATTTACATCAAGCAGGTTAACCTTATTGTCTCTATTAATAGGTTCACAACCAGCTATTATTAGTTTTAACTGGCTTAACAAATGATGTTGGGTTAATACTAAAAAACTATTTGTATCTTTTAAAATAAATTGCACTCTCTCGCACGGATAATTTGGGTCAATAGGTACGTAAGCTGCCCCAGCCTTTAATACTCCTAAAATAGCAATAAGCATATCTATGGACCGATCTAAATATAAGCAAATTAAAGAGTCTTTTGCTGGTAAATTAATCTCTTGCCCATATTGCTGACGAATAAATCTCGCTAATTGATTTGAGCGATCATTAAGAGCCTGGTAAGTTAAGCTTTCATCTTCAAATACAACAGCAATATTATTAGGTGTTCGCTCGACTTGTTCTTCAAATAGCTGATGAATGGTTTTATGCTTTTGATACTCTACTGTATTATCATTCCACCTAACTAACAAAGTTTGCTTTTCCATTGGAGTTAATAGCGGAAGATCTAAAACATTGTGGTATGGCATCTCAAGAATTGCGTTGACTGCTTCAAGAAAGTGTTCCGCCATTCTTTTAATCGTATCTGAATTAAATAATTCAATTAGATAATCAAATTCTAGTGTAATACAATTGCCATGATCGATAGCATTTAGAGTCAAATCAAATTTGGTCATCGAGCAACCAGAATTAACTTTTTCAATACTCAATCCATTTAAATTTATTAGGGACTCGCTGTCTTTAGCGGTAAATGTAAACATCACTTGAAAGATGGGATTCCGGTTAATCGCACCACTTACACCCAGTTCGTCTACTATTTTTTCAAATGGAATATCTTGGTTTTCATAAGCATTAAAGATTCCTTGTTTTACTTTATTTAGTATGCTTATAAAATTATCCCCATTTTCAAAATAGATCGGGATGGGTAAGGTATTTACAAAAAAACCAACTAATTTTTCAAGTTCTTTATCATTGCGATTAGCAATGGGTGTTCCAAGCACAATATCTTTCTGTCCTGTATCTCGGTAAATTAAAATCTGAAATACTGTGAAGAGAACCATAAATAAAGATGCATTAGTGTCTTGTGAAAGTTTATCTAATTTTTTTCTGATTTTGTGAGAAAGCTGTGTATGGTGAGATGCCCCCTGATAACACAGCTTTTTTGGCCTAGGTTTATCGAGTGATAATTCAAGACAATTCGCTGTCCCCTTGAAAATATATTTCCAGTAATTTAATTGTCTTTCAAGCACGTCTCCTTTCAACCCATTCCTTTGCCATAAGGTAAAATCAGTATATTGTACAGTCAAATTAGAAAGGACTGGCTCGGCATTCGCTATGTTCGCATTGTATAATAGATTGAGTCCGTATACTGCTGTAAAGTTTTGAAATTGGATTAATGAGCAAAAACGATACAATAATATTTTTGTGTATTTATCTGATTATGAAGGCTTGTAAGAGCCATCCACATTATCCAAAATATTGGTATTGAATCAAATATAAGGAGAGTAGGATGGCTGAGTACGATATTAAATTGAATGCGAATCAATTGGTAGATGTTTTAAGTAAAAATGATGCAATTAAGGGGCTACTGGAATCGGTATTAAACCAAGTACTGAATAGCCAAATGACAGAGCACCTTGGTGCACAACCGCATGAACAAACGGGTGAACGCACAGGATATCGGAATGGAACCCGGGTTCGCGAGCTTTATACACGAGTAGGGCCGTTAAATTTACAGGTACCTCAAACCCGTGATGGCAGTTTCAAAACGGAGATATTTAAACGGTATCAACGCAGTGAGCAGGCGTTTGTTTTAGGCATTATGGAGATGTATTTAGAGGGCGTTTCCTGCCGAAAAGTCACTAAAATCACTGAGCAACTTTGTGGAAGTAGCTTTTCTAAATCAACAGTTAGTCAACTATGCGTTGATTTAGATGCGCGATTAGATGCCTGGCGCAACCGCTCATTGCATGAGATGAAATACCCTTTTCTAGTCGTTGATGCACTTGTAGTAAAAGTTCGTCGTGATGGCGCTGTTCGCCCAACGGGTGTTCTGGTCGTTTATGGCATTAATGCAGACGGGATACGTGAACCGCTGGATTTACTGGTGGCCAATAGCGAATCCGAGAGCAGTTGGAGCGAGATTTTTAAGCGGCTAAAGAGTCGCGGTTTGAATGGTCTTGAATTTGTAGTGTCTGATGATCACGCAGGTCTTGTAAACGCTGTGAAGCAACAGTTTCAAGGCGTGATATGGCAACGCTGCCAAACGCACTTTATGCGTAACATTTTAGGCCACAGCCCACGCTATTTAAAACAAGACATCGCAAATGACGTCAAACTTATTTTTAAGGCGGAAAACAAAGCTGTGGCCAAACAACTGGCACGAGAAACCATTGCCAGATATGAAGAAAAAGCATCTAAGGCGATGGATTGTCTTGAAAATGGCTTGGAGGATGGTATAGCCGCGCTTCATTTACCTCAGCGTTATCGGCAACGATTACGGACGTCCAATTTAGCCGAGAGAATGAATGAAGAAATTCGGCGTAGAGAGCGTGTAATACGTATTTTTCCCAACGATGAAGCGGCCATGCGACTGATTGGGGCTTTGCTTGCTGAGAAATATGAAGAGTGGCAGGCTTCATCAAAATACTTTGATATGATGGAGTTTTGGCAATGGAAGAATGAACAGGAAGACGTGTCTATTCAGAACAAAGTAGCTTCAATTAACAGTTAATAATTTAGCGGTGGGGGAATCGTGGATCTTTACAGCAACATTTGGACTTGACCGTATAATATGCTTAACTCATTGAAAAATCAAGCGTGTCGCTACCTCGTTATAAATTTCGGGACATCCAAGTCCCCAAAATTCACTCGCCAACGCGACAAGTATGCCTGCGGCGCCCTGGCCGTCCTGGTCCTCCTTAATTATAATCCCCTTTACGGGGATCATAATTTGCGCTCCCCAATGACTGACGCCTTTTCGTATGCCTTATATTTTGCCTGCGGCAAAACATCCGGCTCTAAGGTTACCAGGGACTACAGGCCTCGGTCTGCGACCTTCCTTGGCCTGCAGCGATTGTTTTTGACCAGTCGTCAAAGACAATATGGTGCAGTGTTACTAATAGTATATTCTTAGCGTTATGCAGTTTTATAATCTTAACTTTAATCAGTGGTCCCGTTTCTAAGTTAAACGCATAATTATCCATTTCAGACACAGCTTGCTTTATAAGTGCCTCTGTTTTCTTCTCATTAACCGAGGATAGATCGAGGATATCTTCTGTAAGATAAACCTTTAAACTCGGCAAAACTACTTGATAAGCAACGCCCTTTTTTAATGGAAAAATAGTTCGTAAAACTTCGTGTCTTGTAATAATCGTATTAAATGCTTTCTCCATGCTCTCAATATCTAGAAGTCCTTGTAATTGGAAAGCAAATGAAAGGTTATAAAGGGGTATACCAGGTGATAATTTATCTAAAACCAAAAGTCTCTGCTGTGAAAAAGACAGCATTATGTTTTTTGGTTTTTTAGATATAGTGATGTTTACTATACGAAGATGCTCTTGTTTTTTTATTAATGATCTAATAAGTTTGGCTAAAGAAGTAATGGTTGCGTTTTCAAAGAAAGATCTCATTGATATATTGATATTAAAACTTTCTTTAATTCTCGTTATTATTTGCATCGCGGATAGAGAGTGACCCCCAACCCTAAAGAAACCATCAGAAGTACCAAGATGATTGAGCTTTAAAACCTCCTTCCAAATAAAAAAAAGCTTTTTTTCCAATTTTGTAGTGGGAATATCTAGCCGAACATCAACATGTTCTAATTTGTTTTTAGGGTAAGGTAGTGCATTTCGGTCAAGCTTGCCATTAGCCGTAAGTGGGATTTTTCTAATATACATAAAAAATGCGGGGATCATATATTTAGGCAGTTTTTTATTCATCATATTTACTAATTGATCAATAAATGAATCTGAATTAAAGTATTTATTTGAAACAATGTATGCGACTAAATTTTTATTATCGTTTTTATCTTGGCAATATTTAACAACTGCATAATCAACATCTTTGTGCGTATTTAAGATGAATTCAATCTCACCTAATTCAACTCGATATCCACGAATTTTTATTTGATCATCAATTCGTCCCATAAGTTCAATACTTCCATCAGGAAGATAGCAACCAACATCTCCTGTTTTATATAGTCTAAGATTAATCCTTTTTTTCATTTCTTCATCAGTGATAAAGGGATTAGGAATAAATTTTTCAGCCGTTAAATCAGGTCGGTCAAAATATCCTCGAGCTAATCCATTGCCAGTTATATATAACTCTCCTTTTTTTCCAACTAAGACAGGTTTTAACTGCTTATTTAAAATATACAGTTGTGTATTATTTATTGGACGACCGATGGATATTGATTTGTTGGTCTGTGTTATTATTTCACCCGTTGTAACAGTTAAAACATCACCGGCAGCAGTAACAACGGGTTTCGTTGGCAAGGATTTATCCAAATCTGGCGGAACGATAACTATAATGCCACCAACTTTTCAGACACTTTCTCTGTAAATTAAAATCCTCATTTTGTAGAATTGGGGCAAACAGAGAGAAGGAGTTAATCGATGTCAAAGCGTGGCAAAAAATACACAGCTGACTTTAAAACAAAAGTTGTGCTTGAGTTGTTGGAAGGCGAGCAAACACTGAATCAGATATGTTCCAAATATGAGGTAGCCCCTAAGTCGTTGAAAGATTGGAAAGCGACGTTTCTAGCCAATGCAAGTCTGGCATTTAATGTTGAAAGTGCTGTCTCTGGGTATAAGGATGCACTGGCACAGAAAGAAAAAGAAGTGAATGAACTTCACCGCCAATTAGGCAAACGAATGGCGGAGTTGGAGTGGGCATCAAAAAAGTTGAAGAGCTTGGGCTATAGCGACCGGAAGTCGATGATAGATACCAAGCTTAAAGCGCCAGCAGTTGTGAGGCAGTGTGAACTGCTATCCATTAACCGCAGCAATGTGTACTATAAAAGCCAGGTTGATAACAGGGAAAAAATGGTACTGCTTCAGGCTATTGATGACATTTATACAGAAATACCCTTTTATGGGTATCGTAAAGTACATCAGCAGCTGATAGAGTCTGGTTTTTCTGTTGGCGTTAATCGAGTCCGCTCCTGTATGCGTGAACTTGGCCTAAAAACCATTTATCCAACGAAAGAAGTTAAAACAACGCTTGCTAACCCAGAGCATCGCAAGTACCCCTATTTGCTCAAAGATATCGTTATTAATAGGGCGAATCAGGTTTGGAGTACAGATATCACCTATGTTCGCGTTAATGGTGGGTTTATGTATTTGGCAGCCGTGATTGATTGGCACTCCAAAGCAATCTTATCGCATAAACTGTCGAATACAATGGATAGCACACTGGTCATGGATGTGCTCAAGGATGCTATTGCAAACTATGGTAAACCTGAAATTTTTAATACAGATCAGGGTAGCCAGTATACTTCACATGTTCACACGAGCTTTTTAAGTGAGAACGGCATCCAAATTTCAATGGATGGCAAAGGCCGTGCGACTGATAACATTGCAATTGAGCGCTTCTGGCGTACTGCCAAATACGAACATATTTATTTAAGTGATCATAAGTCGATAAAAGAGCTCAGAGCTGGAATAGATAATTATATTACTTTTTATAATCGTAGACGTTTCCATCAATCTCTCAGCTATGAGAAACCAATGGAAGTATACATAAAAAGTATGTCACATCAGGAGTTAATGGCTGCTTAGATTATGGGTAATTAAAGGCTGGAGAAACTGTCTTGACAAATGGTGGCACTATAAACCGAGGCTGATTTGTTTTTTAGAATAGTGATTGTTGACCAAATAGTTGTTTCTGTTGGACCATATACATTGACTATCTGATGCCCTATTTTTTTTAACTTATTGTATAGTTTTTTTGTTAGTACTTTACCGCCAGTTAGTATTTTTATTTTATTATCTGGCCACGTCTCATTTGAAAGCACTTCCCACATTGAAGGCGTAGTTTGTATAATAGTTACGTTGTGTTGACTAATTTTTTTTATAATCTCCGCAGGGTTGTATATATCGTCTTCCTTTAAAAGTACAATTAATGCCCCCTTAATAAGACTCAAAAAAATCTCTAAAACTGAAATATCAAAAGTAATTGCGGTTAAAGCCAACCACGTATCTTTACTTGTTATTTGAATTTTATCTTGAATAGCTTCTATAACGCCCAAGACACTCCTGTGACTAATCATCACACCTTTAGGACTACGTGTAGAACCAGAGGTATAAATGACATAAGCAAGTGAATCTAATGCAATTCTAGCTTTTAAATTTTCGTTGCTTTGTTTGTAAATATTAGTTGTTTTATTTATCGCGATAGAAGGATTTAGATATTCAGCAACTAACTTACTGCTGGTTGAATCAGTCGATAAAAATAATTTTTTCCCAAAATACCCAATAATCTTTTTTTTAAAGCGACTTTTCGTAATAACAATAGTTGCGTTTATCTCATTCAAAAAAAATGCCAATCTATCTTGAGGTTGATTTGGATCGAGCGGCACATAAACTGCTCCTACTTTCAAAATAGCCAAGAGACTTATTAACATCTCTAACGATCGTTCAATCGCAATAATAACCCTTTGTTCTGGGACTATTCCGATTGAGCAAAGATAGTGGGCTAGTTGATTTGCCTTTTCATTTAATTGCAAATAGGTTATTTTTTGTTCTTCAAAAATTACAGAAATTTGATCTGGAGTGCGCTGAACTTGATCCTCGACTAATTGATGAATTAGTTTATTTTTATGATTATCTTTTTCAGTCATATACCACTCAACCTTTATTTTGTGTTTTCTAGTGAACTAAGGTGATTTTTTTGTATTCCTATTAACACAATGAGACATATTAGGCTTTAATTTTCATATCTAAATCTATTGATACTTTTGTGTTAGCAGGAAGCAACCCGGTCACCGGGTAACCTGCACTATAAAATGACGAGCCAAAGGTTCTCCTTCCACCCGACGAGCACTTTGTCATACAGAATGGGGAAAAGGGGTAAATTATTTGGAAGCAGTCCTACCCTCCTTTTGTTTGACGATCCATTTTTTCCCGTAAACTACGCGGTCTCATATCTGTCCAATTATCTTTAATATAAGCTAGACACTCCTCTTTTGTGCCTTCTTTATCAACTTCACGCCATCCGAGTGGAGCCAATTTTGCGGCTGGAAAAATTGAATATTGATCCTCTAAATTTATAACGACCTTCCAACTATTGCAGTGATCGAACATAAAAATTTCCTTAGTTTAAACAGTGAGATATAAACAAATATAGTTTTATTGATACATAAAATTTATAATTTAAATGATCCATCAAAGATTAATTGATTGTCGAATTTAAAAATACTGTCCTGCATCATCATATCAAGATGAAATGTACCGTCCTCTTTTCCACCTAAACCAAAATGAATACCAACATGCTTTTCTTCAAAGCTGGCATTTTTTCCATATAGCTTAGTAATACCTTCATTGGTTCCAATACCAATTTCATGGATATGCGCATGATCATCAGAAAATTCAAAAAAATAATTTAAATCTTTGCTTAATTCGCTATTATTACAGTGAAAAGAATGCACTCGGCTTTTTTTAAAAATAAATTGGATTGGATCTACGATGACACCATGTTTTATTCCTATTGGAATCATAGAAAGAAAAGAGCCCGTAAAACACAGAGTGCCATTAAATTCGGGAGAATAGGAGGCAATTTCTCCAGGAATTATTTCACCAAAGGTTGTTCCATCAATACTTGACCAATGAGTAACAACCCTAAGGTCTACGTTAACAAGGGTACCAATATTATCGGTTATTTCTAAATTTTTTGATTGTTTTGCTAAATCTATTAATTTGTTATTCAATTCTTGTATTCGTTTTGGCTTTATAGAAAAAACCTGATTAAATTGCTCAAGCATATCGTTTATAAAAATAACTTTTAAAGGATCTTCAGAAAAATAACGCGCATAAGGCTTCATTTCTTCAGAATATCCAGGTTGCAAATCTTTTCTAGTAAAGTGATCATAAAAAAACAAAGCTCGATCACATTGTGGATAAAGTTCAAATATCCGTGTTTGGTCTTCTGAAATATCATGTATACCTATTATTTCAAAATCCTTATTTAGCGATTGGCGCAGCTTATCAATAACCAACAGGTATTTTTTTTCATACGCAATTAATATTTTATTCTCACTTTTTTTGCTTAATTGAAAACCTAAGTAATACGCAAAATTATCACAAGAATTTGACTGACCATGTATGGAAAAATCCAAGATTTTTACTCCTAAAAATAAATCCCAGCTTTTTAGACTAGGATTTTTCAAATTTATTCCAGAACAATATAAGATTGGGATACCAATGAACTATTAGAAGTTATTAATTTTCTTAGTTTACTGCTCATACGTACCGTTTTATACCAAATCGACAAATCCATAATTTTCTCCATTAATTTAAACACTTACAATAATTTTGACGCACTTCATTGTAATAAGAAGCTGTCGTATAGTCAAAAAATCAACCTCAATAATGATTATTTATAACACTACCTGATTGTTTTTTTGTCTTTAATGCATCATGCAATACACAACATGTGATTTATTTTTTCATGCAAGCGTATTAACATGAATTTATTTTCATAGCAGTACCCACAAAGAAATAATTAATGGCAATTACAAAATAAAAACTAAACATGAATGTGAATAAGCACTAAATGTCTTGACCGTTAAGCATTAATGACTCCAAGCTATTTTAACTTAAATACAGCATGGATATTTCTGAATTCCAATTTGGAAACTGGAAATAAAGCGTTTTAATTGTCTTGGGTTGCGCCCTAATACCATCTTTAGGGCCACAACAGTCCTTCGGGCTTTAGTTAAACTGCTCGTAGAAATCAATAAATGCTTTTATTTTTGGTATTTTTAATCCATGAGGCTGATAAAAAGTATATATGTCATATTGTTTGAACTTAATGTTGGATAATACTTGAGTTAAGCGCTCTTGCTTAAGCTCATTTTCGACTAATCGATCACCCGTTAAAAATAATCCGACACCATTCATACATGCCTGATTGAGCGCATTGAAGTCATCCATAAATAAAATAGGTGGCGGACAAGAGAAATGCTGTCCATTTGCTAAAGGTAAATGGGTGCCTGGTCTTCTAAGGCTATGGGAAATAAATTGATAGTTCATTAAATCCTGGGGGGATTTTGGTACACCATACTGTTTAATTAAGGATGGTGCGGCACATAAAATATTATTAATGGGTTTCATTTTTCTGTATTTGAAGTTATCCGTTAAAGGTGGAATCTCTGGAAACCCCACCATGATGTCAATTCCTTTTTTAGTTAAATCACTATCCTGCTCTGAAAATAGGAATTCGCACTGGATTAATGGATATTGCTTTATAAAGTTCGCCAAATGATCTAATACAAGGTTTCTCGCCAGAATATTAGAAACTAAAATGGTTAATTTGCCTTGAGGTATTTTTTGTCTTGATTCAATAAACTCCTCTATTTCTAGTGACTCATGGACTAATCGTTCAAATTTTTCAATCATCAGTTGGCCAAAAAGCGTTAACTCAACGTGCCTTGTGTTTCGAATGAATAGACGTTCGTGCAACCGTTTCTCCAAATTTGTTACCTGCTTACTGACCGCGGTTACTGATAGACATAGATCATTTGCAGCACGATTGTAATTAAGATGCTCCGCAACTTTTAAGAAACAACGAATTTGTGAGTAGTTTATCATTATCAATTATAGGAAATTAAATGCTCTTTGAATTATAAACAAAAAGTTAACAATAGTGGAATTTAAAATGATTAAAATATAGTCAGACGTGTTTTATAATCATATTATTCTTTTATGGAGATTAATATGAAATATCAATATCATCACATAGGTATCCCCGTTACTAAACCTCGAGCGGCTGAAAGATACAGTCCAGTTATGGATATGTACACATCAGGCGGAGAATTTCCTGGCAGGGTCCAATATCATCGATTTGGTCCTGAGTGCCCATTACACAGGCTTATTCAGACGATGCCCCATATTGCGTATAAAGTCGATGATATTGACCAGGCAATACGGGGTAAGGTTATTCTGCTTGAACCTTATTTTCCATTAAAAGATTTTAAGGTTGCGATTGTAGAAGAAAATGGTACCGTCGTCGAATACATCGAAACAAGCCTGTCTGAAGAGGAAATCTGGGATGACAGCAAGCATCAAGATTCTATGTTGTACCCTGAAGGATAATCAGCTTACCTCAAAAAAAAGCCCGCAATAAACCCACAAGGAAAATTATTCATTATTTATCAATGAGTTATGGTGTGGCGGCGTCCATAACATTGGTTATATAATTGATTGATAATAAATAACTATTTAAATGTAATTTTTATAAAGGCCCCCAATTAGGCCCCACTTTATCGAGTGTTAGCAATGGAATTGAACCGAATTCCACTGCTCTACTAGCTTAATTGATAAATCCAAACTGCCTCATAGAATTACCCTCTATAAATACAATTGTTATATTGATCCTTTGGAGGAGCTAAATTTCCATCAGGAAGAACAGCACAATAATAACTTTTAGCAGATTTCAATTGCTCTTGGGTTAATTTCGCCCCAATTAAAATACTAAAATCAAGATTAGCTCCTTTTAGAGAAGCATTAGTAAAATCAGCAGAAGAAAGATTAGCTGCTTTAAAATTCACCTTACTTAAATCAGCATTTTGAAAATTTGCACCACTAAAGCTCGCTTTATAGAATTTTGCATAATTGCATCTCGCCTCGCTAAAGTTAGAAACCATAGCTTTTAAACTATAAGAATTTACTTGAGTAAGGATACTGCCAACAAAACTTGAACCGGTAAATTTTCCATTTAATATTGATGAAATTAAAATAGAACCATCGAGTATAGAGTTCTCTTGTCCTTCTAGACTAGCACCGGAAAGATCACATTTCTGGCA
This sequence comes from uncultured Gammaproteobacteria bacterium, assembly GCA_963803545.1. GTDB lineage: Bacteria > Pseudomonadota > Gammaproteobacteria > Legionellales > Legionellaceae > Legionella_C. Next base: position 690,745 of record CAWDMX010000001.1, on the reverse strand, counting down.
TGAGTGATATTTATTATATTGCTCAAGATCATTGTCAGAGTATGAGATTTTGGCATTTACAGACGTACTCAGAAAAAGACAAAATATTATTGCAGAATTAATATTCTTTTTATTGATCACAATCAATTTCTCCATTTTCATCATAAACTGAGCCATCAGGCAATGTTGCACATCGATAAAAGCTCAATAGATTTCTTGCATAACCATTTTTAAAGCTCAAAATTATAAATTCCTGCAATCAAATTAAATCTTAAACCAAATCGTTTTCGTCTATTTCGATAACGATCAGCGACGATTTTAAATCGTTTAATCATACCAATTACATTTTCATTCAAAACACGCTCACTCGATAATTCACGATTGTTCTTTTTATCCTCTTTGGTCAGTGGGGTCTTTTTCGTTTTTTTCTTGGGTAATGCTGAATTTTGATGTAACTTATGTATTCCTTGGTAGCCGGTGTCTGTAAGACTTCGAATCTCTGGGTGAATATGAACACCTGATTCCTTAAACAACCTAAAATCATGCCGCTTACCGTTAGTGAAATTTGTACAAATAACGGTTTTTTTCTTTTTATCTACAATAATTTGTGTCTTTAGCGTGTGTCTCTTCTTTTTCCCTGAATAAAAATGTTTTTGTTTTTTTTAGGTCGTTCAATGGGCGTTTCAGTCGCATCAATCAGTACAACGTCATATTCAACATCACTTTTTAACAAGGTTTTACGTCCAGGCAATGAGAATTTTCCATCTTTAATCAGCGTATCTTCAACCCAGCGTATATTACGATAACAAGCACTTTCACTAATCCCATAACTACGCGAAATATGAAAGTATGTTCTATATTCGCGCAAATACTCCAACGCCATGAGCAACCTATCTTCGATGCCTAATTTATTAGGCTTACCTCCGTGAGATTTTAATAGGGCTTCCGCTTCTCTCAAAATGCTTGTCATAACATCAAAAGTTGTACGTTTAACTCCTGTGAGCCTACGAAATCCTTCCGCGGGTTCCTCTTTTATTTGTTCGAACTTCATCAACTTCCTTGCCAAAAAATAAGAAGTTTAATTAAATGCTGAGGTTATGCAAGAGCTCTAATGAATCTAATTGTTTTTGCGTAATATTAGATCCATATAAATTTGCTCTTGATAAATCAGCTTCGCTTAAATTTGCACCTAAAAAATTAACATTCATAAATTGAGCATGAGAAAAAATTCCTTTCTCAAAATTTGCGTTTGATAAATCTGCATTAGTAAATTGAGCATATTCAAAATTAGCTTTATAAAAATTACTGTTTTTGAATTTTGTATTTTTGAGTGAGCACTGTTCACATTTACTATTAGAAAAGTTGCTACCAGATAAGTCAGACTCATCAAAAATAGTTTCTAACATTCTGGAAACTACAAAATTCGAATGAATAAGGCTTTTCTTTCTAAAATCAACCTTTCTAAGATAAGCTGCTGTCCAATATGAATGGTTTAAATTTTCGGCCAGAAAGGTCTCTTTTTGATAACTATTAATAATATACTCAGTGATATCACACTGTTGGCAATTATTTGATTTTTTTAGTTTGTCGACATCAGACGGTATATAAGCAAACGAAATTATTGGCATTAAACCCAAAAAGCCAATTGCGAAAAGATTTTTTTTCATTCTTACATCCATTTTATTCCCTTTTTAAGGGAGCAATTACATCATAAATAATCTCTATATCAAATAGTTAAATCTCGATTTTTACTTAATAAATTATATTCATCTGATAGGTCATTATCTGTATATCTCATTTTTGCTATTCCAGGTGTTCTTCTGTTCGCGAACAGCGAACACCTGTGGTATACTTTATTTATATCATTTAGAGAATAATACCATGTTAAAGTCACAGGATTGCGTTGTATTAATAAAACTATTAGCAAATATCGGGGGTGAATTATCCCAACGGCAATTATCCACGGCATTAGGGATCAGCTTAGCTGAAGTAAATGCAGGCATAAAGCGATTAGATGAAGCTGGATTGCTTCGGAAGGACAAGCAAGGAAAGCTGTTCCCTAATACTCATGCAGCAGAAGAGTTTTTGGTACATTCAATCAAATTCCTCTTCCCAGGAAAACTGGGTGAATATACTAGAGGTACACCTGCAGCAATTGCTGCCCCAATTTTTCGCGATAAAATCGCTTTGGGTAATGACCCTATTCCGGTTTGGCCTGATGCAATGGGAGAGGAGCGAGGTGTTGCGTTATTGCCTATTCATCCTAATTTATCAAGAGCTTTACGAGCAAACCCTGACTCCGCATTTCATGAGTTACTTGCCTTAATTGATGTCATGCGCTCAGGACGCCCACGAGAACGCAACCTTGCAGCAGCACTTTTGAAGGAAAAATTAAATCATGCTGGGTAATAACAATGTGAAATTGGCAAATCTAAGAATTTTAGAGTTTGTCGCAACAAAATTAGGTGTATTAGTCGCAACTTAATCTGACATTAGCTCTTGACTGAAAGAGAGTTACCCGTTTTGATAAAGGTTCTGAATCTTAAAATCAAAACAAAAGGAAACTCTCTATGTTACATACCAACAACCCAATTATTAAACATAAAGCGGGATTATTAAATTTAGCGGAAGAATTAGGAAATGTGTCTAGAGCCTGCAAGGTGATGGGCGTCTCCCGCGACACATTCTATCGGTATCAAGAGCTAGTTGAGGAAGGAGGGATTGATGCCCTAATCAACAAGTCTCGCCGAGCACCGAATATAAAGAATCGTGTTGATGAAGTTACTGAGCAAGCGGTATTGAATTATACGATTGAACAACCAGCCCATGGCCAGCATCGAACAAGTAATGAGCTAAGAAAGTTAGGTGTATTCGTTTCAGGTAGTGGTGTTCGCTCAATTTGGATACGCAATAATCTGGAAAATTTTAAAAAGCGATTAAAAGCCCTTGAGGATAAAATTGCTCATGATGGGATTATTCTCAATGATGCTCAAGTTGCAGCTCTTGAGAAGAAAAAACATGATGATGAGGCCTGTGGGAAAATAGAAACGGCACACCCTGGTTACCTTGGTTCACAAGATAGCTTTTACGTAGGGAATCTGAAAGGCGTTGGACGCATTTACCAACAAACATTTGTTGATACTTACAGCAAAGTGGCTTTCGCTAAGCTCTATACAACTAAAACCCCGATTACTGCAGCAGATATCCTTAACGATAAGGTTTTACCTTTCTTCGAAGAGCATAAACTACCTATGTTGCGTATATTAACGGATAGAGGTACAGCGTATTGTGGGCGAGTCGAACAACATGATTATCAGCTCTATTTAGCGATTAATGACATTGACCATACTAAGACAAAAGCGATGTCACCTCAAACAAATGGGATTTGCGAGCGATTTCACAAAACCATTTTAAATGAGTTTTATCAGATAACATTGAGGAAAAAACTGTACTCCTCGCTGGAAGAGCTACAAAAAGATCTGGATGAATAGATTCATTATTATAATAATGCGCGCACTCATCAAGGAAAGATGTGCTGTGGACGAACTCCTCAGGACACGTTAATTGATGGTAAATCGATTTGGGCGGAGAAAAATTTAGCTCAAATCTAAACTGACAGACGCCTTTGAAAAACGGGAAACTGTCCGATCAAGTCTGAGCTACTACACATCATAATACTGAATGTATCCTATTGGCTGCTTATCCAGCACAATAATAAAAGCAAAAATGGATCGTTTCTTTCCATTCTCTATCTTATATTGGTTTACATAGCTACTGTATTTTTGGGTGACTTTATCTAATGTCCAAACTACCTCGCTATCCCACCACATTTTGACATGAGGTATTTCTAACCATTTTAAAAGCAGTGGAAAATCGGGCTCTGATAAATTACGAAAAGCAATCGTCATGAACCACCCCAAGAAACACCACCATCTACAGTAAGACAAGTTCCTGTTACGTATCGAGAGGCATCATTTGACGCTAGATATAGAATAGTACTGTCCAAATCGGATACATCAGCCACGAACCGCAAAGGAATTTTCTTTGACATTTCGTCTCTTGCTGCTTCTGTATGGAGTTTATAATCCGTTAAAGGGGTATGAAAAAGGCCAGGGGCTATACAATTAATTCGAATATTTGCATTATAGAGCTCACCAACCAAGGCTTTAGTCATTTGAATGACGGCCGCTTTTGATGCAGCATATCCGCTTAGTTCTTCTCGTAGTCGATTAGCGCCGTTAACACTTGCAATATTGATGATAGAACCCGAGAGGCTATATTTTTTCATATGATTTGCAATCGCATGGGTAATGTACCAAGTACCCATTACATTAGTTTGTATGATGCGCTCAAAGTCATGATAATCAGTTGCATCAAATATAGGTGTTAGTTTCGCGATGCCAGAAGCATTGATGCAAATATCAATTTTCTCTTCTTGTGTTTCAAGTTCTGTTATGGTTTTTTGTACGGAATCACTATCTGAGACATCCATTGTCATCCAAATGCTTTGTTTGATTTGCCCAGAAAGAAATTTTAATGGCTCTGATTGTCGCGCACTCAAAATAACACGAGCCCCCGCATTTGCAAGACAGATGGCAAATTGCTTGCCAAGTCCACTTGATGCACCTGTAATTAAAGCGGTTTTGCCTTGCAGATTAAAGTAATTCATTGATACTCCAAACAGATTCCGACTTAAAGTAGCACATAGTTTAACCTATATTTTTGGGCAGATATTGGGTACTTTTCCAAAAATTTTGGGCATTTTTTGGGTGATTTTTGAGCCAACAGCAGACCACAAAAGACCACTTTAACAGGGAATTATTTAGCTAAAAGCCCTTGATTTACAAGGGTTTGTTGTGGTCTTTGGTGGTCAGGAGTGATTTAAAAAATTGGTGGAGGCGGCGGCTATTTAACTTAATAGATAATTATTTGATTTATAATATATTTATTTTTTATAAATTTAAATATACCCCCATTTATACCCCCTGCAACATTTCCTATCTCTAATTTATTGTAATCACATGTCGATATAATATTTAATTTTCGACATATTATACGTATATGGTTACACCATCGACATATTCTAAAAACATGTCGATAAAAGATGAAAATATCGACATAACTCCTTGACATGTCTACCGCATCGACATATCCTTAAAACATGTCGATAAAATAGGGAAATTTAAACATGATGAAAATTGATGTAACTAAAGCATACAATGAATTGCCTGCACTGCCTCCTAAACAAGATATAGAAACTAAAAAAATACTGAAAGTGTGCATTGAAGCACGTGCATCCCTAGCAGAGCTGAGAAAAGCGGCAGAGATGTTACCAAACCAAAATGTTTTAATAAACTCGTTGCCTTTGTTAGAAGCTCAAGCAAGTTCAGAGATTGAAAATATAGTGACTACCACAGATAAGTTATTTCAATATGCCAATAGCAGTTCCGAGACTAATATAGATCCAGCTACAAAAGAGGCTTTACGTTACAGAACTGCTTTGAAAGAAGGCTTTGAGTCTATTAAATCTCGACCATTAAATACGGTCTTAGCAGAGAACTTATGTTCAACCTTGCATGGTGTTGAAATGACTGTAAGAAAGGTTCCCGGAACAACTCTCTCTAAGCAAGCAACTGGAGAAATAATTTATACTCCTCCTGAAGGCGAAGCGCTTTTAAGGAAAAAGCTTCATAATTGGGAAGTATTTTTACATGATCAGAATGATATTGACCCGTTAATAAAAATGGCTATAGGGCATTATCAATTTGAAGCAATTCACCCATTTACAGATGGGAATGGTCGAACGGGAAGAATTTTAAATATATTGTATTTAATCGATCGGGAACTATTAACCATACCTGTTCTTTATTTGAGCCGTTATATTATCAAGCATAAGAAAGAATATTACCAAAATCTCTTAAATGTAACTTTAAAAGATGACTGGGAGTCTTGGATTATTTACATGTTAAATGCCGTCGCAAACACCTCCCAATGGACTTGCAATAAGATTAAGAACATTGTCGGTCTAATGGAAGAAACCGTGGAGTATGTAAAAAATAAACAACCTAAAATATATTCAAGAGAGTTAGTAGAACTCCTTTTTGTACAACCTTACTGTAGAATTTCTAATGTAGTAAATGCAGGGATAGTAAAGAGACAAACTGCTGCCGAATACCTGCAGAAGCTAGTCAGTGAGGGGATTTTGAAAGAAATGGAAATTGGAAGAGAAAAAATATATATCAATACTAGATTTATGCAAATCCTATTTAAGGAGACTGATTAAAAAAAGTAATACAGTCTGGTAGTTATGGTTAACAGTATTTGAAAGATTTAAAAACGCAGGTAGAAGATATGCACACAATAGTATCAATTGAAAAAGTCATTAAAAAAATTCCAAGAGGAAGGATTTTTTTTGTGGACTCAATTTATAAGAAATATCCAATTAAGCTTGTGCAACGTGTTTTATTGCGGTTAGCAAAAAACAATGAAGTGGGTACTATATGTCGTGGTATATAGTGCCACCATTTGTCAAGACAGTTTCTCCAGCCTTTAATTGTATTAGTCGCAACTTGATCTGACATTACCTCTTGACTGAAAGAGAGTTACCCGTTTTGATAAAGGTTCTGAATCTTAAAATCAAAACAAAAAGGAAACTCTCTATGTTACATACTAACAACCCAATTATTAAACATAAAGCGGGATTATTAAATTTAGCGGAAGAATTAGGAAATGTGTCTAGAGCCTGCAAGGTGATGGGCGTCTCCCGCGACACATTCTATCGGTATCAAGAGCTAGTTGAGGAAGGAGGGATTGATGCCCTAATCAACAAGTCTCGCCGAGCACCGAATATAAAGAATCGTGTTGATGAAGTTACTGAGCAAGCGGTATTGAATTATACGATTGAACAACCAGCCCATGGCCAGCATCGAACAAGTAATGAGCTAAGAAAGTTAGGTGTATTCGTTTCAGGTAGTGGTGTTCGCTCAATTTGGATACGCAATAATCTGGAAAATTTTAAAAAGCGATTAAAAGCCCTTGAGGATAAAATTGCTCATGATGGGATTATTCTCAATGATGCTCAAGTTGCAGCTCTTGAGAAGAAAAAACATGATGATGAGGCCTGTGGGGAAATAGAAACGGCACATCCTGGTTACCTTGGTTCACAAGATACCTTTTACGTAGGGAATCTGAAAGGCGTTGGACGCATTTACCAACAAACATTCGTTGATACTTACAGCAAAGTGGCTTTCGCTAAGCTCTATACAACTAAAACCCCGATTACTGCAGCAGATATCCTTAACGATAAGGTTTTACCTTTCTTCGAAGAGCATAAACTACCTATGTTGCGTATATTAACGGATAGAGGTACAGCGTATTGTGGGCGAGTCGAACAACATGATTATCAGCTCTATTTAGCGATTAATGACATTGACCATACTAAGACAAAAGCGATGTCACCTCAAACAAATGGGATTTGCGAGCGATTTCACAAAACCATTTTAAATGAGTTTTATCAGATAACATTTAGGAAAAAACTGTACTCCTCGCTGGAAGAGCTACAAAAAGATCTGGACGAATGGATTCATTATTATAATAATGCGCGAACTCATCAAGGAAAGATGTGCTGTGGACGAACTCCTCAGGACACGTTAATTGATGGTAAATCGATTTGGGCGGAGAAAAATTTAGCTCAAATCTAAACTGACAGACGCCTTTGAAAAACGGGAAACTGTCTGATCAAGTCTGAGCTACTACACCTTATAAAACCGATCCAAATCCTGTCGTTTATCTTCTAATAGTTGCTTATCTTCAATCGGCTCCCCTGATGTTGGGGCGTAACTGCAAAAGCGTATTTGAGCCCACTTTGGATAGACATCCCAATAATGCGTATTTTGTTCTTTTGATAAAAAACTTGCTTCCCCTTCCACAATAACTTCTCGTGCATAACGCTCAAACCAAAAGGTAAGCGCTACCTGATTATTATTCTTTATCTCAGATACTTTTCTAGTGCGTTTTTGGGTAAACAATAAAATCGAGTCTTTGGTTACTTCTCGAATGGCTACGACGCGGCCATGAGGTGCACCATCTAATCCCTGTGATGACAATACGGCATGTTGTGCATACTCTGCACCTATAGATTTTTCATCGATAATCCAAGTGGTTAATACTTCAATCGGTATCATGGTATTAAAGCGCTCAATGCCACTTTATCCCCATTCATAATGTCTAAAACATGTGCTTTAATTTGTCCAATGGGCCAATTCCACCACGCTAGCTTCAGCAAAAAATCAATCGTATCTTCATCAAAACGTTTGCGAATGACCTGCGCGGGATTACCTCCTACTATTTCATAAGGCGCTACATCTTTAGTCACTACAGCTCGAGTACCAATAATAGCGCCATCCCCAATAACTACACCTGGCATAATAGTCGCGTCATACCCAATCCAAACATCATTACCAATCACCGTATCCTTCTTGCGATTCTCTATAAAAGGAACTTCAGGCCAATAGGATTGAAAAATAATAAACGGGAACGAAGAAAATCCACCCAAATGATGACTGCCGCCATTCATTACAAATTTAACATGGGTGGCTATTTGGCAAAATTTCCCAATAATCAGCTTATCGCCAATAAAATCAAAATGATAAAGCACATTCTTTTCAAAATTATGCACATCAACTGGATCATCATAATAGGTATAATCCCCAACAATAATGTTTGGGTTTTTAATGATGTTTTTTAAAAATACGGTGCGCTCGGATCCTGATATTGGATACAGTTCGTTGGGATTAGGCTGCATTATTAAATTCCTTGATTAACTTCATCTTATCTCTTTATTATTCCATGAAACGTACAAAAATCCAATCATCGGAAGGTTTTCCAGATAATGAGTCCACACAATAATTTTTAAGTGTTGCCTCTAAAATAAAACCACATTTTTCAGCAACTCGCCGACTGGCCTCATTACCTACCTGTGTCACAATTTGAACACGAGCAGCTTTGAACGATTCAAATGCAAAAAGGGTTAATGCTTGTACCATTTCTGTAGCAAGTCCTTGGCCTGTAAACGCAGTATCTAACCAATAACCAATTTCAAATAGAGGTACTTCTGGTTTGGAGCGATCATTAAAACCACTCGCTCCAATAATGTGTTGTGATTTTTTATGGATAATTACCATTGGCAAATCACGTGGCGCGTCCGCTCCCCAACTGATAATACCCTCTTTAACAAAATTAATGGTTGGTTGCATGCTTGGATCGTTTGCCCATGGCATCCACCTCTGTAATTCAGGTAATGAGCGATTAATTGCTTGATTCAGTGGTTTTTCATCTCCAAGCTTTGGAGGTCTTAAAATCAATCGTTCAGTTTCTATTTCTGGTAACATCTGTTTTCCAAATTAAATTAATGTATACAGTCGTTCGGCATAAGCCGTGAGGCTTCGCGCTTTTTCAAGCATAGTGTCCTCAACATACCAACAAACACATAAAATGGCCTGAATAATACACCAGCTTAAGATGCGTTCTCGATTAAATGCGGTCAAATCAATGACCCAATCCAGGTTGCGTGCTAACTCTTTAGTTTCAAGCGGATCTTCAACTACGCAGAACGGATTTCTTAAAAAAGCACCGATTTCAAATTCTCTTTCGCCGATAATCCCTTTAGGATCGATTGCCAGCCATTCGGATTGGTGCTGTAAAATATTGTAGTGATGGAAATCACCATGTAACAGCACTGGCTCACCTTGATTTGATAGAAGCTCTTTTGCACGACTGGTCACAAAATCCTTAAGTTTCTTGGTAACCAATTGTTGCAATGATGCTTGAGTATCAAGCTGCTCCAAACTTCGGAGCCATTTTTCTAATGAAATAAAAAGTTGTGGTTCTGTAACAGGTGACCACAAACGCTGCATGACACTAACTGCAATGGGGATAGCTTGTTGCTCATCCAGAACATCAACTAATCGTGTCCCTGGCAACAAGCGCTCAATAAGCATCCAACCTTCTTCAGGATTTGCAGCAATTAAGCGCGCTGAACCTCTCCCATTAAAATGCCTTAATGCGTGAATTTCTCTTGAGAATTCATCATGAGGAACACTAACTTTTAATACCCACTCTTCACCTTTTGAGCCCAAAACTGGGAGCACGTAGTTGAAACTTAAATGCTCAAACGGAGCCAATAAACTAAGCCCCTGTGTACGAGCAAGGTTTTCAAGAAATTGAGGTAAGCTCTGCCACCATTGTTTTCCCACATCACCATGCACTAACGATATCATATTTTTAAGTTCATTGAGTTGATTAGTGGACATGGGGTACTTCCTTCGTTGCGATTAACCATAGCTCATGAGCTTCTTCTTTTGTTAAGCAAGGAATAAATCCTGCCTTTTGATACCAGGCGATTGCGCTAAGATTCTTAATTTCTGGCGTGACTAAAGCCATATCAAATTGCTGAAAAACAATATTCTGAACAAATTGCTTTAGTGCCGCGTTGCCGAGCCCTTGTCCCAAAACGGATTCTTCACCAAGGTAGAAATCAATAGCTGCTATTTTCTGAAAATCAAAAACTGGATTAGCAGGTAGGGAAAGAAAATCACTTGCATCATAATACTGAATGTATCCTATTGGCTGCTTATCCAGCACAATAATAAAAGCAAAAATGGATCGTTTCTTTCCATTCTCTATCTTATATTGGTTTACATAGCTACTGTATTTTTGGGTGACTTTATCTAATGTCCAAACTACCTCGCTATCCCACCACATTTTGACATGAGGTATTTCTAACCATTTTAAAAGCAGTGGAAAATCGGGCTCTGATAAATTACGAAAAGCAATCGTCATGAACCACCCCAAGAAACACCACCATCTACAGTAAGGCAAGTTCCTGTTACGTATCGAGAGGCATCATTTGGCGCTAGATATAGAATAGTACTGTCCAAATCGGATACATCAGCCACGAACCGCAAAGGAATTTTCTTTGACATTTCGTCTCTTGCTGCTTCTGTATGGAGTTTATAATCCGTTAAAGGGGTATGAAAAAGGCCAGGGGCTATACAATTAATTCGAATATTTGCATTATAGAGCTCACCAACCAAGGCTTTAATCATTTGAATGACGGCCGCTTTTGATGCAGCATATCCGCTTAGTTCTTCTCGTAGTCGATTAGCGCCGTTAACACTTGCAATATTGATGATAGAACCCGGGAGGCTATATTTTTTCATATGATTTGCAATCGCATGGGTAACGTACCAAGTACCCATTACATTAGTTTGTATGATGCGCTCAAAGTCATGATAATCAGTTGCATCAAATATAGGTGTTAGTTTCGCGATGCCAGCAGCATTGATGCAAATATCAATTTTCTCTTCTTGTGTTTCAAGTTCTGTTATGGTCTTTTGTACGGAATCACTATCTGAGACATCCATTGTCATCCAAATGCTTTGTTTGATTTTGCCCAGAAAGAAATTTTAATGGCTCTGATCGTCGCGCACTCAAAATAACACGAGCCCCCGCATTTGCAAGACAGATGGCAAATTGCTTGCCAAGTCCACTTGATGCACCTGTAATTAAAGCGGTTTTGCCTTGCAGATTAAAGTAATTCATTGATACTCCAAACAGATTCCGACTTAAAGTAGCACATAGTTTAACCTATATTTTTGGGCAGATATTGGGTACTTTTCCAAAAATTTTGGGCATTTTTTGGGTGATTTTTGAGCCAACAGCAGACCACAAAAGACCACTTTAACAGGGAATTATTTAGCTAAAAGCCCTTGATTTACAAGGGTTTGTTGTGGTCTTTGGTGGTCAGGAGTGATTTAAAAAATTGGTGGAGGCGGCGGGAATCGAACCCGCGTCCGCAAATCCTCTGCCCTTAGATCTACATGCGTAGCCTTATCAATTAAGTTTAACTGGAATCACCCCGATAGGCAGGGTTAAATACAGCGATTCTCTAAATTTCGTAACTTTACTCGAGACGTTTAAAGCACTAGCTTATCTTCTATGACCGTTGATTCGATACCGATAAGCGAGCTCGGTCAACGGGGCACTGGGTTTAAGCAGTACACGTTGAGGTTAAAACTAAAGCAGCTTACGCGGCAATAGCTTCTCCCTCGAACATATCATTGTTTGCATTTATATTTATTTTGAGCCTGATTAACGAGATGTCTCACTCTCGGCATGCACTTTAGGTTTCGTAACCCGCGTCGAAGCCAGGTCGCCCCCATAATTGTACAATTAAAGTATATCATAAAAAGACACCCTTCCCAGTATTTTTGAAATTTATTTAAACAGCAATCCCATTGTGCTTTAATAAAGCATCAATCGTTGCAGGTCGGCCTCGAAAATTTTTATAGGCGTCAGCTGCGGGCAGGGAGCTTCCCACTTCTAAAATGGTCTCTAAAAACGACCGCCCGGTAATTGGATTAAACACACCCTCCTCCTCAAACCGAGCGTAAGCATCACTTGATAAAACTTCCGCCCATTTATAACTGTAATATCCCGCGGCATAGCCACCGGCAAAGATGTGTGAAAAACTGTGTTGAAACCGATTGTAGGCCGCAATTGGCGTAACCGTGCATTGTGCACGGATTGTATTTAAAGTGTCCGCAACAAAATTTTTGTCTCGTTTAAAGTCTTTATGCACTATAAAATCGAACAGCGAAAATTCTAATTGGCGCATCATAGCCATGGCTGATTGAAAGTTTTTTGCATTTAATAAATTATCAAAAATTACTTTCTCAAGAGGTTGCTGCGTTTCTGGGTGGGCAGACAGTAATGAAATTGCTTGATACTCCCAGCACCAATTTTCAAATATTTGGCTTGGTAACTCTACCGCGTCCCATTCGACCCCGTTAATTCCTGCAGCACTTAAATAATCAACTTTGGTGAGTAGATGGTGCAGACAATGGCCGAACTCATGAAATAAGGTAGTCATCTCATCGTGAGATAATAATGCTTTTTCACTGGAGTCTGTTTTAGCAAAATTACAGGTAAGCGTCGCAATTGGTAACTGAATACTGCCGTCATGCCGTTTACGTCGGGACTGTAGGGAATCCATCCATGCCCCACCGCGTTTGTTAGGCCGAGCAAATATATCCATATAAACAAAGCCACGTGTTTCGTTTTTTTCATCGTCCAAGCGGTAGCACAGCACATCCTGGTGCCACGCCTCAGCGGATTTTACCGGTGAAAGCGTGATGCCGTAAAGTTTATTAATAATAGTAAACAACCCCTCTTTAACTTTAGCAACGGGGAAATACACTCGCAATTCCTCTTGAGAAATAGTATGCGTGCGTTGGCATAATTTTTCAGACAGGTAGGCCACATCCCATGGTTCAATCGGAGATAAGTTGCATTCTTGCTTTGCGAAAGCAGCCAGATTGTTGTACTCATTTTTTGCGTGTGTATAGGAGCACGCAGCAAGTTTATTTAAAAAATCGATCACCTCCACACAGGAATTAGCCATTTTTTGTTGCAAAGAACTTTCAGCGTAATTATTAAATCCTACTAATTGGGCTTGTTCGTTGCGCAGACAAAGAATTTCGTCAATGAGCGCAGAATTATCGTATTGACCCGCATTGGGACCTTCATCCGATGCTCGAGTGACGTATGCTTTGTAAAGAATTTCTCGTAACTCACGATTGTCACAATAAGTAATAACCGCAAGGTAACAAGGCGCGTCCAAGGTTAAGATCCATCCTTGCTCTTGTTTTTTTTGTGCGAGAAACGCCGCGGTTGCTCGTGCGTGCTCAGGTACTCCTGTTAAAAGTGCTTCATCCGTTATGCGCAACTCAAAAGCTTGAACCGCATCAAGGATATTATTTTCAAAAAGGTTGGCCAGCTCGCTCAATCGCGCTTGAATAGCCTCAAATCGCACTTTTTTCTCGGAGGTTAAAGCAACCCCGGATAATTCTAAATCCTGCAAAAGATCGGTGACAATTTTTTTTTGCACGCTATCGAGCGCTTCTTTATCCAATGATTTTATTGCTTGATACAACTGCGTATTTTGACCAATAGCGGATTCATAAGCTGATAGTTTTGGCAAACATTGTTGATAGCATTTTCTTAACTCTTTAGAATTGACAACCGCATGTTGGTGGGCGATGGGCGACCAGAATTGCTCGAGCTTATTCTCCATTTCCTCAAGAGGGCTTACTAAATTATCCCAGGTGAAAATGGGCGCCCTTAGCAGCTCATCAATTTTTTTAAGATTAGCGTGAAGCAGCAGATCGAGTTCTTGGGGTATCTTCTGTGGAATCGTTTTGAACTGGGGTAGATTGATCATTTATTTTTCTTCCTCCAAAAATTGTATGCACGTTCAAGGCATCAATTGTACAGACCGGTCTCAGCGCTTCAACTTTTTTATTTATTACATAACAACCTACTGTAATCGCTATCAATAAAATGGCGCCAAATATTGGGATTACAGGGCTTATTGCAAAAGCCGGTAGACAAATTACCATTGCTATCGTTAGAAGCGTTGTGTTAATTACACTAACTAATAGTCTTTTTTTTTCGAAATTAATTTTTTGCTGTAAACATTCACAATAGGATAGTAATTGCTGCTTATCCAGTGCGCTAATTGCGAAGCTATCAACATATTGGTTGTATAAAGTGATGGCTCTGTTTCTTTCAATATAAAACCGTATGCAGGGTAATAAAATATCGTATACGTAAAAAATAATTGTAAAATACACGGCAAGAGGCTGCAAAGAGCCAACCAATACAAAGCAGGTAGACAACCCTCCCAAAAACCAGAGGGTATCGTTAAAAAGCTCAAACCATCGATAATGAAATTGGACACAAAATAAACTGTAGTAGTATTTCTTTTGTATCTCATCCGCTATGAGATAGGCATAAAAATGCGCTATCACTAAGTAAATATTTGTCAACAGTCTCGGGACATAAAAAAGCCAGCTAACAATCGCCAGCAACGGACTTGAGTATTTGCTGAATTGTTTAACTATTTGGATGTAGGGTGACCAGACAATTACCGCTACCAATGCTTCTAAAAGCCGTTTCGTACGTATAAATAGGAGGCGCCAAAAATTATAAAAAGCAGTGCGCTCGCGTATGTAGCTATCAACCACTATGTCTAATGCATGGTTTAGCGGTCTTTCAACAGCGGGCTTCCATAGTTCGGCGTCATCCGCATTAAGCGCGTATAAAGCCTTAATATAGCGTTGCGTTTTTTCATGAAAACCATACATCTTCAAATTTTTATAATTGCACTCTAAAAATTTTGCGAGCAAAATCCCTGCTCTGAGTTGCTCTTTGGTGCATGCTGCGCTATCGGTTATTATTTGATTACAGATTGCTTCAAAATCGATGACAATCTGCTGGTGCTCCACCAATAAACACTGATAGAACCGTGTTTTATCCGCTGTGTTTATTTTGTTAAAATCGTCATCTACTAAGTTATATTCCGCGTCAAACATAAAAGACAAACTTGTCTGTGTTGCTAACCGAATTAAAACGGAATGCGCCATATAGATCTACCATTAATTATTATTTGATTCTTTTGACGTGAATCCAGCACGGCCTCTAGTCTGCTTAGACTTTAGCAAGACTAGAAATTATGCCAGTACATTTTTAATGAGTATACAGTTTTTATTTATTAATGGTGCCTTGCGGCGTTTCGCAAACTAGCTCGCACACTACTTTATAAATTTAAACCACCGATAATTACGCAACTCCCTGCTTGTTTCAGAATTTAATGCTCCATCAGTGATGGTCTTTATAGCGCCCGTGTGTGTTACCTAACCGGGGCAATTATACGTTCAACAACTCTGTCGAGCAAATATCGGGTATCCGTAATTATTTTTAGATAACTCGTTGTCTGTTTTATTAACCGGTGCAAGCAACTAATTTAATAGCAATGCCCGTCTTTCTTCTAAGCACTGTTTCATTGCTCACCGGGTCGCCCCCTTGGTTGCAATGAATTCGAAGCAATCACGAGCTCCAACAGAATGCCTTTGTGTTTTACCGTATTAATCCTATCGCTTGTGCGACGCAATCGGTCAAAAATAACGGAACCGGTACAGATTATGCCGCGTTTTCGTCCGTTACGGAGATTAGCTTATTTTATCAACCGACTTGCGTTTTTTAAAGTCGGAGCTGGCCGTACATCCGCTCATTAAGCTTCTGTTGCCTCTTTTGATAATTCGTGTTGGGGAAAAAACTTGCTAGAGAGGGCGTTTCTGCGTGCGCTACTACTACGGAACGAGCTGATTTGCTTCGGCTATAAGGAACCTTTGTAGCCAGCGATCGCATGTGTTCAGGCAGTACCTGTAGGACGCTTGAAAAATCCTCCTCATTGCCACATCGGACATAAATTATCCGTAAGTTCGGGCAGCTATCAAATGCCTCAGAATGGATGGTGTCAAACCCAAACGATAGGGTCATTTCTTCCAATGCGCAATTTGAAAAAGCTTTTTTACCATTGTTTATAAGCCCTGGATAAAACGTCGCTTTAGTAAGTGAGCAGTCTAAAAAAGCGTAACTACCAATTTCTTCCATTTCTCCATAAAACGTGACCGAACCTAATGGACAGCGTGTAAAGGCAAACCTGCCAATTTTTTTAATCCCAGTAGGAAACCGCACTTCGGTTAAATTTAAGCAATACGCAAATACCTTATGCCCTATTTCCTCAAGAGACTCAGGAAAAACCACGGCTCTTATATAGTGACAAAATTGACCTATTTCATCGCCTATTTTTCGGATGTTTCGGCTCGATAGGTCAAGTTTACCATTCACAATATCCCTGCTTTCAATTGCAACCAAAACACCATTTTCAATTTTCATCGCTCTCTCTTTAGTACGTTGAAAAGCAAGGCTCATGCAGATATGAGATATTACATCAACAAATAAATTTAGTTGTCTATTTCGCGCGCTATTAAGGCATGATGGTTTCAATAAACCAAAGTTTTTAGTGAGCAGGGTATATAAAAGCTCTTTTAGGCTCATATATTATCTATTCAAAAGACCGCAGCTGTGTTTTTAAGATTGCCGATTATCACTTTCCGGATTTTTTTTAAATAATTGATGTTCAAAACTCTTACTTAGAATCCTACCTGAAATAGTGCTAGCAAACAAAGGAGCTCTGAGAGCAACGCGAGAAAAGGCCATGAACGCCACGTAAAAAGTAAGTTCAATCACGACATCATTAAAATTAAGAACGTACCAGGGCTGGGGTAATCCGTTGGAAAAATTGCAATTATCAGCTTACACAAATGACGCCAGCTTTAACACTGGTCTAAAAAAGCGGCGTCCAAAACCACGATTGTTTAACAGCCGCGGATCATCATTAAAAGCATTAGGATGGTGAGTTGCTATCCGACTCTGTGACGGGGTCAGTAAATGCTGAAATATAGGCGGGCAGCCCGCCTCTTCACGCGCGTATAATTAACTAAGTCCACCGAAGTATCGACACTCAAAACAGGGCGTTGTCTGACTTACTCAAGTCGGAAATAGTGTGCATCACTCGGCATCTTTGGCACAAAAAGCGAAGAATACCCGCTAAAAATGTTAGCTGTAGCGAGCGGCACAAAAAAATTAGCCTTTATCGGTAATGCGACGAAATCAATCATATACTAATCAGCGGCGTATAAGAGGGTCACGAGAAGAGCTCGTTCTCCATTGTTGCTATTAAAAAAGGCTGCTAAAACAGAGAGTTCGATTAAACTTTATAAAAAAAGCGGTTGCAAATGCTATTTCTGCACCGTAAAACCGCTTTCTCTATTACACCGCAACAATTCTAATCTGCAGTAATCGCTTAGCCTTCTTTTTTAGTCAGCTTTTCTTTAATTCGAGCTGCACGGCCAGCTAAGTTACGTAAATAATACAATTTAGCGCGTCTTACTTGACCACGTCTTTTAACCGTAATACTGTCAACTATCGGGCTATAGGTCTGGAATACTCGCTCAACCCCAACATTATGCGAAATTTTACGAACGGTAAAAGCAGAGTTTAAGCCACGATTTCTCATTGCAATTACCACCCCTTCAAAAGCCTGTAAGCGCTCCCGTGTACCTTCGATAACTTTAACTTGAACTATTACTGTATCTCCGGCTTTAAAAGCAGGTATAGCTTTATTATTCATTTGTTCTTTATTTAATTCATCGATAATTGTAGACATAAATTACTCCTCAATTTTGATGCTTGCCAACGCCGCATCGTGTTCTTTAATAAATTCATTCAATAGTGCGTTATCTGCATCGCTTAGTGGCAGATGCTGTAACAAGTCCGCTCGTTTTAACCAGGTTTTACCTAAAGATTGCTTTCTACGCCACTGTTCAATTTTGCAATGATTGCCCTCTAACAAGACGGCAGGAACCGCGCAATTATCAACGACTGCTGGTCTTGTATAATCGGGATAATCTAAAAGCCCATTCATAAAAGACTCGTATATTGCGGAGTCTTTATGGCCTAAACTTTGCGGCAGCAATCGTATAAGCGCATCAATAAACACCATCGCGGCCAGTTCACCCCCGCTTATTACAAAATCTCCAATCGACCACTCTTCGTCCACATAACGTTCAATGATACGCTCATCAATTCCTTCATACCGCCCTGCAATAAATAACAGCGACTGATTGGTATCAACAACCCGATTTAAATCGTGTTGTTGTATGGAGCGCCCTTGCGGACTTAAATACACGACTTTACAATTCTGTGGCATCTGTTGTTTAGCGTGTTGAATAGCTCGTGAAAGCGGCTCGTACAACATTACCATTCCAGGACCGCCGCCATAGGGTTTATCGTCTACTTGTCCATGCTGGTTAATAGCCCAATCGCGAAGATTCCAACAGTCAACTTTAACTAAATTTTGATCTATAGCGCGTCCGGTTATTCCATGGTGCAATCCAGTCAAAATTTCTGGTAATAAACTTATTAATCCGATATGCAGCATTATTTAAAAATCTTTATCCCAATCAACTAAAATAGTATTTTCAGCCGTATTTACTTCGCGCACAAATAACGAAGGAAGGTAGGGGATGAGGTGGCGCTTCTCGCCTTCAACCACTAAAACATCGTTAGAGCCCGTAGCAAGTATTTCTTGCACCACCCCCAAACTATCACCCTGATGATTAATTACCTTTTTACCAATCAGATCGTGCCAGTAGTATTCACCAACCGGTAAATGCGGCAGCTGGGATTTCTTTATGGCAATCGTGGTATGCGTTAATTGAGCAACGTGCTCACGCGTATCAAAGCCCTGTACACGCGCCATGATAAATCGGTCGGTGACCTGTATATCAAGAAGCTTTAATTGCTGCCAACTCGAATTAATTTGTGCGTAAAGAGGGTTGTAATTTAAAAAATCTTCACGAAACTCTGTATAGGTATGTATTTTAATAAACCCTTTAATTCCGTGAACGCGCCCAAAACGAGCTACAACCACCCAATCTACAGCCTCTTCCACTTTAGCTCGCAGTAGCGGTTTTTTTGTGCTCTTTAACTAGTGAACGCACGCGATCCGACATTTGGGCACCAACATTCACCCAATGAGTAACTTTTTCCATATCAACATTTAGTCGTGGTTCTTGTCCTCGGGCTACAGGATTAAAATAACCAACTCGCTCAACATAACTGCCATCACGACGCTTGCGACTATCGGTTACAACTAGATGATAAAAAGGACGCTTTTTTGCGCCAGCTCTTGATAAACGTATAACAACCATTATATTCCTCTTAGGATGCGGTTACATAAAAATGCCGTGTATTGTACGAAAATTAATACGACATTGGAAGTGTTTTAACATTTTATTTGTTTTTGTCCGCATTTGGTAAAAAGTTTTGAACGCCAGCCATGCCACCTATACCACGCATCATTTGCTTAATGCCTCCGGGTTTGTTCATTTTCTTCATCATTTCGGACATTTTTTTGAATTTTTTTATTAAGCCATTCACGGTTTGAATTGTCCTACCAGAGCCCTTCGCAATGCGGTGTTTACGACGCGACTCTCGTTCTAGAAGCTTAGGATTGCGACGCTCCTCTGCGGTCATAGAGTTAATAATACTGATAGTAATAATCATTTCTTTATCATTAATTTGACTTGCCGCTTGTTGCGCAAACTGCCCCATTCCAGGCAACTTGCTTAACATACTTGAAACACCCCCCATGTTACTCATTTGTTCAAGCTGCTGTCTAAAGTCCTCAAAATCGAAGTTTTTACCTTTCTTAAATTTTTTAGCGAGCTTTTCGCTTGTTTGTTTATCGGCTTTTCGTTCTACCTCTTCGATTAAAGAGAGAATATCCCCCATTCCTAAAATTCGTGAAGCAATTCGTTCCGGGTAAAAAGCTTCGAAGGAGGTGATTTTTTCACCCGTTCCGATAAATTTAATTGGCTGCCCGGTTATTGACTTAACCGACAACGCCGCCCCACCGCGCGCGTCCCCATCAACCTTTGATAAGATAACCCCCGTTAACGACAAAGCATCATGGAACGCTTTAGCTGTATTAGCCGCGTCTTGACCGGTCATGCTGTCTACAACGAACAAGGTTTCAACGGGCTTCACGGCTTTATGCAAAGCTTTAATCTCATTCATCATGTCCGTATCAACGTGCAAACGACCGGCTGTATCTACAATTACAACGTCTATAAACTGTTTTTTAGCACGGTCTAAAGCCTTATTTACGATATCTACCGGTTTTTCACTGGCATGAGACTCGAAAAAAGCAACGTCAATTTGCTCGGATAGTTTTTTTAGCTGTTCTATAGCCGCCGGACGGTATACGTCCGCGCTTACCAGTAGAACTTTTTTATTGGCGGTTGTCTTTAGATGGTGGGCTAATTTTGCAGCGCTCGTTGTCTTCCCTGAGCCTTGCAGGCCTGCTAGTAAAATGACGGCCGGTGGTTGCGTTTTAAGGTCAATTTCTACACGAGTATCACCTAATATGTGTACAAGTTCATCGTTTACAATTTTAATTAAGTCCTGCTCAGGCTTGAGGTATGTTGAAACCTGCTCTCCCAGGGCTTTTTCCTTGACTCTTTCTACAAATTCTTTAACCACTGATAAGGCAACATCTGCCTCTAGGAGCGAAATACGAACCTCTCGAAGAGCGGGCTGCATATTTTCTTCCGTAAACTTTTTTTGTCCCGCTAGTAATTTGAAGGTGTTGGCTAGTCTATCCGTTAAATTTTCAAACATTTTACGTTCTCAGGTTGAAAAAAACCCCATTGTAGCAGGTGTTTCAACGTATAGCGACGCCAAACCTTGGTACGCCTGATTATTATTGATATAATCATTTACGAACCTGGTGTGCGCGTCTTTTATAAAATTTAAGCCCCTTTTCTCTGCGTTTCTTTTGAGGTTTTATTAGTCAAATTTAAGTCTTATCCTTTATAATCATTTTTCTTTTTTAAGAAAGCAACGTTAATTCACCCACTTTATAAGGACTTTTGTGCAGTCATCACTATGGTTGTTATTGCTTATTTTATTAGGTCTCGTATTAATATCTGCTTTTTTTTCAGGGTCTGAAATTGGGCTAATGTCACTAAACCGATACAAGCTTAGATATTTAGCTAAAAGTAATAATAAAACCGCTATTCGGGTAAGCGGACTTTTACAACGACCGGATAAACTGTTGAGTGTGATTATCATCGGAAATACATTAGCAAACATTATTGCATCGATGGTAGGCACTTTGGTTGGTCAGAGGTTATACGGGAATACCGGGGTCGCTATTGCAACGCTGTTATTGACGTTAATAATCCTTGTTGCGGCTGAAATGGTCCCTAAAACCTTGGCTGCATTATATCCTCAGCAAGTTGCTTTTGCTGTGTCGCGTCCGTTGCTGTTTCTGTTAAAATTTTTTGCGCCGTTAGTTCATATTATTAGTTGGGTCACGAATACGCTTCTCAAGCTTTTTGGAATATCCTTAACGTCCAATCAACGGGAACATCTTTCTGGGGAGGAGTTGCGCTCTGTTTTAAACGAAGCAGGCAGTATATTGCCTGTGGAACATAAAAGTATGTTGCTAAGTTTACTCGATTTAGAAACGGCGACGGTTGAAGATATTATGATTCCCTGCAGTGATATAGTTGGTCTTGACATTACGAGTACTTGGCAAGAAATTTGCGACCAATTAGAAACCGCTCAACACACTCGATTGCCTCTTTACAAGGAAAGCATCGATAATCTAATTGGAATTGTGCACGTTCGTGATGTATTAAACCTATCACTTGAAGGCACCCTTGATAAGGAAAATTTACTAAAAATTGTTGAAAAGCCTTATTATACTCCTGAGGAAACCTTGCTAAGCATTCAAATTACTAATTTTCAGAAGCAAAAAAAACGCAGTTGTTTCGTTGTTGATGAATACGGTGATATTCAAGGATTGATAACCTTGGAAGATATATTAGAAGAGATTATCGGGGATTTCACTACCGATATAGCCGACTTCAGCACGGACATTGCTCAGCAAAAAGATGGCAGCGTGATTGTTGATGCCAGTATAACTTTACGTCATTTAGCTCGTATTCTAGGTTGGAAGCTTCCGGCTTTGGGCCCGAGAACTCTCAGTGGATTAATTATTGAGCACTTAGGATATATACCCCCAGCTGATTGTTGTCTTGTGATTGATACCTACCAGATAGAAATTTTGAAAGTTGGCGTTAATATGATAAGTAATGTTCGTATGAAAAAAATTATTTGAAACCCCGCCTTTTATAATCAGCCAATTGCGCTGTTCAAATGCCAGTTGTAGACGTAATTTTCAATGGTAAGCAGCGATTCAAGTTTATGTTGAAGGGGCTGTTCTGAAAATTGCTTTAAATGATCGATAATATGCCGGCTTTCAGTGCCAAAATCTTCCTTAAACCAATTGTATACTTTAGAAACTACAAGTTGATTTTCAATTATTTGAACGCCGCGAGGCGAATTAATATAATCATGCGCGGCTGCATTTAGTTGGTCATTGATGCTACCCCCAAGATACGCTTTTCTCCCGATATTTGGCGCACCTATAGATGCGTTATTAATTGCATAATGAGTGCGTACGTCATTCCAAATTGGCCTGATTATCCGGTTGTGAATTTCATCTAATGATAGCGGAACCTTATTAACCTCAATAAGTTTTGCCCCCCATGGACCTATGCTAAACAACCCCGGTGATATATTAATATCCTCAATCGTACTTAGGGGGAAATGTTTAATGATAAGCTGCACTGTTAAAGCGTTATAGAGATTAAGCCAGAAGGCTAATTGTTCGTTGCGATTGTAGTTGTTTATATTTATGGCACAAAGGGAGCGAATGTAATTATTTAACAATTCAACATCTTCTTTTCCCATTGCCGGATAGTTAACCAGATTTATACCTTCCGCATTAGTTATAACCGTGTGCGTTAAAAATTGCTGCCATTGATCATGGTTGATAACATTCGTTGAGAGGGGGTTATTGACCTGCCATTCTGGCCAAAGATTTTTGGTAAAAGATGCGTGTACGCACTGTGTAACTGCTAGTAAAATTACCCATAATAGCCATTTATACATTAATTGCCGCTCTATTACGCAAGGCGCTTCGGATAGTAGTTCCATCAAGAAACTCCAGCTCGCCGCCCGAAGGAATTCCATGAGCAAGCTGGCTCACTTGCGCTTGGGTCGTTTGCAACATGTCGTAGATGAAATGGCTCGTCGCAAAACTTTCAACGGATGGGCTTAGCGCAATAATAACTTCCCCCACTTGCTCCGCTAGAATTCTCGACAACAATTTAGGTAGGCCAATATCTTCTGGGCCCTTTCCGTCAAGAGGAGAGATCTTTCCCATCAAAACAAAGTACAAGCCCGTGAAGGCATTGCATTGTTCAATAGCGGTAATATCCGCTGGGCTTTCCACGACGCAAAGTACCGCGCCGTCACGTGACGGGTTCGAACATAAATGGCATATGTTTTGTTCGGTATAATTATTGCATCGCTCGCAATGTTTTATCTTTTCCATCGCGTGCTGAAGGCTTACCGCGAGATGCAAGCCTTTGCTGCGCTGATGGTGCAACAAATAATAAACCATACGTTGCGCTGATTTAGGCCCAACACCCGGAAGACAGCGCAATGCATTTACTAATGAATTTAAAGCATCCATTAATTAGGTCTATTCGTCGCCCTTATTCATAAAATCCGTAGGGATATTAAGACCCGCAGTTAGTTCATTAATCTTATCTTTAGAAGAGGCTTCAACTTTTTGTACCGCCGAGTTGAAGGCCGCAACGATTAAGGGTTCCAACATATCAACATCGTCCAACAACGATGGATGAATGACAATACTTATTACCTGATGACTGCCGTTCATCGTAACTTTTACTTTGCCGCCGCCAGACTCACCAGAAACAACCAGCTTGAGTAATTGAGCTTGTGCTTCTTGCATACGTTGTTGCATTTTTTGCGCTTCTTTCATTAAATTATTTAAATTTTGACCCATATCCGCAGTGCTCATTAGTAACCCCTTATTAATTATGTCTTAATATTATACATATTTTTTAACCAACTCTATAGAATTTTTTACTACCTCGGCGGAAAACTGCTGCTTAACCTTATTAAAAAAATCGTCATTATCTAAAATTGTTACCGCTTCGGATTGATTGGCACTGTCCATTTTTTGCTTTTGTTGCGCCGGTGAGGACAGCGTTGAGGTAGTAATTTCTAACGTCAGTTTAATTTTTTCATTGTAATATATGCTGAGCGCCTCTTCAATGCGAAGCGTTACTCCGGGTGTAAATAACGAATGATGTCCTTTTGCAATAGCTAAAACAAGCTGCGACTTTGACTTTGCTACAAACTCTGCATTTTCTAAGGCGTTTAATGCTAGTCCACCAAGCTTGATGCGCTTAATAACTAAGGACCAGTCCTCGCTTATAGGATGAGCTACTGCCTCCACTACCGAAACAAGCTCCTCACCTTTTGGCGTTGCAGGCTTAATTATCGGTGCATTTTTCGTAGATGGGGCCTCATTAGATACGAGGTTGCTGCGCGGTTTAGGTGCACTGGCTAACTCGAAAACAAGCTTAGGGTTTTGCTTAATTGGTACAGGCCTAAAAGCATACATGCGCAATACGACCATTTCAAAACCAATAGCCAATGTCGGTGCCAAATGAATTTCTTCGCTTCCCTTCAACGCGATTTGATAAAATAACTGTATATCTTCTGGTTTGAACTGCTGCGCTAAACCCGCAACTTCTGATGCAACTTGGCCGTCTTGGTAATAATAGCTCACCATTATTTGATGAAAATATTTAATCAACTCATCTAATACATACGTAAACCGACCACCCTCTTTAAGAATATCAGCGGTAATCTTAACCAGCTGCACGGGGCTTAATTCAGCTAAAGCACGTACGATAAACAGCGCGTAATCCTGTTGTGTGTGTCCTAAAATGGTTTTAACTTCTTCAGCCGCTAGACTTTCGGAGCCAGCAATTGCTTGATCCAACAAACTTAAGGCATCGCGCATGCTCCCTCTGGCAGCGTGCGCGATTAATTCTAAGGCGGCAGGTTCGTAGAGCAGCCGCTCTTGTTCTAGGATATATTGCAATTGCTGCGCAATAGAATCATCAGCGATAGGTTTAAGATTGAACTGCAGGCAGCGGGATAAAATAGTGATAGGTAATTTTTGTGGGTCCGTCGTTGCCAACAAAAATTTTACGTGCTCGGGAGGCTCTTCTAATGTTTTCAGGAGTGCGTTAAAGCTGCTTTGTGAAAGCATGTGCACTTCATCAATCAAGTAAATTTTAACGCGACCATTCGTCGGTGCGTACTGAATGTTTTCTAAAATGTCACGAGTATCTTCGATACGGGTTTTTGAAGCCCCGTCTACTTCTATTAAGTCGATGAATCGACCTTGCTCAATAGTGAGACATGCGTCACAACTTAAACAGGGCGTTGCGCTAATACCGAGCTCGCAATTTAGTGCTTTCGCCATTAAGCGAGCAATGCTGGTTTTACCAACGCCACGTGTTCCCGTAAACAAATAAGCGTGATGGAGACGCTGTTCGTTGAGGGATTTAATGAGCGCTTTACTAATATGATTTTGACCAATTAATTGCGCAAAAGTACGTGGACGCCATTTTCGCGCCAAAGCTAAATAACTCATTGGGTATTCACTTTTGGGCGGCAGCTACAAGAGCCACACCTTGCGCTCGAATCAATTATTACCGCTGCTCCCTTCCAGGCCTGACGGGGTTCACAATCTATCGTCGCTAGGGGACCCTTGCAGCCACCATTGGTGAAAAAGAATAATACCAAATAACATTTAGCAATTCCAGTTAAGTTTTCAAATTTTCTATTTTTAATTGTCGTGCTTAATTACAGACTAAAGTTTGCACACCCCTTCTACTCTATTAGCGACTTAATCGAATCTTTTGCAAACTATATATTAAAAGCTGTAACGGTGTGCCGTTTGAATATCCTGCTCAAACGTTCGCAGCATTTCTTGCTTTTTAAGCGCGTTAATTGTCCTTAATAGTGCCGCGGGATGATAGGTTGCTCCAATAATATAATCCTCTTTTTTTTCAAAAACACCGCGTGCCTCTTTAATAACAAATCCCGGACTTATTAGTGCTTTTGCAGCCGTTAACCCAAGACAAAGAATAACTTTTGGCTTAATTGCCTCTATTTCCGCCAGCAACCAAGGCTTGCACGCGTGCACTTCCCGTATGGATGGTGAGCGGTGCATTCGATGAGAGTTGGTCACACTATACTTGAAGTGCTTTACTGCATTTGTGAAATAAAAATCCGCGGCATCTGCACCTACGTTAATCAAAGATTGATGCAATAACGCGCCTGCGGGCCCTACAAAAGGAAGTCCGTGCAGGTCCTCAAGGTCGCCCGGTTGCTCACCAATGACCATGATTTTTGCCTTAGGGTTTCCCGTTCCAAAAACAGTTTGGGTTGCGGGTTTATAAAGAGGGCAACCTTTACAGCCTATAGCCGCCGACTGTAGATTTTGCAGTGATTTATTTTCTTGAGGAACATACTCTAAAGCCGAACTTTCAAATCCTTCACGCGTCGCTATCATAGCGTGGGCGCGGGAAGACGCCTCAGCGAGCAACTCCGGTATTAGGCTTGTCTCCGGAAGATTATGCCAAAATCGGGCCGGCATTTCGCGCTTCATTGCAGCAACTTTTACCCGAGCTGGATTAAAAATTGCGCGGTAATAAGTGCGCCATAAATGCTCTAAACCATCCTGAGGATTGGTATCAAGAATTTTCCCCTCACCAAAAACAAGCGCATTCCCATTCCATGAAACGGACTCATCGGGAGTAATAATGGACCAACGCATTACAGCGAAGCGGCGTTGGAAAAAAGGGGCAACAGCTTTAACAATTAGGTGGTCTGGCTTATACCAGGCTAAATAATGCTCGCCATCTTCGTCGTATTTACAGAACCGTACAAATGCTTTCATTTTATGCATGTCACGCTTCACTGACTTAAGCATTTGCATCGACTCGTGCACCAGTGGATCCGAGGCAATTTTTAATAGCTGAGGCTCTTTGTTGCAAATTCGCCAAAGCAATTGGTACATTAATCCCCATTTTCTAATATCACGATGGTGGCTTAATCCATTAGCCAAGGATACAAACGCTTTACTAACCGTAAATTTTTTTTGATTTTGTTTATCGGAAATTGGAATCGTTAATGCATCAAATAAATCTCCTTGCGACGCGGTAGCGCTAGTCCAACGTACATGCTGTGGAGGGACCCGCTTATTAATTAGATAGCGAGCGGAGTTGCGCCACTCAGCAAAATTTTTAACGGTTAAATGATGCATTAGAACTCAAACGCAAGCTGTTGCGCCAGACCAGCATTTGGGCTAAACAGAGACGTGCTAACCCCTTTAGGAGAGTAGTCTTCTGTGATAATAAAATATTTTGCCCGTTTTAACGCAACTTTAAGGAGTTTAAGGTCGCCGTAACGGATGCGGTGAAACTTTCTTATGTTAATGATTTTATCTACAGAGCGAACGCCTATTCCAGGTATTCGGAGTAAAGCATAGCGACTGGCTCGGTTGAGATCCAACGGAAAAAAATCAGGATTACGCAAGGCCCAACTTGTTTTAGGATCTACGTCAATGGCTAAATTAGGTGCGCTTTCAGGAGCTATTTCATCCACCTTATAATTATAAAATCGAAGCAACCAA
Organism: uncultured Gammaproteobacteria bacterium; assembly: GCA_963803545.1. GTDB lineage: Bacteria > Pseudomonadota > Gammaproteobacteria > Legionellales > Legionellaceae > Legionella_C. The sequence continues at coordinate 662,637 of CAWDMX010000001.1, read as the reverse complement.
TCGGCTTGGTACAGGCGATGTTCTCGTAATAATGGTGGTGCAGAGCTGGGTAGCCGCGCATCGGGGTGCGGTGTTGGACTGTAAGCGGAATAATAAACGCGTCTGAGTTTATGCGTGCTATACAGCAAGGAGGCTGTTTGTAGAATCCGTTGATCGGAGGATGGCGTTGCTCCAACTATCATTTGCGTGCTTTGCCCTGCCGGGGTAAAAATAGGAACCTTCATCCCCTTTTTTTTATCAGCGCTAATTTCCTGTCGCGTCATCTCAATATCGGCCATGTTTTTTTCTAATGAGGCGTGCGTTTTTTCTGGGGCTAGTTTTTGCAAATCATCGTTTGTGGGCAACTCGATGTTTACACTCAATCTATCCGCGTAAAAACCTGCAGCCTGTATTAAGCTTTCGGAGGCATTAGGGATGGTTTTTAAATGTATGTAACCACGAAAATTATGATCGTCGCGCAGGCTTCTGGCAACCGTAATCAGTTGCTCCATTGTGTAATCGGAATCCTTAATAATGCCGGAGCTTAGAAAAAGCCCTTCAATGTAATTTCGTCGGTAAAAATCAAGCGTTAAATCAACAACCTCTTTAGGGGTAAATCGCGCACGCGCAACATCGCTGGAAATTCGATTAACGCAATATTTGCAATCGAAAATACAGTAATTAGTAAACAATACTTTCAATAAGGAGATGCAGCGACCATCTGGTGTATAACTATGGCAAATTCCCATGCCCTCGGTACTGCCAAGTCCTGTTCCTGTCCGCGTTTTTTTAGAGCCGCTACTTGAGCACGAGGCGTCGTATTTCGCGGCATCCGCCAAAATGTAAAGTTTTTTATCAATATCCACAAGCCACCGCCCGTAAAACACATACACTGATATTACTTGATAAAAGAACGCTTTTCAACAACATGTTGGTGACGTCCTCCATCGGCGTACTTTGCTGCAATATATTTCCAAACACGAGCAGCGCTGATATAACGAATATTGATGCGATTCGTGCATCCCGAGCCCTGACCGCTACTATGTGTGGTTTTTGCTAAAACCCAATGGTTTAGCTGCCGCAGTGTCTGGGTACTTGCATTTGGAAAAGCCACCACTGCATTAAAACAATCACCCAGCTTAACGAATGATTTTAAAGCACGTCATTCTGCAGACAGCCGCTGATTCCAAACCAAGCTCGGGTTGTTTTGACAATTCATTTTTGAGTAATTTTCATCCTTTGTGCTCCAAAATATCGTCCGCTTATTGGGGCTCATGGTACGATCATTCCCGGTTAAATTTTTTAGGAAATTTAATATGTTACGTTATCTTACATCCATCGTCATTATAGCCGGGGCGGTGTTTTCACCAGCACATGCAAGCAGTTTTCAGAATTTTACATTACATCTGCAGGCGGAACCAGGCACTGAAAATCACCTGGCTAATATTTGTATGTCTACAAACAACGGCTTCACAAAGTCATGCGGCGAACGGTCACAATTGGACGACGCTCTGGAAATCACACCTTACGCCTCGTAGGATTTAATTTGTATAAAACATTAGGTCGTGATGACAGCTGCAACAATCTCTTCCCTTTAAAGACCACGCCTAGTAAAGGTCTCTGGGATGTGCGCGCAGTTATTAAAGTAGGGAAAGCCCGCCATTTAAACCATGCAAGCGACCACCCTTTCTAAGCCTATAAACACGCCACTATTTTTCATTTTTCACGAATCGCCCCCATTTTTTCCAAGGCTGAATTAACCCAGTGCTTATTAATACGCTGCAGCTTGTAACGTTATTTTTCAATTTTAACTATGAAATTGGCCGCAGTTTTCGGTCAATTCGCCTCACAAAACAGCTATAATCCTAAATCAAACGCGAGGGTCAAGGCGCCTTCGCCTGCACGCACTGCTGTCATCAAGAAGCCGCTCCCCAAAGAGTTGCACAACGACCCTTATTGACCCCCTAAAAAAGCAGCTCCTTGACCCACGGTTACCGGATAAAATACGCCAATGAACCTGTAGAATAATGCGCGCAACATTCTGCGCCCCCTTTGCATGCGACGTCGGCGTCCCATGTCGTAGTTTAACTAATAACCGTCTTGACACCAACGCTTTGAGTTACTACAATGCATTAACGTTACATCATGGTGTTACATTATTATGAAAGTACATTATTCGTATAAAGAACAAGCATTTCAGCATCTCATGCATTCGATTAGCTTACTAGCCAATCAAGACGAGGCATGCGCCTTCTTCTCAGATCTCTGTACGCCGGCTGAATTAGAAGCCATGACTGACCGTTGGCAGGTGGTACCCCTGCTTCAAGAAGGGATCCCGTATCGAAGTATTCATGAACAAACAGGAGTAAGTGTTACCACCATTACCCGGGTAGCACGGTTTCTTACCCGGGGAAATGGTGGCTACGCATTAATGACAGAAAGGGTGGATAAAACATGACGACACGATTAAGACTTGCTTTGCAAAAAAAAGGACGCTTATCACAAGAGGCTATTAGTTTGTTACAGCGATGTGGATTGCAGTTTCGAATTAAAGAGAATGCGCTTTTGACCCATGTAGATAATTTCCCCATTGATTTACTGTTTGTTCGTGATGATGACATTCCGACACTTGTCTTTGATGGCCTCTGTGATGGTGGCATTGTGGGTGAAAATGGTTTACTTGAGGCCGTAGCTAGTGCTCCTTTAAATGCATACCGCACTATTTTGTCATTAGGAAGCTGCCGTTGCCGTTTATCCATTGCTGTTCCTGAAACATTCGATTATCAAAACGCCAAAAGTTTAGAGGGAAAAAGGATAGCAACGAGTTACCCCCGGCTACTGACAAAATACTTGGAAGAACGCCAAATACAAGCCGAATTACTAATTCTTTCCGGATCGGTGGAAGTTGCGCCTCGAATGGGAATGAGCGATGTTATTTGCGACTTAGTTTCCAGTGGCCAAACCTTAGAAGATAATAAATTGACGGAGGTTGATGTCGTATTGGAAAGTCAGGCAATGTTTATTCAAACAACACGGATAATATCCCAAGAAAAACAAGCGTTATTTGAGCTATTGGCTCGTCGCATCCAGGCCGTGCTGCACGCAGACTCTCGAAAATATATTCTTTTTCATGCGCCAAGGGATGCGTTATCCCTTATTTGCAAACAATTACCAGGTGCTGAGTCGCCTACTATTCTGGCGCTTCCCGAAAGCCCAGATAAAGTTGCGGTTCATGTTGTCTCTCAAGAAAAAGTTTTTTGGGATACATTAGAGACGCTTAAATCCTTAGGCGCAAGCTCGATTCTAGTTTTACCGATTGAAAAGATGCTGGAGTAATTTATGTTAAAAATTATCACTTGGGATACCGCATCACCAGCAGAGCAGAAACAACTATTAACCCGCGCGCCCAAAGGAGCCTCTGTAAAAAAAACCATTGAAAGCGTTGTCGCGGCTGTTCAAAAGCACGGTGACGCTGCATTGTTTGAGCTAACAGAAAAATTTGATGGCGTTAAACTCGATTCACTTGCCGTCTCACCATCGGAGTTACTCGCCGCCCAGGTCTCAGAAGAAACGCGGCAAGCGCTTACCGTCGCCATTCAAACCATTACCACTTATCATAAAGCCCTAACGCCTTCATCCCTAAAAATCCATACCGCCAACGGTGTTGTCATTGAGCGGGTGTATCGCTCCATTCAATCGGTGGGATTGTACGTCCCTAATGGTCTGGTTTCATCATTGCTGATGCAGGCTATTCCTGCCGGTATTGCCGGATGTCCAGTGCGCGTACTATGCACCCCACCATCGTCCAACGGCGCAATTGACGAGACACTTTTAGTTGCTGCGCGTTTATGTGGGGTTGATTCCATTTATAAAATTGGTGGCGCGCAAGCCATTGCTGCCATGGCTTATGGTACTCAAACCGTCCCTAAAGTGGATAAAATATTTGGCCCTGGTAACCAATACGTTGAACAGGCTAAAACCTTTGTAAGTAACGACCCCAGGGGTGCAGCAATTGATATACCCGCCGGCCCTTCTGAGGTAATGATTCTAGCAGACAGCTTTGCAAACCCCGTTTTCATTGCCGCAGATTTATTAGCCCAAGCAGAACACGGCCCTGATTCACAGGTTATTTGTATTTGTGAAAACAAAGCATTCGCGGATGCGGTCATTGACGCTCTTTCAACACAACTAAACCAATTAGCACGAAAAGAAATTATTCTTCGTGCTTTACCGTTTGGCTCCGTCATAATATGTTCCGATAAAGCGCAACAACTGGCAATTATTAATAATTATGCACCAGAACATTTAATAATTAATCGCGTTGATGCAGCGGATTATGCCAACAACATTATCTGCGCAGGAACTATTTTTGTAGGTCCTTGGGCGGCTGAAACGATGGGAGATTATGCAACCGGGAGTAACCACGTTTTACCCACTAATGGCTACGCTCGAAATCACAGCGGGTTGAGCACCGCGGACTTTTTAAAAGCAATTAGTATTCAATCCATTACTGAAGTTGGCATTCAATCGCTGGGTCCTGTGGCACAGACGCTCGCCAATTTAGAGGGGTTGGATGCGCATGCCAATGCTATTACCTTGCGTTTGCAAGCATTGGAGGAGTTAAAATGACAAGCCTCAACCTAATTCGTCCGGATTTAATAGCAACCAAGAGGTATCAAGCCTGCGGTGACGCTATGAAACACCGATTGCACCTTAATGAACTGCCTTGGTCTCCATTAAGCTCAAGTTTAAATCGATATCCATGCGAGAAACAAGAACAGAGCTTACAGGCTATATTAGCGGCTTTATACCGCATTAAATCCTCGCAATTACTAATAACACGCGGCAGCGATGAGGGCATTGACGCCTTAATGCGTCTTTTTTTACGGCCAGGAATTGACCGTGTGATGCAGTTTTCGCCAACCTTTTCTATGTACGCTTTTTTTGCGCGCTTACAGCTTGCGCAGGTTATTGATTGCCCTCTTAATCACGAAGATAACTTTAGCTTTCCCTTAAACAACGTTGAAAAAACCTGGCGTAAAAACTGTAAGCTCATCATGATTTGCAGACCAAATAATCCAACCGGCAATAGTTTGGATTTATCTACTATTGCCTCACTCTGTGAGCAATTTAGAGACCGTTCGATAATTGTTGTCGATGAGGCCTATATTGAATTTTCGAGTGACTTAAGTGCTGCAAGCCTCATCGCAAAATACGATAATCTCGTGGTCCTTCGAACGTTATCAAAGGCCTATGGATTGGCAGGACTTCGTTTGGGTTCCATCATCGCAAACCCAGCCTTAATTGAGAGCGTTCAGAATACTTTAGCGCCCTACCGCTTATCGAACCAGGTGATTGATACGGCGACGCAAAGCCTAGCAAACCCAAGATGGTTTAAAACAGCCCTGGAACAAATACTGGCCGCACGCTCGATGCTTGTACAAGCATTAGAGCGTTACCCATGGATAACGCTCTACCCCAGCGATGCGAACTTTTTACTCATCAAAACAATCCATGCGGATAAGCTTTTTCACCTTTTTTCCGAACAAGGTATTGCTGTACGTCGTTTTAACGGCACCCAGCAGCTGCACCATCATTTACGTATTACCGTAGGCGATGAAGCGCAAAATGCGTTACTTTTAAATTGTTTGAAACTGTTTCAAGTGTAGGAGTTCCCATGACATTACAAAATATAGTATTTATCGACCGTGACGGAACGCTCGTCAAAGAACCTCTCGACTATCAAGTTGATGCCTTAAATAAAATTAGGCTCTGTCAAAATGTTATTCCTGCTTTGCTGTCTTTAATAAAGGGCGGCTTCAAATTAGTGATGGTAAGCAATCAGGATGGTCTGGGTACAAGCAGCTTTCCAGAAGCCTCTTTTCAACTTTGCCATGACTTTATTCTAGATATTTTTGCCTCTCAAGGCATCCATTTTGATGCGATTTTTATTTGCCCCCATAAGCCCGAGGAAAACTGCGACTGCCGCAAACCAAAAACGCGGTTGCTAACCACCTTTTTACAACAACACCCAATGAACGCAGAACAATCATGGGTTATTGGCGATAGAGAGAGCGATAAGCAATTGGCTCAGAATTTAAAAATACCGTTCCTAGTTGTTTCAGATAAAAATTGTTGGCCGGATATTGCGCAGACCATCCTTGCAGAAAAGCGTAGGTCGCGTATTAAGCGCCAAACAAAAGAAACCTCCGTTGACCTAAGCGTAGCCCTAGACTGTGATAAGCCCAGTCAAATTAATACGCCTATTCCATTTTTTAGCCACATGCTTGAGCAGGTAGCGAAACATGGTGGGTTTACTGTGCAATTAACAGCAACCGGTGATGTTGAGGTTGACGATCATCATTTAATTGAAGACACCGCTATTACGCTTGGCGAGGGAATAAAAGAAGCCCTGGGTGACAAGTGGGGCATTGCTCGCTACGGTTTTACGCTACCAATGGACGAGTCGTTGGCTTCCGTTAGCATCGATGTGTGCGGACGACCTTTTTGTAATTTTCAGAGCCCATTTACACGCGAATTTGTAGGCGGCATGGCAACTGAAATGGTTCCTCATTTTTTTAAATCATTAGCCAATAGCTTAAGCGCGGCTATTCACGTAAACGTGACCGGTGAAAACCACCACCACATGATTGAGGCTTGTTTTAAAGCATTGGGGCGAGCACTTGGTCAAGCCATCCAACAAACCAACGATAGCGTGCCATCGACTAAAGGAATTTTATGATTGCGGTAATTGAGGGGTGTGGTAATAATTTGGCGTCCCTTGGCAACGCCTTGAAAACATTGGCGGTTAACTACGAAATAACACATTGCCCTGAGGTTATAAGGCGGGCAAGCCATGTCATTTTACCAGGAGTCGGCGTTGCAAGTCAGGCGATGCGCGCATTACAAGAGTATCGGTTGGTTGAGGTCATCCAATCGCTCAAACAACCGTTGCTCGGAATTTGCATGGGGATGCAGCTATTATTTGACTGCAGTGAAGAAGGTTCGGTTGACTGCCTCGGTCTAATTCCAGGACGCGTAAAACGGCTGCCCTATCGCAAAGGTTGCCCCGTGCCGCATATGGGCTGGAATCGGTTGCAATTAAAGCGTGATCCCGGCCCCATGTTGCAGGGAATTCATTCCGGCGATTATGTTTATTTTGTACACAGCTACGCCGTTTGTTCGACGGAATACGCACTTGCGAGTTGTCACTATAGCGAACCATTTGCTGCCATGGTACAACACAACAATGTGTACGGCATGCAGTTTCACCCAGAGAAGTCGGCGGATACAGGCCTCTTGTTTCTTAAAAATTTTGTTGCGTTGGAGGGAGTATGGTAGTTATTCCATCGATTGATTTACAGCAGGGTCAATGCGTAAGACTGCGCCAAGGGCAATTTGACGACCTTTCTATCTATGATATTCAACCGCAAGCATTGGCACTAAAATACGCAGCTCAGGGTGCCAAATGCTTGCATATAGTTGATCTAGATGGTGCTAAAAAAGGCCTTCCCCAACATTTAAATAGTCTAAAAGAAATGCAATCCTGCGGTTTAGCCATCCAAGCAGGCGGGGGTATTCGACGTGCTTTGGACGCAAGCGCATTAATGAAGGCCGGGGTTAAAAAAATTGTTCTTGGTAGCATCGCAATTACCGACCCAACACGTGCCCTAAAAATTATTGAACAAATTGGCGCTGATAACACTATTCTGGCATTGGACGTAAACATCGATGGGGGCATCCCTAAGCCGGCTATTCATGGGTGGCAAACAAAAACGGAGCAATCTCTATGGGATGTTGTGCCTTTTTATCAAACCGCCGGTATCCACACGATTCTTTGCACCGATATTGCGATGGATGGTATGTTAAATGGTCCGAATTTCAGCTTATACGAGGAGGCCATCTCTCGTTTCCAGACTTTGAACTGGCAAGCATCAGGCGGCGTTCGAAACCCAGAAGACCTTCAAAAACTGGCCTCGATTGGCGTGCACGCTGCTATTATTGGTCGAGCACTCTATGAGAGTGGTATTGCGTTATCGGATTGGTTTTTGGGAGAGCACTCGTGTTAGCACGCCGCATTATTCCCTGCCTTGATGTTCGTGACGGCCTTGTCGTGAAAGGCGTTCAATTTGAAAATCATCGTACTATAGGCTCTCCTTTCGAATTAGCCTCACTGTATTGCGCAGAGGGCGCGGATGAATTGGTTTTTTATGATATTACAGCAAGTTGTTCAGGAAAAATGGTTTGTTCTCACTGGATAAATGAAGTTGCCGCTCTAATTAATATCCCTTTTACGGTGGCCGGTGGTATCGCCGGTGTACAAGCTGGGGAATCTATCTTAAATGCAGGCGCGGATAAACTATCCATTAACTCACCGGCATTGGCGCGCCCGGAGTTAATCAATGAACTAAGTGGGGCTTTTGGTGCTCAGTGTGTGGTGGTCGGTATTGATAGCCAATGAATAGACGACGATTACTATGTCTATCAATATACGGGCGATGTAAGAAAAAGTCAGAATAGTCGCCGCAAAACCGTTGATTGGATTGCTGAAGTTCAAGCACGCGGTGCTGGTGAAATTGTATTAAATTGCATGCAAAGTGATGGCGTGCGCTTAGGCTATGATCTTACACAACTCAAGCTTATTCGCGCAGCAACGCACGTCCCCTTGGTGGCATCAGGGGGGGCTGGATCGGCGGAAGATTTTGTTCGCGTATTTCAAGAGGCCGAAGCGGATGGCGCACTTGCGGCCAGTGTATTTCATGATAAACGTTTATCTATTTTTGATGTAAAACGTGCTCTCTCAAACCATAACATAGAAGTCCGATTATGAACCCAATAACAATTGATATAACGGCCATTAATTTTGATAAATTAAATGGTCTTGTTCCAGCCTGCATTCAAGACTATGAAACCATGCAAGTTCTGATGGTCGGGTTTATGAATCATGAAGCATTGCAACACACATTAAAGACGAAGTACGTGACCTTCTTTAGCCGCACAAAAAAAAAATTATGGACAAAAGGCGAAACCTCTGGAAACTTCTTGGAATTGGTCCATGTCTATTTAGACTGCGATGAAGACTCTTTATTAATTTTTGTTAAGACAGCCGGTCCTACCTGCCATACCGGACGTATAAGTTGCTTTAAACAAGACGAGTTAATGCCACCATGGTATTCGCTAATCGCCTTAAATCAGGTAATTCAGTCGCGCCAAACAGCAGGCGATGATAGTTATACCTATCGGTTGTTAAATTCCGGATTTAACCGAATGGCTCAAAAAGTAGGTGAGGAAGGCGTTGAGGTGGCACTTGCCGCTGTATCTGGAAAACCTATGGATTTGGCCGGCGAAGCAGTGGATTTATTGTATCACCTTCTTGTTTTGCTGCACGCAAAAGATATTTCAATACATACCCTTGCAACAATAATACAAGAGAGGCGTAAATCATGAGGCAAGCATTTCTATCCGTTAGTCAAAAGCCAGGCATTGAAACGCTTGCCCGAAAGTTGCTTGGCTATAACATTCAATTGCTTGCCTCTGACGGAACGGCTGATTATTTAAAAAAATTAAATATTCCTGTGAAATCGGTTACCGAATCCTTAAAACTGCAGCCACTGCTTGATGGTCGCGTTAAAACACTGCATCCAACGATTTATGGAGCAATTCTTTGCGATCGCAACAAACCGTCTCATCTGGACGACTTAACCCATTTGAAAACCGATGCAATTGATTTTATCATTGTGGATTTATATCCCTTTGAGCAGTATCACTTTGACCCACTCTTGCTATTGAAAATATTGATATTGGTGGAGTTTCTTTAATCCGAGCGGCCGCTAAAAACCATCAATTTTGTACAGTCGTTTGTAACCATAGCGATTACGTGCAGTTAATTGATGAATTGGAAACCCACTCGGGAGAAACAACGCTTGAGTTTAGAAAAAAAATGGCCATTTGTGCTTTTACGAAAAGCTGTGAATACGACTCCAAAATTGCATCTTGGCTGATGAATTCCGTGTCATTTACTCAGCACTTAACGGAAAAAATACCTCTTGCTTATGGGGAAAATCCCCATCAAGCCGCAGGGTTTTACGTCCAGGAACACGAGTTGCCCCGTTTTTCGCTACTACAAGGAAAACCGCTTTCTTATAACAATATTTTAGATTTAGACGCGGGTATTCGTCTTGTTCTTGATTTTGAAGAAGCCACGGCCACTGTCATTAAACATACGAATCCCTGTGGTGCTGCTGTCGGCAAAGATAGTTATAGTGCACTCTCAAACGCTTTTCAGGCGGATTCTAAAAGCGCTTTTGGCGGCATTGTTGTTTTAAACAAGACAATGGATGAATTATGCGCCACGTTTTTAACGCCGCATTTTGTGGAAATCATTGCCGCTCCTGATTTTACGCAAGAAGCCTTAGTTGTTTTAAGCAAAAAGCCTAAATTACGTGTTATTTGCTACCAATCAAGTAAGATTCAATCGGGGCGGGAGATAAAGTCGGCATTAGGAGGTGTTTTGGTGCAAGACAATAGTAACAGTCTTATTTCCTATGACAACGTGACGATTCCAACCGAATGCAAACCGACTATTGATGCATTAAATAATCTATTATTCGCCTTTAAAATAGCACGTCACACTAAATCCAATGCGATAGTCATTGCTCACCTTGGAGTAAGCATAAGTATTGGTGCAGGACAAACAAGTCGCGTCGACGCATGCGAACTTGCACTCAAAAAAGCACAAAATCACTGCTTAAAACAAGCCGTGCTGGCTTCAGATGGATTCTTTCCTTTTGTAGACTGTATTGCCCTAATCGCCAAAGCGGGAATTAAATGGATTATTCAACCAGGTGGGTCAATTCGCGATCTGGACGTCATTGCGGCCTGTAATCAGGCGGGTATAGGCATGGTTTTTACTGGATCCGGAGGATTTAAGCATTAGCGGTTCTTGGTGAAAAGATATGAAGTTTCCCAAGCGCGAGAGAATTCAAACAGCGGTGGAACTTCTAAAATTGAAATAATTACGCACTATTTTAGAGAGGCGAAATGAATAACCACAATATAAATCCAATAAACTCCGATAGTTTTAATGACGATTTTTAAAAAGCAAGCAAGAGAACAGCTAAAATCGTCAGTATTATCGATAAACTATTGCCTTTAATTGTAATAGATAAGATTTGGCCCAACCATTTCCGCGTCGCCTAGAGCGGTCTAAAAAACCGCTCATTTAGCCTCTGCAAACACGAGATAAAACTATCTTCAAAGCGTTTTAGACTCTGTCAAAAAAGACTTAGCCCGCGTTTCTCCATTACTCTAAAATGAATAAGGTTAGCACCGTAGCTTTGCTCAATATTCGTTATTGGACGTTACAATTTTGTAGTCTTAATCACCCCTTGGATCAAGCTCAGCAGTAATAGGCGTAGTTAGCGGCATTACAACAAAAGTATCCTCTTTGGTTGGAGCAACCGATTGTGTCTTCCTCCACAAGAAGAAAAATACCATGAAAGAGCTCATACAGAAGAAATAAATAAACAGTCCATCTTTACCAAAAAAATTCATAAAAATTGGCGAAATAAACGGCCCAATAGTAGCGCCAAGGCTGTATGTCAATAATAAACCCTGGGTTGCTGCAACCATATGAACGGGCTTTAAGTTATCACAAGCATAACTAATGCTTATAGGGTATAAAGTAAAAGTTAATCCCCCCAATAAAAAAATAGCTATCGCTGAAATCCACGTGTAGTGAAAAGCAAAAATTGAAAAAATTGAAATTCCAGCAACAAGAAAGGAAATTATTATAAGCACGACTCTTCTATCAAGCATATCCGACAACTTTCCAATAGGATATTGCAACGCCATTCCACCAAAAATGGTTAAGGCCATGAACGTAGATACCAATTTTAAATTAGGTAATGACTGCATCAAAAATAAAGGCAGCAATCCATATACTGCGCCTAAAATAAGACCCGAGCATAAACAGCCAATCACACCTGAGGTTGAGAGTTTATACAACTCTATAAAGCTCAGAGAAACAGGCTCGTTTATCTCAGGCTGACCAATTTTAGTAATCGCTAGGGGAATAATTGCTAAAGAACTTAACATTGCAGCTACTGCAAATAATAATAACTGTGATGGGTTCCCAAAATTTATTAAAAACTGCCCCAAACCTTGTGCTGCATATAGAGTGACCATATAAAGCGATAAAATTGTGCCTCTTGTTTTAATGTCACCAATAAGTAATAGCCAACTTTCAATAACAATAAATAAGCCCGCGGTAGCAAAGCCTCCACCTACGCGTAATAACAACCAAAACCATGGCTCAACATAAATTCCTTGAGCTATACAAATTACGGTAAGAAGTGAGGCAAAGAATGAAAAAGCACGGATGTGGCCTACTCTCAGTATAAAACGCTCCGAGCGAAAAGAGCCAATAACTAAGCCGGCATAATAGGCACTTGTCATAGCTCCAATTGTGATGGATGAAAAGTTATCAATGTGCAATCGCAAAACAACAAGCGTTGTGAACAAACCACTGCCAAGCATAAACACAAATAAACTCAATAAGGGGGATAGTAGTAGTTTTAACATCAATTTACCCTTTAAAATAAGTGTTTCTTCGAACAAACATTAAGCCATTATTTGAGGAGGCTTCCTGGACATTCTAAGCAAACCCCGATTAATCTGGGTCTGCCTAAAGTTTATCTTAACTCTAAAGTTAATCTTTCACCGAAGAAAATTTGGAACAAATACAATTTAATAAGTTCTCAATTATGCACGGATTACTTGCAGTTTTCCAGAATCTTTTGGCAAGGACGGTGGTCAAGTTTGAGTATAATAAACAAAGAGCCCCTCATACTTGAAAGAGAGTTACGCGTTGTAAAAAAGCTGCTGCACGGTAAAGCCAAACAAAAATAAAACGCTCTATGTTGCATACTAGAGAATCAACTATTCAACATGAAGCGTCATTATCTAGAGTCAAAAGGCTTGTTAGCATCCTTTTTATTTTCAGCCATCCAAAGGCCATAAGGCGTTGACTTTATTTTTGGTTGCATCAACAAGCGTGTCGCTACCGCGTTATAAATTTCGGGACATCCAAGCCCCCAAAATTCACTCGCCAACGCGACAGGTATGCCCCCGGCGGCCGTGGCCGTCCTGTCTCCGTTAATGAATGGTTCTAGACGAGCAAATCATTTGCGTTCCACAATGACTGACGCCTTATCGTATGGCCTTATATTTTTCCTTCGGAAAAACATCCAGCCCTAAGCCCAGGGGCTTTTCATGAGTATTTATTGAACAAATTATACTTGTTATTTTGGTCTGTTTTCATTCATTTTGGGTGTAATTTATTTTTTTATTAGTCGTTAAATAATCCGCTCAATACACGGCAAGGGAATAATCGGTATAGTGCTGGCTAATTTAAAGAATAATGATCAAAAATAACTCAATATTAAGTGGTTAAATATTAGTCATGAAAAGCCCCTGGCCCTAAGCCTACCACGGGCTACAAGCCTCGCTCTGCGACCTTCCTTGGCCTGCCGCGATGGTTATGTCCGTAAAATGCTGTAAACTCGATTGAGTCCGTATACTGCTGTAAAGTTTTGAAATTGGATTAATGAGCAAAAACGATACAATAATATTTTTGTGTATTTATCTGATTATGAAGGCTTGTAAGAGCCATCCACATTATCCAAAATATTGGTATTGAATCAAATATAAGGAGAGTAGGATGGCTGAGTACGATATTAAATTGAATGCGAATCAATTGGTAGATGTTTTAAGTAAAAATGATGCAATTAAGGGGCTACTGGAATCGGTATTAAACCAAGTACTGAATAGCCAAATGACAGAGCACCTTGGTGCACAACCGCATGAACAAACGGGTGAACGCACAGGATATCGGAATGGAACCCGGGTTCGCGAGCTTTATACACGAGTAGGGCCGTTAAATTTACAGGTACCTCAAACCCGTGATGGCAGTTTCAAAACGGAGATATTTAAACGGTATCAACGCAGTGAGCAGGCGTTTGTTTTAGGCATTATGGAGATGTATTTAGAGGGCGTTTCCTGCCGAAAAGTCACTAAAATCACTGAGCAACTTTGTGGAAGTAGCTTTTCTAAATCAACAGTTAGTCAACTATGCGTTGATTTAGATGCGCGATTAGATGCCTGGCGCAACCGCTCATTGCATGAGATGAAATACCCTTTTCTAGTCGTTGATGCACTTGTAGTAAAAGTTCGTCGTGATGGCGCTGTTCGCCCAACGGGTGTTCTGGTCGTTTATGGCATTAATGCAGACGGGATACGTGAACCGCTGGATTTACTGGTGGCCAATAGCGAATCCGAGAGCAGTTGGAGCGAGATTTTTAAGCGGCTAAAGAGTCGCGGTTTGAATGGTCTTGAATTTGTAGTGTCTGATGATCACGCAGGTCTTGTAAACGCTGTGAAGCAACAGTTTCAAGGCGTGATATGGCAACGCTGCCAAACGCACTTTATGCGTAACATTTTAGGCCACAGCCCACGCTATTTAAAACAAGACATCGCAAATGACGTCAAACTTATTTTTAAGGCGGAAAACAAAGCTGTGGCCAAACAACTGGCACGAGAAACCATTGCCAGATATGAAGAAAAAGCATCTAAGGCGATGGATTGTCTTGAAAATGGCTTGGAGGATGGTATAGCCGCGCTTCATTTACCTCAGCGTTATCGGCAACGATTACGGACGTCCAATTTAGCCGAGAGAATGAATGAAGAAATTCGGCGTAGAGAGCGTGTAATACGTATTTTTCCCAACGATGAAGCGGCCATGCGACTGATTGGGGCTTTGCTTGCTGAGAAATATGAAGAGTGGCAGGCTTCATCAAAATACTTTGATATGATGGAGTTTTGGCAATGGAAGAATGAACAGGAAGACGTGTCTATTCAGAACAAAGTAGCTTCAATTAACAGTTAATAATTTAGCGGTGGGGGAATCGTGGATCTTTACAGCAACATTTGGACTTGACCGTAAACTCTGAAACGACTTAAAGGATACTGATAAATCTAATGTTGTTCGGATTAATACTTTGGCTAAATAACGTACTAACTTAATAGACTGGATTAATGGAAATTTACAACAGATTTTGGACTTGACCAAAAATAGGAAGGATAACTGGTATCTCATGAGTAATTGCTATGATAAAAAACAAGAGGAACTACCAATCTGTATAGGCAACGTTGGAAAATAGAACCCTATTTTCGTGATGGTGAAGATTAGCGTTTAGGTTTTGATTTTGAACTTGCTAATACTCGCATAAAGTTAACGGAACGACATAATAGGCTTCTTTTAATTATAGCAATGTCCTATTTTTTATTCACATTGCTCGGAGTCAAAGCCAAACAGCTAGACTTCAATCGTACGTTGAACGTTAATACAGTCAAAACAAGAATGCATGCTCTTGTACGACAAGGAATGTTTTACTACTATATTTTTTGACATTTCACGGATGAGGGAAAGGAGATTTTAGACCAACTCGCATGTTCCGAAAGGCAATCGGAACTTAAGAACGTGCTGATAACCCCTTTACGTTTTCGCCTAGCAAACACTATTATAATTACCTAGTAATTTCATTTTTAAATATGGTCGAGGAAGTAGCTCCTCAAAGCTTTTAGCTCGCTTTTAACAGGGCAAAATAATGAGCCGTAAATCTAACGCCTGACTTGCTCAAATCACCAATCTTTGGAGCGTGAATATCAACAACACCCATCCCTGTCTGAAAGGCTACGCGCCGGTAGATATCGCTCCTATGCACTGCTTGGCAGTCATCATCAGGCTTTTTATCATGATGATGCGCAAGTAAATTAATCAATTTTAACACAACAATTCGGGTTATAAACTCCTTTGCTCCAACACGCGAAATCTCTATTAACGAATCAAGTGCTATCGTGACGGGTGTCGCTAGTTCCTTCAGCGTAAAATAACTCGCGGCGTATATTCCTAGTTAGTTTAGTTCGTGCTAGAACATTCAACAGGATACGCCACCTAATTTAATTGGGCCTACACCATAAGTTCGACCAAAAATAAGTTCCGTTTACAATTTCAAATATTAAGTCAAAAAAAGTAAAAAAAAACTGCTCGCAAGCAGTTTTTTTAAAATAACATTATTACAGTAGTACAAAAACTAGCTTTCCGTAGGCTCAACTGGCTCTGGTCTATCAAGAAACTGAATTACAGCCATAGGTGCGTTGTCACCAGCACGATTGCCATATTTCAACACTCTAACATAACCACCTGGACGCTCAACAAAGCGAGGCCCAAGAACTGTAAATAACTTACCTACTGCTTCTTTCGAGCGCAACCTATCGAATACATATCGACGAGCATGAACTGAATCATTTTTACTTTTAGTAATTAATGGTTCAATATGTGAACGCAACTCTTTTGCTTTAGGTAAAGTAGTAATAATCTGTTCGTGTTCTATTAACGAACAAACCATGTTACTAAACATAGCTTTTCTATGACTGCTGTTTCGACCAAAACGGCGGCCGGCATTACGATGTCGCATTTTATAAACTCCTAATACTACTCACCAAGATTTTCTGGTGGCCAATTTTCTAATTTCATTCCTAAAGATAAAGAACGTAAAGCCAAAACATCTTTAATTTCAGTTAAGGATTTCTTTCCTAAATTAGGCGTTTTTAATAATTCATTTTCAGATTTCTGGATCAAATCACCAATGAAATAAATATTTTCAGCTTTTAAGCAATTCGCGGAACGCACTGTTAATTCTAAATCATCAACAGGCCTTAGTAAGATTGGATCAAAATCATTGCGTTCTTTTTTATCGACTCGAGATTCTTCAAATTGCATATCAACAAAAGCATGCAATTGACGTTGCAAAATAGTAGCAGAAATACGGATTGCCTCTTCAGCATCTAAAGTTCCGTTCGTTTCTAGATCAATAGTAAGTTTATCAAGATCCGTACGATTTTCGACGCGAGCGTTTTCGACAAAGTATGCGACTTTAATAATTGGTGAAAAACTATTATCTAATTTTAACTTACCTATAGATTTTTGCTGAAGCTCTTCTTCAAATATCGTTGTACAGTTGTCAATATAGTGAAATCCAACACCTTTTTCTGCTTTAAGCGTCATACTAAGCTTGCCATGCTCATTAAGGGTAGCAATTACTAAATCTGGGTTAACAATTTCCTGTCCAAGCCCCAGCTCAATGTCACCAGCAGTAACTACACAAGGGCCAACCTTGTTCAAGGTCAATAACGCTTCGTTACCAGAAACTATTTTAATAGCTACTTGTTTTAAATTTAGCAGTATATCAATTACATCTTCTTTAACACCTTCAATAGTGCTATTTTCATGCAAAACACCATCAATATGCGCTTCAGTAAAAGCCCAGCCAGGCATTGAAGATAATAATATACGTCGTAAAGCATTACCTAAAGTATGACCATAACCTGGCTCTAAAGGTTCCAAAACAACTTTGACGTGTCTTGGAGAAGTACTTTGTACTTTAAGTACTTGTGGAGTTGACATTTGATTAATTTCAGTAGCCATTAAAAGTCCTCGAGCTTACTTAGAGTAAAGTTCTACAACCAAGTTGACGTTAAATATCGTCGGTAGGTCATTCAAAGTCGGAATAGTAGCGAATGATCCTTTTAATACCGAACTATCGATTGTTAGCCAATCACAAGTTGCGCGCTGTTCAGATAAAGCTAAAGCTGCTTTAATTCTTCCTTGCTCCTTGGCCTTTTGTCTAATGGAAATAACATCGCCTGGATTAACAAGAAAAGAAGGAATATTAACCGTTTTATCATTTACTAAAATTGACTTATGAGAAACCAATTGACGTGCTTCAGCACGAGTTGAAGCAAATCCCATACGGTAAACAACATTATCAAGACGACGCTCTAACAAAATCATTAAATTTTCACCTGTAGAGCCTTTCTGACTTGCAGCTTTTTTGTAATAATTACGAAATTGCTTTTCTAAAACACCATAATTATGACGAATTTTTTGTTTTTCACGTAACTGAATGCCGTAATCATTTAGTTTATTATTTTTTTTACTAGCACCGTGTTGGCCTGGAGAATTATCAATTTTACATTTATCCGCCAAGGGCCTAACCGGGCTCAACAAACCTAAGTCAGTTTTCACTTTACGCATTAATTTACATCTAGGACCAGTATTTCTAGCCATTATAACTCCTGAATCTTAAACACGACGTTTTTTAGGTGCTTTACAACCATTATGGGGAATACCCGTAACATCGGTAATTTGATCAATTTTAAAACCCTGAGCAATTAACTCACGAATAGTTGATTCGCGACCAGGGCCGGGACCATGTACCAATACGGCAACAGTTTTAACACCGTATTCTTTAGCGGTTACAGAAGCGCGATCTGTGGCAACCTGTGCAGCATAGGGCGTGCTTTTACGTGAACCACGGAAACCTGAGCCACCTGAAGTTGCCCAACATAGGGCATTTCCTTGGCGATCTGTAAACGTTACAATTGTATTGTTAAAAGAGGCATGAATGTGAACTATTGCGTCACTAACAACACGCTTAATCTTTTTTCTTGTTTTTTGCTGCTTTGCTTTAGTCATCTTTACTATCCTACAAAATTATTTGCTTATACTTTTACGACGACCTTTACGAGTGCGCGCATTTGTTTTTGTTCGCTGTCCTCTTAATGGTAAACCTCTTCTGTGCCGTAAACCGCGATAACAGCCTAAATCCATTAAACGTTTGATACTCATCGTAACTGCACGACGTAGATCTCCCTCTACTGTTATTTTTGCAATTTCAGTACGCAGAGCTTCAAGATTCTCTTCAGAAATAGCAGATACTTTAGTTGAAGGTTCTATGCCTATTGTTTGGCATAATTTCATAGCCGTTGTTTTACCGATCCCGTATATCGATCGTAAAGCAATTACTATATGTTTATTGTCGGGTATATTTACACCTGCAATACGAGCCATTAATCTCTCCGTATGTTATTTGTGCTCTGTCACAAAGGGACAGAAGGATACTATTATATTGAAACAAAATCAAGCAAGAGTTAACCTTGCTTTTGTTTATGCCGTGCATCCTTGCAGATAACGCGTATTATGCCGTTTCTCTTAATAATTTTGCAATTTCGACAAATACGTTTTACTGATGCTCTAACTTTCATTTGTAACTCCGATTGTAATCATCATAACAGACCAGGCAATTTGGCCCCTTTAAAATTGGCCTTTTTCATCAATGAATCATATTGTTGTGTCATCAGATGTGCTTGGACTTGGGCTACAAAATCCATAATTACAACAACTATAATCAAAAGTGAAGTTCCGCCAAAATAGAAAGGCACATGCCAGGTATACATCATTATTTGTGGTAACAAGCAGACAAGCACAAGATATATGGCACCGATAAGCGTAAGTCTCGTCATCACAGAATCAATATATCTTGTGGTTTGCTCACCAGGTCTAATTCCAGGGATGTAAGCACCTGATTTTTTAAGGTTGTCTGCCGTATCCTTTGGATTAAAAACTAAGGCTGCGTAAAAAAAGGCAAAAAATAAAATAGCGGATGCATAAACTATTAAATACAATGGCTGTCCAGGTGATAAAGCCATACCAACATCGGCAATCCACCCCATACCCTTAGTTTTTGCAAAAAACTGCGCCAATGTAGCTGGAAGCAAAATAATACTCGAAGCAAATATAGGTGGAATGACTCCAGACATATTAATTTTCAAAGGAAGATGACTGGATTGTGCAGCATAAACTTTTCGCCCATGAGTACGTTGGGCGTAATTAACTTTAATGCGCCGCTGTGCTCTTTCCATATAAACAACAAACCCGGTTACTAACGCTACAATAATAGCGATTAAAACAAGGGTCAAAGCCTGCATCTGTCCCTCTTTAACCTGTTGTAAAACTGAAGCTATAGCATTAGGCATGCTAGAAACAATTCCTGAAAATATTATTAAAGAAATACCATTTCCAACGCCTTTTTCAGTAATTTGTTCTCCCAGCCACATTAAAAACATTGTTCCAGTAACCAAGGTAATTACGCATGTAAAATAGAAAAACAAATCAGGATTCAAAGCAATATGCTGCCCAGCTAGCCACTTTGCCATTCCCATTGATTGAAAGATGGATAAGAGAAGCGTTAAATAACGTGTGTATTGGTTAATTTTACGCCTACCTGACTCCCCTTCCTTTTTTAATTGTTCTAACTTTGGCGATACCACTGAAAACAATTGAATAATAATTGAAGCAGAGATATAGGGCATGATGCCTATCGCAAAAACAGTCACTCGTGACAATGCGCCACCAGAAAACATGTTAAATAATCCAAATATAGTATTTTGCTGCTCACCGAAAAAATTAGCTAACTTCTGCGGGTCTAAACCGGGAACAGGTATATGAGCGCCTAAGCGATAGATAAGAATTCCTAAAACCACAAAAATTAATCGTGCTTTTAATTCCGCCAATCCTCCACTGGATTGGCGAGTTAGCTGTTTTTGGTTATTCATAGTTACTCTTCTATACTTCCGCCAGCCTGCTCAATAGCCGCTCGAGCACCTTTTGTGACTTTTAGTCCTTTTAAGTGGAGCGCAACCGTTAACTCACCAGATAGAATAACTTTTACTGAGCGTATAGAACCATTGATTAATCCAAATTCTTTCAAAGACTCGATACTTACAACTCCAGAGGTCACTTTAGCAATTTCATTTAAATTAATTTCTTCGCTAAATTTCTGAGTGCGTGATTTGAAGCCCAGTTTTGGTAAACGACGTTGAATCGGCATTTGGCCGCCTTCAAAACCAATTTTATGGTAACCACCAGCTCGAGCTTTCTGACCTTTATGGCCTTTACCACTCGTTTTACCCAAACCCGAACCTATTCCTCGGCCTAATCGTCTTTTACTCGGTCTAGAACCTGGATCAGGAGAAAGTGTATTTAGATACATTATGCACACTCCTCAACAACTAACATGTACGTTATTATATTAACCAATCCACGAATAGCTGGATTATCAGCATGAATAACACTGCTGTTCAATTTTCCTAAACCTAATTGTTTAGCAATTAAAACATGCTTAGGCTTACGTCCTATGATGCTTTTTACCAAGGTAATTTTTAAATTTTTACTCATGATTCATCTGCCATTATTTCTTGAATGTTTTTCCCACGTTTAGCTGCAACATAGTCTGGAGTTCCTATGTGAGATAAAGCCGCAATAGTTGCTCTCACAACATTGCTAGGATTCGTAAATCCAATATTTTTAGCCAATATATTTTTAACACCTAAAACTTCAAGAACCGCACGCATAGCACCACCAGCAATAATACCAGTACCATCACTTGCAGGCTTCATAAATACTTTAGATGCGCCATAATTCCAGGTTATTTTATGATGGATAGTAGTATTTGCCAAAGGTATATAAATCATATTTTTTTTAGCTTGATCCATAGCTTTGTTGATTGCTAATGAAACTTCACGTGATTTACCACGACCAAAGCCTACTTTACCTTTGCCATCACCAACTACAACTAATGCTGCAAAACCGAATACTCTACCGCCTTTTACCACTTTAGCAGTTCTAGTTATACCAACTAATTTTTCTTGGTAACCGTCAGTTACTTTTTCAAATGCCATTACTGTTCCTTAAAATTCTAAACCAGCTTTACGTGCACCATCTGCTAATGCTTTTACGCGACCATGATACCTATTGCCATTTCGATCGAAAGCAACTTTTGTAATACCTTTGTTAAGCGCTATTTGGGCTAACTTTTCACCAACACTTGCAGCTTGCGATACTTTAGTTCCTTGAAATAGTGTTGCATCTTCTTTATTTAAAGTGGAAAAAGCGGCAATTATTTCAGTCCCTTTATTATGATCTTCAACTATTTGAGCATAAATATGAGCGTTGCTTTTATAAACAACTAATCTCTGACAGCCTAAAGTCCGCTGAACTGCTTTAGTTTTTTTACCACGTCTTTTTCGTTTATCAAATTTATTCATCTCTATACCCTACTTTTTCTTAGCTTCTTTACGAGCAATAATTTCACCCGCGTATTTAACCCCTTTCCCTTTGTAGGGCTCAGGTGGTCTGTAAGAGCGTATTTCTGAAGCTACTTGTCCTACAAGCTGTTTATCAACGCCATGCAGTTCTATGGTAGTATTATTCGGTATAACAGCTGTTACACCTTCAGGAAGTTGGTAATTGATTGGATGTGAAAATCCCAAAGACAAAATAATTTTATTAGCTTCATTTTGTGCCCTATAACCAACACCAACTAATTCTAACTTTACAACGAAGCCTTTAGTTACACCTTCAACCATGTTTGCAAAATTCGATTTAGCAGTTCCCGCATGTTTCCACGCGTCACTGTTATTGACATCCTTTGGTTTGAAATTGACTATGCTCGTATCATTTTCATTAGTATAAATATCTACTAATTTATTAACATGCATTGTTAGGGTTCCTTTAGGACCTTTAACAATCATTGCCTCATTACCCGCACTATATGTAACATTGTTAGGCAATGTTACAGGGGCTTTTGCTACTCTTGACATATCGTTCCTCGCAGTTTTAAGCTACTTCACAAAGCACTTCGCCGCCAACACGATTTGATTTAGCTTTTTGATGTGTCATAACCCCTTTAGAAGTAGACAAAATTGCTATACCAAAACCTGGAATGGAAGGCAGTTCATTAAATGACATATAAACTCTTCCGCCAGGACTGCTTATACGTTTAATGCGGTCAATTACAGCAATGCCCTGATAATATTTCAAGTTAATCGTTAGTAAACGCAAATTATTATCTAAAGACTCAATACTGTAATCCAGAATGTAGCCTTCCTCTTTTAAAACTCGTGCTATTTCTTCTTTCAACTTAGATGAATTAAGATTTATACTTTTATGTTTAGCTTGCTGACCGTTACGAATTCTCGTTAACATATCAGCTACTGGATCATGCATACCCACGCTATTTCTCCAAAAAATTAGTGACTACCAGCTGGACTTACGTCCGCCAGTTACATTGCCATTCATTAATTGCTGTCTCAGACAAATTCTACAAAGCCCAAATTTTTTATATACAGCGTGTGAACGACCGCATTGCTGGCATCTACTTTTTAACCGAACAGGGTTAGAATTTAAAGGCAGCTTAGCAAGTTTTTCTTGAGCATTCATTCTCTCATCAAAATCAGTAGTGGATTTGATTATTTTTTTTAGTTCTAATCGCGTGCCAATATGTTTTTTTACAGACTGAATGCGCCTTTTTCCACGCGCAAGTATTGATTTTTTAGCCACAGTAGTACCCTTTTTTTAATGTTTTTCTCTGTCTTTTAAAGGCAAGTTAAACGCTTCAAGCAAAGCTTTTGCCTCAGCATTAGTTTTAGCACTAGTAGTTATACAAATATCCAAACCCCTAATTGTATCTGTTTTGTCGAAATCAATTTCAGGGAAAACAATTTGTTCACTAATACCCAAACTATAATTTCCAGTTCCATCAAAGGACTTAGGATTTAATCCACGAAAATCACGAACTCGAGGTAAAGTAATGGTTATTAACCGGTCTAAAAATTCATACATTTTATCTTTACGAAGAGTAACTTTACAGCCAATAGGCCACTTCTCTCTAATTTTAAAACCAGCTATAGATTTTTTGGCCAAAGTTACCACAGGTTTTTGCCCAGCAATAAGGGTCATGTCTTTAACAGCATGCTCCATAATTTTTTTATTACCTACCGCTTCACCAACACCCATATTTAGCGTGATTTTTGTTATTACAGGTACTTGCATAACACTAGTATAATTGAATTTTTTCATCATTAAATCGATTATATTAGTTTTATAATGTTCTTTAAGTCTTGTTGCCATTTCGGTCACCTAATTAAACTAAGTCAACTAACTCATTGTTTGACTTAAAATATCTAACTTTTTTGCTAGTCCCATCTTCATTTTTGATTATTTTAAAGCCAACTTTACCAACTTTGTTTGTAACGGGATTTACCATTGCAACATTAGAAATATGTAATGAAGCGGGCTGCTCTATCACGCCGCCTTTTTCATTTGTATTAGGATTAGGTTTTTTATGTTTTTTTACTAAATTTACATTTTCAATTAAAACACGAGAGTTTTTAATAACTTTCAAAACCTTACCAGTCATACCTTTACACTTTCCAGAGATCACCATAACTACATCTTCAGAACGAATGCGATTCATCATTTATCCTCTACAAAACTTCAGGGGCTAGAGAGATAATTTTCATAAATTTTTCTCTTAACTCGCGTGTTACAGGGCCAAAAATACGTGTACCTATTGGCTCTTTAGAATTATTCAGTAGTACAGCAGCATTGCCGTCGAATCGTAATAAAGAACCATCTCGCCGGCGAACACCTTGTCGCGTTCGAACTACGACGGCTGTCATTACCGATCCTTTTTTTACTTTACTTCGAGGTATAGCTTTTTTAACACTAACGATAATAATATCGCCTACTCTCGCGTAACGCCTATGTGAACCACCAAGTACTTTGATACACATCACTTCTTGTGCGCCACTGTTATCAGCCACTTCAAGTACTGATTGCATTTGTATCATACTAAATCTCCAGATCTAAACTCGACCAGAAAAGGCTGCTGATTATATCAGGCCTTAAATATTATTGAAAGTCATAAGTATCTATTTAGGAAATAACTTCAACAAGAACCCAAGTCTTCGTCTTGGATAGAGGTCGTGACTCACGTATTTTTACTGTATTACCAATTTTACCCAATTGATTTTCATCATGAACGTGAACCTTAGTTCTTCGCTTTAAGAATTTATCATATTTTGGATGTTTAATTGTACGCTCAATCATTACGACAATTGTTTTTTGCATTTTATCACTAACTATCTTACCTACCATAACTCTGGCATTAGTTTCGTTATTCGACATGACTCATACCAACCTTTTCAGTCAAAATTGTTTTAATACGCGCTATATTTCTTCTTATCACTTTTATGACATGGGGTTTATCTAGCGACCCATTAGCTTTTTTCATTCTTAATTGAAATTGAGATTTACGAAGCGTCAACACTTCAGCATTTAACTCATCAATAGACAATTTTTGAAAATCTTGTTTTGTTTTCATTACATTACCGTCCGCTCTTCAAACATTACTTTGAAAGGCAATTTAGCTTTGGCTAAATTGAAAGCTTCAATAGCTAACTCTTTAGTTACACCTTCCATTTCAAATAATATTTTACCTGGTTGAATTTGAGCAACCCAATACTCTACGCTACCCTTACCTTTACCCTGCCGTACTTCAAGGGGTTTTTGTGTTATTGGCTTATCCGGGAAAACACGTATCCAAATTTTACCACCACGTTTAATGTGGCGAGTCATTGCACGACGAGCAGACTCAATTTGTCTAGCGGTTAGTCGCCCGCGCTCGAGAGCTTTTAAACCAAACTCACCAAAGCTAACGGAACTTCCACGCAGTGCTAAGCCTCGATTTCTTCCTTTCATTTGTTTTCTATATTTAGTGCGCTTAGGCTGTAACATGATTATAAATCCTCACTTATTTACTGCTATCAGTGTTACGGTTTTTCTGTGAAATAACTTCACCTTTGAAAATCCAAACTTTTACACCGATAATACCGTAAGTTGTTTTTGCTTCTGCAGTTCCATAATCCACATCTGCACGGAAGGTATGTAGAGGAACGCGGCCTTCACGGTACCATTCACTGCGAGCAATCTCCGCTCCGCCTAATCGGCCGCTAACACATATTTTGATGCCTTTAGCACCTGATTTCATAGCGGATAATACGGCTCTTTTCATAGCGCGTCTAAACATTACACGTTGTTCTAATTGTTGAGCTATACTTTCAGCTACTAAAACAGAATCAAGTTCAGGTTTTTTTACTTCTTCGATATTTAGATAAACTGGAACATTAAGAATAGAAGCAATTTCACTTCGCAAACCTTCTATACCGCCACCCTTTTTTCCAATTAGAATACCAGGACGAGCCGTACGAATTGTGACGCGCGCATTCTTAGCAGGTCTATCGATTTGTATGTGACTGATAGCTGCGGCCATTAATTTCTTTTTTATGTATTTACGTAAGTTAATATCATTATTTAAAATTTCAGCGTAGTCTTTATCAGCGTACCATTTAGAGTTCCAATCTTTAGTAATACCTAAGCGTATACCAATTGGATTTACTTTTTGTCCCATTATTTTTCCTCGTCAGAAACGATTATGGTTATATGGCAGGTTCGTTTACTTATACGATTTGCCCGGCCTTTAGCCCTTGGACTAACCCTTTTTAAGGTAGTAGATTCATCAACAAATATAGTGCCTACAGTTAACTCATCAATGTCAGCACCGTCATTATTTTCAGCATTAGCCAAAGCCGATTCAAGTAGCTTAAGAATTAATGTTGCACCTTTTTTCGGAGTATATTTTAAAACATCACGGGCTTTTGACACATTCATTCTGCGAATCATATCTGCAACTAATCTAGCTTTTTGAGCAGATAAAGGTGCATTTTTTAATTTTGCTGTAACTTGCATAATTGCCTCTTACTTGCCTTTAACTTTATTGTTACCTGAATGACCAGTAAACTTACGAGTCATCGCAAATTCCCCTAATTTATGCCCAACCATGTTGTCAGTTATAAATACAGGAACATGATCTTTACCGTTATGTACTGCAATAGTTAAACCAATCATTTCAGGTGTTATTGTTGATCGTCTAGACCAAGTTTTTAGAGGTCGTTTTAAATTCGACTTAACTGCTTCAATTACTTTGTTTAATAAGTGAGCATCGACAAATGGACCTTTTTTAATCGAACGTGGCACTGTAATATCCTCTTAACTAATTATTTTTTCTTACGCCCTCTGACTATAAAACGATCCGTACGCTTATTATTTCTCGTTTTATAACCTTTTGTTGGAACGCCCCAAGGAGATACTGGATGACGACCACCTGAAGTACGTCCTTCACCACCACCATGTGGATGATCAACAGGATTCATTGCAACACCACGTACCGTGGGTCTAATACCACGCCATCGATTTGCACCTGCTTTTCCTAAAGAGCGTAAACTGTGTTCGCTATTACTTACTTCACCAATTACGGCTCTACAAGCAGTCAGTACTTTTCTCATTTCACCTGAACGCAATTTTATCGTTGCGTAAGCACCATCTTTTGCTGCTAACTGCCCACTGCAACCTGCACTGCGAAGCATCTGAGCACCTTTTCCAGGTTTTAGTTCGATACAATGTATTGTTGAACCTACAGGTATGTTGTGTATAGGTAAACAATTACCGATACTAATTGGTGATTCACTTCCACTAATTATAGTACTACCGGACTCTAGTTTAGCTGGTGCGATAATGTACCGCCGTTCTCCATCTTTGTAAACAACTAATGCAATTAAAGCTGAACGATTAGGATCGTATTCTATTCTTTCTATGGTAGCTTCTATACCATCTTTATTTCGCTTGAAATCGATAACGCGATATTTCGAACGAGTACCACCACCAATATGGCGTACCGTTATACGCCCTTGATTGTTACGACCACCGGACTTATTTATTTTTTCGATTAAAGGAGCATAGGGTTGTCCTTTATGAATATGATGGTGAACTACTTTAAGTTCACCACGTTTACCAGGTGATGTGGGTTTGGATTTTAAAAGTGCCATCTTAATCTGCCTTATTCTGTCACTGTAAAGTCAATATCACAATTCTTATCTAAAGAAACGATCGCTTTTTTCAAATCATCTCGTTTTCCGTTCAATTGTTTGAATCGTTTTGTTTTACCTTTAGTATTAGATACGGTTACGGCTAACACCTTAACATTAAAAAGTTGCTCCACTGCCTGGCGTATTTCAATTTTTGTGGCCGTTTTGAGCACTTGAAAAGTGAACTGCTTACTTTTATCAGCAAGTCTAGTTGCCTTTTCAGATGTATGTGGCTGACGTATAACCATTAACAAGCGTTCTGCATTCATTGTAACAACTCCTCGATACGTTTCAGTGCCTCTACAGTTATTACAACTTTTTCATGACGCAATAAAATTACTGGATCAACTGACTCAGCATCGCAAATACTAAAATTAATTAGATTACGTGAACCTAAATATTCGGATTCACCCATTTCTTTCATAATAATAAGCGCATTCGTTGCATTAATTTCTGACATTTTTGCAATGAAGCTTTTTGTTTTCATTGATTCGCATTGAAAATCGCTTATTACAACGAAATTTTCTTGTCGAATTAATTCTGAAATAATGCTTCTGATAGCACGTTTGTACATTTTTTTGTTTACTTTTTGGCTATAGTCACGTTTTTTTGAAGCAAAAGTAACACCGCCCGAACGCCACAGTGGGCTGCGTATAGTTCCCGCTCTAGCACGACCAGTACCTTTTTGATTCCAAGGCTTTCGTCCGCCACCTCGAACTTCGGACCTTGTTTTTTGCGCACTATTACCGCTTCGAGCACTATTCATAAAGGCAACAACCACTTGATGAATAAGCCCTTCATTGTAATTGTAATCAAATATACTTTCGTTTACTTCTAAAGCGGTCGTGGTATCGACTGTTTTAATTTCCATGATTATCCCCTCGCCTTTTTAACAGCTGGCTTAATAATTACTTTTGCTCCAGGGAAACCAGGAATAGCGCCTCTTACTAGGATTAAATTTCGCTCAGCATCAACTTTAACAATTTTTAAATTTTGAGTTGTGCAGCGAACATTACCCATATGGCCAGCCATTTTCTTACCTTTGAAAACTTTACCTGGGGTCTGATTTTGACCAATTGAACCCGGAACCCTGTGTGATCGTGAATTACCATGAGTAGCGTCCTGTGTTCTAAAATTATGACGCTTAACTGTTCCAGCAAATCCTTTACCTTTAGAAGTCCCTGTAACATCAACAAACTGACCATTTTCAAATACATCAGCTACAGTTAAAACTTGACCTAATGTATACTCTTCCAATTCAGTAATAGGAAATTCACAGAGCATATTTCCCGCTTCAATTTGTGCCTTAGAAAAGTGCCCTGTTAACGGTTTATTAACGCGACTGGCCTTTTTTTCTCCACCGGTTAACTGTACGGCACTATAGCCATCAATTTCTACCGACTTAATTTGGGAGACACGATTAGGAGTTACTTTTAAAACAGTAACTGGATGCGACACCCCGCTTTCATCGAAAACGCGCGTCATTCCTTCTTTAATACACACCATACCTGTTGACATTGTTATACCTCTTACTATTCTTGACCTGACTACTGCTCTTCATCAAGGCTAATTTGAACATCTACCCCAGCCGCTAGATCTAATTTCATCAGCGCATCAACAGTTTTTTCGGTTGGGTGAACAATTACAATTAGTCTTTTATGGGTAAGTATTTCGTATTGGTCTCGCGCATCTTTGTTAACATGTGGAGACGTTAATACTGTAAATACTTCTCTTCTTGTGGGAAGAGGAATAGGACCACGTACTTGAGCACCAGTTCGCTTTGCCGTTTCAACAATTTCACATGTTGAAGAGTCAATCAAGCGATGATCAAACGATTTTAAACGAATTTTAATATTTTGATTATTACTCATCATTCTCACTCGATAATTTTTGCAACAACACCAGCACCAACTGTGCGACCACCTTCACGAATTGCAAAACGCAATCCTTCGTCCATAGCAATTGGCGCATGAAGATTAACTACCAACTGCACGTTATCTCCGGGCATTACCATTTCTATACCTTCCGGTAAATTACAAGAACCTGTTACATCCGTCGTTCTAAAATAAAACTGAGGCCGATAGCCCTCAAAAAATGGGGTGTGTCGCCCGCCCTCATTTTTTGACAGAACGTAAACTTCTGCTTCAAATCTTGTATGCGGTTTGATGCTGCCTGGTTTAGATAAAACTTGACCACGCTCAACATCATCACGCTTCGTTCCTCGTAAAAGAACGCCAACGTTATCACCGGCGCGTCCCTCGTCAAGAAGCTTGCGGAACATCTCCACACCCGTACATGTGGTTTTCTGTGTATCCCGAATACCTACGATTTCGACTTCTTCACCAACTTTGACAATACCACTTTCAACTCTACCAGTTACAACAGTACCCCTTCCAGAAATCGAAAAAACGTCTTCAATTGGAAGCAAAAATGCTTTATCAATTTGCCGTTCAGGTTGCGGATAGTACTCATCCATAACTTCCGCTAGACGCAATATAGATGGCACACCGATTTCGCTGGTATCCCCTTCTAGTGCTTTCAAAGCCGAACCTCGAACTATTGGTGTATCGTCTCCAGGAAAATCGTACGAACTAAGTAAATCGCGTACTTCCATCTCAACTAACTCAACCAACTCAGCATCGTCAACCATATCGGCTTTATTTAAATAGACAATAACATACGGAACACCAACTTGGCGTGCTAGCAAAATATGCTCACGCGTTTGGGGCATCGGGCCATCTGCTGCCGATACTACTAAAATAGCACCATCCATTTGAGCCGCGCCGGTGATCATGTTTTTAACATAATCCGCATGGCCCGGGCAATCAACATGAGCATAATGACGATTTTGTGTTTGATATTCTACGTGCGCTGTAGAAATTGTAATTCCACGTGCCTTTTCTTCTGGCGCTGCATCAATCTCATCGTATTTTTTTGCTTGTCCACCGTACTTTGCTGCTAAAATTGATGCGATAGCAGCCGTTAACGTAGTTTTACCATGATCAACGTGGCCAATTGTACCTACGTTGATATGGGGTTTATTACGTTCAAATTTTTCCTTAGCCATTTTATGTACTACCTCTATTAACTTTTATTGATAATTGACTCAGCAATATTTGCTGGTGTCTCACCGTAGCGACTAAATTCCATAGTATATGTTGCACGCCCTTGTGTAGCTGAACGCACGTCTGTAGCGTAGCCAAACATTTCTGAGAGAGGTACTGAAGCACGTATTATTTTGCCTGCTGGAGAATCTTCCATTCCCTCAATCATGCCACGTCTACGATTTAGGTCGCCCATCACATCGCCCATATAGTCTTCAGGAGTTACTACTTCCACACTCATAATAGGTTCTAAAAGCACTGGCTTAGCTTTTAAAGCTCCTTGTTTGAAGCACTGTGAGCCTGCAATTTTAAAGGCCATTTCACTTGAATCAACTTCATGGAAAGAACCATCAAATAAGGTAACTTTAACATCAACAACAGGGTATCCTGCAATAACACCATTTTTTAACTGCTCTTGTACACCCTTATCAACAGCAGGAATATATTCTTTTGGAATAACTCCACCGACAATAGCGTTAACAAACTCATAACCAGCACCTGCTTCTTGTGGTTCTAGTCTCAGCCAAACATGACCGTATTGTCCACGACCGCCTGATTGCCTGACAAACTTTCCTTCTTGTTCGACAGCAGTTTTGAGCGTTTCCCGGTAAGCTACTTGTGGCTTACCAACATTTGCCTCAACACTAAACTCTCTTTTCATCCTATCGACAATGATTTCTAAATGCAGCTCACCCATTCCTTCAATAATGGTTTGGCCGGACTCTTCATCAGTATGTACACGGAAGGAAGGATCTTCTTGTGCTAATTTTCCTAAAGCTGTAGACATTTTTTCTTGGTCCGCTTTGGTCTTTGGTTCTACAGCTACTGCAATCACAGGATCAGGAAAGTCCATTCTTTCGATAATTACAATTTTATCAGTGTCGCACAGCGTATCGCCCGTGGTAACGTTTTTAACGCCCACTAAAGCTGCAATATCTCCAGCACGTATTTCTTTGATGTCGGTACGTGTATTGGCCTGCATCTGTACTATGCGACCGATACGTTCTTTTTTTCCTTTAACGGAGTTGTAAACGGTATCGCCACTTTTAAGTATCCCTGAATACACACGTACATAGGTCAATGTTCCAACAAAGGGATCTGTGGCAATTTTGAACGCCAAACCAGAAAAGGGCTCCTCATAAGACGTGCTACGCAAAGCAGGATCACCGTACTCATCTGTACACTTTACTGCAGGTATATCAAGTGGTGAAGGTAAGTATTCAATTACACCATCTAAAACTGCTTGAACACCTTTGTTTTTAAATGCTGAGCCACAATAAACAGGAACAATTTTATTATTAATTGTTAAGTATCGTAATGCCTCTTTGGTTTCTTCATCGGTAAACGCAATACCTTCGAGGTATTTTTCCATCAGAGCCTCTGAACCTTCAGCAGCTGCCTCGATGATTTTTTCGTGATATTTTTTACACTCATCAACCAATTCTGCAGGAATATCAGCGTAGTCGAAACTCATGCCTTTTGTTTCATCATGCCAGTGAATTGCTTTCATTTTAACGAGATCGATTACACCTTTAAACTCATCTTCTGAGCCCAAGGGCAACTGAAGCACTACTGGATGAGCGCCTAATCTTTTTTCTATTTGTTGGACAACACGTAGAAAATTAGCCCCCATTCGATCCATTTTGTTTACAAATACAATTCTAGGAACACCGTATTTATCAGCTTGTCGCCAAACTGTTTCAGATTGCGGCTCAACACCAGATACAGCATCAAATACTACAATTGTACCATCCAGTACACGTAGCGAACGCTCTACCTCAATCATGAAATCTACGTGACCAGGCGTATCGATAATATTGATTCGATACTTATCAGCGAACTGCTTATCCATACCAGGCCAGGTACAGGTAATGGCTGCGGATGTTATTGTTATACCGCGCTCTTGTTCTTGGACCATCCAATCTGTTGTTGCTGCACCATCATGAACTTCACCAATTTTATGGGATTCACCCGTATAAAAAAGTACACGTTCTGTAGTTGTGGTTTTACCAGCATCAACGTGGGCAGCAATTCCAATATTCCTGTATAAATTCAACGCAGTTGATGAACCTATATTAAAAGCTGTATTAGAACCACTAGCAGTTACACTATTAGCCACGATAAACCTCTCTCATTAATTCCATCTGAAATGCGCAAAAGCTTGGTTCGCTTTAGCCATTTTATGGGTATCTTCACGTTTTTTTGCAGCCGTACCTTTACTTTCGTAGGCGTCCATCAGCTCACCTGCTAAACGCAGCATCATGCCTTTCTCACCACGAGCTCGTGCAGCTTTTACCAGCCAACGCATTCCTAAGGCTATACTCCGATCCGTTCGTACTTCAACAGGAACCTGATAGGTTGCTCCGCCAACACGGCGTGAACGAACTTCTACACTCGGTCTAACATTATCAAGTGCTTTAGCAAAATAATCCAATACAGTCGCTGCAGCGCCAGTACTACCATCGCCTGATTCCTCATCATTTTTTTTAGAGCGTTTAACTTTTTCGTTAAGAATAGTTAATGCACCATAAATGATTTTTTCAGCCGTTGATTTTTTACCACTAACCATAAGTACATTTATAAACTTAGCTAACAGTTCACTATGATGTTTTGGGTCTGGTAAAATATCTCGTTTAGGTACTTCTCTTCTTCTTGGCATGTCAGATTCCTACTATCGGTTACTTTTTATCTTTAGGTTTTTTTGTTCCGTATTTGGAACGGCCTTGTTTACGATCGCTAACACCAGAAGTATCTAAACTTCCACGAACCGTATGGTAACGTACACCTGGTAAATCTTTAACACGACCACCACGAATAAGCACTACCGAATGCTCTTGTAAATTATGGCCCTCACCGCCGATATAAGACGATACTTCATGACCATTGGTTAAACGTACGCGAGCAACTTTACGCATTGCCGAATTTGGCTTTTTAGGCGTTGTGGTGTAAACACGAGTACAAACACCTCGGCGCTGTGGACAAGATTCCAAAGCAGGAACATTACTTTTCTTTTTAGTGTTCACTCGAGGCTTTCTTACTAGCTGGTTAATAGTAGCCATTTATTCTTAACTCCGAACTTTCTTTGTATTAATTTCGAATGCATAAGGAGGCCGGATTCTATATAGCTCTAACTCATTTGTCAAGTCAAAGCTATTAGTAATAGAAATCCAATCAATGCTCTTGGTTATCAGCATTAAGTGCTTCGCTTATTGCATGCTCCACATCACTTGCAGTAATTGTATGCGTATTGGGCTCATGTCCAGCTGCAATTCTGGCACGCTTAGCCTTCCTTTGTTGATGATAAGCGTATCCTGTTCCTGCAGGAATTAATCGGCCTACCATAACATTTTCTTTTAAGCCACGTAACTCATCTATTTTACCGCTTACTGCAGCCTCGGTAAGAACACGTGTTGTTTCTTGGAATGAAGCCGCTGAAATAAATGATTCTGTTGCTAAAGAGGCTTTTGTTATACCTAATAAAATAGGTGTTCCTCTTGCTAACTCTTTGTTGTTAGAAGCAAGTTTATCGTTCTCTTGCAACAACATGCTTTCTTCAATTTGTTCACCTACAAGAAACTTAGATTCGCCGGCATAAGAAACCACCCTTTTTCGTAGCATTTGGCGAACAATAGTTTCAATGTGCTTATCATTAATTTTCACACCCTGTAATCGGTAAACATCCTGTACTTCATTAACAATATAGTTTGCTAAAGCACCCACTCCCAGTAACCGAAGTATATCGTGTGGGTTTAAGGGACCTTCAGCTACTAACTCTCCCCGTTCAACATGCTCTCCTTCAAAAACAGAAATGTGCCTCCATTTTGGAATTAACTCTTCATGAACTTGATTATCGGGTCCGGTAATGATTAGTCGTCGTTTGCCCTTAGTTTCCTTACCAAAATTAACTATTCCTGATATTTCTGCCATTACAGCTGAATCTTTTGGCTTTCTAGCTTCAAACAAATCGGCTACGCGCGGCAAGCCTCCGGTAATATCCCTTGTCTTAGAGCGTTCTTGTGGGATACGAGCAATAACATCTCCCACACCTACCGATCCACCATCCTCAAAGTTAATAATGGCGTCTACTGGCAAATAATACTGCGCGGTAACATTCGTGCCTGCTAAGAATATATCTTCGCCGTCATCACTCACTAATTTGACAAGCGGTCTCAAATCTTTGCTTAATGCACTGCGCTGTTTTGCATCGATGACAACAATGTTACTTAAGCCTGTAAGCTCGTCCGTTTGACGGTTCATGGTAACACCCTCAAACAGATCGATGAACTTCAACCGACCACTTACCTCTGAAATAACCGGATGCGTGTGCGGATCCCAACTTGCAATAACCTGACCGGCCTCAGCCATGACATTATCTTGCACTGTAAGGACTGAGCCATACGGTAACTTATATCGCTCTCTTTCACGTCCAAAATCATCAACGATTGATACTTCACCCGAGCGTGAAATAGCCACCAGGTTTCCATTACTGTGGGTTACTGTTTTGATGTTATGTAAGCGAATTACGCCCTTACTCTTAATTTGAATATTATTCGCCGCAGTGGCACGTGAGGCTGCTCCACCAATATGGAAGGTACGCATTGTAAGCTGGGTACCTGGCTCCCCGATTGATTGCGCCGCAATAATCCCGACGGCTTCACCTGTATTAGCCAAATGTCCTCGCGCCAAATCACGCCCGTAGCACTGAGCGCATAAACCGAATCGTGTCTTACATTCAATTGGTGATCGTACCAAAACCTGATCAACGCTATGCTTTTCAAGTTTTTCGACCAACTCTTCGTTTAACAATGTGCCGGCAGTAACAATTGGCTCGTTTTGGTTAGGAATGAAAACATCCGTCGCAACAACCCGACCTAAGACCCGTTCATGAAGCGGTTCAACAATATCACCACCCTCAATAAGTGGTTGCATTAAAATGCCTTTCTCGGTTCCACAATCGTCTTCTGTAATAACAACATCCTGCGCTACATCGACAAGTCGGCGCGTTAGATATCCTGAATTGGCGGTTTTAAGGGCCGTATCCGCTAAACCTTTACGCGCACCATGCGTCGAAATAAAGTACTGAATAACGTTGAGACCTTCACGGAAGTTTGCTGTAATTGGCGTTTCAATAATTGAACCATCCGGGGCGGCCATCAATCCCCGCATCCCGGCGAGCTGCCTTATCTGTGCCGCTGAACCTCGAGCACCGGAGTCCGCCATCATAAATATAGGATTAAATGATGCTTGTCGTACCGTGTTGTTATTTTTATCAACGACGTCTTCCGTAGCAATACGTGTCATCATTGATTTTGCAACCATTTCATTCGTTCTTGACCAAATATCAATAACTTTATTATAACGTTCACCGTTTGTAACCAATCCAGAGCGGAACTGCGACTCAATTTCACGAACTTCGTCATCGGCTTGCTTAATTATCACGGCCTTATCTTCTGGTATCTCCATATCTTCGATACCAATAGACGCCCCTGCTCTTGTCGCGTATTTGAAACCCATGTACATGAGCTGATCGGCAAAAATTACGGTTTCTTTAGGTCCAAATTTCCGATAGCACAGATCCACTACCTTAGAAATAGTTTTTTTAGTCATTACCTTATTAATCTGCGAAAAAGGCATCCCCGTAGGAAGAATCGCCGACATTATAGCCCGACCCACTGTTGTTTCAACTCGTTGATATCCTGATCCATCCTCAGAGTCTAATGGCATTCTGACCGTAACCTTCGCATGAATATCTACCAATTCGGCCTCATAAAAATTCTGAGCCTCTTGTGGACTTATAAAGTGTTTACCCTCACCTTTGGCATTAATTTTTTCTCGTGTTAAATAATACAACCCTAATACAACGTCCTGACTGGGAATAATAATTGGCTCACCGCTCGCTGGAGACAGAATATTATTAGTAGACATCATCAACGATCGTGCTTCTAATTGAGACTCAAGCGTTAGAGGAATATGTATCGCCATCTGATCGCCGTCAAAGTCGGCGTTAAATGCTGTACACACAAGCGGATGTAGCTGTATTGCCTTGCCTTCAATCAAAACGGGTTCAAATGCTTGAATACCTAATCTATGTAAAGTTGGTGCGCGATTTAATAATATTGGATGTTCACGGATAACGTCTTCTAATATATCCCATACTAGAGGCTCTTCACGTTCCACCATTTTCTTGGCAGCTTTAATAGTGGTCGCCAGACCTCTAAATTCTAATTTACTAAAAATAAACGGCTTAAACAACTCGAGAGCCATTTTTTTAGGCAAACCACATTGATGAAGACGCAGGGTAGGACCAACAACAATCACCGATCTTCCGGAGTAATCGACGCGCTTTCCTAATAAGTTTTGTCGGAAACGGCCTTGTTTCCCTTTAATCATATCCGCTAAGGACTTTAAGGGCCTTTTATTCGTACCCGTTATTGCACGTCCGCGACGACCATTATCAAACAAAGCGTCTGCGGATTCTTGAAGCATACGCTTCTCATTACGTACTATAATATCAGGTGCATTTAGCTCTAATAACCGTTTTAGTCGATTGTTACGATTAATAACCCTACGGTATAAATCATTTAAATCGGATGTAGCAAAACGTCCCCCATCGAGAGGAACTAAGGGTCGCAAATCTGGTGGAAGTACAGGTAATACATCCATAATCATCCACTCGGGTTTATTTCCCGACTCATAAAAAGCTTCTAACAATTTCAGTCGTTTAGTAATTTTTTTAATTTTTGTTTCAGAATTTGTAGTGGGTAATTCTTCACGTAATAACTGTATTTCTTGCTCAAGATCTATTTGACGCAGCAATTCACGGATAGCTTCAGCGCCCATTTTAGCATCCAGCTCATCACCGTATTGTTCTATAGCGTCTAAATAAGCCTCGTCGTTTAGCAGCTGCCCACGCTCAAGCTCTGTCATCCCTGGATCAACAACAACAAACGCTTCAAAATAAAGTACGCGCTCAATATCTCTTAGCGTCATATCC
This sequence comes from uncultured Gammaproteobacteria bacterium, assembly GCA_963803545.1. Lineage (GTDB taxonomy): Bacteria > Pseudomonadota > Gammaproteobacteria > Legionellales > Legionellaceae > Legionella_C. The sequence continues at coordinate 624,837 of CAWDMX010000001.1, read as the reverse complement.
AATAATAAACCAATGCGTGATGGCAAAGATTTGAGGAACCAAATATGTGCTACAGGACTCGCCAATTCAATATGGCCCATTCTTTCACGACGAACTTTAGCCGGAGCTAGTTCAACCCCGCATTTTTCACAAATAACACCACGGTGTTTAAGTCTCTTGTATTTGCCACATAAACACTCGTAATCTTTTGTAGGACCGAAGGTTTTTGCACAAAACAAACCACCCCGCTCTGGTTTAAAAGTTCGATAATTAATCGTTTCTGGTTTTGTTACTTCACCATAAGACCATGAACGTATTTTATCAGGGGACGCTAATGAGATTTTCATTGCATCAAAAATCTCAACGTCGTCTTTCTGTAAAAGGTGTAGCAGGTCACTCATTATTTCGCTCAAGGGAAGGCCTCCAAATTTATAGTCCGAATATACAGTTAATTAATCGTGATCTAATTCAATATCAATTCCAAGAGCGCGAATTTCTTTAAGTAATACATTAAAAGATTCGGGCATACCTGGATCCATACGATGATCGCCATCAACGATATTTTTGTATATTTTAGTTCTTCCACCAACATCATCTGATTTGACAGTTAACATTTCTTGAAGTGTGTAAGCAGCTCCATAAGCCTCCAAAGCCCATACTTCCATCTCACCAAAACGTTGACCACCAAACTGCGCTTTACCACCTAAAGGCTGTTGTGTTACAAGACTGTACGAGCCGGTTGAGCGCGCGTGCATTTTATCATCCACTAAATGGTTTAGCTTCAGCATATACATGTACCCAACGGTTACAGGATTGTCGAATTGCCGTCCTGTGCGCCCGTCTATTAATATAGTTTTACCATCCGTTCTTAAGTCTGCTAACTCTAACATTTCTTTAATTTCATCTTCGCTGGCACCATCAAACACGGGCGTTGCCATTGGGACACCTGAACGCAAATTGTTAGCCAATACTAGAATTTCTTGATCGTCTAATTGCTCAAGCTCCACGCGTTTAAAATCATCGTGATTGTATATTTTATCAAGATACGTTCGTATTTCTTTAACCGATTGATTGCTGTCGATCAGTTTGGAAATTTTATGGCCAAGCCCTTTTGCAGCTAATCCTAAATGGGTCTCTAGAATCTGGCCAATATTCATCCGTGATGGTACGCCTAAAGGATTTAGAACGATATCTACCGTCGTGCCGTCTTCCATATAAGGCATATCTTCAACAGGCACTACAATCGAGATAACCCCCTTATTACCATGACGTCCTGCCATTTTATCACCAGGCTGAATGCGGCGTTTTACGGCTAGATATACTTTAACAATCTTAAGAACGCCCGGAGCTAAATCATCACCTTGGGTTATTTTTTTACGATTATCATTAAATCGTTTTTCCATTTCCTTGCCCAATAGCTCGCGCTGCTTAGACAACTGCTCTAGTTGAGTAGTCGTAGATTCGTCTTCAATTCGAATACTAAACCACTCCTCACGAGCTACCGACTGCAAATACGCGGAAGTGATAATTGTATTTGGCTTAATATTTTTAGGCCCGCTTGTAGCCGTTTTATCCAGCAATAAAGTCGTTACCCGATGGTAGATATCTTCTTCACGTATACGTCGCTCATCAACCAAATCTTTGCGTACTCGTGTAAGGTGTTCTTCCTCAATACTTTTGGCTCGTGCATCTTTTTCCAAACCATCACGGGTAAACACCTGTACATCAATCACGGTTCCATTCATACCTGAAGGAACCCGCAACGATGAATCTTTTACATCAGAAGCTTTTTCACCGAAAATAGCTCGTAAAAGTTTTTCTTCGGGGGTTAACTGTGTTTCGCCTTTGGGGGTAACTTTACCAACTAAAATATCACCGGCATTAACTTCAGCTCCAATGTATACGACGCCCGAATCATCGAGACTGGCGAGAGCCGATTCGCCTACATTTGGAATATCGGCGCTAATTTCTTCAGTACCTAGTTTGGTGTCTCGAGCAATACAAGTTAACTCTTCAATATGGATACTAGTAAAACGGTCTTCTTGAACGATTCTTTCCGAAATTAGTATCGAATCCTCGAAGTTATAACCATTCCAAGGCATAAATGCGACAAGCAAATTTTGTCCTAGAGCTAATTCACCCATATCAGTACAGGGTCCATCCGCAAGGATATCTCCCTTTCCAATAGTATCGCCTGCGGAAACAATCGGTCTTTGATTGATACACGTGTCCTGATTAGAGCGGAAATATTTAGTTAAGGTATAAATATCAACACCTGTTTCACCAGCTACCGTTTCATCATCGTTAACGCGAACAACTATTCGTGAAGCATCAACTAAATCAATAACACCGCTACGCTTGGCCACAATTGACACCCCGGAATCGGATGCAACTAATCGCTCCATTCCCGTACCTACTAGAGGTTTTTCAGAACGTAAAGTTGGCACAGCTTGGCGCTGCATATTCGAACCCATTAACGCACGGTTCGCATCATCGTGTTCAAGAAAAGGTATCAAAGACGCAGCTACAGATACAATTTGCTTTGGCGAAACATCGATGAAATTAATTTTATCACGCGTTGTCAGCGAAAACTCATTTTGATGTCGGCACGGTACTAAGTCTGCAAGAATATTTCCCGCATCATCCACTTCTATATTTGACTGCGCGATATAATGATCGACTTCCTCAATTGCGGATAAAAATTCAATTTCATCAGTAACTTGGCCATTGATTACTTTGCGACAGGGGGTTTCAATAAAACCATAATCGTTTGTTCTGGCATATACCGATAGAGAGTTTATTAACCCAATGTTTGGACCCTCTGGAGTTTCAATAGGACATACGCGTCCATAATGAGTAGTATGAACGTCACGTACCTCAAAACCCGCACGCTCACGAGTTAAACCACCTGGGCCTAAGGCCGAAACGCGACGCTTATGGGTAACACCTGACAGAGGATTTACTTGATCCATAAACTGGGAAAGTTGGCTGGAACCAAAAAACTCTTTAATTGCTGCAGCAACAGGCTTTGCATTAATAAGATCCTGGGGCATTAAATTTTCAGATTCAGCCAAGCTTAACCGCTCTTTAACGGCGCGTTCAACTCGAACCAAGCCAACACGAAACTGATTTTCAGTCATCTCACCAACACTTCGCACGCGTCTATTGCCTAAGTGGTCAATATCATCGACCATACCTATGCCGTTACGAATGTCGATTAGTGTTTTGATAACATCTAGAACGTCTTCTTGACTTAGTATTCCAGGACCCGTATCGTCTTTTCTACCAACCCGTCGATTAAATTTCATTCGTCCAACGGACGATAAATCGTATCTTTCCTCAGCGAAGAATAAGTTTTTAAATAAAGCTTCGGCTGCCTCTTTAGTAGGTGGCTCACCTGGGCGCATCATACGGTATATTTCTACTAAAGCTTCCAATTGATTCGTTGTGGGATCCACACGTAAGGTATCTGATATATAAGAACCATGATCCAGATCATTGGTGTATATTATTTCAAACGTTAATATCCCTTGCTCTGCAAACTGATCAAGTAAATTTGCGGTAACTTCATCGTTTGCCTGTGCTAATACTTCTCCCGTTAAGGTATTAATCGCATGCTTTGCTAAGGTTTTATTGATGAGATAGTCGCGAGGCACGACTAAATTCTGCATATTATTTTTTTCCATTACTTTAATGTGCTTAGCAGTAATTCTGCGGCCCTGCTCGACAACAAGCTCACCTGTTTCGGGAACCACTATATCAAAAGACGCAATTTCCCCTCGTAAACGCGAGGGAATTAAATTAATGTGAAACTCGCCATTTTTTAACTCGCATACAGTCTTGTCAAAAAATTGAGCCAAAATTTCCTCAGTCTCATACCCAAGTGACCGTAATAAAATAGTAACGGGAAGTTTTCTTCTGCGATCAATTCTTACAAAAACACAATCTTTTGGATCAAATTCAAAATCAAGCCAGGATCCACGGTATGGAATAATGCGCGCTGAGTATAATAGTTTTCCAGATGAATGAGTCTTACCTTTGTCGTGCTCAAATATTACTCCTGGAGAGCGGTGCAATTGGGAGACCACAACGCGTTCTGTACCATTGATGACAAAAGTACCATCATCGGTCATCAAGGGAATTTCACCCATAAAAACATCTTGTTCACGTATATCTTTGATTGGCTTCGGGTCACCGGTTGCTTCTTTGTCTAAAACAACTAATCGTGTCGTGACACGCAAGGGCGCTGAATAAGTAGAGCCTCTTTGCTTGCATTCCCAAACATTGAAGGCGGGTTCGCCCAATTTATAACCAACATATTCCAGGCGTGCATTACCAGAAAAACTTTGTATTGGAAAAACGGATGAAAAAGCTGCGTGCAAACCAGTCTTCTGATTAATATTGGATTTTGAATCTGCAGTTAAAAAATCAGCGTAGGATTTTAATTGGATATCTAATAAATGGATTGCCATTTTATCAGACTTCCTACTACCAAAGCTTTTGCGAAATCGTTTTTTCTCAGCATAAGAATAGTGTTGAGGGTTAGCATTTGCAGTGGCCATGGTGGATCCTCGGTAAATTAGTAATGATGTAAAACAGATAAACCCAATCATGGAACCATGATTGGGTTTTAAACAAGGATGGTTTGAAGTTATTTAACTTCAGCAACCGCTCCAGCATCAGATAGCTTTTTCTTAATTTCTTCAGCTTCAGCTTTTGAAATACCTTCTTTGATTGTTGAAGGAACGCCTTCAACGGCATCTTTAGCTTCTTTCAAACCAAGACCCGTAATTTCACGAACTACTTTAATTACAGATACTTTGTTTGAACCGAAATCCGTAAGCACAACATCGAATTCAGTTTTTTCTTCCGCAGCATCGGCCGCAGCAGGAGCGGCAACAGCTACCGCAGCAGAAGCAGCAGAAACGTTAAATTTTTCTTCCATTGCTTCGATTAATTCAACAATTTGCATTACATTCATATTAGAGATTGCATCAAGAATCTCTGTATTATTTAAATCAGCCATTACTAGCTCCTAAAGTTATATTTAAAATAGATTATTCGTTGGTTTGTTTTTGATTGCGTACGGCAGCAACAGTGCGTACTAACTTAGTATGCGGCGCTGCAACTGTTCGAACAAATTTTTCAACTGGGGCTTTCATTACATACATCAATTTGGATAACGCCTCATCGCGCGTTGGTAAACTAGCAACCAGTTCTAATTGCTCTGGCGCGTATAATTTACCACCAACAGATAATGCTTTAATTTCAAGCTTTTCAAATGTTTTTACGAAGTCCTTAAGCATACGAGCAGCATCACTTGGTGCATTAAGAGAAAGCGCTACAAATAAAGGACCAACCAATTTCTCATTCATGCACGCAAATTGAGTGTTTTCGAAAGCTCTACGCGATAAAGTATTACGTACAACTCTCAAATAAACACCAGATTTACGCGCTTGATTTCGTAATTGGGTCATTTGGTTTACAGTCAAACCACGATAATCAGCTACCACTGCTGAAATAGCTTGGGAAGCAACTTCTGTTACCTCTTCTACTACAGCTTTTTTTGCGGCTAATGTTATCGTCACGTTACTGACCTCCTATGTTATGCAAATCAAAATGATTTAGCATTTTTTGGTGGCCGCTTCAAAACTTCTGACTCGGTTCACCGTCTGCGCAGGGTATTAAGCTTTCGCACCTGCGGTCTTCGACGACATTGAAACAAGTCTATGCCGTGAATACTTTTTAAAGGGTGCTGTATACTACACAGGTATGGATGAAATATCAATAACTAAACCAGGACCCATTGTAGAGGAAACGGCAATTTTTTTGATATACACACCTTTAGAGGAAGCAGGCTTCGCTTTACGAATATCAGCTAAAAGTGCAGCTAAATTTTCAATTAGATCGGTTGAGGAAAAACTTGTTTTTCCAATAGGGCAGTGGACAATACCATTCTTATCTGTTTTATAGCGCACCTGACCAGATTTTGCAGCTACAACAGCAGCTTCTACATTCATTGTAACCGTGCCCACTTTAGGATTAGGCATCAAATTTCTTGGACCCAATTGAGGACCTAACGGACCTACTACAGACATAGCATCGGGCGAAGCGATTACAACATCAAAATTGAAATCCCCAGCTTTGATTTGTTCCGCTAAATCGTGAAAGCCAACTACATCTGCACCCGCAGCTTTTGCTTTTTCTGCGTTTTCGCCTTGCGCAAAAACAGCTACTCTTACTGTTTTACCAGTGCCTTTCGGAAGTTTAGTTGACGTTCTCACTACTTGGTCGGATTTACGTGGATCAACACCGAGGTTAATAGAAACATCAAAGCTCTCATCAAATTTAGGACTTGCGAATTCCTTTGCGAACTCTATAGCTTGATTAATGTCGAAAATTTGGCCAGGCTTTATTTTTTCGTTGATTTTAATTTGTTTTTTTGCAGTTGCCATGACGAACCCCTTATTCCAGACCTTCAACTTCGATACCCATACTTCGAGCAGTACCAGCTATTGTTTTAACTGCTGCATCTAAACTCGCTGACGTTAAATCAGGTTCTTTCATTTGAGCAATTTTCTCAAGATCCGAACGCATTAATTTAGCTACTTTTTTAGTATTAGGTGTTCCACTTCCACTAGTTATACCAGCTGCTTTCTTTAAAAGTACCGCTGCGGGTGGTGTTTTAGTAACAAAAGTAAAACTTCGATCGGAATATACAGTGATAATCACAGGTATAGGTAGACCTGGTTCAATACCCTGTGTTTGCGCATTAAATGCTTTACAGAACTCCATGATATTAACACCACGTTGACCTAATGCTGGGCCGACGGGGGGGCTTGGGTTAGCCTGAGCTGCTTTAACCTGCAGTTTAATATATGAGTCTACTTTTTTAGCCATAGCTACTCCTAATTTGGGTTTAGCGCTTAAAAATAAGCTTCCCAGTTACAAAAAATTACGTTTTTTCTACTTGACTGAACTCAAGCTCTACCGGTGTGGAGCGACCGAAAATAAGCACAGCTACACGCAGCCTACTTTTTTCATAATTAACCTCTTCAACTGCTCCATTAAAGTCTACAAATGGGCCTTCTTTAATTCGTACCACCTCACCTGGCTCAAATAAAATTTTAGGCCGAGGCTTGGTAACGCCGTCTTCAACTCGTTGAAGAATAGCAAAAGCTTCTTTCTCTGTAATAGGGGTTGGTGTTTGACCTGTACCCCCAATAAATCCAAGAACTCGAGGTATTTTACGTATCATATGCCAAGTTGTATCATCCATAACCATATTAACTAAAACATAGCCAGGAAAAAATTTGCGAGTACTTTTCCGTTTCTGACCAGCTCTGATTTCAATAACTTCTTCCGAAGGTACTACTACATCACCTATCATTTCTTGCATCTGATGGTGTTCAGCTCTGGATTTAATTTCACGCATAACAAAGCTTTCATAACCTGAATAAGCATGAACGACGTACCACTGTTTTGTTTTTTGCTCTTCCACGTTTTAATCAACCCAAATGTGTTATTTTAGCAATCATCCACATCATTCCTGAGTCAATTCCCCATAGAATGAAACCTGTTACAGTAACCATAATCATTACAATTGAAGTGGTTTGAATAGTTTCTTGTCGTGTGGGCCAAACCACTTTAAATAGCTCCGCTTTTGCATCTTCTGCAAAAATTAAGATTTGTTTACCTGTAGTTGTAAAAAACCCTAATAAACCACATGAAACAAGCCATGCAATCCAAATTAATACTTTTATTGGTGAAGAAAATTCAAAATAATACGTACAAAAAAAAGCAATAGCAGTCACTATAGCAATTGCTAAGAATAAGCTAAGATCCTTTAGATTGTATCTTTTTTTAGAGTTTTTCATATTTCACTAGTAGTTGGCAGGCCAGGAGGGAATCGAACCCCCAACCTGCGGTTTTGGAGACCGCCACTCTGCCAATTGAGCTACTGGCCTAAACTTTACACTGTATTAGCGAGAGAACAAACTCTCGCAAAATTTTATTCTATAATTGTTGCTACGACACCAGCACCAACAGTACGTCCGCCTTCACGAATAGCAAATCGCAAACCTTCATCCATTGCAATAGGCGCATGCAAGTTAACAATAAGATTAACATTATCTCCCGGCATAACCATTTCTATACCTTCTGGAAGGTTGCAAGAACCGGTAACGTCTGTTGTTCTAAAGTAAAACTGAGGTCTATAACCTTCAAAAAAGGGCGTATGACGTCCACCTTCATTTTTAGATAGGATATACACTTCCGCTTCAAACTTAGTATGAGGCTTGATAGAACCTGGCTTAGCCAAAACTTGACCGCGCTCAACTTCATCACGCTTAGTACCACGGAGTAAAACACCAACGTTGTCACCAGCACGACCTTCATCAAGAAGTTTACGAAACATTTCAACACCGGTACAGGTTGATTTTAATGTATCTCGTATACCAACAATCTCAACTTCTTCACCAACTTTTACTATCCCGCATTCTACGCGACCAGTTACCACTGTTCCACGTCCAGAAATAGAGAATACGTCTTCAATAGGTAATAAAAATGGTTTGTCGATAACACGAACCGGCTCTGGGAAGTAGCTGTCCATTACTTCAGCTAACTTCATAATAGAGGGAACACCAATTTCGCTCTCATCTTTTTCTAAAGCTTTTAATGCTGAACCGCGTACGATCGGTGTATCGTCACCAGGAAACTCGTAACTGTTTAAAAGATCACGAACTTCCATTTCCACTAATTCTATTAGCTCAGCGTCATCAACCATGTCTGCTTTGTTTAAATAAACAATTACGTGGGGAACACCAACTTGGCGTGCTAGCAAGATATGCTCACGCGTCTGGGGCATCGGACCATCTGCTGCAGACACCACTAAAATTGCACCATCCATCTGTGCCGCTCCGGTTATCATGTTTTTAACATAATCCGCGTGACCTGGGCAGTCAACATGAGCATAATGACGATTTTTAGTTTGATACTCTACGTGTGCTGTTGAAATAGTAATTCCACGTGCTTTTTCTTCAGGAGCCGCGTCAATCTCATCATACTTTTTTGCACTACCACCATATATTGCTGCTAATGTTGTGGCGATGGCCGCTGTTAATGTGGTTTTACCGTGATCAACGTGTCCAATGGTTCCCACATTTACGTGGGGCTTGGTACGTTCGAATTTTTCCTTAGCCATTGGAAAGTCTCCCCTATTTATAAGTTAATTATTTATGGTGCCCACAGCTGGAATCGAACCAGCGACCTCTTCCTTACCAAGGAAGTGCTCTACCGCCTGAGCTATGTGGGCTGAGCTACAGACAAATTTTTTTGAACATAAATCATTACTGGAGCGGGTGGTGGGAATCGAACCCACGCTATCAGCTTGGAAGGCTGAAGTTCTACCATTGAACTACACCCGCATTTTTTTATTGGTGGAGGGGGAAGGATTCGAACCTTCGAAGGCTGAGCCGTCAGATTTACAGTCTGATCCCTTTGACCGCTCGGGAACCCCTCCAAAAAGAAAGCCATTGTCTTTCATGAATTGTTTAAAGTCAAGTACAGAAATACACAATTTATTTTTAATACTGTGAAATTAAACAACACCCGCAAAAAGAATCTTTTTACGGGTTAGCTTAAATGGTGCTGGCACTAGGAATCGAACCCAGGACCTACTGATTACAAGTCAGTTGCTCTACCAACTGAGCTACGCCAGCATGTGCTTTTGTGCATTTTCATGCATGCCGTAATATCGGCTTAATAAAACCCTGGCAATGACCTACTTTCACATGGGGAGACCCCACACTATCATCGGCGCTGGAATGTTTCACTTCTGAGTTCGAGATGGATTCAGGTGGTTCCAAACCGCTAATGTCGCCAGGAAAACTGGTATCGTAGTACGGACATCCTTCCTATTAAGAAAAAACAGCCGCCCTACGCGGTAAAAAAAGAAGAAGAAATACACTCATTAGTTGCTCTTGCAAGCACTCACTTCATATTCCTGCACAATAACTCAGGTTATATGGTCAAGACAATCAGCCAATTAGTACGAGTTAGCTACACACATTACTGCGCTTCCACACCTCGCCTATCAACGTCGTAGTCTTCAACGGGCTTCATGGGAAAACTCATCTCGAGGGAGGCTTCCCGCTTAGATGCTTTCAGCGGTTATCCCGTCCGAACTTAGCTACCCGGCAATGCCACTGGCGTGACAACCGGTACACCAGAGGTTCGTCCACTCCGGTCCTCTCGTACTAGGAGCAGCTCCTCTCAATTTTCCTACGCCCACGGCAGATAGGGACCGAACTGTCTCACGACGTTCTAAACCCAGCTCGCGTACCACTTTAAATGGCGAACAGCCATACCCTTGGGACCTGCTTCAGCCCCAGGATGTGATGAGCCGACATCGAGGTGCCAAACACCGCCGTCGATATGAACTCTTGGGCGGTATCAGCCTGTTATCCCCGGAGTACCTTTTATCCGTTGAGCGATGGCCCTTCCATTCAGAAACCACCGGATCACTAAGACCTACTTTCGTACCTGCTCGACTCGTCAGTCTCGCAGTCAAGCACCCTTTTGCCTTTACACTCTTGGTACGATGTCCGACCGTACCGAGGGTACCTTTGTGCTCCTCCGTTACTCTTTGGGAGGAGACCGCCCCAGTCAAACTACCCATCATACACTGTCCTCAACCAGGATTACTGGCTTAAGTTAGAACCTCAATAATAACAGGGTGGTATTTCAAGGTTGGCTCCATGCAAACTAGCGTTCACACTTCATTGCCTCCCACCTATCCTACACAGTCATCATCAAAGTCCAGTGCAAAACTATAGTAAAGGTTCACGGGGTCTTTCCGTCTAGCCGCGGGTACACTGCATCTTCACAGCGATTTCAATTTCACTGAGTCTCGGGTGGAGACAGTGTGGCCATCGTTACGCCATTCGTGCAGGTCGGAACTTACCCGACAAGGAATTTCGCTACCTTAGGACCGTTATAGTTACGGCCGCCGTTTACCGGGGCTTCGATCAAGAGCTTCTCCGAAGATGACCCCATCAATTAACCTTCCGGCACCGGGCAGGCGTCACACCCTATACGTCTTCTTACGAATTTGCAGAGTGCTGTGTTTTTAATAAACAGTCGCAGCCACCTGGTCTCTGCGACCCTCCCAAGCTCCAGACGTACGTCTTTCACCCAAAAGGGCGTACCTTCTCCCGAAGTTACGGTACCATTTTGCCTAGTTCCTTCACCCGAGTTCTCTCATGCGCCTTAGTATACTCTACTTGTCCACCTGTGTCGGTTTCCGGTACGGTTCTCTATAAGTTATGGCTAGCAGCTTTTCCTGGAAGCGTGGCGTCAATGACTTCTTCGACCTAAGTCGAAACTACTTCACACCTCGGCGTTATACAAGAAACCGGATTTGCCTAGTCTCTCCGCCTACATGCAAGTACCGGGACAACCAACGCCCGACTCACCTAGCCTTCTCCGTCCCCACTTCACCACTTATAAAAAGTCCAGGAATATTAACCTGGTTCCCATCAACTACGCTCTTCAGCCTCGCCTTAGGGGCCGACTCACCCTGCTCCGATTAACGTCGTGCAGGAAACCTGGGACTTCCGGCGAGAAGGTTTTTCACCTTCTTTATCGTTACTCATGTCAGCATTCGCACTTCTGATACCTCCAGCAAGCTTCTCAACTCACCTTCACAGGCTTACAGAACGCTCCCCTACCACACACGTCTTAAACGTGCATCCGTAGCTTCGGTGTATGATTTTAGCCCCGTTACATCTTCCGCGCAGGCCGACTCGACCAGTGAGCTATTACGCTTTCTTTAAAGGATGGCTGCTTCTAAGCCAACCTCCTGGCTGTCTGTGCCTTCCCACATCGTTTCCCACTTAATCATAACTTTGGGACCTTAGCTGACGGTCTGGGTTGTTTCCCTCTTCACGACGGACGTTAGCACCCGCCGTGTGTCTCCCGTGATTCAATTAGCCGGTATTCGGAGTTTGCATCGGTTTGGTAAGCCATGACAGCCCCCTAGCCGAAACAGTGCTCTACCCCCGGTAATTATTCACGAGGCGCTACCTAAATAGCTTTCGGGGAGAACCAGCTATCTCCGGGCTTGATTAGCCTTTCACTCCTAGCCACACGTCATCCGATAATTTTTCAACATTACCCGGTTCGGACCTCCAGTTGGTGTTACCCAACCTTCATCCTGCACATGGCTAGATCGCCCGGTTTCGGGTCTACTCCCAGCGACTCGCGCCCTATTAAGACTCGATTTCTCTACGGCTTCCTTATTCAGTTAACCTCGCCACTGAAAGTAACTCGCTGACCCATTATACAAAAGGTACGCAGT
>CAWDMX010000001.1:0-607500 GCA_963803545.1 uncultured Gammaproteobacteria bacterium | reverse complement strand
CGTAATGGGCATGCCGATTACTATAACCCCCAGGGCAATAGCCTTAAAAAAGCGTTCAATCGCTACCCGATACGCTTTAGCCATATCAGCTCTACGTTCAGCCTATCGCGCTACCACCCAATACTTCATTATCGACGGTCGCATAAAGGAATTGATTTGGCCGCTCGCATAGGTACACCAATCAAAGCTACAGGCGATGGGAAAATAGAGATGATTGGTCGTCAAAACGGGTATGGGAATGTTATTCGCATTAATCATTATAATCGGTTTACGACCATTTACGCGCATATGCTAAAGTTTCAAAAAGGACTGAGTAGAGGATCTTATGTACGGCGTGATCAAGTTATTGGTTACGTTGGACAAACCGGCATGGCTTCAGGACCCCACTGTCATTATGAGTTTCGAATTAAAGAACAGCCTAAAAATCCTGCGACCATAGATTTACCTCGCGGCAATCCTGTTCCAGCGCGTGAAAAACTGGCGTTTAAAGCTCATTCGGCAACAATGTTAGCGCAGCTAAAACGTTTTGAAGAGAAACATTACGCCGAGAATCATAGTGTGGCAACTACACTGCATGGTTAATTGCTGAATAAATACCGGCAGATTACGACACTCGCTATCACACCTACAAGGTCGGCTAACAAGCCGGCTGGAATAGCGTGACGCGTTCTTTTAATGCCAACAGCTCCAAAATAAACAGCGACAACATAAAAGGTGGTCTCGGTACTACCCATCATGGTTGCTGCGGTTTTCGCCACTAAAGAATTTCCTCCGTTGTGATGGATTACATCCGCCATGATGCCAATGGACGCACTCCCGGAAAATGGCCTTATTAGCGCAAGTGGCAATAAATCCGGAGACATTCCAATACGTGACAGCAAGGGCGCAAGGGCAACACCTAATAACTCAAAGAACCCCGATGCACGAAGCATTCCGATGGCAACAAGTATTGCAATTAAAAAAGGCACTAACTTAATGCTAATATCGAAACCCTCTTTAGCTCCCTCAACAAATGCGTCAAATACATTGATTCTTTTTAAAGCACCGTAAGCCGGTATGCCTACTATAAACGATAAAAAAAGACTGTTTGAAATTAGGTTCATAACCGACATTAGCGCGTCTCCTCAGGATTACTAATCCGAAAGCATGGGAGCTGTGCGAAAAATTTTACAGCGATAATCGCTGTCACCGTTGAGCAGGTGGTTGCAAAAAGCGAGCTTATAACAATACTACTAGGATGAAGGTTCCCATTTGCTACTAAAAAGGCCATTGCGGTAGCCGGTATTAACTGCACGCTAGAGGTGTTAACCGCTAAGAATGTACACATCGCATTGCTTGCAACGTGAGTATGTTGGTTGAGTTTTTGCAACTCCTGCATCGCTTTTAAGCCAAAGGGGGTCGCGGCATTTGCAAGCCCGAGCATATTGGCTGCAATATTTAAAGCCACTGCCGACATTGCGGGGTGTTCTAAAGGTATCTCTGGAAATAAACGCACTAGTACTGGTTTTAAAATTCTTACAAAAACATGTATTAATCCTGATTGGGTCGCAATATTCATCAATCCCAACCAAAGCGCCATAATTCCAGCTAAAGCTAAAGCAATTTCAAAACCTAACTTAGCCGATTCAGTTACCGATTGAACGACTTGATCTATTCTATCTTCAATAACACCTATAATGACGGATAAAAATAACATCGCCAACCAAATTGCATTTAACACAAGGGTTCCTTATAAATTTTTTTCACGTATTATTATCGATAACGCTAATCATGAGTACCACTATGAAAACTTTTCTGTCCTATCGACTAATACTTGTTGTTCTTCTTTTTACCAGCTCTTTAAGCGCACAAAATTCTTTCGATAACACCGCGTTAAGCTCCCAATTAATATACCATAAGCTCTTACGCAACCCTAAGCTTTCAGTAGCTGCGCGACTGCAATTTATCAGCAATCAATTTTTGGGCAAACCTTACTTGCTAGCAGCTCTAGGAGAAGGAAATGAAGGAACGTTTGATAAAGCCCCTCTGTACCGTTTTGATAGTTTTGATTGTGAAACATTTGTGGACACCGTCCTTGCCTTAGCTCTTGGGTCTAACCCACAGCAGTTTAAGCAGCTTATCAATAAAATTCGCTACAAAAATGGGCAGATAAGCTATCAAAATCGAAATCATTTTACCGGTCTTGATTGGAATAGAAATAATCAAAAGCAAGGATTTATAAAGGATATTACTTTTTCAATTACAGGCGTACACGATAAACCTATTGCTAAAATAGCGCGTGCATTGATTAATAAACCCGCTTGGTATCAAAAAAAACCGATTGAAGCTATTAAAATAGATGCGCTTTCCTTGGCAAATAAAAAACTGCTCTTAGAACAATTGCAAAACTTAGCTTATTCACAGCCGCAGTCCATTGAAGAAGTCCCATACTTACCTTTGGATATCTTATTCAATAAATCTGGCGCGCCCAAGCTCAAAATTTTTACTCAAATACCGCATGGATCGATAATTGAGATTGTGCGTCCCAACTGGAACATTACTGAGCAAATTGGAACAAGATGCAATATATCTCACTTAGGATTTGCGTTTTGGCAAGATGGGATTTTACTATTTCGTCAAGCGTCTTCAATAGATAACAGGGTTATAGACACACCCCTCATTGATTACCTCAAACGCGCACGAACCAGCCCTACTATTAAAGGTATTAATATCCAAAAAGTTATTGGCAGGGTACAGTGACTCAGGGTTGTAATCTCGCAGCGCAACAGTTCTGCCATTAATTTCTTATCCAGAGCGCGCTCGGTGTTTTTAAATAACCTTATTGGTATCGCATCATGTATCGCAATCTTTCTTACCTATAGGATTGCGTAAAATTAGCCGATGCTTAATAATGTTCTTATTAATAGTTAAAAGGATTAGTGATGCAATTTAGGCAAATTATGTACTCAACAATTTTAGGTAGTTTGCCTTTTATTTTAAGCAGCTGTTACCATCCTCCCTATAATAATTTTGCTAAATACAGCCCCGTTCAGGCAGAGGTGGTCGGTGGCACCGCGGTTGGTACGGGTTATGGCGCGGTTTTCGGGGCGCCCGCTCTGGGCGCGGGAGTTGGGGCAGGAGTTGGCTTGTCCCGAGGTTTAGCGCAAAAATCCACTTCCGGTATTCTCACTAAATTGCAAAAATACGACATACAGTATGTGCAATACGGCGACTTGCACACGCTTATCGTACCGGTTGATAGGTATTATTACGCCAACACGGCACGTCTTAAGGAATTGTGTTATAAGGGACTAATTCTTATTCCACAGCTTTTAAACAGCTTCCCGAATACTGTCATTTATATTGCCGGCTTTACGGATAACGTAGGTTCTACTTATCATAAAAACACCCTGTCTCAAGCACAGGCAGAAACCATGCTTACTTTCTTATGGGCTCATGACGTAAGCTCAAAGCGTTTGCACGCGGAGGGCTATGGAGAAAAGCACCGCGTTTCGGATAATAGAATTATTCACGGAAGTGCGCAAAATAGACGCATTGAAATACAATGGTTTAACAATAGCTACCCCCAAGACTCCTTTAAATATTGGGGCAAAACTAAATAATAGTCCTTAGGTTGTTATGAATTCTCGTTTTATTGGCGGAGTATTATTAATTGTAGGTACGTCCATTGGTGGTGGGATGCTTGCCCTGCCCGTGGTTAACAGTGTAATTGGTTTTTGGCAATCGTCTGTGTTTCTATTTGCGTGCTGGATGCTAATGACTTTGGGCGCATTGTTTATACTTGAAGCGAATTTATATCTGCCTCGTGGCAGCAATATGATGTCCATGGCAATAGCCACACTTGGAACTCCTGGTATGTTCCTCACCTGGCTTTCCTATCTGCTGTTACTCTACAGCTTGCTTGCTGCCTACATAGCCGGCGGCGCCGATGTCTTTCATCACCTCTTTAGTCTCTCGGGCATCGCTATTCCCTCTTGGTTTGCGATGATACTATTTACCGGGGGGTTCGGCTGTATTGCTTACAGTGGCATTAGGCAGGTCGATATGATTAACCGAAGTTTAATGTTTGGTAAACTGTTTGTATTTTTCATTTTATTAATAATTATTAGTCCCAATGTTGCTTCGCAGAACCTTATCAGCGGTAATTGCTCCCTTATATTTTCAAGTGTCACTATTTTGCTAACCTCTTTTGGTTTTGCAATCATAGTCCCTAATTTGCGTGATTATTTTGATGATGATATTACGAAACTACGCCAAGTTATATGGATTGGATCGTTAATCCCTTTGATTTGCTATATTGCCTGGGACTTAGTAATCATTGGCAGCATTCCAACAACCGGGAGCCAGGGTTTGGGCGCTTTGCTGCACGAGCCTAATACCAACAGCGGTCTGGCGCTTGCAATTTCCGCCACCATTCATAATCGCTTTATCAGCCAATTATTCAATGCTTTTAGTTCAATTTGTATGCTAACTGCGTTTTTAGGTGTATCTTTATGCCTTTTAAGTTTTCTGGCGGATGGTTTAAATATTACTCAAAAAGGCGGCTCCGGGCTGTTTTTATATGGAATTACTTTTTTACCACCGTTATTTTTGGTCTATTGCTATCCAGGTTTGTATTTATACGCACTGAGCTACGCGGGAATCTGCTGTATTATTTTGCTTTTGCTGCTGCCGTGTTTGATGACGGTTTACGGTAGGAAAAAATTTAACCCTCTTTACCGGGTTGCTGGTGGCGCATTTACGCAATTGGTCGTGATTGTCTCCTCGCTGTTTTTATTACTAAACGCTCTTTGGCGGATTTTTCTCTAATATAAATTCGACGAGCCTTATATTGATACAGTACTATAGCGAAAATTTGCATGCGTGGAGAAAGGTGTGGGCATCTCAAAAATGGTCGGTGGAATTTTACTGATAATTGGAACGTCTATTGGTGGCGGCATGCTTGCCCTGCCTGTAGCAACGGCATCCGTGGGCTTTGTGCACTCTTTATTTTTTTTAGTATTGTGCTGGTTGATTATGACTCTAGGTGCTTTATTGATTTTAGAAGTCAATTTGCGACTGCCTTCCGGCAGTAACATGGTTTCAATGGCAAAAGCCACCCTGGGAATGCCGGGTCAGATCATCGCGTGGGTTACCTATTTATTCTTGCTTTACGCTCTTTTAGCCGCCTATATATCCGGAGGTGGTGACGTACTCAACGGTATTTTAAGTAAAGTACATCTGCTTTTCCCGGCCTGGCTTACGCCGTTATTATTTACCTTGTTGTTTAGCTTCGTCGTGTATGGCGGTATACGGCGTGTTGATTATGTAAATCGGGTCATGATGTTTGGCAAGCTGGGTGTTTTTGTTATTTTGTTAGTAATTATAAGCCCGCATGCCTCAATTAATAATTTAAAAGGAGGTCATGTCCAAGCTATAACCGGTTGCCTGATGATTATGATAGCGTCCTTTGGTTTTGCATCCATTATTCCAAGCTTGTGCGACTATTTCAACCGCGATGGCCCAGCATTGCGGAAAGTGATTATTTATGGCTCGCTTATTCCGCTGCTGTGCTATACAGCCTGGGATGCAGCTATCATGGGTACTGTCGTGCGCGAAGGTAATAAGGGTCTGATTAGTCTTATGAATACAGCTACACCCACCAGCGAATTAACGTCACGGCTCAGTTACACTCTTGAAAACAGTTGGATTACCGGGTTTTTTCGCTTTTTTACCTCTATTTGTATGGTCACCGCTTTTTTAGGCGTATCCATTGGGCTATTTGATTTCTTAGCCGATGGACTTTCCTTAAAAAAACAAGGTCGACACGGGAGTATTTTATTGGCGTTAACATTCGTACCTCCGTTAAGTTTAGTGTTAATTAATCCAGGCATTTATTTGCAAGCTTTAAATTACGCGGGTTTTTGCTGCGTTATTTTATTGCTGTTAATGCCTGTTATCATGGCCTACCAATCTCGAAAATCTTGTGCTCAACCCAGCTTTATTACCGTCAGAGGCGGCCGGTTTAGCTTGCTAATATTAGCGGCTATTGCTCTAGGATTGCTTTTTTTAAGTATTACCTAATTTTATTAGAAATACATTGAATATATAGGTACTCGTTATCAAAACAAAATCTTTTTTAAAATGGGCTGGTAGTAAATATCGTTGTCTTGATATTGTTTTAGCGAACCTTCCTTCTGGAAAACGATTAATCGAGCCGTTTACAGGATCCGGTGTGGTTTTCCTTAACTCGAATTATGAGAGTTTTTTACTTGCTGAACGAAACAGCGACTTGGTTGTGGTTTATAAATATATTCAATTAGAAGGTTTAGCGTTTATTGAGGAATGCGCGAGTCTTTTTAGGCCTGAAAACAACCAAGAGCATCAGTACTACCTTTTACGAGAGCAATTCAACCACTGTAAAAATATTCGTCGCCGCGCGCAACTTTTTATTTATCTTAATAGGCATGGGTACAATGGTTTGTGTCGCTACAATAAAAGTGGGGCGTACAATGTGCCCTTTGGCCGTTATATAAAGCCGTACTTCCCCCTTGCCGAGATGGTACACTTTTATCATAAAAGCAGCGGTGCAACGTTCGTGGAGAGCGATTTTCGAGCCACTTTTGCCCTGAGTCAACCCGGGGATGTTATTTATTGCGATCCCCCTTATGTGGGGCTGTCCAAAAGCGCTAATTTTTCCGCCTACACTGCAGGCGGTTTTGGCGAAAAAGAGCAGGTGGATTTAGCGCAGCTTGCCATAGCCTGCGCCGAAAAAAACTGCAGCGTAATTATTTCCAACCACGACACGCCCTTAACTCGAGAGTATTATAAAACAGCTAAACTGGTATCGTTTCCAGTAATGAGAAATATCAGCTGTAATCCTAAAAAAAGAGTTGCGGTGCAGGAGTTGCTTGCAATTTTTAATTAAAGCCTACCGATTAGAAATATTAATTATTTGACAGCCGTTCTAACGCCTTTTTCAAGGGTGCGTGCGCGCAATTTTGTGCGGCTTTTGTCAGCGTTTCACGAGCGGATGCACTTAAGGTTTGGGTAGTTATCTTAGAGGCTTTTTTCGGAACGACACTTGTGGTATTAAGCTGAATTTTTATCGAGCTCAGCTGATGCAATTGCGCTTGCTTGCGAAGGTTGTCGCGTAATTCCGGAATCAGGAAACGCAGTGGGGTCGCCCAAATAATGTCGTCCACAACAAGAAGTAAGCAGCCTTTATTAAAACCACCCACCTTGCATTTTTCTTTTAATACATCGGGCAAATACTGACGCAGTTTATATTCCAAATCATCGAGTTGAACTGATTTTTGGCACATGGAAAGTATTTTATCGTTCAAACAATGGCTAATGCGCAGCATAGGTGGATACATTATATTTAAAGAAACTATTCTATCATATTTTAATTGGTTCAAATCATTTGCTTGGAATTCCTAGCCGTTTTTCGCTACACTAGCCCATTATTTATAAAGACACAGGAACTTTAATGACAGACAACACGGTTTATGTTGCTCGCCTGCATCGGATCATTTTTTTGGGACCTCTAGTATTTACTGCCGCTGCCTTTTTTTTAACTGCTTTGAATTCCTCTTTTCAAATGATGGGTTTTGCCGCGGTAGCTTTCGGTCTGCTCTGGGCCGGTGCGGTTTGGGTTAATTATTATTTTTCATCGCTAACGATTGAGACTAAGCGGGTTATTTTTCGTACCGGAGTGTTGGTTCGCAACACTACGGATATTCCTTATCCTAAAATTGAAAGTATTGATATTCGCCAATCCATAGTTGGCAGCATATTTCGCTACGGCAGCCTAACGATAACAGGAACCGGTGGAACAAAGCATACTATTGATTTTGTTGCCCGACCCCTTACCTGCCGTCGCTATATGGAACAACTGATGCACAATTAAGCATAACAAGTCATTTTTTTATTAGAATTTGACCCGATTTTTTAGTGAACCAAAGCCAATTTTACCGTTTTTACTCAGACAGTAGCCGGTGATAATAATTTCATCGCCGTCTTCAATAAAGTGGCGTTGGATATTTTCTGCTAGATGGAGCGGTTGTGTGCCATTGAAAGTTCGCTCCAACAAACTGCCCCAACTGCTTGGTTTTTCACCACTTATGGTTCCAGTCCCTAAAAGATCGCCTGTGTTCATAATGCAATTATTAATGGTATGGTGCGCTAACATTTGCTCCATAGTCCAATATAATTCCCGCGAATTCGTCTCGCAGATAATAGTTGTTTTAGTGCTGTTTCTAGGTTTTATTTCCACACATAAATCAATGTTCGGTTGATAGCGTTTTTGCTGCAGGTAGGCAACGGGTTTCGGATTTTGCTCCTGCAGTTCGACCATCGAGTCGGCAATTGCGGCCATTGGAACCACCCACGGTGACACCGTGGTGGCAAAACTTTTGGCTAAAAATGGACCCAGCGGTTGGTATTCAAAGGCCTGAATGTCGCGCGCACTCCAATCGTTTAATAAAACCAAACCAAAGACATGCTCTCTACAATCCGCAAGCGCGATAGGGCTACCATCCGGATTACCAACGCCCACAATCATACCCATTTCCAACTCAAAGTCGAGTTTTTTTGTAGGCCCGAAAATAGGCGGACTTTCCGCATTGGTTTTAATTTGCCCCTGGGGTCGGGTAATCGTTTTGCCCGAGACAAAAACCGTGCTTGCCCGACCATTATAGGCAACTGGAAGATATTTCCAATTAGGCAATAATGGATTTTCATTGCCTCTGAATAATTTTCCAACATTTGTTGCGTGATTTTCAGCTGCGTAAAAATCGGTAAACGCACCAACTGCAAATGGAAGTCTCATTGTAATTTCTGAACAGTTAAACAATACGCTTTTAAGCAGGGCGTCTTGATGTTGCAGTTCCGTGTTAGTGGCGCTTAGTAAGCTTTGCAAACGGTTTCGGACCTGCATCCATTTAGCCGAACCTAATTGAGCAAAATGATTTAAATTTGGCTGATTTATAAAATAAGGGCTCTTCGCATCACCGAGCAAACCGACCTTTTCAAGCTCGGATAAGTCCAGCGCGTAATCCCCTATTCGCACCGCTATACGAGAATTTTGATTGCCGTTGCTGGCAAAAACTCCGTACGGCAGATTGTACAAACTAAACGCCGAATTGTTGGCATCGGTTATAAAAGAAGATAGGGTGCTTTCCGATTGTATATCCATATAAATCCTCTCCGTAATTAGCAGCTATCGTCCTCGGCGCTGTAACCACAGCCCTCTTTAGGACACAGCAATTGTTTGCCCCCACGTTTGGTTTCTTTGAGAGTCAAAATTGGCCACGCACATTGTGGGCAGGGCTTATCCACAGGCTCGTTCCAAAGAGCATAATTGCACGCTGGATAACCTGCGCAGGAGTAAAATATTTTTCCTTTTCGAGACTTACGTTGCAAAATTTTATCGGTGTGGCATTTGGGGCATTCAACGCCTGTATCTGCGGGCTTCACTAAAGGCTCCATGTGCTTGCAATTAGGATAGCCGGTACATCCAATAAAACGCCCGTATCGTCCATTTTTAACTTGTAATGCGCTCGCGCAAAGCGGGCATTGACGACCCTCTATAAGTTCGGGTTGATTTTTTTCCCCGTCGTTATTTAAGTCTTGGGTAAAGTCGCACTCCGGATAGCCCGTGCACCCAATAAATCGTCCTCGTTTGCCTAATCGTATGGATAATTGCTTACCGCATTTTGGGCATAGTTCATCAATAATTTCCGTAGTAATATCTTTTCGCTGCACGCTTTCATCGATAAGCGCTATTTGGTCAATAAATGGTCGCCAAAAATCTTCTAAAACTGAAAGCCAATTTTTTTCTCCGCACGCTACAGCATCAAGCGTATCCTCAAGGCCTGCGGTGAACTTGTAATCAACGTATCGGCTAAAATGACCGGTTAAAAACCGATTAACAATTCGACCCACATCACTAGGCGTAAAACGCTTCTTATCGACCGTAACGTACTCGCGTTGTTGCAGGGTATGAATGATTGCAGCATAGGTTGACGGACGCCCAATGTCGTGCTCCTCTAAGGCTTTAACAAGGCTCGCTTCCGAATAGCGTGGCGGTGGCTCCGTGAAATGTTGGTTGGCTTTAATTTCGTTAAGGGTAATGGCATCCCCAACCTTCAAGTTTGGCAGCATTTCTGCGCTATCGGACCCTTTGGCTTCGTCCACACTTTCTTCATAAACCGATAGAAATCCCGGAAAAGCAATGGCGGAGCCATTGGCTCTGAATAGATTGCGTTCACCCCCACAGGCCAAATCAACGGCGACGGTATCAATCAAGGCATCGGCCATTTGGCAGGCCACGCTGCGCTTCCAGATTAAGCTATAGAGCTTGAATTGGTCAACGGTAAGCGCCGATTGAACCATCTCCGGGGTTCGTTTAACGCTGGTTGGTCGGATAGCCTCATGCGCTTCTTGCGCATTTTTCGATTTGGTTTTATAGGTTCGTAATTCGCTCGGACAATAGTCTTGTCCATAGCGCTGCAGTATAAATTCACGGATGTCACTAACAGCCTCTTGTGATAAATGCACCGAATCGGTTCGCATATAGGATATTAAACCGACTGTACCCGAGCCAATGTCTATCCCTTCGTAAAGTTGCTGCGCCACCATCATCGTTTTTCGAGCAGTAAACCCAAGCTTTCGTGCGCCTTCTTGTTGTAAAGTTGAGGTTATAAATGGCGGCGAAGGTTGCCGTTTTTTCTTCTTTTTATCAATCTTATGGACAAGCAATTGACCGTTAGCCAAAGCAATCAATGCATCCTGTACGGCGATGGCGTTGCCTTGTTCACAAATAGTAAACTGCTGCAATTTTTCATTTTGATAATGGGTTAAGCGGGCATTAAACACCACCGCCTCTTGCTGACAGCTGGCAATAATGCGCCAATATTCTTGAGCAACGAAACGCTCTATTTCCTCTTCGCGCTCCACAATCAAACGCAAGGCCGAACTTTGCACCCGACCTGCGGATAATCCGGGTCGTATTTTTTTCCACAACAGCGGCGATAAATAAAAGCCAACTAGGTAGTCGAGCGCGCGTCGTGCTTGTTGCGCGTTAACCAAATCCATCATAATTTGTCGTGGATTATTAATGGCGTCAATTACCGCACTTTTAGTTATTTCATTAAAAAATATCCGCTGAACTTCTTTGTTTTTTAACAGTCCCCGCTCATTCATCAATTCATTAATGTGCCAGGAAATAGCTTCGCCTTCTCTATCCGGATCCGTTGCTAGCAATAAAAAATCGGCTTTTTTTAACGCTTTGGCTATGGTTTCGATATGACGGGAATTTTTTTCTAATGGGATATAGGTCATTTCAAAATTTTTATCTGGATTGACCGAACCCTTACGCGCCGGTAAGTCACGGATGTGCCCGTAGGACGCTAAAACCACATAATCCTTGCCTAGGTATTTTTCAATAGTTTTTGCCTTGGCCGGCGATTCAACAATTACTAATTTTTTACTCATAAAAATGCGACCTTTCCTTAATTACTTAGTGCATTACTAATCTGTCTTCTTTTTGATAAAGCACTAAATCAAGAAAGGCAACTTGCAGATCATCCAGATTGTGTACTAGGGTACTGCGTATTATCCATTTAATTTCTTCTACGGCTACAAATCGAGAATCCGATAGTGAGGCTTTTTGAATTATTGCGTCTATCTGAAAAGGAGATAAAAAATTGCAGAGCGATAATTTCATAAGAAATTGATAGCTTGTTTTAGTAAGCTTGCACCGCTCTAATTCGGTAAGTATTCGGGTGGACTTTGGTTGCGCGTGCCTCACCAACAGCAGTGTATTATTAGCCTTTTTTAACAACGCATTATCGAAGTGTTCGTGCGCGGTTTTTCGCTTAGAATCGTCAAGCTGAGCTAGGGTCTGCTCAAAAAAATTCATTAATAAAGCAAATAAACTATCTTTCATCAGATAACCTCTACGTCGGATAAACAGCGGGCATACCCACCGGGAACAGTCTTGATAACACCGTTTAGTTCTAAATCCACTAAGGCAGAAGCAACTTTTTCAAAAGAAAGACCGCTGCGTTTCATAATTTCATCCATAGTGGTTGCATCAAAACCCACGCACTTTACTAGGTTTGTATTGAGAATAGCAAGTGCCGGCTGCTTTGTTTCCACGCGTGCCGGTACAACATTCATTCCTAACTCGTCGGTTATGTCTTTGATGCAGGTAGCAAGCTTTGCACCCTGCTGCAATAAATGATGGCATCCTCTGGCTTGCGCATTGTGAATAGAACCCGGTATAGCAAATACTTCTCTATTTTGTTCCATTGCTAGGCGAGCCGTAATTAAAGAACCGCTTTTAATTGCCGCCTCAACAACCAAGGTGCCCAAGGAAAAACCACTTATTATACGGTTTCTTCGTGGGAAATGTCCAGGCCTCGGTGGGCAATTTAGGGCAAACTCGGTGACTAACAATCCATTTTCAGTAATTTTTTCGGCTAGATGCTGGCTCTTATACGGGTATATTCGATTGATACCGGTACCCATTACCGCAATAGTTTTCCCGTTTGCATCCAAACAGCCTTGATGCGCGTACGTATCAATACCCTCAGCAAGGCCACTTACAATTGTAAGGTTGTGACAAGACAGCTCGCGTGCAAAACGCTGGGCTGTTTCACCGCCGGAAAAAGAGGGCTTTCTAGTGCCGACAATAGCTACGGTGGCCGTTTGAAGGCAGTGAATATTTCCTCGGGCGTAGAGCACAGTCGGAGGGTCGTAAATTTCTTTTAACAAGGCTGGGTAATGTTCATCCTCCAGGCTAATTAAATGATTGCCGTTTTTTTGCTCCCATGCTAAATCCATTTCAACGGCTTTGAAATCAAAATTGCTTATTGCTGCAGCCATTTTAACCGTTAATCCCGCCGTTTCAAGTTGCTCTTTAGACAGGCTAAACATTGTTTTGAGCTCCGGCCAACGCTCCAAAAATTTCATAACCGCACGTGGGCCTACATTAGTAATACGGTTAAGAGCCAAAAGATACACTTTATTATTCATGGGTTTGAAACGGTATCCATTAGATGAATTGTGCTGATAGAGCGCACCACCAGTGCAAAACTTGTTTTGGAAAAAGTTCTAAAAATCATTAGCTCTCCTACGCGCTCTGGCGGGGTAGTAATAGGGTTGCCGTTGCGCTGCGGGTCAGGAACTCGTTTAGGCTTTGAGTAGATAGCAAGCACATCGCCGGCTTCTAACCCTGCGTTTTGCCCTTGATCTATTATCGCGACAAGGCCAACGGCCCCCTGCGTATAGGCCGGAGGCAAATCAATAATCGAACCCATAACAATCGAGCGGGGTGTTTTTGGGTCAAAATAGAGTTTGAACTCAGGGTAGTCGTTGTACATAACCCTATCGTTTAACTGTATTCCCTGAACTATTTCTGTGAGCAGAATGGTTGCAGGTTCTCCCCCTCGAACTAACTCGCCGTACCCAACCATGGTGGCTTTAAACCCTAAAAACTCGTGGGTAAATGGGTTCGTGTAAGGGCAACCAGGGCGGTAAATGGCGTAGGACACTGTTGTTCCTGCAGGTATAGCTTTACTGGGGTGCAGGTTTTTAACATAAACTTCGTCGCCCTGACCACCCAACATATGCTCACCCATTAACGCTACCACATAGGGTGCTGCACTCAGTCTGTCTTGGTCCATCACAAGCGAGGCATTCAAAAAAGGCTTAATATCCAACAAGGGAATTGCTGGAATAGCATCCTCTAGGGCAACGGGGCGCATATAAGGTGAGAGTTTAATAGTGCCGTTTGATAAAACTCGCAAATAAGGATTTTTTTGTTGGAACCGTAACTCAAGAACGGCACCCGGATAAAGAAGCTGCGGATTTTTGATGTGCGGATTTGCACGCCATAACTCTCGCCATTCCCAGGGTTTTGCAAGATATTTATTGGCAATATCCCAAAGAGTGTCTCCGCGTTGAACGGTGTACCTTTTCGGGGCGCTAACAAGTAAATCCGCCGCCTCGATTTGCAGCGTCCAAAAAAAACATAGTAAAACTAATAAGTAACGCATTGTTTTATCCCTAAGCAACAATGGAGAAGTGATTTAATAAAATGTGGCTAACGAGCGTTAACTAGTATTTGTTGCAGCCTTCTTTCATATTGGAGATAATACCACGCATTCACATCTTTAAAACAGGTTCTCCAATGACTATTCGTAAAATTCTTTATCTGCCGGATGCTCGTTTGCGTCGAGTGGCTGCACCGATTGAAAAATTTGACGATGATTTAAACACACTTATTGCGGACATGTTTGATACCATGTACAGCGCCAATGGCGTTGGTCTTGCGGCTCCACAAATTGGTGTTAACTTACGGTTATCGGTGATTGATGTTGTTGGCGATAAAAAACAGCAGCTGGTTTTGGTGAATCCCGAAATTATCAATGCGGTTGGTGAAACCCAATATGTAGAAGGCTGCTTGTCTGTACCGGGTGCATACGATACCGTTATTCGCGCAACGGAAGTTAGCATTCGTGCCCAAAATCAAAAAGGTGCGTTTTTTGAAATGACGGCCCAAGGATTGCTAGGCGAATGTTTCCAACACGAAATTGATCACCTAAACGGCAAACTATTTGTTGATTTACTTTCTCCCTTAAAACGCGCAATGGCGCGTCGAAAATTAAACAAGTACGTTCGTGGAAAACAATTGTGAAACCCTTAAAAATAGTATTTGCGGGTACCCCGGATTTTGGCATTGCCTGTCTTGAAGGATTATTATCCAGCGCGCACGTGTTGCAAGCCGTTTACACCCAACCCGATAGGCCGGCCGGCCGTGGCCGGAAGCTGCAAGCCTCCGCCATTAAACAATGGGCTTTGTCCCATGAAATTGAAGTATTTCAACCCGTTAATTTTAAAAATGAAAGCCCTGTGGCGGAGCTTCGTGCGCTAGCTCCTGATGTGCTTATTGTTATTGCTTACGGCTTAATCCTGCCCGCTTGCGTGCTTAATATTCCGCGTTTAGGCTGCATTAACGTGCACGCGTCTTTATTGCCCAAATGGCGTGGCGCGTCGCCGATTCAACACGCCGTTTTACACGGTGATACGGTAACGGGTGTCTCTATTATGCAAATGGATATAGGAATGGATACCGGGGATGTGCTCGCCACCCGCGAGTGTCTTGTTGAGCCAACCGATACCGCGCTCAGTTTGCAAAAAAAATTAGCCCTTCTTGCGGTAGAGCCCCTTTTACAAACAATAAATACGCTCGAGTCCGCCCCCATTACCCCTACCAAACAAGACAGCCAACACGCGACGTTTGCTGGTAAAATTGCTAAAGACGATGCCTTAATCAACTGGAGCGCACCAGCAACAACCATTGATTGCCTCATTCGTGCCTACAATCCTTGGCCGGTGGCCTTCACTTATATACAAGGCGAGCGGATGCGTATTTACAAAGCGCGTATTAGTGGCACAAAAGCGCATAAATCTCCAGGTTCCATTGTAGCCGCTGATACAAATGGTTTGTTAATTGCGACTCAAACGGATGATTTGCTTGTTGAAGAGGTGCAGTTTCCGGGTGGTAAAGTTTCTACAATTAAAGAGTGCTTACAGACCAATCGAGCTTCTCTCTTTCAGGATGCGGTTGGCTCGTGAGTGCGAATGAGCGTTTACAAGCTTACCAATTGCTATTGCAGGTAACCGAAAAGAAATCCCCTCTTCTCTATTTGCTGCAAAAAAATGAGGCCTCTCCGCTCACAAAAAACATCTGCTTTGGGGTATGCCGTCACTACCTTCGCTTAGAGGCCATAGCCGACCAATTAACGGAAAAACGACCCGAGCTGTCGCTTTGGTTAGTCTTGTTAATTGGTTTGTATCAATTACATTTTTTAGCAAAACCTGAATACGCAAGCGTTAAGGAAACCGTAAATCTTGTCCTCGCGTTGAAAAAACCATGGGCGAAAGGATTGGTTAATGCGGTATTGCGGCGTTATTGCCGCGAGAAAGAGGCGATTCTTGCAGCGCTTGAAAACGATAGCCGATTCCAGTTCTCGCATCCAGCCTGGTTTATCAAACAAGTAAAACACGATTGGCCCGATGACTGGCACATGGTCCTTGTCGCAAACGACGCCCACCCGCCGATGAACTTGCGTATTAATCAGCGCCGCAGCACACGCGAAGACTATCTGCTAAGGCTTGAGGCAATAGGCATCAAAGCAACGGCGAATGTTTTCTCCAGCTCAGGAATACAGTTAGCAACCCCCTGCGATGTACTGGACTTGCCCGGTTTTGCGCAAGGGGATGTTTCGCTGCAAGATGAAGCCGCTCAATTGGCTGTTGGGTTGCTGGAGTCTCAACCTGGTCATCGTGTACTAGACGCTTGTTGCGCACCCGGTGGCAAAACCTGTCATATTCTTGAAAGCCAGACACAACTAAAAGCCTGCGTGGCGCTCGATAACGACCGTAATCGTTTGCAGCGTGTGCATGAAAATCTACAGCGTTTGGGTCTTGATGCCTCGGTTTTAGTTGGTGACGCCTGCGCTCCCGACCCGTGGTGGGATGGGGTGAAATTTGACCGCATTTTGCTCGACGCTCCCTGCTCCGCGACGGGTGTAATCCGTCGTCACCCTGATATTAAGTTATTGCGCAAACCCGAAGACGTGCAAAAAATTATCCTCCTACAACACCAAATACTGCGCAGCTTATGGCCGTTGCTCGCAGACGATGGCTTGTTGATTTACGCAACGTGTTCGGTATTAAAAAAAGAAAACGACGCCCAGATAGAACGTTTCCTAGCCGACGAGCCCAGCGCGCAAAGCCGGACTATTTCGGCCCAATGGGGTTGTGCGACGCCTTACGGCAGACAGTTGCTACCCGGCGCAACAAACTGCGACGGCTTTTATTACGCGGCGTTAACCAAGAAATGACCAGTGTTTATAAAATGCTACCGCTGCATTGGCTTTGTCGAGGAAGGTACCAACCGCGTGCTGATTTTTCGCCAACCGCTTTAAACGAGCTTACGGACTCCATTCGCAATCAGGGAATTATTGAGCCCATCATTGTGCGTGAAGTTTCTTGTGAGAACTACGAAATTATTGCCGGTGAGCGCCGCTGGCGCGCGGCGCAACAAATTCCCTTATCCGTAGTTCCCTGCTTAATTGGCCGGTATACTGATAAACAAGCGGCAACACTAAGCTTAATTGAAAACATTCAACGCGCGAATCTAAACCTTATTGAAGAGGCGCAAGGCTATCATCGATTATGCACCGAGTTTAATTTTCAACAGCAAGAAATAGCCCGCTTGGTAAGTAAATCACGCAGTCATGTTGCCAATATCTTACGTCTGCTAACTCTGGCTAATTCAGTGCAAGAATTGGTGCGAGCCGGAACCCTGTCTCTGGGCCACGCACGAGCACTAATAACCCTGCCTCATAATTTGCAACAACATTTTAGTCAACAGGCTATTCGCCGCAATTGGTCGGTACGGCGCCTTGAAACTACTCTTAAACAATTTAAAAACGCTCCAGTGATGCCTTCGCAAGCAAGCAACGATACCCAACGATTGCAAACGCAGTTGGCCAATCAAGTTGGCGCGCCTGTAGAAATAGTAAATACGGATAAGGAAGGCGGATGGCTGCAAATACAATTTTTTAATAACGATACGCTAACAGGATTGTTAGAACGGCTGGGTTTACATTATGATTAGCGACAGAGGAAAGGATGCGACCAATGAATAAATTTATACGGCTAATACTCGGGGTTTTAGCAATCCCACTCGCGCAAGCCAGCATCCAAAGTGGTGCCGATGCGCTTATTAATCAAGTGGACCCCCACATTAATATTGGCATTCAAGTTGTTGATTTGACTACCGGTGCGCTGCTGTATAAGCGCAATGCGCACCGTTCTTTTACGCCCGCAAGCAACATGAAGCTCTTTTCAAACGCGGCCGCTCTCATGGTTTTGGGGCCCGATTATCGCTTTCAAAATCAATTAAGCACGAGCTCGTCGCAACTGCAGCAGGGGGTATTAAAAGGCTCATTGTATCTGCATCTTCCCGGAGACCCATCGTTTAGCCGCCAACGTTTAGCGCGGCTGTTTGCCTCTTTAAAAAAATGGCGTATAACCCGTATTCAGGGTGATGTTATCATCGATAGCAGCCATAACAAGGTGGACGCCTATGCTCCCGGATGGATGGTGGAGGACCTACCCTACAGCTACGGCGCCCCGTTGGCGCCTGTGATGATTGATGCAAATCGTATTAATGCTACCGTAAACCCGGCGAGTAAGGCCGGTGCGCCAGCTATCGTTGAGGTCAACGACGACAGCGGCAGCATTGCCATTAGCAACCAGGTTAAAACCAAAGCACGCAAAACACGGTGCGGCGTTGATTTTTCCATGGACCGAGAAAACCATTTAACCGTACGCGGGTGTGTTGCCGTAGGTCAATGGGCTGTAATGCAGAAAATGGCCATTCGCAACCCCATGCTTTACGCGCAGGGCTTAATCAAGTCGGCGTTGAACGATGCGAATATCACGCTTGATGGCTCTATTCTTTTGGGCACAATGCCCAGTGGTTCAATGCTGCTGGCTAGCGATCGTTCGAAACCAATTGCCCAACTTATGGCCGACACCTTAAAACCTTCCGACAACCTGTACGCGGAAAGCTTGTTTTTACACGCAGCCGACAAGCTGCACGGCTCTGCCGTAAACTGGGGCGAAGCCCAAGTACTTATTAAAAACTTCATGCAGCAAGAAACCGGTATTGATCTGCAAAAAGCGGTGCTCACCGACGGCTCTGGACTGTCCCGTTATGATTTGTTAACACCGGCACAAACGGTAAGCTTGCTGCGATTTTTATTTGATAGATTTCCCTTAACCTACGAATATATTGCAGCCCTTCCGGTTTCAGGTCGCGATGGAACGCTGCAAAAACGGTTTCAAAAACCCTATCAACAAGATTTAGTACGGGCAAAAACAGGTACGATGACTGGGGTCGTCAGTCTTTCCGGATATTTGTACACCGCTAACGCCCACACCCTTGCCTTTGCTATTTTTATAAACAATTTACCGGGTACAAGTCTAGCGGTTTCCGGACGGTACCGCTATTTAGTTGATGCTTTAGGCAGCTATTTTTTACAGCAAAAACCCGGATCTAATTCGTGGTCAAAAATGTTTGCCAGCAATAAACGTATTAAGTTTCAATTAAGCCCCACTCAAGCGCAGCTGCAGCGAAATCGACAGGCTAAGTGGCGTCGATTGGAAAGTGTTGTTAAGCGTGCTTTACAAGAACAGGATGTTACTGTTTTGTTTCGCGGGGATGAGTTAATACTGCAGGATAATCAAGCAGAGGCGAATACCGTGATGACCACCTTGCAAACACTGAATAAAAAATACGCCTTTGCCGTGGCCCTCGCCTCACCCACTATTCCCACATCCTCTGGAAAACCCTTAATGCTCTGGACTAAAGCCCTTAGTTTGCCGGCGAACAGCAAACGCGTTTGGACGTTGCGTGAAACCGTGTCTAATTAAGCGCTCTTAATAGTTAGTTAAGGTTCGTGCTTTATACTAATCATTATTGGTAATAATTAAACGGTGAAGATTATGGATGATAATAAAAATCCAAACGTTGTTGTGGAACCCTTTATCACCAGCAATCGATTTGCTCGTGAAAATATACTCTCGGCCAAGCATTCTCCGTTATACGAAAAATATAAAAAACCAGCTCGAATTAACCGCGATGGCGCCGAGTACGACGCTTTTACTCTTGACTTCGATAGAATCGCGTGCGCCACCCCGCCCCTCGAGCTCTCCGAACTAACGGATTTATTGATGGAAGTCAATGACGCCCAAAGCGGCATTGTGTCGACCTTCAATAAAGAAAAGAATGAATGGCTACGCGATGCTACGGCAATGTCTCCCGCTGAATCCTTATTAGGTAATTCACTATACACGGATAGCCACAACATGCTGCTGCGCTGTATCTCGCGTTTACGAGGAGCCCACTACGCTGTAGATAACTGCCAAACCGTCGATGCGGCAAGAAAAACCAAAATACGCGACCATTTAGATTATTCATTGAGGCAGCTTTTGCACAAAACGGCGGTCATCCTAAAAGAGGAGAACCCCCGTTACTCACAACTCAACAAGCTTGAAACCAAATGCAACAATACTATTTTATCCAGTTTACACCGCGCCAAGCTTACAGAGGGCTGTCGTTCTAAAAAACAGGCCGAGTCTCTGCTGTTTGCAATCCGTAACGCCGCCGGAGTTATCGACCCAACCCGTAAGTTTACAACCCTATCCTACGATCGACAAAACCGTGTAGTAACGGAACAAACTCAAGAATTTATTACTGAAAAAACCGAGGATCAAAAGAAGTCTTTTCTCGACAGAAAAAATGCTTTACAAGCGCAAGGCAAAAGAACGGGCTTAGAAGAAATTGAGCTCATTTTTTCAGATAGATTCAGTGATGACGCAACTTGTGGGGGCGCGCAATGCCGTAAAACCAAAAAAATCGGCCTGAATAATGCCTCTTTTGAAACGACAACCCGTACCTCATTAACACCCCCAAGTGCGCCCAACTCAGCGGACACAACGCCGCAATTCACACCTTATGAAAGGTTTAAACACTTAAGCCCCAAAGAGCGGGTGCAAGGCGCTTATAAAACCGAAACGCTTGTGTACGGCCGCTTTGCTTCGCCTGTTTTTGTCGGAAAATGCCACGATGATACGGAACGAGACCGCTATACCCGCCAAAATTTTGAGCAAGCGCAACAGGCGACTTTGCACAGATATGGAACAGAATCCTTTACTTATGTCGGCCTCTACACCGACGCCCCGTTCAATAAAGAAAATCTCATTCACGAGAGTGTTAACCGTTTTATTAAAAGCCAACCTAACTCTGCTCCTATACACTACGAACTGCATTCGTTAAATGCCTTAGGAACACTGCAAAGGCAATATTTTGGTGGAGCGTTTCAAGACAAGACGCGCGACCCCTTTGACCGAATTAAGCGTTCAAAAGAGACCGTAGAGAGGATTATCACGCTGCGCCGTGAAGCTTTTGTTGCGCTTAAACCCGGGACGGATAAGCCGGAAGGTCCTAAGCCGGAAGGTCCTAAGCCGGATCAGGCTATTGTCTTTGCCGGTTGTGCTAGTAATCAAGACCGTGCCGGGTGCTGCTTTCTTCTAAAGGCTGTTCAGGAAGCCGATGACTTTTTAGCCGAGTGCGGACGACAAAATGTCGATAAGGATGAGCTCTTAGGCGCCGTTGTGGCCAGTGGTCATCAACAAGCCTTAGCCTCTTTTTTGTGCCCTGGATCACCGGGTTTAAAAACCGACTCCGAACCCCAAAATAATATTTTTGGTAAAACCCTTTTTGGTCGCTTCACTCCCCTTATTTTTTCAAAAACCGCCAACACTAATAAAAAAAACACCATCGATAGAAACTTGTTTTTAGCATTGGACCCGGATCTTTATAACGCACTTGAACAGCAAGTGTTTAGAAACCTAACTCTTGTTAAACAATTCAGAGACAAGCAACAGCGCGGAGGGTTTGCTGATTCGGACAATAAAGCATCTGGACTAGATGATACTATTAGGCAATTATTTGAGAAGGCTAGCGAACAGAGTCCTAGTGTGCCTAGTGATCTCAGTGACCCGGCGCAACGCGAGTTTGCACAACAACATAAAGTAATAATTGCTCTTTTAAAAAAAGAGCCGGTTACCAAGAAAACCATTCGCGCTTTGACACAGACCTATCAGTGCTTGGCCGATTTAGGCGAAGCAGTTGAAGCAAAAAACGCTGATACTATTTTCACCAATACGGAGCAGCTTCTTCGCAATACCCAACAACTGCCCGGCAGTCGCTCCAACACCAAGTTGTTACTGGGTTTCGCTTTTGTTGCTTTGGCCTGTATAGCGGCTGTGTGCGCTATTTTTGCTCCTATTTCTGGAGTAGGTTTGGGGGTGTGCAGTGGTTTAGTCGCTCTGTCTATGTTTGAGCAATCCCGTTCCACTTCTTTAACCAAGGCCGTAGAGACGTTGTCTAAAAACTGTTCGTCAAAGCCCCGTTAACGGCATAAGGGTTTGTTAGGTCTTGTTCTTTATAGTCAAGGTTTCTATACTTGTTGACACGAACAGTTGGCAGCAGCTATGACGTCGTACTCGCACCGACTTTTGCTTAATTGGGGAATAATATGGATGATTTATTGTTTTTGGACGAGCAACTAAGCGACGACGAGCGGCTCATTAAAAACACCGTCGCGCGCTTTGTGGCAGAAGACGTGACCCCAATCATGGCAAGCGCTTTTGAGCAAGCCGAATTTCCGCAGCAGTTGATAAAAAAAACCGCTGATTTAGGGCTGTTGGGCTTAACTTTTCCGAGCGAATACGGCGGCGCTGAGGCCTCCTACGTTGCTTATGGCCTGGTTTGTCAAGAGCTTGAAAAAGGCGACAGTGGACTTCGAAGCTTTGTTTCGGTGCAAAGCTCTTTATGTATGTTTCCAATTTTTCGCTACGGTAGTGCCCAACAGAAAGAGCGCTTCTTGCCGGCGATGGCACGGGGAGAAATAATTGGCTGCTTTGGTTTAACCGAACCCGATTCGGGCTCTGATCCTGCCAGTATGCGCACATTTGCCAAGAAAACGGACGGAGGCTGGATAGTGAATGGAGCTAAGATATGGATAACCAACGCCCCAATTGCCGATATTGCAATTGTCTGGGCGAACACCGCAGAAGGCATCCGAGGCTTTATCATTGAAAAAGAATTTCCCGGCGTACGCATGCCGTTTATTGCCCTAAAAATGTCTTTACGAGCCTCGGTAACCGGTGAACTTGTTTTAGAGGACGTTTTTATTCCAGATGAAAATTTACTGCCATTAACCACCAAAGGCTTAGCCGCAGCTCTGAGTTGCTTAAGTCAAGCACGCTATGGTATTGCCTGGGGAGCCGTGGGTGCGGCAGTGGCCTGTTTTGATATTACCCGTGATTACCTACTGCAGCGTCGTCAATTTAAAAAGCCCTTAGCTTCCTTTCAATTAATTCAAAAAGCCTTAAGCGAAATGTACAGTGAAATCATTAAAGCACAATTGTTAAACTTACGGATCGGCCGACTTAAAGAATCCGGTCGCGAAACACCGACCATGATTTCTTTAGCCAAAGGCAACGCTTGCCGTGAGGCATTAAAAATTGCCCGTGAGTGCCGCAATTTATTAGGAGCAAATGGCATTAGCTTGGAATATCACGTCATTCGCCACATGCTAAATTTAGAGTCGGTATTTACCTACGAAGGCACCGATAATGTCCACAGCTTAATTCTTGGCAAACATATCACCGGACTGAACGCTTTTGGGGGTTGAAACCGCGGCTAGTAATTCTTTATGAGCGTCGCACGCCACCTATTTTGCAGTACTCTTAGGCAGAAGTTCTGTTTTTCTATTAATTGTATTGCGTAAAAAGCCAACTTACTCTATCGTTATAAGACTAAAATTTTGAGAAATTTACCTATGCTGCGATGGTTTTCCATACTTTTACTTTCTTTTTTATCAACCGCTTGCGTCAAAAAACCAGCGCTAGGGCCTGCTATCCTTAGCCGTGCAACGAATGCGACTACCGAAACACGTGCTTTTAAGTACGCCTATAATTCCCTTGATGTCGTAGGAAAATTAAATGTTAAGGTTTCCACGAATAGTAAAAAATCACTGGTAATTTTAAAAGGCGACGTGCGTGATATTGCTCATGTACGAACCCATTTGAAGGGCGGGAAGCTGATTATCAACGCCGACTCTGGTTATCCAAGATACGCGCTAAGCGTAGAGTGTCGCAGCCGATATTTAAACGCTTTTAACTACAGTGGTCAGGGTGAAATAGTTGGTAAGCCCGTTAACTCGGGCCTCCTAGACCTATCGATACGCAATGGGGGAACCACGCTTTTTAGTGGTGCTATCAATCTTCGGAGCATTATCGTGTCGGGCGCCGGGAATACCAAAATTACCGGAATAAACAGCCCAGACTTAACGGTATTTATTCACGACAGCCATCATGTGCAATTAATCGGTAAAGCCACCGTTAAGCAATTGAATTTACAAGGAAAAGGCCACCTCGATTTGTATTGGCTCAAAAGTGATGAGCTGACCGTTCGCGCTAAGGATGATACGCAAATACAATTAGGTGGAATTGCCAACCGAGTGGACGTTGAATTGTGGGGGCATGCCCAGTTTAATGGTCGATACTTACGCGCAAAGCGGGTATTTGTTAAAACCCATAACCATTCTATTGCACGAGTGGTCGCGTTAGATAGGCAGCACGCATTAGCATTAGACGCGAGTGACGTCTTTTTTTACAACATTCCGCAGATGAAAGCGGGGTTTATGGGAGATGCCGGTGCAATTTTAGATATGCGCGCCTGGAATCGATTTGCTATGAAAGATTATACGCACTATAACAAATAACGATCACCGTTCAATCTGTACAGAACTTCGCCTAAATAAAAATTAAGGAGCATCGTATGTCTGTCCTGATTGACCCTCCCAATATGAGCCTCTCTGAGCAAAGAATTTTAAGTCGGCTCATAGAGCATCACCACTCACCGCAATTTTACGCATTAGAGCCTTATACGATAGAAATCAACGAAGTTGTAACAGAAATTCAACTCACCTGTGATTTATTTTTTTATAAAACTGTAAAAAAAAACCAGCCCCGCTATGCGGTTATACCCACCAATGAGGCTCTAGGGGAAGGTACTTTTGGTGCGGTTTATAATGTAGTTGGCGTTTTAACACCCCCTAATTACTCATGTTACGCACACTGAAAATTAGCTGGTCATATTTTTAAGCTCCTGCCATGCAATCTGGTTCGCTCTTACGATTAATTTATACTTAATGGCAAAGTGATTTAATTGAGTTTTTATCTTCAACATTTCCAGCTTGCAATAAGCAATTATAGAGGCATAAATATGATTGCACTGAGTTTTGACGGTGCGCGTAGGTGATTTTGTAAGGCTTGCATTTTGTTTTATTGATTTGTGATACTCTTCAATCCGCCACCGTTTCTGGTACACTTCATAAAGACGTTCGGCACTACTGTGTATGTCATTAGAAACAAGATAGAGAATTCCTGTTGAACCGTTTTCGTTTTTGAATACTTTTTTCAGGAGCCTCACTGGGAAGTCTAGGCCTTTAAGCCAGACTGTGTGGGCTACATTCTCTTCAAGCTCTATTGTTTTTACTTGTAGATACCGTCCGTTTTTGGCATCGTTTTCAGATAAAGCTAATGTACGATTAGACTTAACCCCAATGATAAACGATTTGTGAAGGTCTTTATGGATGTGAACCATATTGGCCTTCGAGCCAAACCAATTATCCGCTAATACATAATCAAACATCACTTTGTTGGTAATGGCCTGAGTAATCAGCTGTTGGAATAATTGGTTTTTGGTCATTGATGACTTTCTTCTGGTTTTCCGGGTTTTTATATCACAATAAGTAATATCTTTTTTGATAACCTCATACCCTATTGGTACACTGAAATCATCATAGCGAATCATGCACGACAGGATGTTTATCCCTTTGAGAACCGTTCCTTTAGCGTGGGAGTAATGCCAGCAATTAATTTCATTCTCATCCGTGTATGGCTTCTCTTCAATGGAATCATCAAGTATCAATACACCGCACGATGTCTCTTGAGTTCTCACCGGCTTTTTTACATAACCCCACAGTGATTTTGAATCATAATCTTTCAAGCGAAGAAATCGTGTGACCTTGTCATGAGCAAATGCTCCATCAACCAAATCAGATAACCCTGTAGCTGTCGCATATTTGTTTTGGAAAATCAAATAATCACTATAAATATCAAGCATATCCATTTTATTCCCTCCCTAAATTATGGGCAGAATTTTAATGCTTTTTATTCAAACTGCAAGTAGTGGTGCGTAACATGAGTAATTACGCATTTTCTGCTAAGTCCGACAATAAAGCGCGGGTTATCAAAATCCAGCACCCTAACGAATACCTCCGACTTCGCAAACTAATCCGAGAGGCTCATAAGGAAGAGCTTCTTTCCCCCGAGCATTTGAAACTTACTAAAACCACCCGTATCGGCGACCACAGTGTAGCAAATTTAGTAAAAAAAATGCCGGGTATAACTCTCGCTGAATTGATTGACAACAACAACGCAACCGGTTGTCTGAATGTCGGCCAACTGCTTGAGATTACGGCGTGGTGCTTGCACCAACTGCACGAGCAGGTAACCGGCCGCGGATTGGTGCATAAAGATGTCAAGCCTGAAAATATCATGGTGAGCGTCGATCCTTTACGAGTTAACTTTATTGACTTTGGCTTTGCAAAAAGCAACCGGAGCCGTGATAAAGACGTGTCCGGCACCCTTTTATTTGCGAGTCGCGAAGCATTTGATAAGAAATCCCACTATAAAAGCGATGTATACAGTTTAGCGATAGCTTTAGGGTGCTTATGGAATCAACCCGCAGAAAGCCATTTCATACCGAACAAGCACACAGAAATGGTAAACCCCGTCTTCAACGACCTTTTTCAACTTGAGAATAAAGTACTGCGTGAAGGAATTAGAAATTTACTTATCGCAATGTCCGCTCTAAATCCACAAAAGCGATATTCCATTTGGCAAGCACAGAAAGCTTTTTTAAAAATAGTTATCCCTCAGGAATATGCCTTTGACCTCCCGCCTTTTGCGGTTCTAACCCGCACTCGAAAAGATGAGCGCCTTTTTCGTCATTGCAACGCCTTGCAAACCTATCTTCTCCAAAAAAAAAACCCACAGCATCCAGAATTAGAAAGTATTGCCGATTTTAAACCTTGGATTCTTGCTAATCGAGAAAATCACAAGGCGTTGCAAACTCTGTACGTAGAACTGAAAAATTTAAAAACGCAGTTTTTAGAAAAGAAATCGAAGATTGATAAAAATATCTACATTCAACAACTTTCAAACATGATTGAAGCGACCCATTCTAAAGATGAATTGTTACAAGATTTTTTAGACGCGAAAAGAAGCGCTTTATTTCGCGATCCCAATCCCGATTACCACGCGCTTGAAGAAAGTTTACAAATACTAAACTCGCGCGCCGAGCAGGCTATTCGTTTAGAAATTGATAGATTAATTACACAAAGTAGCTTCCTGCACCCAGAGTGGGATCGCGCCTACAAGCTGCGCCGTATTTTACACGAAACACCTATTGCCCAAAGACCAATGTTGTTTGAATTGCCACTGCAAGCCAATCCGATGGTTTTAGCATTGGCGTCGCCAACGGTACAAAACAGACCGGCGCTAGCGGCTGATACTAGCATTGATATTTCCGCAGCAAACCAAAGCTTATTAGAGCTCTTGCATAACCTCAGCATTTAATTAAACTTCTTATTTTTTGGCAAGGAAGTTGATGAAGTTCGAACAAATAAAAGAGGAACCCGCGGAAGGATTTCGTAGGCTCACAGGAGTTAAACGTACAACTTTTGATGTTATGACAAGCATTTTGAGAGAAGCGGAAGCCCTATTAAAATCTCACGGAGGTAAGCCTAATAAATTAGGCATCGAAGATAGGTTGCTCATGGCGTTGGAGTATTTGCGCGAATATAGAACATACTTTCATATTTCGCGTAGTTATGGGATTAGTGAAAGTGCTTGTTATCGTAATATACGCTGGGTTGAAGATACGCTGATTAAAGATGGAAAATTCTCATTGCCTGGACGTAAAACCTTGTTAAAAAGTGATGTTGAATATGACGTTGTACTGATTGATGCGACTGAAACGCCCATTGAACGACCTAAAAAAAACAAAAACATTTTTATTCAGGGAAAAAGAAGAGACACACGCTAAAGACACAAATTATTGTAGATAAAAAGAAAAAAACCGTTATTTGTACAAATTTCACTAACGGTAAGCGGCATGATTTTAGGTTGTTTAAGGAATCAGGTGTTCATATTCACCCAGAGATTCGAAGTCTTACAGACACCGGCTACCAAGGAATACATAAGTTACATCAAAATTCAGCATTACCCAAGAAAAAAACGAAAAAGACCCCACTGACCAAAGAGGATAAAAAGAACAATCGTGAATTATCGAGTGAGCGTGTTTTGAATGAAAATGTAATTGGTATGATTAAACGATTTAAAATCGTCGCTGATCGTTATCGAAATAGACGAAAACGATTTGGTTTAAGATTTAATTTGATTGCAGGAATTTATAATTTTGAGCTTTAAAAATGGTTATGCAAGAAATCTATTGAACGTACTTCATAGTATTGACGCTGCAAAGGACGTACAAAGTCCGCACGGTGAGAGCAATAGCGACGCTGACTTGTCCTTCTCGTTATAATGCAACCCGGTGGAAGTCGAGAGCAAGCTAACTATTGATAGCTTTTTTCCCAACTCCTGTTAGTAAAACGGGGGCAGGCAATGTGGGCTCGCTATTAAATCCACTTATTTCTTTTTTAGCTGCTCAATTTCATCCAGCAAATCTATCGCCAATGCTGCACCGGCCAAATTTACCCCTAAATCCTTAGTAAGTTGCAGCACTATTCGAATTTTGCGTAAACACTCACTGTTAAAGACCCACTGCTGTTTAGCGTCTTTATCCGCGTTGATTATCCCTTCCTCAATAATTTCCAAAATAGTTTGCGTTGGAACATTCATCGTATGGGTAATTTCGTGCATGGACAGATAAAACCAGCAATCACCGGTTAGTGGGGTTGGTGAAGAATCGCGCATCAGTCTACTCCTAAACTTTGGCGTGGGTTAAAGTCAATAGCGTCAGCAATTTGTTTGTAAAGAGCATTGACTTGCTCGTTAGATACTTTAGGAATAACTAGAGTCACATTAATAATTTGATCGCCCGCGGGCTTGCCTGGCAAACCCCTGCCTTTTAGTCGAAGCTGGCTGTTGTTCTGACTGTTCGGAGGTATTTTTAGTTTAACAAGTCCAGCCAAGGTTGGAACTGAGACCGTAGATCCTAATGTTGCCTCCCAAGGGCTTACGGGTAAGTTTAGGAAAATGTTTTTATTTTCTAGGCGAAAAAATGGGTGGGGGTTAATTAAAATTTCAATGTACAAATCACCGGCGTGACCCGAGGCTAATTGTTTGGCCTGACCTTTTAAACGTATTTGCTGATGCGGCGTAATTCCCTGCGGTATTTTAACTTTTACAGAGCGAACATCGCCACCGGCGGTAGGAAGTTGAATCACTTTTTCAGCGCCGTTGAAACTATCTTCCAAACTTATTGATAACTTCGCGTGAATATCGAGATTTTGCTGTTGATGAAACGATGCTTCTTGCGCCTCACGCTGACGAAACATGGAGTTAATAAAATCTTCAAAATCTGAATGGCTTGGTTGCTGTGCGTGCGCGTGTGATGGTGGTGGTTGTGAGCCTTGTTGCTTCCATTGAGCGCCGTATTTATCGTACATATCTCGTTTGGCTGGGTCTTTTAGCGTTTCATAAGCCTCGCCTAACTCTTTAAATTTTTGCTCAGCGTTCGTCTCTTTGCTCACATCTGGATGAAATTTACGCGCTAATTTGCGGTACGCTCGCTTAAGTTCTTCAGGGGTCGCGTTGCTATCAAGCCCCATAATCTTGTAATAATCTTTGTATTCCATTGGGAATCTTTATCTAATTTACTATAATAATACCTTATACTAAATCGCACGCTTAAGGAAGAATATGACCTGCTTAAAAACATGTGATAATTGTGGGGCTAAAATTGAAATTGAAGACCATGATAATTTATCGCACAGTGGTGACGATGATTTGACGGCCAATGAAAACTTAAAAGAGGTGGTAGTGTGTGATATTTGCGCGCTAACGAATCGTTGGGATACATAGGTATCCCCGCAGAATGCGGGGTTTTTTTTAGTCGCGATTTTTGTCGTTAAATTCAGCAATATATTTTTCAGCTTCTTCTTTTTTCCAGCCGTAATGTTTTTGCAGCTTGCCGGATAATGCCTTAGCATCCCCTTTGATTTCCATCATGTCATCATCAGTAAGTTTTCCCCAGGTCGCTTGTACTTTACCTTTAACCTGTTCCCAAGAACCTTGAATAATATCGCTGTTCATTATTTTCTCCGTAATTAGTGGATAAATAGATTAGCGCATAAAGTATTCATCCGCAACCCTCGCCACGGCCTGGTTTGCAAAAAATTGCTAACCGTCCGTTTTAAAATGATTTTTAGATACAATCAACAGTTTACCCACAATCTTTAATTAAAAATTTTAAAAACCGATGAGATGGAAACGCACTTGCAATCAGTAGTTTCGATGAACTTAAACGTATTGGCAGCAGTTTATCCACAAGCTATAAATAACTATCCACAATTGTATCTCATTCGCGATTTAGATGGGTGCGACGCTCATTCATTGTCTCAATACTGTTAAGAACGGTTTGATGGCAAATTTCGACCATCACTGGAATGGAGTGAAGTGGTTCACCTTTGTGTATTAAATAAGCAATTAAAAAACTATCCTGCCACACTTTTTCCGTAGCGCGCGCGCATACCTTGGCCCACAATGCCATCCATAAAAAATGAAACAGCCAGGTATTGCGGTGTATTTCCAATTCATTTAAAAAGACTGCGTCAATCGCCTCCTCAATAATGCAAACTTTTGCACCCTCAACAATACTGCTGCAGCGATTAACTAAGCGGTCGATGTTTGCATTTTCAATATACCAGGATTCTGTAAACGATTTGGTTGTAAGCCAGAGCTTCGACCGTTTAAGAGACTCTTTCAAGGTATCGTTAGTAAAAGGATTGATTAAAACACTTAGCGCATTGATTTGGGTAGGGACGTCGATGAGCCGTGGTCTAAAATTTATTCCCAGTAGCTCTTGAATTTCCAATAAATGCAAATCCGGAACTTCATTATTAGCAACTGTTAGCGCTAAAAAATGTTCCGTCATTTTAATTAAATATTCTTCATCCACTTTTTTAAGGGTAACGCTGTCGTCAAAGGCATCTTGGTAATATTGCTTCACATCATTACTGGACATGGGTGGTGTAACCCATGCGTCTTTAATCCCCATATTTTGCTTATATAAGAGTCCGCAAATCTTGTTCTTCCCTTGATGCTTAAGATGAATGAAAATACCCTGAGCACCACTGCCATCGACTTCTGTAGCCTTAATTGAGAGATAGGTGCACGGCGATTCTTCATTAAAAACCACCCCTTTCTTGCGCTGTATTTTAATCCACTCCTCAAAATACGGATGATAGTTTTCAGGATACCAATATTTAATATGCTGCAAGCGCGATAAGGATTCGGAGCTTAAAACTACGGTATGAATCATCTGCTCAAATGTCTCAACGACCGCATCCCGAATATCGGCTTTGGGATGCAGTAGCGCTAATATAGCGATATCTTGCGCTTCAGGGATACTATAGAAATCAATGATCAAATCTGCAAAAAAATCAATCGGCATTGCGTAGCTTTGTGCAAAAAAATTCTCAGCAATATCGTATTTTGATAAGTCCGACAACTCCGTAATCATTTTACGAATAACGTCCAAATGATCCACTTCACCATCAGAAACCTGTTGGTCCATTTGACTTGCTAAATTTAAATACGCATCGCGCAAAAAATCGGAAAGCTCAACATGAGCATCGTAAAAGGCATTCAACACGGGCAACCAAAAACTTAAGGAGTGTTTATCTTTATTTATCGATTGCGCTAGTTGATCCATCAGCTGTGCTAAAGTGCGATTGGCAAGCTTATTGCCACTTTCAACCGCCGTTTGCAGCTGTGCTATACAAATATCCAACGCAAATACGCAAGATGAATAGTAGGGGCTTTCCTCTTCGTTATCATTATCATCAATGTTTTCAATTAGGCTTACTAAGTAATTAGCAAGCAGTGGATCGTGCACAAACGAAATGTAATGATGCGGCTCACCATCAATATTATCTTTAATGATAGCCGCCATATCGGCAATCCAGCTTTGCAGCGTTTCAATAGTAGTACTCATGAATGGGCGTCAACAGGACGAGGGTTGCCTTTATCATCAATTGCCACAAAAACAAAAATACCCTCAGTAACTTTAAATTTACCCAAACTTGCAGCCGCTTCAGTCCATACTTCTACGGCAATGGTTAGTGAGGTCGTGCCTTTTTTCAGCAACTCTACGTAGCAGCTTACAATGTCCCCAACGTGCACTGGTTTTAAAAAGGTCATGGTATTTATCGCAACGGTCGCCACGCGTCCTTGCGCTATTTTTTTCGCCAATACTCCCGCGGCTAAATCCATTTGTGAGACCAACCACCCTCCAAAAATATCGCCATTTGCATTTGTATCGGCAGGCATTGCTAAGGTTTGTATAGTAATCTCACCGCGCGGAGCTATCATTTATGAACCTCGTTTTAATTTTGCTAAGGCGTCCGCCATGCTGGTATTAAAAATTACTTTACTTGGCTGCGTTATTGTTTTTGCGGGCGCAATTGGTTTGGTTTTGCTGCGTGCGGGTTTGCTGGAATTGGCGGCAGCGGTGCTATTCGTAAGCTTCGC
The DNA here is from genome assembly GCA_963803545.1 of uncultured Gammaproteobacteria bacterium. Taxonomy (GTDB): domain Bacteria; phylum Pseudomonadota; class Gammaproteobacteria; order Legionellales; family Legionellaceae; genus Legionella_C. The sequence goes on along the minus strand of CAWDMX010000001.1, from coordinate 575,016 downwards.
TCCACTTTTAGCGCGAACCGAATCGTTTTCCAATTTCATAGTTAAACCAATGCGACGTCGCACGCAGTCTAACTCTAAAACCTTCACGCTAATAATATCACCCGCTTTTACAATAGCGTGCGGATCATTAATAAAGCGATTGGTCATTGCAGAAATATGCACTAGTCCATCTTGGTGCACACCAATGTCAACAAAGGCGCCAAAATTGGTGACGTTGCTGACCACACCTTCTAAAACCATCCCTATTTGCAAATCTTTTATATCTTCAATTCCCTCTTTGAAATGAACGGTTTTGAAAACAGGCCGTGGATCGCGTCCTGGCTTTTCCAATTCTTTCAAAACATCTTTAATGGTCGTGATTGAAAAATTATCATCGACGTATTTCTCAGCATTAACCGAATGTAAAAAACCACGATTACCGATTACATGCGACAATTCAACGTGATGCGTCTCAATTATTTTTTCAATCAAGGGGTAAGCCTCTGGATGCACGGCTGAAGAATCAAGCGGATTATCACCGTTCATAATGCGTAAAAAACCAGCGGCTTGTTGAAACGTTTTCTCACCCATACGGGTAATATTTTTTAACTGATTTCGATTGGTGAAAGCACCATTGCTGTCGCGGTACTGCACTAAATTTTCCGCTAATTTTTCATTTAATCCAGAAACCCGAGTAAGCAAAGAAACCGAGGCGGTGTTCACGTCAACGCCCACATAGTTAACACAATCTTCAACAACACCCGTTAAACTGCGGGCTAGTAATTTCTGATTAACATCGTGTTGATACTGGCCAACACCTATTGATTTGGGATCAATTTTCACAAGTTCGGCTAAGGGGTCTTGCAAACGGCGTGCGATAGAAACCGCACCTCTAATGGACACATCTAAATCAGGAAACTCGGCCGCAGCTAGTGCGGACGCTGAGTAAACAGAAGCCCCTGCTTCGCTTACGATCATTTTTTCCAACTTCAAATCGGGGTACATCTTGATTAAATCCCCAACCAAACGCTCGGTATCCCGAGACCCTGTGCCGTTACCTATGGCAAGCAGACTCACATTATATTTCGCGGTGAGTTTCGCTAATTCGGCAATTGCTTGATGCCAGTCGTTATTGGGTTGGAAAGGATAAATCGTTGAATAATCGAGTACTTTACCCGTACTGTCTGCGACTACAACCTTCACGCCGGTACGAATACCTGGATCCAATCCAATACAAATTTTGGGACCTGCCGGAGCTGCAAGCAATAAATCGCGCAAATTTCGCGCAAACACGGCAATAGCTTCACTGTCGGCTGATTCACGCAAGCGGGCCAACAATTCCAGCTCTAATTTAGTACGCAGTTTCGTTTTCCACGCCAACCGCAGACATTCCCCTAACCACGCTCCAACCGGGTTGTTTTCCAATTCAACGGCAAAATATTCCGCCATTTTTTGTTCGCCGTATTGCTCATCAGGCAGTTGAATAGACAATTGTAAAACACTTTCTCGACGCCCCCGAAATAAGGCAAGCGCTCGATGCGAAGGTATCTTTTTAAGCAGCTCATTGTAGTTGCTATAATCGGCGTATTTATTCGCCGTATTTTTTTTACTCGCAGGGTTTAATACCGAATGAAGACGGGCGTTGTGCCAGATGTATTCGCGTAAATCTTGAATCAAGTTTGCGTCCTCAGCGAACCACTCCATCAGAATTTGGCGCGCGCCTTCAAGCGCCGTTTTGGTGTCCGCAACACCACGCTCTTCACTAATATATTTTTCTGCTTCACTCTCCAGGCTGGCACAGGTATTTGCAAAAATTGAACGCGCTAAAGGTTCTAACCCGGCTTCTTTAGCAAGCATTGCCTTAGTCCGTCTTTTTGGTCGAAAAGGAAGATATAAATCTTCGAGACGTGTTTTGTTGGTTGCCGCATTAATACTTGCCTCTAATTCAGGCGTCAACAGTTCTTGCTCGGTGATGGACTTAATAATAGTGGCTCGCCGCTCATTAAGTTCTCGTATGTAATAAAGTCGCTCAGCGATAATCCGTAGCTGAGAGTCGTCCAAAAATCCCGTTTTTTCCTTACGATAACGCGCGATGAAAGGTACGGTTGCGTCCTCATCCAAAAGTTTGATAGCCGCCTCAACTTGGCTGCTATTCACTAGTAATTCTTTGGCGATTGTCGCGGCTATTTCTAAATGATGATGACTCATTTCTTCCTCATACAAGCTGTTCTAAAAAGCTGCCTATTATATACCGATGAATAACGAAGTCACTCAAAAATTATTCAACAGTAACCGATTTGGCTAAATTACGTGGTTGATCAACATCCGTCCCTTTGGCAACCGCCACGTGATAAGCAAGCAATTGCAGGGGGATGGTATAGATTATAGGAACAATCCAGTTGCCACAGCTTGGCACAGGAATTAAGGTTGCCCCATTTTCTTGCCAGGATTGCGAACCATCAACAAACACAATTAATTGACCGCCCCGGGCGCTTACCTCATGCAAATTGGATTTAAGCTTATCCAATAACTCATCGTTAGGAGCGACCGCAATCACGGGCATATTTTCATCAACCAAGGCTAAAGGCCCATGCTTTAACTCACCCGCAGGGTAGGCTTCAGCATGAATGTAGGAGATTTCTTTTAACTTTAACGCACCCTCCATAGCGACAGGATATTGCGTGCCACGCCCTAAGAAGAGGCTGTGTGATTTGCTAACAAAGATAGGCGCCAAGGCTGCAATTTTCTCGTTCATTCGTAAAACAGATTCGCAGACGCCCGGAAGTTCTTGAAGTTGCGTAATCACATCTATCGCACGCTCATCACGGCACAGTGCGGCCGATAGCATTAAAAAAGCAGCGAGCTGAGTCGTAAATGCTTTTGTTGATGCAACACCAATCTCTACGCCGGCTCGTGTTAAAAAAACTGAGTTTGCCTCACGAACTAAGGTGCTGGTAGCAACGTTACAAATAGCAAGCGTGGTAAGATAGTTCAATTTTTTAGCTTTTTGCAAAGCGGCAAGCGTATCGGCCGTTTCACCGGATTGAGAAACGGTTATAAACAGCGTACCGGCGCTGACCACCACTTCGCGGTAGCGATATTCACTAGCAATATCGACCTGAGTTGCTATCCCGGTTAGGGATTCAAGCCAGTAACGAGCGATAAGACTGGCGTGATAGCTGGTCCCACAGGCAACAATATGAATGTTTTTTATTTGACTAAACAACGACGTCAACTCCTCGCCAAAGCTTGCTCGCAAGACGGCTACCGAACTGATTCTTCCCTCTAAAGTATCCGCCAGCACCCTAGTCTGCTCGTAAATCTCTTTCAACATAAAGTGACGGTAAGTGCCTTTGCTCACCGCATCATTAACAGCACTTAACGGTTGCTCCTGACGTGTAACCGGTTTACCCGCGTGGTCAAATACGGCAATACTTTCCACGTTAATTCGTGCAATATCACCCTCTTCCATAAAAAGGGTGGCCTGCGCAAAAGATCGTAAAGCAAGCGTATCGGAGGCAATGAAATTTTCACCTATCCCAAGCCCAATGACCAATGGGCTGCCTTTACGCAAGGCTATCAACTCATCGGGAAAGCTTTGGTGAATAACTCCAAGCGAAAAAGCACCCTGCATTTTTGACGAAGCCTGTTGAACCGCTTGCAGTAAATTATTCGTTTTTTGAAAATGGTAGTGTATGAGGTGAGCCGCAACTTCCGTATCCGTTTCTGAGGTGAATTCGTAATTATTTTTTTTAAGAAAAGTCCGTAATTCCTCGTGGTTTTCAATTATACCGTTATGTACTAGGGCAATTTCTGCTCGCGACAGATGCGGGTGTGCGTTGTGCTCACAAGGTTTACCGTGCGTTGCCCACCGCGTATGAGCGATTCCTATAGAGCCGGCAATAGACGTCTCCTGCATTGCATCGGCTAATACCTGAACTTTACCTTGAATACGAACGCGATTTAATCGCCCGGCGTTGTTTATTACGGCAATACCGGCGGAATCGTACCCTCTGTATTCCAGTCGACGCAGGCCTTCCAGTAAAATTTTACTGATATCTCGCTGGGATATTGCTCCCATTATTCCGCACATAGAAATCCTTAGTTATTTCTTGTAATTTGCTTACGCAAACTCTTCAATTATCATTTATTTTAGAAAATCTGTATTTTTTTAGAGCCGGATTATGCCACAGCAACGCAGCAAATCCCAATGCTAGTTGTAACAGTTAACCGGATAACCCGCTTTAAAAAGAGCGTCGCAAATTGTACGCGCTAAAAGCTTATGCATCTGCGTGGTTGGATGAATTTCATCCCAATACATATAGTGCTCCGGATGCTCGCAAGCGTGATGCGCTGCCGTTTTTGGTATTTGGTTTTTTCCTTTTAGCATGGTCAATAAGCTGTGCTTTAAAACAACATTTTGGTTAAATAGTGGCGCTGGCATCAGCATAGGCAGCTTAATGTCTATACAGGCATCTACCGTATTCGTTAGGTCAAACGCCTTGGGATTTTTTTTCGCTTCATCTAAGAACTCCTCTAAATCAATGTATAACAAAGAACTGGATTTATTTTCTTTTTGCCATTGTTCAACCGCGAGCCGCAACTTTTTATTGTGCATCTGGGTAGCCAGGTTTATTACGTTACGTTCGGCAATATTGGCTGAAAACATTGGCACATCGCCAATTAATGGCAGGCCCATAATCACGAAGTTTTCTCCGCCCTTCTCGACTAATCTTAGATAGGCGGCGTGAATGCTGTCGATAACATTCAGCACGTACCCATCTATAAATTGTAGGTCTGGAATAAAGTTTTTACTTAACACATCGTTTGGCTTACTCACAAAATTAAGTAAATTCAAGTAGTCGTTTCCCCCGCTTAGTAAGAAAAAAACCGTTTGTTTATCAAGTTTTTTTTGGTTCAGTAAATACGTCTGCACCGTAATGCCTAAGCTCGGAGGGATTAATTTTCCGGCAATAAGGTTTTTTATTGATAATAAAGGATGACGAATTAAATTCCATACGGTTAACTTATAATCGTAACTGGCAGCCCAACTACCACCAAACGCTTGGTTGGTGTAAGTCTCAGAGTTGGTCGTATCAATACCCATCATTGGTGCTAAATATTCATTCCAAACCGGTCCATTGGAAAAATGCCATTGCCAATAAGGCTCATCCGGTATTATCGGAACCTCGCGCACACTTGCAAGCAAGGAGGCCAGTACGGGCGCAAAGTCGTGTTCAAAAAAATCACCAACCTCTTCAACTCCTTTTTCAGTCATTGCGGAAGGAATGCGATAGTATTCGGCAAAGTTTCGCATTTTTTCAATGATAAATACTTGAAAGGGCGTAATTAAATAATTGGGGTTTTCATGTTGATTAATACTTTTTAGCAAATGTCCTGTGTTTCCATTATCCGACAGGCTGTCGCCGAAGATAACTATTTTATTAATTACCTGCGTGTTCCCGGGAAAAGCGTGGGCATTAACGAACGCAAAAGACAAAATTGCAGCTACTACTTGTAAAAGTCGCATTATATCTCCCTCTATAAACCCTGTGTCCTTATCGTTACACCATCCATCTCAAGCATTATCCGAGCCAGATCCGATGTTTTCTGCGAATTGCGTTTATTTATTTTTCATTAGCCGCTGTTTATCACGCTGCCAATCTCTGTCGCGTACCGTGCTGCGCTTATCGTGCTCTTTTTTACCCTTGGCTAATGCCAGACGCATTTTGACGTTATTTTTACGCCAGTACAACGACATAGGTATCAGCGTGTACCCCTGCCTTTCAACACTACCAATCAGTTTATCCAACTCACGCCTTTTAAGGAGCAGCTTGCGCGTTCGCGTAGCCTCCGGATGCAGGTGCGTTGCCGCTGTTGGCAAAGGTTGTATCTGCGCGCCGAGTAAGAAGGCTTCATTGTGCTTAATAATCACATGGGCGTCGGACAAGTTAACTTTTCCTGCACGCAAGCTTTTAACTTCCCAGCCCTGCAGAACCAATCCCGCCTCCATCTCTTCTTCAACAAAGTAGTCAAACCGCGCTTTGCGATTCAGGGCAATGGTGGAACTATCGTTTTTTTTAACAGACATGTAGACCCAGTTGAAATGAAAATAAACGGATAACTATACACCCTTCTAAGCCAAATAAGCAGTAAAAATCAAAATTAAAACTTTTACTTTACTAAAATACAGTTGCATAATCGAGGGTATTTGTTTGGGGGCACCTATGCACGTTGGCGAAATTGTACCAAACTATTTTTTGAATGCTACAAACAACACCCGTGTTCAATTAAACGAGCTTATGGGACGCTGGATTGTTGTGTATTTTTACCCAAAAGACGCAACGCCGGGCTGTTCCATTGAAGCACGAGACTTCAGAGACGCACACGCTGAATTTACCAATTTAAACGCAACGCTCTTTGGTGTTTCGCGCGACAGCATCCAAAGCCATGAAAAATTCAAACAAAACCAATCATTACCCTTTGAGTTAATTAGCGATGCTGATGAGCTTTTATGCACCGCCTTTGATGTCATTCGGATGAAATCGATGTTTGGGAAACAGGTACGCGGCATTGAGCGCAGCACCTTTATCATTGACCCCACAGGAAAACTCTGCCGAGAATGGCGCAAGGTAAAAGTGATTGGCCATGTTGAGGAAGTTAAATCCGCACTAAGTTATATGCAGCTTATTCTCTAAACACTAAGTACGCTGTCAACTAATAAGATTTTTTAAAGGAGTAGTGTCATTATGGAAAAAAAATTGTTTGTCCTCGATACCAATATACTCATGAGCGACCCCACCGCCATTTTGCGTTTTGAAGAAAACGATATTTATTTACCTATGGTGGTTTTGGAAGAGCTAGACAGCCATAAAACGGGTTTGTCCGAAATAGCCCGCAACGTTCGACAAACCAACCGCATGCTTGATGAAATGATGACGCATGCAAGCCATGCTGAAATTGTAGAAGGCCTACCAATACCGAGCTACCGCGACGCCAAACATGCGGTTGGCCGGCTTTTTTTTCAAACCGATGATTTTGAGCACCAACTGATCTCTGGAGCACTACCAGGTCACAAAGCAGACAATACCATTCTTTCCACCGCGTTAGGGCTGCAAAATAAATATCCTGAGCGCGCAATTATCATCATCTCTAAAGATATCAACCTACGCATCAAAGCCGGTATTTTAGGCATTACGGCGGAAGACTATTACAACGACCAGGTTCTTGACGATGTGACTCTTTTGCATCAAGGATTGCATGTTCTTGATAATGATTTTTGGGACACGCACGCCAAGGACATTAACGCTTGGCAGGAAAGTGGCAAAACCTTCTATAAAATATCAGGCCCACTCATTCAGCAATGGAATCCCAATGACTGCATCAGTACAGAGGACGATACGTTTCAAGCAATTGTTAAGTCCGTCACCCGTGACAGCGCAACGATTCAAGTGGCGCGGGATTATATGCAGCCTAAACACGCCGTTTGGGGCATTACCGCTAAAAACCGTGAACAAAATTTTTCTCTAAATTTGCTGCTTGACCCGGAAATTGATTTTGTAACTTTACAGGGTTCGGCCGGTACTGGTAAAACCTTACTCACCATTGCCGCAGGTCTAACCCAAGTGCTGGACGAAAATAGGTACACGGAAATCATAATGACGCGAGTAACGATTCCTGTTGGTGAGGACATTGGCTTTTTACCCGGAACCGAAGAGGAAAAAATGACCCCGTGGATGGGTGCTTTAATGGACAATTTAGAAGTGCTGCACAGCTCGCAGGAAGGCGGCAGTTTTGGCAAGGGCGCAACCCAAGATTTATTGCAAAATAAAATAAAAATTCGCTCGTTGAATTTTATGCGTGGGCGCACTTTTTTAAATCGATACATCATTATTGACGAGGCGCAAAATTTAACCGCTAAGCAAATTAAAACCTTGGTAACCCGAGCCGGTCCGGGTACTAAAATCATTTGCTTGGGCGATATAAAGCAAATTGATACCGCCTATCTTACCGAAACCAGCTCGGGTTTAACTTTTGCGGTTGACCGATTCAAGCATTGGCAGCACAGCGCGCACATGACGCTTACCCGCGGGGAGCGATCCAGGCTTGCTTATTATGCTGCAGAACATTTATAGTACAACGTGCGTTGCAATACTAATTTTATGCCTTTGGGAGTCTGTTTATGCAAAACCGTGCCATTACTTTTGACGATGTTCTATTAATTCCGGCCTATAACCACCACGAATCACGGCGTATTGTGGATATTAGCATGAGTGACCGACTAGGAAAGCTGCAACTGGCCTTGCCCGTGATGAGCTCGAATATGGACACGGTAACCGAAAGCACCATGGCAACGTTTATGCACAGTAAAGGTGGTATTGGGGTATTGCACCGGTTCATGTCGGTTGAAGAAAATATAAATCAGTTTAAGAAAAGTCCTAAACAAACTTTTGTGTCTATTGGCTGTTCTCCTGCCGAGTTGGAGCGTGCGCAAGCCTTGCGCGATGCAGGAGCGGATTATTTTTGCGTTGACGTAGCGCACGCGCATGCGAAATATGTGGGAAAAACCTTAAAAGGATTGCGTCAACTATTAGGCAGTCGCTGTATTATGGCCGGTAATGTTGCCACTTACGCGGGAGCTGATTATCTAGCATCCTGTGGCGCGGATATTATCAAAGCCGGTATTGGTGGCGGGTCGGTATGCAGTACTCGTATTAAAACAGGCTTTGGAATTCCAATGCTTACCTGCATCCAGGATTGCGCGCGCAGTGACCGCTCGATTGTTGCCGATGGCGGGTTGCGCACCTCCGGAGACATTGTAAAGGCGCTGGCTTTTGGTGCGGATTTTGTCATGATTGGTGGAATGCTTGCTGGAACCGAGCCAACGCCTGGAGACGTAGTTGTGAATGAGGGCGGTAAAAAGATAAAGCGCTATCGTGGAATGGCGTCTCAAGAAGCCCAAGAAAATTTTATTGGTCAATTACAAGACTGGAAAACAGCCGAAGGTGTAGCCGTAGAGGTACCATACCGCCAAGACCAGGACGCGGTTATTGCTGATATCATTGGAGGGTTGCGTTCCGGATTAACCTACGCGGGTGCAGATAGAATTGGTGAGCTGCAACGAAAACTCAACTACCTCGAGATTACCCCGGCAGGTCGCGCTGAAAGTTTGCCGCATAAAATGACTGAGCGTTATTAGCACCATGGCTACAGTAAACGCTCTTGACTTCAGCTTTTTTCAACACGGCACTCCTAAAACCATTTTAGACCCCGCACAAAGCCGTTGCTTAGAATCCATCGCACGTGAAAAAAGCGGTGGTCATAGGGCTTTATTGCTCCTGCACGGCTTTTCCTCAACGCCGCATACGTTCAAGCCTTTTATCGAGGCGCTGTATCCAGACTACGATGCTGTATACGCGCCGTTATTGCCTAAACATGGGGAAAATTTAGCCGAGTTTTCACGTTTAACCGCTCAAGAGTTGTTGGACTTCATCGATGCTTTAGGTAAAAAATTAACCGAAGCCTATCACCAGGTTGATGTGGTTGGTTTATCACTGGGTGGGGTTTTAGCCCACCATTTCTGCCGTTCTTTCCCTGCCAATAACCTTTTTTTGTTAGCCCCCGCTTTTGCACTGCAACTGCCCATTCAATCGGCTATTGCTCTCAGCTCATTGCTTTCTAATTTGGGTTTTGCGTTTTTACCAAGTAAAGCCGGTAACCTTTGCGCAGATGTTGACGAATTAGCCTATCGGCTCCTCCCTATCCGAACTATTCGGGAAATCCTAGGGCTGATTAAAGACTACTCCTTTTCTATTCCGCTCTGTAAAACCCATTTGTTTCTAGGTCGTCACGATGCGGTCATTGACAGCGCGCGTGTGCACAGCTTGTTTGAGTCGAGTGACACGCAGATAACCTGGCTTGAAAACTCAGCGCATGTACTGCCTATTGATACGGATAAAGATACTATTATTGCCGCAATTACAGACGCAGCTGCTCGGAGCGCAGCACATCGGTAATAGTCCAGAGCGGTTTATGCGTTGCCTCAAAAAATAATGCCTCCGGCGCAACACTCTCAGACAGACCTCTTGCGGGCTTTGCTGTTTTTCATTGTCCTGCGTAACAGTTGCGTATAAATAGGCGCGTTTCTCGCGAGTTGAACCACCGTCGTCGAGGTTAAGCAGGTAACCATTAGCGGCAATATTAGTAAATAATTCTGGGTCATCTCAACAACGAGAATAATTCCGGTAATGGGCGCTCGTACTGAAGCGGCAAATAATCCACCCATGCCCGCTACAGCAAGCATTCCAGGGTGGGTATAGATATCGCTGGATAACGCTTGAAGAATGTGCGATGCCGCTAGTCCCAACACTGTTCCTAAGGCGAGCATTGGTGCAAAAATACCCCCTGGAACGCCGGTTCCATAACACAGTAACGTTAAGGTAAATCGAATAAGAAAAAGCAGTATTAACAGCGAAAAATTAGGGTTGGTTAACAAATCTTGTTGGATGATAAGCTCACCACTTCCCACCACCAGCGGGTATTTGTACGCCAGATAACCCACTAAAAGCCCAACCGCTAAAACATAGAACCGTTTTGCTACGGGGCTTATTTTGTCCAAGCTATACAGCAGCTTCATTAAAAACGTATTAAAACCCAAACCCACAAAACCTATAAGAATACCAAACACAAAGAAGACCCACAGCGACCGCAAATCAGGCAAACTAAAGAGATCCATTTTTATGTCTGGTTGCGAACCAATGAGCGCATGAAGAACAATAGTTGCACAAACGCAGCTGAGTGCAACCGACTTAAAGTTGGTGAATGAAAAATTAAATTCTTGGCGCATCTCTTCTAAAACAAATAAAACGCCGGCCAATGGAGCGTTAAAAGCCGTAGCAAGGCCGGCAGCCGCACCCGCAGCAATGAGCGTGTCCCGTCTTTTTCGTGGCAAACGAAATATTTCCCCCAGCATTTCGCCAAGGTTACCGCCAATTTGAATAAGTGGCCCTTCACGCCCCAACACCATTTTAGAACTGATGGCAAAGGCTGCGCCGATAAATTTAACCGGTAGTAATCTACGCCAAAAAACGGGGCGTTCATGAAGCAGCGCGCTTTCAATTTCTTGAACACCGCTGCCCGAAGCCTCCGGTGCGAACCGTTTAACCAGCAGCCAGGCAGTAAAAACCATGCTCATCGAGGTGCACGCCGAAACAATACCGGTATCCAAACCTTTCGAGTGGGTAAAGGCAAACCACGCCACAAGAGCACCGTTCAACCATTGAATCACCAATTGGAATAAGGAGCCCACCAAACCTGTAATTGCTCCAAGCATTATTGACAGCAAATAAATCATTATCGTTTTTTTACGCATTGGCTCTAATCTTCCTAATCTATGAGTGATAATGCTAACCAAGGATAGTAGCGCATTAAGCCCAAAGTTAAACAGCTTTTTAGGAGATTGCCATAGAAATAGTAAGAGCGTAGAGGCTGCAATTTTAAGCGCGCTCTATTTTAGGGGTTTTAAAATACGCATTTCCAGTCGGATGCGCTCAAAAACAACTGCGCACGCAAATCCCCGCGCCTGTCATCCTATTGAGTCCCGTCTTATGCAAATTTATAAAGCGTGCTATTGGCGTGAATGCATCTGATGGGGGTTGTTTCGCGCAGCTCGAACCCATTAATGCAAGCAATGAAGGCCTCAATCTATTTTGCCCCGCTTGTGCATTTTTGACTGCATCCCCACTCTTAAAAAATGCGCTTATTTCTCGGTTAAAGACTGGGTGCACCTTATTCGGCTTGCTTGTTGACTAGAATTCAAGCATGATACTGGCCGGTTATTATTTGTTATAACGAATGAACCTAATATCGCAGTCTAACTGAATTATTTCACACTCCGTGCTAGCAAAGCCGTTTTTAACAAGCAGATACGTGCGGCTAGGGGCACACGATGAGTTATATTTTGGCAATGTCCGTAATTTTAAGTGAGGTGAAAAGTTCTGCCTTCAACGGTAATGATTAAACCGTACATCGGACTTTAAGCGATTAAAAATTGGCAACTAATTTGCTTAGTTAGTGCTTGATTAATCAATAACACTGCAGGACTAATTAAACATATACGATGGTTCAATGGGCGTATTACTATTTATTTTAGGTATTAACCCCTTTGAAAACGATTTCGCACCAACAGCATTAGGAGCAAAACATGCTAGCTGAATTAAAGAATGAACTAATAACTCTGATATCTGGTTTTATAGCGGGTCATTTCGGAAAAGACCAGTCGTTCCGAGTGCCGATACCTAATAACAGTCACATAATACTAGAAAAAGGAACCTGGGAAATTGCAGCCATCCCCAACGGGCATGCTCCGCGTGCCTATACCCATGATGTTGGCGAGCCACTGGACAATCTTGTCCGCACTATTTACACCGCCAAAACAGAACAAGAACTGTATGATGCGCTGCCAACCGTAACCAAAAATCTTCCTTCGCTGCTATTTTTTTCGTCTTCCAATCCATTGCGTGATTTAAATATCCTTTTAAATGAATGGCTCGCTCACGCCAGACTTAATAGCCTACGTGCAGGCGCGCACGGCTCTTTGGACTTATTAGTGGCCGAATTAAAAGCACGTCTTCTGGAGCTGATAGCACGATTGAATCATTTACACCCCGCCCCTGAGAATTCAGAAAGTACCGAGGCAGCACAACAAATGCCCCCCATATGCGCATCGTTGCAGACCCAAATCGAGGCCTTAGAAAAGGAGATGAAAAGCTTAAGTACAAGTGATGCTAATTATTCACGTTATCTTGAGCGTCTCCAAAAGCAAGCCCAGAAGTACAAAGCTCAATTGGTTCGGTTGGAGTGGGAGTATCCAATCAACGACTCGATAGATTCTAATACGATTACCAGCCCCACTTCCGCTAAACAGCTAAAAGAAATGATTAGACGTCACAATGAGGGCTACAACGGTGAACGACACTCTGCTCAGAAAGCACAAATGGAGTCAGTTCCGTTGGAAAATCGTCCGCTAAAATTCTAGCTTTTGACGAGGATAGTTGCGACTTATACGAGCTTATAGACAAAGTTATCCCCAGAAATTGGGGATAACTTTGTCGTTGTCGCGAAATAGTTTGCTCGATAACGGATTGATTGGCTTTGACGCACGAGCATGCAACGTAAATTCGATGAAGCCCAGCCGGCCCAATCCACCCCCTTGTACAGCCGCTTTCTAAGTGCTCTTTGCGCTGTTTACTCGATAAAGACAACGAAGGAAATGAAGGACTACACGCTTTTTATCCTAGCGCAGTGTGTGCTTATACTCCCTTGACATATCTTTTGCTATCTCAAACATATTTAGTGTCAAAAGGTATGCCGGCAATTCGGTGTAGAGCGCCATCAGTAAACTGTGAAAATTAAGTCCGACCGCTACGCAGTTTTATAGAATAAAGGTCCGAACACACCTTATCCGACGATTGGCACCCTTAAAGTCTTCGCTCTGGCTACCATCGCCGAAGCCCTGGACCCAGGCGTCGCCCGTAGGAAAGCTGGAAGACTCCGTAAAGCTCCAGTAGTTGCCACTGGCAAAACCGCCTAAACCATTCGTATGCAACGTACTGTATAAGTTGGGGTTGGTCGTGCCACAACCGGCATCAGAACCTAATCCTGAAAATCGCCCCAACTCGCAAATCGCCGGCATAAACCAGTCCGCGAGCCCCTGATTCCTCTTGTTTAGACAGGCTTGTGCTGCCGGGTATTGACCTACAGGGGTTGCAAGCGCATTGGTGTTACTTAATCCATCCGTGATGCTGTCCGCGGCCGTATTATCGTATAGTGTTGCCCATCGAAAAATAAAGTCTCCTGGACTTTCTTCTTCATCCGTTAATGCGGCCACTTTCCCATCAATGCTTTGTGTGTTGGGTGTGGCATCCTCCACAGAAAACAAAAACCCCCTGGATAAATACACCCGTACCCTAACACCAATACGTTAACGTTCGTAGGCGACGCATTATCTGCCGTTACTGTGACCGTTGTTGGTACAGGCGCCGTTCCTGGCGCAGTAGTGCAAGCAGAGCTTAAAAAGTCCAAACTAGCATTCATGCCTGGGGTGATGGTGATGTCGCAGGTGGCCCCGTTATTCAATGTGCCCATCCAGGCATTACTGGTAATTGACGTTCCAGCAGGAAACCCGGATGTACTCACCTGCACGTTGTTAGCTGGTATTGAGCCCGTATTTTCTATTCGAATAATGCGCGCAGCGCCCGAAAGGGCTGGGTCTGCTCCTGGATTGTTAATTGACAAAGCCAAGTTTTGCATGAGAGGAGACAGGGTTGTCTGATTAAAGGTTACCTCTATAGCATGATTAGCCTGAATAGTGTTCAGCTGGAAGTTCGTGCCACCATTTTGTACCGCATTGCCATCCAGCAGCCACTGGTTAACTCCGAAACCGGTATTGGGTGTTGCCGTAAACGTCAGGCTGCTGCCAGCATTGACCACCTGTGCTGTTGTGGGCGAAATGGAGCCGTTCGCACCCGCCGATGGTGTCACGGTGAATTGCTGCACCGGTGGCGCCGTTGTCGAGTGAATACGCAGGGTATTCACTGAACTCGGCTGGTAACACTGCAGGTCATTGCCTTGCTGGCATAAAACAGGGCCGCCCAATACATCGCCGTGCAGGCCAGAGCCATTGATAGTGAGCGTCAGCGTACAATTTCCTTTAGCTGGAAGCTGGCAGGGGCGCTCTGAATCACCCCAGCAGTGGGTTTCATCACCAGGTTTTTGGCTCTCGAAGACGAATTTTGTACCGTGTAAATCAGCTGCGCACTGGCCCCTCCAGCTACAGTAATATCGGTTGGTGTTTGCGGTACAAACGTCCATAAGGGCTTCGCCGCCTGCGCACTTGCCAACATCAAACTGAAGAGTAAAATGGTCGGTATTGCATTGCTGAAATAATCTTTGTTTTTCCTAACATGATTTTTACCCTTATTCCACGTAAGTAAAATTGCCAACATCCCATTGGTATAAAGGTGGTTGAGTGTTAATCCTGAATTCTTAGTCTGCCCAAAAGCGCGCCCCATTTCTTTTTTACCCCCAGCCGGCAAACTTATATCTGCCAGTGGTTGTTAAGCGCCTTTTACACTCCGGCCGTGATGAGAGAAAAAGATAAACGATGCCTCATAAACGTTCCTTGTGCGATACGTCAGTATTTTTATTATTGTAAAGGATTTTGATAGGTTTCTTTCATTGTGCAAACCGTCATTAATGCTAAAAAAGCAAAAAAACTAAGATATATTCCCGGAATCAGCCTGCTTGTAGAAACATGAGAAAGCCACGATATCACTAACGGCGCCGCGCCTCCAAATATACCGTAGCTGATATTGTACCCCGTTGAGGTTAAGGTAAACCGGTTGTTTGTGCTGGTGTTTTCCTGCACCGCGGCAGTCAGTGCGCCCTGATACAACACGGCAAAAATTACAAAAAAGACGTCGGCAACTATTAAACTTGCAACGGTTTTTTCAGCATTCATATACCAATAAAGAGGTACGCTTAGAAATAGAAAGCCCATTGAGCCAACATACAAACAACATTTTCGGCCGTACTTGTCCGAGAGTATTCCCGACACCGGTACAAGCAAGGTTGTTACCATCAGCGAAACGCTTGTTATCAAGCTTGCGGTTTTTAAATCAATACTATTGTACTGGCTCATGTAAACGGGCATTACCACAAATAATAAGTAGGTTATAGCCGAGCTTAATCCGTATAAAAAAACAATCCTTAAAATCGTTGCCTTATTTTTGTTAAGCGTTTTAAATAACGTTTCTTCAGCCTGTTTTTTTATCTTCTCCAACTGCGAGAACAGTAAGGTTTCAGGTATTTTTTTTCTGAAATAAATAGCCACCACGCTCGTTGCAACGCTCAAAAAGAACGGAACCCTCCAATAAAAGGAACCAAGCTGCTCGTGGGTCCACTTGTAAAATAAAAAGGTGCTTAATGCTGAGCCAAGCAGCATTCCAACCCCCGACGCCGACCACATCAGCGAGGTTAAGACCCCACGATGCTTGCAGTGGTACATCTCAATTATATAAATTGCGGCTCCTGTGGATTCGCCACCAATACAAAACCCTTGGAGAAGTCTTAGTACGATTAACAAGAGCGGGGCCGCCACCCCGAGGGTGGCGTAGGTTGGTAGTAAGCCAATACTAACCGTTGCAAACGTGAGCGTCATCATCGACAAAAGCATCGATTTTTTACGGCCGTATCTATCGGCATAGCAACCAAAAACCATTCCACCCAATGGCCTTGCTAAAAATCCAATGGCAAAAACCGCGTACGTCATGAGCATCGATACAAAATTTGTGCTGGCTGGAAAAAAAACCTTAGATAGAATTGGAGCTAGAAACACAAAAATAGAAAAGTCATACCATTCTAGAACGGCTCCTAGATACAAGGGAATAATTAATTTAAAGGCTTTTTTCATTGGAGGTTATTAGGCACTATCTGAAAAATTTATGAGTATTGTAGGGGAAGTAATTGCATTTGGTAAATAATAAAATTGCACCCGAGGTAAAAATTTACTTTACTCCGGTTGCAACTCTATTAATAGAGACTAGCTGCCGGTTAGCTCATCGGCTTTTTCACCCGCTTTTTGCGCAGGTCCTTTATCTTGCAAAGTATCCTTAACGTTTTCTACAGCATTATCAACTTGCTTGCCTTTTTTTTCAGCAGGACCTTCACTACAAGCGGCTAAAAGAGTGGTTAATAAAAACCCTGTCATTACGAGTGCTGTTACTTTTTTCATAGTATATTCCTAACTTAATTTAAAAATGGGTGGTCAATCGCGCCACATTACTTTTTTGTTAAAGCCGATAACAACCAACCAACCGTACCGGCGACCATAACCGAGGCTAATGGATTGCTTTTAATTATTTTTATCAAATTGTCAGCCGAGTCATCAATCGCTTTTTCAGCCGTATGGTAGTGCTTAATGCCTTCGTCGTAAAATTTTTCAGCAACATCTTTTACTGAATCAACCATCGTCTCCACTTTGTCACGGTTGTCGTTGTAAAACTCTTTGGCGTGCTCTTTACCATCTTGGTAAATATCATTTGCCTTATTCTGCACATCGCCTGCTTTTTTATCAAAATTTGACATCAAAATTCTCCTAATTATCAAAAATTATTGCTCAATAATAAATAGTGCCTGCTCGGGTAGCACGCTGCTTCCCACGGAATAAAAGCCTTCTGTAACGGTTGTTTTAAACACGCAATAGGAATCTTTATTTTCCAGCGTGTAATTAACTTTAATAGTGTGACTCGGTAGGCTCAAGCTGTGCAAAGAAATACTACCGAACATTACAACCTTGCCCGAATTCACAACCGTTAACGCTTTCTCACTCTTCTTATAAATTTTCTGCAGCCCGCCTGGAACTAGATTCGCATTATCTAGTTTGAGTGTGGACGCCATCAAACTATGGGACAAATTATTTTTAATTATCACCTGATAGCCGTCGCATGGTAGCGCTGAGGCAACCGAGCTTGCCAAGCATAATGTAAGAGCTATTGTTTTTAAGGCATTCATAGTCTTCTCCTGAAAATTTACAGCAAGTTATTTTGCAAGTTACGCTTTTAAAAACAGCTTGTCAATTTTAAAAAGAATAAATTTAAGTACGTTAGCTCTAAATTTAAACGCTTATATTTTTTTTGAAATTGGTGAATTCAGGGACTTTTTTTAGCCATGCGCGGCTGCATGGCTAAAAACCGTTTAAAAAATATTGGTACTTTAAACTCCTAGAAACTCCTTAACCGTACACGTAATACGTTGCACCAGCTCGTCAATTTCACTGGCGCTGATAATAAGTGGGGGTAACAGGCGTATTACCGTATCGGCGGTAACATTGAAGATAACTTTGTTTTTTAAACCCAGCAGACGCGCGTCCTGCGCCGGTCTGTCCAGCTCTATACCTATCATTAAACCGCGACCACGAATTTCTTTAACTCCTGCTAACTCGCCTAAGTTTTTCATCAAGCTCGCTTTAATAATTAAGCCCGCAGCCTGAGCTTTAGTACAAAGATCGTCTTGTTCAATCACATCCAACACCGATAAAGCCGTAGCGCAAGCAAGAGGGTTTCCTCCAAAAGTAGAGCCGTGATTACCGGGTTTAAACAAATTACAAGCACGCCCCTGCATTAGGCACGCGCCTATTGGCATGCCATTCCCAAGCCCTTTAGCGGTGGTAACAATATCCGGTAGTATCGAACTGTGCTGGTAGCAAAAAAAGGCTCCTGTGCGCCCATTCCCGGTTTGAACTTCATCAAAAATTAATAACCAATCCTGCTGTTTGCACAATTGAGCCAACGCTTGCAAATAGGAATCATCGGCAACACGAATGCCGCCCTCGCCTTGGATAGGCTCCAGCATGACGGCAACTACATCGTCACGATTTGCCGCAATAGTTTTAAGGGTATCTATATTGTTGAATGGAGCGCGGATAAACCCCGGTAGCAGCGGCTCAAAACCGGCTTGCACCTTTCGGCTTCCTGAGGCGGTTAGGGTTGCCATGGTTCGACCGTGAAAAGCGCCTTCCATAACAATAATTGAGGGCGTGGCAATTCCTTTTTTTTGACCGTATAACCGTGTTAATTTTATTGCAGCCTCATTGGCTTCGGCTCCCGAGTTACCAAAGAATACTTGCTCCATTCCCGATAACTGGGTTAATTTTTCAGCTAAAAGCTGCTGCTCTTTAATCCTGAACACATTGGATGTGTGTATAATTTTTTGCGCTTGCTGTTGAATTGTTTTCGTAACTATTGGATGGGTATAACCGAGTCCACAAACTGCTATCCCTGATAATCCGTCTAAGTAAGTATTGCCTTCTTCATCAAAAAGCCATACTCCTTCGCCGTGTGTAAACGTGACCGGTAAAGGATTGTAGGTAGTTACTAAACTCATGATTTGTCCTATCTCAGTTAGTAAAAAAGAAATAAAAAAAAACTGCAACCAAGGTTTTCTTAAATTGCAGTTCTTATTAAAAAATCAAGCCTCGAAACTTTTAGCCGCAAATTCCCAATTAACAAGATTCCAAAAAGCCTTTAAGTAATCCGGGCGTGCATTGCGGTAGTCAATGTAGTATGCGTGCTCCCAAACATCACAGGTGAGCAACACATCCACATTATCGGTAAGCGGCGTGGCGGCGTTGCTTGTGCTGACAATATCTAAACTGCCATCCGGCTTTTTAACCAGCCATACCCAGCCTGAACCAAATGTTGTAATGGCGGTTTGACTGAATTTTTCTTTAAAAGCATCAAAAGAACCAAAAGCCGTTTTAATCGCCTCCGCAAGAGCTCCCGTTGGCAGTCCACCGCCATTAGGACTTAAACAGTGCCAGTAAAAAGTATGGTTCCATACTTGCGCTGCATTGTTAAACATTCCACCCGTAGACTTTTTAATAATTTCTTCTAGGGTTAGTTGTTCAAATTCGGTACCTGCGATCAATTTGTTTAAGTTGGTTACGTACGTACTATGGTGCTTGCCGTAATGATATTCCAACGTTTCTTTAGAAATATGAGGGGCTAATGCATCCAGCGCGTAAGGTAAAGCGGGCAATTCAACAGACATAGTATCTCCAATTAAGCATAAGTGTTAGAAGTTTAGCAGGTTAGCCTGTAGTTTCAATTAGTTAAAGCAATAAAAGCTAAGACTGGCGTAATTATAGTTGCCATTTGGTAATAATTTCGTCATAATTGTGAGTTATTTATATAATTTAGGACGATATTATGGAAATAATAGATAAAATAAAACAGCAGATAAACGATAATACCATACTCTTGTATATGAAAGGCACGCCTCAAATGCCTCAATGCGGCTTTTCAGCGCGAGCTGCTCAGTGTATTGACGCCTGTGGTGTTGACTTTGCTACGGTCGATATTTTGGCGAACCCAGATATTCGCCAGGCCTTACCAGGTTATTCGGATTGGCCAACTTTTCCCCAACTTTATGTTAAGGGCGAATTAATAGGCGGCTGCGACATTATCGCTGAACTTTACCAACAAGGTGAGCTCGAAGCTCTACTGTTAGAGGCGGTGCCCTCCTAATTTTAGAGGCGGTGCCCTCCTAATTTTTTTTACCCGTACAAAATGCTAGATTAGATTTTAATTCCATGCTAGTCTAGCTTATCAGTGTTACTACTCTATAAAGTCATTTTAGTTTTCTACTTTTTTCTTCAGCAAATTAACCGACTTCAAATAAATACTAGCATTGATCTTTCCCTAAATAATTTTCTCGGAAATTCCATTCGTTTAACCATTATACCAAGTGAGAAGTATGAATTTAATCCAACTTAAGCAATTACCTATTGCTGAATTAGTTAGTATCGCAACCGAAATGGGTATTGAAACCACCACTCAAAAAAGACAGCAAATTTTATTCCAGATTGTTAGTGAACACGCCAAAAAAGGTGAGGATATTTCCGGTGGTGGTGTTTTACAAATATTAGATGGAAACTTTGGGTTTTTACGCTCTCCACAAGAGTTTTATCTTGCCGGCCCTGACGATATCTACGTTTCACCCAGTCAAATACGTCGTTTTAACTTACGTACTGGCGATACCATTATGGGTAAAATTAGACCGCCAAAAGACAATGAGCGCTATTTTGCTTTACTAAAAGTTGATGAATTGAACTACGATCTTCCCGAAGATATCAAAAATAAAATTTGTTTCGACAATCTTACCCCTTTGTTTCCTAATAAACGCCTGACAATGGAGCGTGGAAATGGCAGCAATGAGGATTTAACAGCTCGGATGGTTGATTTATGCGCCCCCTTTGGCTTAGGCCAACGAGGGTTAATTGTATCCCCACCCAAAGCCGGTAAAACCATTTTATTGCAAAATTTAGCGCACTCTATTGAAAAAAATTATCCCGAACATTTTTTAATTGTCCTGCTTATCGATGAGCGCCCCGAGGAAGTGACCGAAATGCAGCGCTCTATTAAAGGAGAGGTTGTTGCCAGTACGTTTGACGAACCAGCTGAAAGACACGTTCAACTTGCTGAAATGGTTATAGAGAAAGCAAAACGTTTAGTAGAACATAAAAAAAACGTTATTATTTTGCTTGATTCCATAACGCGGCTCGCGCGCGCATACAACACTATTAGTCCCCCATCGGGTAAGGTCTTAACCGGCGGTGTGGATGCGAATGCATTGCAACGACCTAAACGACTTTACGGCGCTGCGCGTAATATTGAAGAAGGCGGCAGCTTGACAATATTAGCAACCGCCTTGGTTGATACTGGCTCTAAAATGGACGAGGTTATTTACGAAGAGTTTAAAGGAACCGGTAATATGGAAGTTCATTTAAGTCGTATAAGCGCTGAACGCCGTGTTTTTCCTGCAATCAATTTCAATCGTTCGGGAACCCGTCGTGAAGAATTAATTGTTCCACCCGAGGAATTAAAACTTACGTGGTTGCTGCGTAAAATTTTACAAAAAATGGAAGATCCCGAAGCGACTGAATTTATCATTGACCGAATGAAAACCCATAAAACGAATAGCGATTTTTTCGATTCAATGGGCAAACAAAAGCAAGAGTAATATTTTTAACAACCAGCTACTATTCAGAGCGAATACGCGTAACGGCTCTGGATAGTAACCACTTATTGTCCGCCATAATCCTATTAACCAAATCAATAGCACAGCGCCCCTACCCGACAATTTTCCGACTTCCCAGAAATCACCCCATTGAGACTTGCACAAGAATCGACACTCCTGCAATTCACCAAGAAGACTTACGACTTAAACTCTTTTTAGAGCGATGACAAACGTTGCTCAAAACCTAATGATCAAACACACAACCGCTGAACCATCGTAAAAAAACCACCTTCCTCATAATGCTTTAATTTAAAACGAATCCGTTCGCGATGGCCTGAGAAAAAAAGAAGGCGGTTATAGCCCGCATTTTATTCGACAAATCAGCTTGTCTAACTTGATTTATCGAATACTTTTGAGCCAGATTATTAGGAGCTTCTTAAATTACAGGCACAGTCAATAAACTATTTTTTTATTTTAGATAAAACCCACTTGCACCATACTCCCTTGATAAATAATATATTTTACACCAATAGTGCACTTTTATACCAAAAAATACGCACGCTTAATATTTTAATTCATTACAAATGGTTTTATTTTAATCCATTATGACTTAAAATAGATTTTTTTGAGTGAAGAAATTGAAATGTATATACCAAAAAAAATAGGCTGTGAGCAAATTAGTAACGATACGCCAAAAGATATTATTGCCTATCAACCAACACCGGAAGGAGTTGATATCCTTTGTGATTATTATTGCAAAAAATACAATATTACGTTACAAACTTACGAAGTTAAAGCCGTGCATCATAATCAAGAACGAGCTAGTTTTGAAGAATTAAGCAAATCCCGACTTATAAAAGAGATTACTAATGGAGAAAAAATAGGGGTCATTCTTTCGAATGAACAAAACCACGCTATACCTGTTTTATTATTTAAAAAAAATGACCGCTTACATCTCTACATTTTTGACTCCACCTCAGGACCTTATATAAGCAGCTATTACGATATAGCCCGCATCTTTTCAGATGCCAAAGTGTATCTCAATAATGGCACTCGACAAGCGGATAAGGTTTCGTGCATTACTGATGCAATTTGCGTCTTAAAAGATGCGTTACGGATAAATAATTTAAATGAATTGATCGAGTTAAAGATTGCCAATGAGCCTTGTGCGCTCGCTCATCCTTCTAGTCGCATAAAAAAACTTTACAAACTAAAGCCCGCTAATTTTTCACTATTCAACATGCCAGAACAGCTGTTAAAAACCGCCCAACGCAGTACTTATTTGGAACTATCCGGTGCAGACCTAGAAACTGTAATTAACCCTAAAAAAAATAGTTCTTTGCGTGCGTTTCGTGAAAGCCATTCAATTAAAGCTCAAGTCACCGATAGTAGAGCAAGAACACAAATCGCCTCTATTAACAATTATTTATTCTTTAAATCAAACCGTCATAGCCTTATCCTCGACCAACAATGCAGCAATATAATAGCCCGGCATTTTCAGTGTACGTAAAAATCTATCGTTCTTACCAACCGCGTCAAAAATAAGCGATACCTGAATCAGCATCGAGGCTCACGGCCACAAATGAGCCTTTTAATAGGCTCAACCCTGTGTTCAATGTTGGTATTTTTAACAGCATCGAGCATCAAACTTTAAAAATAAGCGCGATTATTATAGAGCTGTTCGTGCACCGCATACTTTAGTTTGGCATCCAGCCCCTCTTCCATTGGACGCATAAAAAGATTATAAGACAACCGTTTGACAGCTAAAGCGCTCACGCCAACCATCAATCCAGCTTGCATCGTGGGTTACAATAACGCAAATTCCATTCTTACGTTCAAGGTGAGCGCTAAGTATTTTATACATCTCGCTCATAGCAGGTTGATCCAGTCCATTTATCGGCTCATCTAATATAAGGTATTGAGGACAGGCGAGTAGGCCTGATACACATAGAAATTTTTTCTTCGTGCCGTAAGACATGGATTGAAAGCATGTATTGAGGTGTTGCTCCAAATTAAACGCTCCAATCAACTCGTTCGGCCATTCTGAGGCTTTTACACGACAGATGAATTTTAAAAACTGCGCTCCCGTTAAAAACGGAGCAATAGGAGCAAGGTCTGGGATGTAGCCAATATTTTTTTTAATTTGGTGGTTTTCTTTTTTAAAAATATCTTTATCTGAAACCCATATACGGCCCTTATCCGGCTCAAGAGAGCCTGCCATCATTCTTAATAACGTGGACTTTCCGGAACCATTATCACCACCAATATGTAAAACGCCATGCTCAATTTGACAAGAAATATTAGTGATAATTTGTTTCCCTGACAATATTTTTGATACATTTCGGACTGTTATCATACAAAATTATCCCATCAAAGCGTGAGTCGCAAACAATAATAATACGACAACAGACAATTTGATTGTTGTATTACGCAATTGTTTTAAATGAATAACGTAAACTGCAGCGTTTATTACAGCAATTGAAAAAACCATATAGCCCAGCATCCGAAAACCTAAAACGGCGGTTTGCAAAGCAAAAAGAGCCGAGGGGAGGAGAACAAAAACGGTTAGACTTGTATTCAACACCTGATTTTTTGCAAACCAATAATATTTTTTAATCGGTAAACTTGATAAATACCCGTCCATTTTATTTAGTTCAAATGACAACTGACGCGAAAAGGAACTCATGGTGCAAATGGTAGCGTAATTAAACAACAGGATGCCATACATCAACCTCGGGTTTTCGTTGGCATGCGTTATAATAAGCGCGGTAAGGATTTGAAGCCCATAACTCACTATTATTTTAAAAAGCAACAGACCCTGGTACGGTTTTAGCATAGCGCACTGAACGGACAAAACAGGACCTATTCGCCACGGGCCTATTGGACTTAGTGACTCATGTTACGCACCACTACTTGCAGTTTGAATAAAAAGCATTAAAATTCTGCCCATAATTTAGGGAGGGAATAAAATGGATATGCTTGATATTTATAGTGATTATTTGATTTTCCAAAACAAATATGCGACAGCTACAGGGTTATCTGATTTGGTTGATGGAGCATTTGCTCATGACAAGGTCACACGATTTCTTCGCTTGAAAGATTATGATTCAAAATCACTGTGGGGTTATGTAAAAAAGCCGGTGAGAACTCAAGAGACATCGTGCGGTGTATTGATACTTGATGATTCCATTGAAGAGAAGCCATACACGGATGAGAATGAAATTAATTGCTGGCATTACTCCCACGCTAAAGGAACGGTTCTCAAAGGGATAAACATCCTGTCGTGCATGATTCGCTATGATGATTTCAGTGTACCAATAGGGTATG
Organism: uncultured Gammaproteobacteria bacterium; assembly: GCA_963803545.1. Classification (GTDB taxonomy): domain Bacteria; phylum Pseudomonadota; class Gammaproteobacteria; order Legionellales; family Legionellaceae; genus Legionella_C. The sequence goes on along the minus strand of CAWDMX010000001.1, from coordinate 550,134 downwards.
AGGTTATCAAAAAAGATATTACTTATTGTGATATAAAAACCCGGAAAACCAGAAGAAAGTCATCAATGACCAAAAACCAATTATTCCAACAGCTGATTACTCAGGCCATTACCAACAAAGTGATGTTTGATTATGTATTAGCGGATAATTGGTTTGGCTCGAAGGCCAATATGGTTCACATCCATAAAGACCTTCACAAATCGTTTATCATTGGGGTTAAGTCTAATCGTACATTAGCTTTATCTGAAAACGATGCCAAAAACGGACGGTATCTACAAGTAAAAACAATAGAGCTTGAAGAGAATGTAGCCCACACAGTCTGGCTTAAAGGCCTAGACTTCCCAGTGAGGCTCCTGAAAAAAGTATTCAAAAACGAAAACGGTTCAACAGGAATTCTCTATCTTGTTTCTAATGACATACACAGTAGTGCCGAACGTCTTTATGAAGTGTACCAGAAACGGTGGCGGATTGAAGAGTATCACAAATCAATAAAACAAAATGCAAGCCTTACAAAATCACCTACGCGCACCGTCAAAACTCAGTGCAATCATATTTATGCCTCTATAATTGCTTATTGCAAGCTGGAAATGTTGAAGATAAAAACTCAATTAAATCACTTTGCCATTAAGTATAAATTAATCGTAAGAGCGAACCAGATTGCATGGCAGGAGCTTAAAAATATGACCAGCTAATTTTCAGTGTGCGTAACATGAGTTAGTGAGCGTCGTTTAGCTGCGAACGAAAGTTTTTTAATATTCGAGAAACCAACTGCTAAAACAGCGACCGTTAATGCGATGAGAGCCGCGTCAAACCATTCAATTACAAAAAAACGCTTTGAAAAAATAAATACTACATTACTCAGGAGTACTAAAATGAATTTAGTTGTATTTTTTTCATGCAAACACAACTGCATCACTAACAGACTACCCATTAGGTAGAGCGTTTCACAAACAACCATCACTTTCGATTCAAAGCAAAAAGCTAGATAGGACCCTAATAAAAGAAAAAACCATAAAAAATGATTGCTTACAAATAAAACAGAGATCGAAGCGAGGCGATCGGCCGCTTTACTAATTGGAAATGTTTGAACAAAACTTTCAAAATCCTGGTTGAAAACCATTTTTTTTTGGCAACTAAATAGAACAATAAAAGTTATGTTTAAAACAACTAAATACAAAGCAATTGCTTTAAGAGAAAGAGTTGTCCCTAATAAAATTTCAATAGGCTTCGCAATAGATGCAGGACTTATAACACTGAAAAAAAAACTCCCAAACAGCAATACCCCAACACTGTACTCGTACAGCGCTTTAATCACCGCGTTTGCGTATCCTTTTACTTTAAGTGACATTAAATGATGCATCATAACCTGGTGATTTTAATTAAAACAAAGCAAACCAACAATAACCAATCAAACCCCGATGCAAGAGGTCTTGCTTAATCAGCATCCAAAAGCATCTCTCGGTTCAAATTCACGCTAAACTGCGCGCTGTTCAAAACTGTTTATCATCGGTTGCAATTTTTTATGTTTTTTTTTACAGACCGCTTTACCTTGATAAGCTTGGCCATTGTTATAGTAACCGCCGCACGTGTCTAGCTCTTTTTTAATGCCTTGAACCACCGATAGCAATTATTCGTTAAACGCCTTATTAGAAAAATTGCGAAAATTTTTGAGTAACGGGCTGTGCTGTTTATACTCGATGAAATTTTTGCAATAAAATCCTGTTTTCCAACCAGTCTGCATTAAAAACTAAAAAAAGAATTGCTATTTAATGTCGAATCAATATCCAACTTTCCACGAAAACCCTTACTGCAACTGGCAGAAAAAACACCCAGTCCCGCCAAAGCGACAGCAACAGCAACACCAACACCAACACCAACACACGCTATTGTCGTTCCCACCGTGCCAAGAGTCATCGCGTTTAGCACCGTAAAGGCAATGGCAATAGCCGCTATTCCTGATGCCGATACCAAGCCTGCTAAAAGCATCATGCTGATAGTGCAGACATTGGTCTTATTTTGTGACGCGAATCTTTTTCCGCCAGCTTTTTGCGCAAGATTGTAACCGCAAGATTTATTACTTCTGATAAACATTGTCTTTCTGGCACCAATATAGCTTTCTGTCTTTAAAGCAGCTTTTGTAAAGTGCTCGCTGATTAACAGCGCACTCACGCAATTTTTATGTCTTCCTTTAGCAGCAAGCATTAAAGCACTATCACCATCGTAATTTTTCGCATTAAAAGCATCCGTCGAGCAGTGTTTACTGGCTAGCAACACCCTCAGGCATTCTGTATGCCCGAACATAGCAGCAACCATTAACGCGCTCTGACTATAAAAAAATTGGTTTTTTCTATTAACGAGGCCTGTTGAGCAATGCGCGTGAACTAAAAGCGCTTTAAGGCATGCTGCGTGTCCTTTGCGTGCGGCAATCATTAAAACACTGCAATCAAGATTATTTTGCTGATTAAAAAAATCCGCTGAGCAATGTTTGTGAGCCAATAACATTTCAAGACATGCTGTATGTCCTACTTCAGCAGCAATCCATAACGCGTTTTGACCCCAAATCTCTCGCGCATTTAAAACATCTTCTGAGCAATATTCGTGAGCTAAGAGCACCTCAAGGGATGCTGTATACCCTTTGGCCGTAGCAATCATTACAGCATTACGACCAAAACTGTTTTGCGCATTAAAAACATTTGCTGAGCAATGTTTGTGAGCCAATAACATTTCAAGACATGCTGTATGTCCTTCTTCAGCAGCAATCACTAACGCGTTTTGACCCAAAATATTTCGCGCATTTAAAACATCTTCTGAGCAATATTCGTGAGCTAAGAGCACCTCAAGGGATGCTGTATACCCTTTGACCGTAGCAATCATTACAGCATTGCGACCAAGACTGTTTAGCGCATTAAAAACATTTGCTGAGCAATGTTTGTGAGCCAATAACATTTCAAGACATGCTGTATGTCCTTCTTCAGCAGCAATCAATAACGCGTTTTGACCCCAAATATTTCGCGCATTTAAAACATCTTCTGAGCAATATTCGTGAGCTAAGAGCACTTCAAGGGATGCTGTATACCCTTTGGCCGTAGCAATCATTACAGCATTACGACCAAAACTGTTTTGCGCATTAAAAACATTTGCTGAGCAATGTTTGTGAGCCAATAACATTTCAAGACATGCTGTATGTCCTTCTTCAGCAGCAATCACTAACGCGTTTTGACCCAAAATATTTCGCGCATTTAAAACATCTTCTGAGCAATATTCGTGAGCTAAGAGCACCTCAAGGGATGCTGTATACCCTTTGACCGTAGCAATCATTACAGCATTACGACCAAAACTGTTTTGTGCATTAAAAACATTTGCTGAGCAATGTTTGTGAGTTAATAGCAATTTAAGACATTCTGTATGTCCGAAGACCGCAGCAAGCACTATAGCACTGCGACCACTCTCGTCTTGCGCATTAAAAACATCTTCTGAGCAATATTCGTGAGCTAAGAGCACCTCAAGGGATGCTGTATACCCTTTGGCCGTAGCAATCATTACAGCATTACGACCAAAACTGTTTTGCGCATTAAAAACATTTGCTGAGCAATGTTTGTGAGTTAATAGCAATTTAAGACATTCTGTATGTCCGAAGACCGCAGCAAGCACTATAGCACTGCGACCACTCTCGTCTTGCGCATTAAAAACATCTTCTGAGCAATATTCGTTACCTAAGAGCACCTCAAGGTATGTTGTATCTCCGCGGCGTGCAGCAACCGTTAAAGTCATTTCGTCTACTGCGTCTACCATTTTAAAAAAACCCGTATCCGCATTTTGTATAAAAAACTGCAACATTAAGCCCGACTCTATGTGCTGATAATATTTTTTAAACAAAGAGAATAAGTCGCCTGAACTCTCGTTTTGATTAGGGTAGTTAGGAATGCTGCACTCCCTAAGCCGGACATCCGTACAGGTAAGATTAAGGCCGGCAACAGGAAGCTGACAGCGTTCAAAACTAACGCCGTTTAAATTAGTATCAGTAAAATCAAAAGCCCTTAAATCTTGATTTTTAAAACACAACTTTTCAAGCGATAAATGCGCCGTGACACCCTGCTGCAAGGCTTCTAAGAGCATGGCCTTCATGGTCTCATCGGTAAAATCCATAAAAATTTTATTATTTTTTGCATAAACCGCGCCCATCAGCGCAATAATATCCTGGCGTGCTAGGCTATTAAGCCACCGCTCCTGTATCGGGTTGCGCTCTATGAGCTCGGGTTTTTTAACCGCAAATTGAGCCGCAAAAAGAAGGGGTTGTACAAACGCTTTAAACGAGGCTTTTAGAACGTCGCAGTCGGTATACATCGCCGATAATGGGTTAACACAAGTACTGAGAGGAAAAGGCGCATCCTGCAATCGAATGTCTCTAAGCCATTCGTTGATAAAATAGGTTATCAAGGCGCCGCGCTCTTTATCCGCGACTCTAACCTGTGAGTGCTCAAGCCATGCGGTGAAAGAGGCGTTTTTTGTAAGCGCCGTACTTATTACGGTTATCGCTTCGTTGATTAAAGACGCAACCGGAATTGCTTGGTAAAAAAGCGCTAAAGAAAGGCTGCTTTTTTCAAAAAAATGAAGGAGCTCTTGCAGCATAAAACTGCGCGCATCACAGGCAAGCGGATACACGCCGTCTTCGAGTACCGCAAGACTAGACTCTATTTCCTGTGGGTCAACATTCATCGCAGCAAGCTCTGCGCGCAACGAAGGCTGCACTTGCTGAATAAACGTGGTGTATTCTTTCTCATCATCAAAATTTGGCGCTGCAATTACTACATAGCGAATTACCGCCATGTAGCGCGCTTCGGACAAACGCTTTAGAGCCGCGCTTAAGGCCTGCGTAATCGCGCGCCTTGCCTCTAAGCCCGTAAGGCGTTGTCCTCTGTCTGAGCCGTGCACTAGAGCATGTTGCTCGGCCAAGCTTAACCCAAAGCGCGCAAAGGCACCGGCCGCACAAGAAACACCGCCTTCACCATAAGCCGTAGCAATATCAAATAAGCTGTCAAGGACCGCTTTTCTTCTGCTGAGCGAACCCGAATCAGGGTCTTTAGCTCCGCTTTCACCAATACTAGACGGCAGTAGCCGACCATCGCGTTCATTGGCAGCAAGCCAGTTGAGCGTTAGCAATTGAGCAAGGCTTAAAGCCCACTCAGGGTCCTCTTTAATCGACGCGTCGCGAACGGCAAATACGCGGGTGCTGTTGTAACAGAAGTCCAGGCCCTGCTTTATTTGCTCCCGTTTTTCCTCGGAAAAAGAAAGGCCGCCGTCAATAAACGCCCTAATTTCCATTTGGCTGCGAGCGCAGAGCTCCGCATCAAGAGCGCGACTCTTATCTTGAACGTAATGACCGTAAAGGCGCGCAATATTCGCATGGACAATAGGGGTTATTAACGGACTGTGCGAACTTTGGCGATCCAGAGCAAAGGCCGCCAAGCCGCGTTGGGCAACTACTGGAGCAACATACCTGGTTTCAGCAGCGCGTAACGCGTCTCGAAGCGCCGATAATTTATGTAAATAATCAACAGCTTTTATATAATCAATAGGTCTAGCAAAGCTAGCAAAAGCCTGCGTTGGGTTGCACAGAAAATTGCCATCGTTTTTGATGTAGTTAAGCAGCCCCTGCACAAGCTCAACGGATACAGCCACCCCTCTCGGGGGCATTAACGCCCACCACAAAGCCGAAGCACCATTAGGACTTATGCGGGTGTAATTAAGCTCGGGATTGGCCGCGATAAACGCCATGAGAACCGCGGTATCTTGATGGTCAATAAGCGCTCTTAGCTCGTCGTACTTACTCATATAAATCTTTTATGGTTATATTTTAGCCATATTATACGGCTTATTTGAACCGTTAGCTATTTGGATAAAATTAGGGCCTCTTAAATCTTAGGCTTCCAACACGGTTTAACGGTACGGGTGGTATAAATGCTTCATTTTACGCGCAAAACAGATTAAAAGACCCAATTTTCAAAAAGAGGTTGTTAAAAATTAGAGTTATTGAGTACGCCACTATTCGCCCACTTTAACGGCTTAAACTTTGCAGTTAATAAAAGATTACCGTTACATTTTTTACAACCTCGCCTATTGCGCGTCCGCTAGTTGGCAAGCGTTTTTATACACTGCGTTATTTGGCGCGCGTTATTAGTAAATAACCACGATATTTCGCGATTAACTTCTCGGTATAAACTTCTTTTGGAGTCGACAAAACCTACGCCAACGGCCTGTCCTGCTTGCTGTAAACGATGGACTTTTGCAGACGTTAGCAGCAGGTAGTGTCCTAGAACACCGCCGTAGTTTTTTTCTAAACTCAAGCTGCAAAACTGGCCCGTATTGTGCGCATCCGCTACTAATAAACGACTGGCGAGGCTAAAACTACTGAGTCGATTTAGCACCGGCTCTTCTAAACAAATGATGTGAAAGTCTTTTTCTGGCTCTAACGACTGCAAAGTCTGCGTCAAAACAGCGTCGCCGGTGAATGGATGCTTTACTTCAATAAACAGATGAATTTTTTTAGCAAAGGCGTTAATGACCTCAGTCAGGCTAGGTACTTCGGGAACCAATTCTTTTAGGCTTTGCAAACTTAGTTCACAAACCCGTTTGTTCACACGCCACAATCTATCTAAGGTGGCGTCGTGTATCACGACTAATTGATCGTCTGCTGTTGTGTGTATATCAATTTCAACTCCCCAGCAACCAAGCTCTATCGCCAAGGCTATTGCTTGCATAGTATTTTCTTTACACGCGGTTTTGTTATTGTGCGCCCCACGGTGGGCTATAACTCGAATTGATTTTTGTTGGCCGGACGGTTTTTTCCGGGGCATTAGCGCAAAAAAACCATTCAGTGCTTTATCGACAATATCTAAAAAATGCATTGCTTGACAGACCTCAAAATCTTAAGTACTTTACCGGGGCAAGGCCGAGGTGGTGAAATGGTAGACACGCTAGCTTCAGGTGCTAGTGGGGGCAACCCCGTGGAGGTTCAAATCCTCTTCTCGGCACCATTGGGGAAGTTTAATAGACTTCACCGTGGTTCGCAAACCTGGCTTTTGCCTATTAATCTTTATTGCAAACACCCTATTTACAGTATTACTAGGACTTGAGCAAATTATCATTATACCCAGCAATACCTCTACCAGTGATTTAATTGAGCAGAAACTTATAGCTTTCAATAAGCGCAACGCTCCATTTACCCAACATCCGGATTTTATAGCCCTTAATTATCATATTAGAAACGACCACAACCAAGTAATAGCGGGTATCAACTCCTTACTGTACTGCTGGGGGATAGTGTATATTGACGTCCTGTTCGTGGAAAAAAAATACCGGAACCAACAATTAGCCACTCAACTGCTACACCATGTTGAAACCAAAGCCTGTGAACAAGGCGCCTGTTTAATGCATCTGGATACCTTTGATTGGCAGGCAAAAGACTTCTATCTCAAGCAGGGGTTTCAAATTTTTGGCACGTTAGACCATTGTCCAGAAAACCATGCTCGATATTTTATGCACAAAAAAATAGGACCTTTAGAACCTGTATAATTGGGCGATGGTTTGGCATCTTGAATGCGGCACCAATGCCGGACAAAATCCGCGTTATATTGATTCAAAACTTACAGAAGATGCGAAGCCAGCGGAATAAGCATCACAAGAATTTTCCACAGCTATTTGCGTGATAACCGCGCTCTAAAAACACCGATTTAACTTAAAGCTACTCCTCTTTTTGCCGCATCTGCGCGTCCCGCACTACTGGACGCTAACCCTCCGTCTAAGGGGATGCTTATTTGCAGCAATCCCTGTATCGAAGACAGTTGATTTCGGCCTAAACCATCAAATTGAATAGAGGGTGAAATAGACGCACCAGATAAAAGTATCATATCTGCGCTGAATTTAACCCTGGCCGATAAGCCGTTAATAATGGTGTTAAATTGTTTTTGTGCGGCATTGGAGCCATCAAAATTATACAGCCCCTGTAAAGACAGTCGCCATTTAAGCTTTTGCAACCGTGTTGTTAAAAAGGCGTACGACAGTTCGGGGCCGATGTTAAGCTGGCCTAAATTTATGCCTTGACCTGGGATATAAATATTCATCGTATCGATAAATGAGTTTTGGGTTTCAGTGTAATACGTGAAGCCAACAGCCGGGGTAACCTGGAGTCTACGCAGACTCCAATCACCGGTTAACTCGGCATTATACAAACGTCGATTGGTGTCAAACTTATCTTTATACAATCCGAGAAGTTCTAAACTGTTGCTGGATTTTCCCCATCCGGCTCGTGTATGCAGGTACAATTTATCAGTAATTCGAGCGCTCAAATAAGGCCCTACCAGCCAGCCTGATCCATGGGCGTGATTCACTTCAAAACTATTATTTTGAGTAAGGTAGTCATTTTCAGCGACCACCCCAACGACCACTTTTTCGTTTATTAAATAATCCAAACCGAAATAGGCTACATTAAAGGCTCCTTGATTTTTAAAGTCCAAGGTATTTTGTCTAAAATAACCGCCATGAATCTCGGACCAAAAATCGAAGTTATGCGTGTTCATACAAAAGTCATTAGAGCTGATTGAGGCGTTAATATTTAAATTATTCAGACTCGGAACAATGCTTCCTGTAGGTGCATTTGAACACTGGTGCGGTTTTTTAGCTAAACGATTGACTATCCGTGCGCGATCGGGCTGGTTTGCTAATATCACTTGCGCCCTTGCTCCTAGGAAAGCATTAATCGCTTCGAGGGTTTTCTTTCTAATAACATCAGGATCAAAACCTATGGTCAGTGTGGCTTCGGATAATACGGCTACCTGGTTAAAACCTAGGGCTCTAATAGACGCAACACTACTAATGCCGCCCGTGCGCAAATCCGCCGCGGTAGTTGTGTACTGCGCCGTACAAACCAAAACTTCACTTGCTGCAAGTACGGTCGAAGGGCAGCTAACATTCGCAATTTTTGAGTCCGTTACTACTATATTATTAAGCGTACTATTGCCGGAGTTTGTAATCGTATACGTAAACGTTGCGACTGTACCAGGTAGCGAAAAGCTCTTGATATCGGCGGTTCTTGTCAACTGCACCGAATCAAAGGCAACAGAGGTTGTCGTGAAGTTGGCTTGAGCCGATATTATTTGGCCTGGGGGGGCCTGAGCCACTACCGTTGCCGCACCGACTATTTGACCGGCGTTAATATTCGCTTGAGTAATGGTATAGGTTTGTGTGCAGGTTATTGCCTGACCGATAGCTAAACTTGTTGTCGGGCAAGAAACTGTTCCCGTTGGATTATTCGTTATTGAAATACCCGACAGAGGTACATCTCCGATGTTGGTTACTAGGAAACTGTACAAAATAGTTCCGCCTGCCGTGGTTGCTGATGGTGCTCCCGCAGTTTTTACAATGCTCAGGGACGGGTTTGAAATTACGGCGGTTGTGGTTGAATTGGAAACAGCCGATACCGGCGGCCCCGAGGGTGGTGTACCGGATACCGCTGCCGGACCGCTGTTAACCGCATTTGCATTAACATCCGCCTGAGTGATGGTGTAGGTACCGGTGCAGACCACCGTTGTATTCGGCTCTAAGGCAGTTGTCGGGCAAGAAACGACCACATCGGGGTCCGAAACACTTATATTCGTTAGGCTTAGATTGCCGGTATTTACCACGGTATAACTGTATGGAATCGTACTTCCAACCGATTGACCGGAGGGAGTACCTGCTTTTTTATTAATTGTTAAAGCCGGGTCCCCCGCAATTACTGTGGTGGTTGTATTAGACGTACGGGTTATGGCCATGCCTGTAGGCGGATTAGCAACAGCCGAAGCGGAGCCAGAATTAACAGCTCCTGAATTAACGTCGCTTTGTGTAATGGTGTAGTTACCGGTACAAACCGTGCTCGCATTTGGCGCTAGATTGGTTGTTGGGCACGTAACCGTAACATCGGGATCTGTTATATTAAGGTCGGTTAGGCTAACATTACCGGTGTTAACCACATCGAAGGTATAGGTAATTGTATTACCCGCCGTGGTGCCGCTTGGACTACTGGCCACTTTATCAATAGTAAATGCTGGCGATGCACTGATAGGTGTTGCTGTGGAGTTTGAGGAGTTTGTTACGGTTTGGTTCATAGGCGATATACCGGATGCGGTTGCTGAACCACTATTAACGTTTCCTGCGTTCACGTCTCTTTGGGTCATTGTATAGGTGCCTGTACACACAGCCGTTGCTCCGGGAGCGAGGCTTGTTTCCGGACACGAAACCGTAACTTTAGGATCCGCTACGGCAATGTTCGTTAAGGTCACATTTCCGGTATTGACCACATTAAAGGTGTAATCGATAGTACTTCCTGCGGTACTCCCAGAAGGCGCTCCCGCAACTTTATCAACCGTTAATGCTGGAAAACCCGTAAGAGTTGTGGTGGTAGCGTTTGTTAACTGGGTAATTTCGTTCCCTGCAGGTGGTTGCGCTGAGGCGATTGCAGCAGCACTTTCTACGCGTCCTGCATCCACATCGTTTTGAGTAATAACGTAGGTTCCGCTGCAAGTAGTGTCCGCATCCGGTGCAAGGCTTGTTACCGGACAGGTAACGATAACACGCGGATCATCAATACTAATATTCGTTAAACTAACATTCCCTGTATTAACTACGTTAAAGGTATAATCAATGGTGCTATTAGCCGTACTGCCTGAAGGCGTCCCCGCAATTTTATCAACGCTAAATGCTGCAGAGCGGGTTATGGGGGTAGTAGACTGATTGGAGGTGTTGCTGGTCGTGGCGCCGCTGGGCGAGGTGGCAACTACCTCCGCGCTACTCGAAACCTCTCCGGCATCAATATCGGCCTGCGTCAAAGTGTACGAGCCGCTACAGTTAATGCTAGCATTAGCCGCAAGCGTCGTTACCGGGCAATTGTAGCTGCTTAATTTCGCATCATTGATGGCGATGCTCGTTAGGCTTACATTACCGGTATTTTGCACAACAAAAGTGTACGGAATTGTACTGCCAACGGTATTCCCTGTAGCGGTACCTGCCGTTTTTCCTATGGCAATTGCCGGTGAACGATTTATATTTGTAGACGTAATATTTGAGACAGCACTCGCATTAGGACCTGTGGGCGGGGTGCCCATTACCGTTGCTGAACTATTAACACTACCCGCATCAACATCCGCTTGGGTAAAGATGTAACTACCCGTGCAGGTAATTGTCGCGCCCGCCGTTAAGGTTGTTGTCGGGCAGTTATACGTTGTTAGCTTGCGGTCGGTAATCACAATTCCGCTTAAGGTCACATTCCCTGAGTTTGTAATGTCGAAGGTATAAGCAACGGTGTCACCAACGTTATTTCCTGATGGTGGATTAGCCGTTTTATTAATTGAAATCGTTGGGGACGCATTAATGGGCGTGGTCGTTGAATCCGGTGGCGAGGATACGCTCGCACCGGAGGGCGCCCTTCCTGAGGCGGTTGCCGCACTTGATACACTACCGGCGTCCACATCCATTTGCGTCAAAATATACGAACCATTGCAGACAACACTGACCTCGGGCGTTAATGCGGTTGATGGGCAGTTATACGTTGTTAGCTTCGGGTCCTCAATAATCAGATTGCTCACGCTAACATTACCAGTATTCCTGATAGTAAAGGTATAAGGGATGGTACTCCCGGCGCTAAATCCGGATGGTGACCCCGCTGATTTATCGATAGTTAACGCCGGGGATGCGCTAATTGCCCTTGTTGTGGAGCCAGATAATGCAGAAACGGTATTATTTGATGGTGACGTACCTAAAGCCGTTGCAGCACTCGTTATTTCGCCACTGTCAACATCGGCCTGGGTGAGGGTGTACGATCCGGTGCACGAAGTTGTGCTGTTGGGAGCAAGGCTTGTAACCGGGCAACTGTAACTACTAAGCTTTGGGTCCGAAATGGATAGCGCATTAAGCGTTACATTACCGGTATTACTAAGAACAAAGCTGTACGCAAGGGTGCTGCCGGCCGTTGTACCGGAGAGCATGCCTGCCGTTTTATCAATGGTTAGGGCCGGTGCGGAGGTAATTGTAGTCGTTGTTGAGCTCGGCGCCGACGACACCACCGGGCCTGTCGGCGGTGTTGCTGAGCCTGTAGCAGAGCTGGTTAACGTGCCTGCGTTCACATCCGCTTGGGTGAGGGTATAGGAGCCGGTGCAGGTGGTCGTAGCATTAGGGCTTAATGCGGTGACCGGGCAATTATACGTACTAAGTTTGGGGTCGGAAACCACTAGATTTGTAACGCTCACATTCCCTGTATTTTCTATTGTAAAAGTATAGGAAACAACACTTCCCGCGGTATTTCCTGACAGCGAGTTCACTGTTTTATTGAGCGCTAAAGCCGGCGATGAGGGAACGGGCGTTGTCGTCGTATCGGATGACGAAGAAACAGCCGCTCCAACAGGCGGTGTGCCAAAGGCCGTAGCAAAACTTGCGATACTTCCGGCATCAATATCACTTTGAACCAGGGTGTACGACCCGTTACAGGTTGTTGTGCCGTTCGGCTCTAAGGTCGCAACCGGACAAGTATAAGCACTCAATTTAGGGTCGGTAACCGCTAAATCGGACAGGGTTACATTGCCTGTGTTTCTTAAGATAAAGGTATAAGGGAGCGTACTACCCGCTTGATTTCCCGATAAAACGCCCGCGGTCTTATCAATTACTATCTCCGGTAAAGACGGGATGGCAACCGTTGTTGAGTCAGAGGATGTGGAAACAGGGCTGCTAGTTGGCGAGGTTCCTGTCGTTGTTGCGGCGCTGCTCACACTTCCGGCATTCACATCATTTTGTGAAAGAGTATACGAACCGGTGCACGTTGTTGTTTCATTGAACGCTAAGCTTGTTACAGGGCAGCTAAAACTAGTCAATTTAGGATCGCTTATGGATAAATTGCCAACGCTTACATTGCCGGTATTTCGAATAACATAGGTATACGTTATCGTGCCTCCTGCCCTGTTAGTGGAGGGTGCGCTTGCGGACTTGGTCATCGACAATGCGGCTGTGGACGAAATAACGGTGGTAGTTAAATCGCCAGCGGAGTTAATTACCCCACCCGTAGGAGGAGTGCCCGAGGCTCTAGCGCTACTGCTGACTTGGCCATTATCCACATCCGCTTGCGTGTAGGTATAGCTGCCCGAACAGCTAACCCCGTCACCCGGTGCAAGCGCCGTAACGGGGCAGGTATAGCTTGTGAGTTTAGGATCGGTAACCACAATACCGGTAATGGTCACGTTTCCAGTATTCGTTACTTGAAAGGTATAAGGCAGGCTTGACCCCGGGGTATTGCCGGTGGCTGTGCCCGCTGTTTTCCCTATAGTTAACGCCGGCGAACTGGTTAAAGTTGTGCTGTTATTGATAACTGGCGAGGTGACAGCGCCCGAAGGTCCAGCCCCCGACGCCGTTGAATTACTGCGTATTTCACCCGCATCAACATCCGCTTGGGTAACAACATAAGAACCGGTACAAACCGTGTCTTCACCCGCCGCTAGAGTCGTTACAGGGCAGGATACAGCAGTAATTTTTGAGTCCGTTACCGCAATACTGCTTATCGCAACATTGCCCGTATTAACGACGCTAAAATTGTATGCAATGGTACTACCGGCAGTACTGCTATAAGGCGTAACAACCGTTTTCTCCACCGTCATTGCCGCGTTTTGAAAATTATTAGTAAACACGCAGTTAAATTTAGACCCAGCCCGTATATTGGCTACAGGGATCGTTAATGTATTGCCGGATACACTGCCTATAGACCCGGATGGATTACCGCTGGCCGCATTATTTGTATCCGTACAACTGGCGGAGCTAAAGGAATATTCCGAAGCAAGATTTTCAGTCAACGTGACATTCGCATTCAAAGAATTAACCGCGATGGCGGTCGGAGCGTTGGGCGTTGCGGTTCCTGCGGTGGTCGTTGTAATAGGCGCCGGCGAAGCACTCAAATTCGTTTGGGTGTAACTAAAAGGCCCCCCTACGCCACCCGTTGTTATTTTTTGCACCGAAACCGTAGGTCTTAATGCGTTACTAAAAACACAATTAAAGGTTGCACCGGCTCTAATGTTTGCAGCCGGGATGGTTAATACATTGCCGGCTAAAGTACCAATTGGTGTTGATGGATTGTTTGTAACCGCGCTGTTAGTATCCGTACAACTTGCCGAACTTAACAAATATCCAGCAACACCACTCTCGGTCAAGGTTACATTGGTGTTTAAAGAACTAACATCAATAGGAATAGGCGAGGCTGGAGTCGCGGTATTGGCCGCAGTAGTACTTATTGCACCGGGATTGCTGGTTAAATTAGTTTGGCTAAAGCCAAACGACCCACCAAAACCACCGGTCGTTATTTTTTGCACCGCAACCGTTGGTATTTTAGCGTTGGTAAACGTACATACCAATCGAGCGGCCGACTTCACATTGCTCGCCGGAATAGTTAACACATTGCCCGCTAAGACTCCGAATGGGGCACTAGGATTACCCGTTACACTGCTATTTGTATCGACACAGCTCGCACTCGTGAGTGTAAACCCTGCTACCGATGCTTCGGTTAAGGTTATTGCTGTGCCCAGAGTATTTACCGCAATTGCCGCAGGTGCCGCCGGCGTTGCTGTTCCAACTTGCGTGGTCGTAATTGGCGCCGGATTGGACGCTAAGTTTGTTTGCGTGAAAGAAAAGGCCCCACCGGCGGCACCCGTTGTTATTTTGCGTACAGCCACAGTGGTATCCGGAATACTTACCGCCAAATCCATTCCGTCGCCAATCGAGGCAACGTTATTAGACCAACTGATAGGAAAGCTTAGGGTCGTAATTCCATTCCCCGTAAATTGCAAGGAACCACAGGCCGTACTTGTATTGCTGCCGGCCACACACACAGAACCCGAAGCAGATACATTCGACAACCGCTGAAATCTGTTACCGCTTACAATAAATTGCGGGCTTGCATTGGCTAGAAGAGAGAGCGCCGCGCTTGAGGAGGTCCAAATAGACGTTGAGGAAACACCCCCAAAGCAGTACCTCCTAGGCGCGCAAAATGTATTACCGGATTATTTACCGGTTGACTAAACGTAACAGTAACGGTCCCGTTTACACCACCAGGGGCTAAAACATAACTCAAGGCAGGAGCGCCGGCTACGCTGCTGCCGTAAGGATTTGTCCAAAAATTCGCACTACCACCCGAGTTTAATGTACCCGCTGACGGCGTTGCTGTTAATAAAGAAGTGGACATGGTAACCGTGACGCCTCCGGCATTTGCACTTCCACCGTTCGCATTAGGCTGCCAGACCCCGGTCGTAGCAGCGTGCGCGCCACTAAAGCTTGAAAGTAATACGCTATTTGCCGTCAGCAAGTACAGTAAAAAAGACCTATTGAAAAATAATTTTAAAAATGTATCCGAAGAATTTTTGAGTCGTGTAGTAGCGTTTTTATAAGCTGCAGCAATATTTGATAGAAGTAAAAACAATTTAAAAATCCTTTTTAAGTGCTTAGTGCGATATCCTTACTCACGGACAACCATTTTAGTTTGCGTAAGCCACTGCATCCGATGCAGTTAATTTTCTGAACTATCTTAATTGTTCGCATTAATTTGTCAAGTGTTATAAAGAAGAACTTTGTGGTTATACCCATTGTCTTTTCTTTAGGCCAAGGCGAGTAAGTAGCGGGTTTTTTCCTACGATAATGTAAGACTACTGTAAGCAACTAATCAGTCGACTATAGCGACTCTAAAAATCCGCTAAGACCAAGGGTCGTAGCTTCTGGTCACTCAAACGGATACAACCAGCGCATATGCTTCTTAATAGTACGCGAATAAACAAAGCTCATTATTTTATCTCATAAAATGAACTGACTTATAGGGAGTCTTTAGGGAGTCCACCAATTAATAGTAGCGAAAAAAAGCTAAGCGACATTTTTTTAGACGACCTTAATCGGAGAAATTATTGCCTTTAATATTTACTTGTTATACTATATGAGATCACTATAGCTAACATTTAAACTTATATGACGCCTGACTTTAGCAGCATACGAAAAATTTCTGAATGGATGGATAACCCGCACTATCCTTTGAATGATTTTTATCACGAGCAATGCCGCACACAAATTATTAGTTTTGATACGAATATTAAAAAATTAACCACGCTACTTAAAAATAACCCCAGTTCCCTTTACCAAGCAGATAATTGGAATTGTATTGATTTTTCCCGATGCCTCAAAGGTTTAAAAGGGGTTCCCGTAATCCCTCCCATTGAAGCACTCCTCGTCGTCTTAGCGAACACAATTGAGGAGTCAACTAAACCATGGGACGCTCAGGCCATAAGCACGGCTTTATACGGCTTACAAAACATGCACGCCGACTCTGAACCGCTGCGTTGTCTTCTCCGAGCGCTAACCAAAAAAATTAAAAATTCCCACGCAACGTTCACAGCTCGAAATATTAGTAGCTCCTTGTACGGCTTAAAATCCATGCATGCTAAGTCCCCGTGCGTGCGTGCGTTACTCCGAGCACTGACCAAAAAAATTGAACATTCTCGCGCTGAGTTAGACGCTCGAACCATAAGTAATGCGTTATACGGGTTACAAAATATGGACGCCGAATCTAAGTCGGTGCGCGCGCTGCTCCGAACACTGACACCAAAAATTACAACGTCCTGCGCGTTGTTAAGTGCTCAGAACATCGGTAATGCGTTATACAGTTTACAAAATATGGACGCCGAATCTGAATCGGTGCGGGCGCTACTAGAAGGGTAATCCCCCCATTTTTAACTGACGCTAAAAGTAGAAACTAAGCTACTAATTTCAGTTTTTGTCTGGGCGGTATACCTCCAATTGCCATGTTAGGCCGTTCGTTGTTATAAGACCACAACCATTTTGTGGCCATATTCTGAACTTCCTCGATCGTACTAAATAAATACTGGTTTAACCAATCATATCGTACGGTTCTGTTATAACGCTCAACATAGGCATTTTGTTGTGGGTTGCCTGGCTGAATAAACAATAGCGTTATTTTGTGTTTTTCAGCCCATTGTGTAAGCAAGTGACTGATATATTCAGGTCCATTATCACAACGTATCTGAAAAGGCTTACCACGCCACTCAATAACCTGATCAAGCGCCCTAATCACACGCTCAGCAGGCAAAGAGAAGTCAGCTTCAATGGTAAGGCCTTCTCGATTGAAGTCATCAATCACGTTAAATAAACGATAACTACGCCCGTTTTGTAACTGATCATGCATAAAATCCATTGACCAGCATTCGTTTATTGCTTGAGGAACCGTTAGCGCCTCTGGCTTTTCCCTAATTAACCGCTTTTTGGGTTTGATTCTTAAATTCAGCTCGAGCTCTCTATAAATACGATAAACACGCTTATGGTTCCATTTGTAACCTTTAACGTTACGCAAATATAAAAAACAAAGGCCAAAACCCCAATTGCGATTATTTTTAGTCAAACGCAACAACCAGTCTGCAATATGAGCATTTTCATCATTCAGCTTCAATTGGTAACGATAGCAAGTTTCACTAATGCTAAATAAACAACAGGCCATCCGTACGGAGATAAATTTTTCCTGCACGGCTTTCTGTGCAAGCTGCTTTCGACTGGATGGCTTAACTACTTTTTTTCAAGCACCTCGCGAAGAATCTCAGATTTTAGGCGCTCTTCAGCGTACATCTTCTTCAAACGGGCATTTTCAGACTCGAGCTCTTTTAGTCGGGTCATCATCGGCAAGTCCAGGCCACCATATTTTGCACGCCATTTATAAAACGTTGCTGAACTCATGCCATGTTCACGACAAAGTTCTGGAACAGGTACGCATGCTTCACTTTGCTTGATGATCGACATAATTTGACTGTCACTAAATTTTGATTTTTTCATGCAGAATCTCCTGCGTAAAGGGTACGAGAAAATTCTACTTTTGGCATCAATTATTTTTAGGGACGATTACCGAAGCACTTGCACAAAAAATAGAAGCGTCAAACGATGAGCTTATTTCTCAAAATATAAGCAACGCCGTATATGGAGTACAGAATTTAAATCCTGAACACAAAGCCGTGCAACTCCTTTTAAGAGCTCTTATCTATAAAATCGATGCCTCCACGGACATTATAGGTATTACATATACCAGCAAAACACTGCAGGCCATCGAAACCATGCCCTTAAAAACACCGCTGGTTTTGGAACTGTTTACAGCACTGTGCGCTAAATTCACTTTTCCTCGTTCTTATCGCGAAAATCGTTTAGAGTGGACTATAATAATTTCAGCATGTCTAACTATAGCAGAACGCGTTGAGCTTCCTCCCGCACTTATAAAACAGCTTTTTAGTGTGCTTCCATTATCCGCACGAGAATCGTTAACGTCTCTTGATGATGTAAAAACGTTTTTTTTAAAAAAAATAAAACGCAACCATTTGTCCCTGAGGGTACTTAACTTGCATGGACTCGATCACCGCACCGCAGAGATGCTGCTGCAAGAGGGATTTAATCCCACAGACAAACCCAAAGAAATTATTTTTGGCCGGTCGAGTCACTCCTCTGCTGCAAACCAAGGAAAAATGAAATTGATAGTTGAGCGATATATGTCCCGGCACAATCTCGATGGTCAGTGGGATGTTGGTAGTGTCGTGATTCACCAGGAATTACAAAAACCCTGTTCAAGATTCGTTACCCCACGATACAATAAAATAGCCTTAGTCAGAGCCCAAAGTGCTGTCGAGCGACAATTAAGCCCTTCACGGTATACGAGCGAGCGGCTTCATCGTGCTCTGGAAGCCGTAAACGGTCATACTGCTAGCGATTACTTTAGCGAAATAAAACACGCTTTAAAAGCTAAAAAAATTTCCTACGAAGATTACGCTGATTTACTGGTAGATGAACGTTCTGACCGGTCGACGCCATTGCACAGCGTTTTAAAAACAACCAATATTAACACCATAAAATTGTATTTTAGAGAGCTTCGTCAGGTGGTTGATAAACAAGCTCTTTCACAACACTATTATGCTTATTTGCTTCAAAAGCCAGATAAGGATGGAGTAACACCCCTTCTTCAGGCGACTTACGGCGGTGTAGCCGAGGTGGTTGAGTTGCTTATCAACGAACTCTCCCAGCAATTGCCAACGCGCGACTTTAAAGACATGCTTAGGTCCTGCGCTCAGGACTCTCGATTACCGCCTTGCTTTAAACACACATTTGATGATTTGTTAAGTACAGCGGCGTACGCGGCACCCCGCGGTAGAAAAAGGATTAGTCTATTTGAAGCCAATGCACCACAAGAAAAATACGCCCGGCACAAAAAAGAGCAAGACCTTGCGCATAGTGTCGTGATAATTTAGCCAACCAAGTTTACCGAAAGAACAATGGCGCTATCAACGTCTTGTTGTATAGTTAATTAAAATTTAAAAAGTCTTAAATGTTTGTTATAATTAGTGCTTTTAGACTATGACTTATTCATTAGATTTTAGGGAAAAAGTACTTTTCCATATAGATTCAGGAGCTACGATCGAATCTACGAGTACATTATTTTCAGTTGGTACAACGACAATTAAGCAATGGAAGAGATTGAGACATCAAACAGGACAACTGGTAGGTGCTGGTCGTCCACACAACCCATACAAAATAGATTCAGATAAGTTAAAAGCCTTTATTAAAGAGCATCCTGATTCGTTTTTAAATGAGATAGCCTCTCACTTTAATGTTACCGCCCCTGCTATTCATGCAGCATTGAAGCGGTTAAAAATAACTCGAAAAAAAAGACTTCGCTCTACAAGGAGCGGTGCCCTAATAAACGCGAACATTATATTGAAATCATAGAGCATTTGAACCCTGAAAGTATCGTATACGTTGATGAGTCAGGCATAGATAGCTTTGTATCCAGGGAGCACGCATGGAGTGAGAGAGGGCAAACAGTTATTGGTGAGAGGTCTGGTAAACGCTTCGCTAGAGAAAGTTTTGTAGCGGGGTTAATCCATAAAACTCTGGTTGCCCCAATTTGCTATCAAGGCACTATGGATGGTGTTTTATTCAACTTCTGGCTCAGTAATTTCCTCTTACCTGAAATTGGAAGTGGTAAGACCATTATAATGGATAATGCTGCTTTTCATAAATCCCCAGAAACGGCTGCTATTATCAATGGCGCAGGTTGTGATTTGATCTTTCGTCCCCCTTATTCACCAGATTTAAATCCTATTGAAAAATGCTGGGCAAATTTAAAAAAGAAAATTAAGAATGAAATTGCTAATTTTGATACATTAGCTCAGGCCATTGATCATGCTTTTCAGGGGATCGTTTAAATTTTAATTCACTATAAATCAAGTATTGGGTCAATCCAGGTATATGCCGGGAAGCCCCGGGTTAATTCGAGGAAGTAGGTGAGCACAACATCCTCTAAGAGCTAAAAATTCAAAGACAAGAAATGGTGGCATGGATTGCCGTTGGTATAAATACAAACAAGCGATTGAAACTATCCTTATTTGACTTCAACCTAGTCGAATCATGCCCAGAAAATACGACGGGCTGAAGCCGTCGCTGTAAGCATATCTGCCATTGCACTAGCGCATTTCTTAAGGCCACAAACAAGACGCCGCACTTTGGCTTAGGATGTCAATTGCAACCGCGCTTTATTGATTATTTAAAACTGTCAAAACGGAGAGTTATAATTAATAACCTGGTAAATTGCTAAGAATACCTGCAGCTAGCTCCTTATAAGAGTCGTCACTACTCATACAAAAGCAAGCGTTATTGCTACACATCAATATTTTCAGCGCGTAATGCATTGAGCTCAATAAATTCTCGCCGAGGCTCTACGTTGTCGCCCATAAGTGTCGCAAAAATTTGGTCTGCTTCAGCCGCGTCGGCAATACTCACTTGCAGCATGCGCCGGACGTCTGGATCCATGGTGGTTTCCCATAATTGCTCCGGATTCATTTCACCAAGACCTTTATAGCGTTGGATCGATTGTCCCCGTTTAGCTTCGTCCATTAACCAATTTAACGCGTGCTCAAAACTGGAAACGGGTTGCGTTTTGTCACCCCGCCTAACGTAGGCGCCGTCTTCCATCAAAGCCGTTAGTTTGGTTCGCAAATCCACAATATCTTTATAATCCTTTGATGCAAAAAACTCAGCATTAAGGGTTGTTTTCATTTCGAGCCCATGCTGGGTAATGATAATTTGCGGCAAATAGCGCTGTGATTCCAAGTTAAATACAGGCTCAACGCGATAAAGATGTGTTTTGCTATTCGCTTTTTGCATGCCGATATGCAATTTTTTAGACCAATCGTTAATAATTGACTCTTCAGAAAAATCAGCAAGGCTTAATACTGGCAGATGCGTCATTTGTTCTAGCACGTGGGCATTGTATCGATGCGAATGCCTTTTAATTACCTTTTCTACCCTACGTACATGCAGCACAAGTTCCTCTAGAGCAAAGCTTGTTATGGCTGGCACCTCTTTTGATGGGTAGAACTCCGCTCCATCGAGGGCATTTTGGGTAAGATACTGGTATAAAGCTTCATCATCCTTTACGTATTGCTCTTGTTTGCCACGTTTAACTTTATACAGCGGTGGTTGCGCTATATAAATATAACCCCGCTGAATAAGCTCGGGCATTTGACGGTAAAAAAAAGTAAGCAACAGGGTACGGATATGCGAGCCGTCTACGTCGGCATCGGTCATGATAATAATGCGGTGGTAGCGAACTTTGTCAGGGTTGTATTCATCAGCACCAATACCACAGCCTAAAGCTGTGATTAAGGTAGCAACTTCCTGCGAGGCCAACATCTTATCAAAGCGGGCTTTTTCAACGTTAAGAATTTTTCCTCGCAAGGGAAGAATCGCTTGAAAACGACGATCACGGCCTTGTTTGGCAGAGCCGCCTGCAGAATCGCCCTCAACAATGTATACCTCCGAGCGCGCCGGATCTTTTTCTTGACAGTCGGCAAGCTTGCCAGGCAAACCGGCAATATCCAATGCCCCTTTCCGACGAACCATGTCCCGTGCGCGTCGAGCCGCATCGCGCGCGCGCGCTGCCTCAAACATTTTAACGACAATAAGTTTGGCAATAGCTGGATTTTCTAATAGAAAATCATTCATTTTTTCAGCAACTAAAGATTCTACTGCGGACTTCACTTCTGAGGAAACCAACTTATCTTTGGTTTGAGAGGAAAACTTAGGGTCTGGAACTTTTACTGATAAAACGGCAGTCAACCCTTCGCGCGCATCGTCGCCTGTGGTTGCAAGCTTAGCTTTTTTAGCCAAGCCTTCTTTTTCAATATAGGTATTTAAGGTGCGGGTTAAGGCTGCTCTAAAACCGGCAAGATGAGTGCCGCCATCGCGTTGCGGGATATTGTTTGTAAAACAGTACACATTTTCTTGAAAGGAATCGTTCCATTGCAGCGCTAACTCCACTCCAATCCCATCTTTTTCGCCACAAACCGTAAAGACCGTAGGCGTTACTGCTGTTTTTGTACGGTTTAAATAGTCAACGAAGGCTTTAATTCCCCCTTCGTAATGAAAGGTTTCGGACACCTCTGTACGTTCGTCATAAAGATTAATGCACACACCAGAATTTAAAAAGGACAGCTCACGTAATCGTTTAGCCAGAACCTCCCAAATAAATTCGATATTGGCGAAGGTTTCTTCACTGGGCTTGTACCAAATTTGAGTACCGGTCTCAGACGTATCTCCGGTAATTTTCAAGGGTGCGTCTGGCACCCCGTTGCGATAAGTTTGTTCGTATCGGTGCCCGTTACGGCAGATGGTAAGATGCAATTCCTTCGATAAGGCATTAACTACTGAAATACCAACACCGTGCAGCCCGCCGGATACCTTGTAGGAGTTATCGTCGAATTTACCACCAGCATGCAATACGGTCATGATAACTTCAGCCGCTGAACGCCCTTCTTCTTGGTGAATATCAACGGGGATGCCACGGCCGTTATCTTTAACGCTTATCGATTCGTCTGCATGTATCTTAACCGTAATTGCTGTGCAGTAGCCGGCCAAGGATTCATCGATTGAATTATCAACCACCTCAAATACCGTATGATGCAAACCGGTGCCATCATCGGTGTTTCCGATGTACATGCCTGGCCTTTTACGAACCGCATCTAGACCTTTAAGAACCTTAATATTAGAAGAATCATAGCTGGGTAAGGAAGTCGGTGATGAGGATGCAGTTTCTGTAGTCGAATCATCGTGTGTATCAACAGTCATAAACCATCCTCTTAAAAGCTTGTTAAATATTTTTTAGGAAAAATAGTATACCATTATTTAGAATATTTTACAGGAATAAAATGGTTTTAAGTGTAGGAATTGACGAATTTAGAGCGTTATTTCAAGACGTATTAAAAGCTATCTAAAATTGCTTAATAAAAGCGGTATTGTTGAGTTAGGTTAACAAACTTGGGTAGTAATTCAGGCTTGTTAACCTAAAGCGCTCGACTGAATCTAGCGACGGTGTTTAATCTTTTGAAGCGCGCGAAGCTGTGCAACTGCCCGTGCCAGTTCTGCATACGCCATAGCGTAATCAACTTCTGAACCTTTGCTCGCAATGGCCTCTTGCGCACGTGCTTTTGCTGCCAGCGCCGCATCCTCATCAAGATCTTCGCCTCGTTCAACCACATCAGCTAAGATAGTGACTTTATACGGTTGTACTTCAAGCATTCCGCCTGAGACGTAGTAAATATCCTTATGACCACCAGCAAGCGTCACCCTAATTTCACCGGGTTTAATTAAGGTAAGCAAGGGGGCATGACCTGGAACGATACCAAGCTCTCCTAACTCGCCCGTAGCGACCACCATCTCAACTAAACCTGAAAAAATTTCCTGATCCGCACTAACAATGTCTAAATGAGTTGTTATTGCCATAGTATCTTGCCTCATAAAGTTGTAGCTTTCTCAATGGCTTCATCAATAGTTCCCACCATGTAGAATGCTTGCTCAGGTAAATGATCGCATTCGCCGGCTAAAATTGATTTAAAGCCTTTAATGGTCTCTTTCAATGGAACATACTTTCCCGGTGCGCCGGTAAATACTTCAGCAACAAAGAATGGTTGCGATAAAAATCGTTGGATTTTACGAGCGCGTGTTACAACCAATTTATCTTCTTCTGATAACTCGTCCATCCCTAAAATCGCGATAATATCTTTTAATTCTTTGTAGCGTTGTAGAGTTTGTTGAACGCGACGTGCAGTGTCGTAATGCTCTTGACCAACAACTAGGGGATCTAATTGACGTGAAGTAGAATCAAGAGGATCGACCGCTGGATAAATACCTAACTCCGCAATTTGCCGCGACAATACAACCGTTGCATCCAAATGCGCGAAGGTCGTAGCCGGAGAAGGATCGGTTAAATCGTCCGCTGGTACATAAACCGCTTGTATCGAGGTGATAGAACCCGTCTTTGTTGAGGTGATACGCTCTTGTAACATCCCCATTTCCTCTGCCAAAGTAGGTTGATAACCTACAGCCGAGGGCATACGACCCAATAATGCGGATACTTCAACACCGGCTAGAGTGTAGCGATAAATATTGTCAATGAATAACAATACATCACGGCCTTCGTCACGAAATTTTTCAGCCATTGTTAAGCCTGTTAAAGCTACACGTAAACGATTTCCAGGTGGCTCATTCATCTGACCATAAACTAAAGAAACTTTATCAAGAACATTAGACTCTCTCATTTCATGATAAAAATCGTTTCCTTCACGAGTACGTTCACCAACGCCGGCAAATACCGAATTACCACTGTGCTCAACGGCAATATTACGAATTAACTCCATCATGTTGACCGTTTTACCCACACCAGCGCCACCAAAAAGACCAACTTTTCCGCCTTTTGCAAAAGGACAAAACAAGTCAATAACCTTAATACCCGTTTCAAGTGTATCGGTGTTGTTCGCTAATTCGTTAAAAGCGGGAGGTTTGCCATGAATAGAGCGCGTTTCTTCAGCACCTATTGGCCCTTTTTCATCAATTGGGTTGCCCAAAACATCCATAATACGACCGGCTGTTTTATCGCCAACAGGAACACGGATGGGTTCACCGGTATTACCAACTTTAATACCCCGCTTTAAACCGTCGGTTGTACCCATAGCAATGGTACGTACCACTCCATCCCCTAACTGCTGTTGCACCTCAAAGGTTAAACCCGAATCCAGGGAGCCACTAGCGTCTACTTCTTTCAATGCGTCGTATACGTTGGGCACTGCATCACGTGGAAATTCAATATTTACCACACCACCAATAATTTCAACAACTGTACCTGTAATCATTTTGTAATCCTCTTATAAAGCTGCCGCGCCACCAACAATTTCTGCTAACTCTTGGGTAATTGCAGCTTGTCGGACTTTGTTATAAAGCAACTGTAGATCTTTAATTAATTCACCGGCATTGCTGGTTGCATTTTTCATTGCTAACATTTTTGCCGCTTGTTCACTAGCTATGTTTTCTACGACTGCTTGGTAAATTTGTAATTCCATATAACGAGCCAACAGCGTATTTAATATCTCTTGCGCTTCAGGCTCATAAATATAATCCCAATGATGACTAAGACGTGCGCTGTCCTCTTCAAGCGTTGGCAAGGGTAGTAGCTGTTTGATGCGAGGGGTTTGAGTCATCGTATTTACAAATTCATTGTAAACCACATGCAACGCATCTATTTTTCCGTTATAAAAACTATCCAGCATAACTTTAACAACGCCAAAAAAGTCTTGGACGTGAGGTTTATCACCTAAATTGTCAATGGAGGCAACAACATTGCCACCAATACGACGGAAAAAAACCTGTCCCTTACGACCAATGATACACAGGTCAATTTCTTTACCACTTTGCTGCAAATCACGAATAGTACGAATGCTTTCACGCAGCAAGTTGGTATTTAAACCGCCGCACAACCCTCTGTCGGTGGTCACGATGATTAAACCAACGCGTTGTATTTCTCGCGTTTGCATAAACGGATGCTTGTATTCCGAATTTGCACGAGCAAGGTGGGATACAATTTCAAAAATTTTGCGCGCATACGGTTCGCTAGCACGCCTACGCTTTTGCGTTTTTTGCATTTTACTTGCAGCAACCATTTCCATCGCTTTGGTTATCTTTTGCGTATTTTTAGTGCTCGCAATTTTTGAACGGATTTCTCTAGCTCCACTCATAATTCAACCGCCTATTTAATTACCGATTAATTACCAACTGCCCGTACGCTTAAAGTCTTCAACAGCTAAATTTAATTGAGTATCAATTGCGTCATCATAGGAACCTGATTCATTGATAGTCGTTAGTAGGTTTGCGTAATTTGCGTGCATGTGGCTGCGTAACGCTGTTTCAAAGGCAGAAATTTCGCGTACGGATATATCATCCAAAAAGCCTTTTTCAGCCGTATAAAGCGACAAGGCCATATCCGCAACGGATAGAGGCGCGTACTGTTTTTGCTTCATTAATTCAGTAATTCGTTGACCACGTTCCAGCTGCTTACGTGTGGCTTCATCTAAATCGGATGCGAACTGAGAAAAAGCTTCCAACTCACGAAATTGCGCTAAGGCCAATCGTGTACCGCCACCCAGCTTTTTCATGATTTTTGTTTGCGCTGCTCCACCAACCCGTGAAACCGACAAGCCTGAATTAATTGCCGGACGTATGCCTGCGTTGAAAAGATCCACGTCCAAGAAAATTTGACCGTCCGTAATCGAAATTACGTTTGTTGGCACAAAAGCCGAAACGTCACCGGCCTGTGTTTCAATTATGGGCAGTGCGGTTAACGATCCAGATTTACCTACAACTTCACCATTGGTTAATTTTTCAACTTCAGCCGCATTAATGCGTGCTGCGCGTTCCAAAAGTCGCGAATGCAAATAGAAAATATCCCCAGGATACGCTTCTCGACCTGGTGGTCTTTTTAACAATAAAGAGATTTGCCGATACGCCCAAGCTTGTTTGGTGAGATCATCGTAAACAATTAAAGCGTCTTCCCCACGCTCCATGAAATATTCACCCATGCTGCAACCGGAATAAGGGGCAATATATTGCATCGCTGCAGAATCGGCAGCACTAGCGACAACAACAATAGTATGCGCAAGAGCATCGTGCTCTTCCAACTTAGAAACTAGGCGTGCGATTGAGGAGGCTTTTTGTCCTATTGCAACATAAATACAGGTAACGCCGGTATTTTTTTGATTAATAATCGCATCAATTGCAATCGCACTTTTACCGGTTTGTCTGTCACCAATTATCAATTCACGTTGTCCACGGCCAATTGGTACCATTGCGTCAATCGCTTTGAACCCTGTTTGTATAGGCTGGTTAACCGACTCACGCGCTATTACACCAGGAGCAATTTTCTCAACTGGAGAACGGTGCTTTGCGTTGATTGGTCCTTTACCATCGATTGGATTTCCAAGCGCATCCACGACCCGTCCTAATAATTCAGGACCAACCGGAACCTCCAATATATGCCCGGTGCAACGCGCCTGTTGTCCTTCCGAAATGGAAAGCGCATCGCCAAGAATAACCGCGCCTACGGAATTACTTTCCAGATTTAATGCCAAGCCGTAAACATCATTAGGAAATGCTATCATTTCACCAACCATAACATCGGCTAGTCCGTGAATAAGTACAATTCCGTCTTTCACACTAACAACAGTTCCAACATTATTTGCCTCAGAAGAGACATCTGTTTGTTCAATTTTTTTTCTGATTAGCTCACTAATCTCTGCGGGTTTTAATGCTGCGTTCATAAATCTATCCTCTTTATTTAAGCGGCTAAACTGCTTTGTAATTTATTTAATTTACCTGTAATCGAGCCATCAATCACAAGATCACCGGCTTGAATTATGGCGCCGCCCATAATACTGGTATCAACCGTTATCGAAATGGTAACGTCGCGTTGACAACGAGCGCTTAATGCTTTTTTTAAAGCTTGCTGTTGCAATTCGCTTAAGGGAGCAAAACTTGTAACATGTACCGTTAATGTTTTTTCTTGCTCGGCGCGTAAGCTCTCAAATGTTTTATAAATTGCAGGCAGCACAAGCAAGCGTTTGCCGGTAGCTAAAATATCAACCACATTTTTAAGATGCGAATTTTGTTGCGCTTTATCGCTCATTACGTCCATTAATAATTTGCTGTGCTGCTCAGCACGCGTTGCAGGATTACTAATAAAGCTCTGGGTTTCTGAAGCGTTTACAAATAAGGCGAGCTGCTCAAGAAAAGTTGACCACAAAGGCAACTGCTGATTATCACGGGCGTACTTGAAAATTGCTTTTGCGTACGGTTTAGCAATGGTGGCGCTATCGGACATAATTAAATCTCTTCAATCAGGTCATCCAGCAAAGTGCTGTTTACCTTTTCATTAATTTCACGCTTTAAAATAGCTCGAGCGCCGCTCATGGCAAGTGTTGCAACATCGTGACGCAGCGTTTCACGTGCTTGATTAATTTCTTGTTGCAATTGCTCTTGTGCTATTTTGGCTTGTTTCTGGCTTTCAAGCTTCGCGGCCTCTTTCGCTTCGTCAATAAAAAGATTCGCACGTTTAATCGCTTTATCAATAATCTTAGCCGCTTCGTCTTTAGCTTTTTTTAACTCATCACTAATACGGTGCTGCGCTAACTCCAACTCACGACGTCCACGCTCTGCTGCAGCCAAACCATCGGCAATTTTTGCTTGACGGTCTTCTAAAGCTTTTGCAAGTGGCGGCCACACAAACTTCATGGTGAACCACACAAATACCGCAAAAACCATCATTTGAATAATTAAGGTAACGTTAATATCCACTGATATTCTCCTGTAACATTACAGGGCGCATGGCGCCCTCTATAGGTTGTTATCAAGAACCAAGATTACTTAAAAAGGGATTAGCAAAGGTAAAGAATAATGCTATACCAACACCAATCATCGTTACCGCATCTAAAAGACCCGCTACGATAAACATTTTAACCTGTAACATAGGAACCATTTCTGGCTGGCGTGCCGCGCCTTCGAGAAATTTACCGCCTAATAAACCAAACCCAATTGCCGTACCTAAAGCACCTAAACCAATCAGTAAAGCTACCGCAATTACCGTCATGCTTTGTATTTGCGCGATTAGATTAATTAAATTTGCAGCTTGCATATATATCCCCTTAATGGACGATGATTAACTTAAAAAAACTAGTGATCTTCATGAGCTAAACTTAAATAAACAATAGTTAGAACCATAAAGATAAAGGCTTGTAAGGTGATCACTAATATATGAAATATGGACCAACCAAGTGACAAAATAAATTGTGCAACTCCCAAACTTACAGAACTTGTAACCGAGGTAGAAGACGTTGCATTAAGTGTTAACAACGCGATAAGAATAAAAATTAACTCACCCGCGTATAAATTACCAAACAGTCGAAGCGCTAAAGAAATAGGCTTAGCAACCAAACCTACAATTTCTAACAGAAAATTGAACGGTATGAAAATTGGGTGGTTAAAAGGCTGCAGAGTGAGTTCTTTAGTAAATCCTTTAATCCCTTTAATTTTGATGCTGTAAATAAGTATCAGTAAAAATACCGACAGCGACAAACCAAAAGTAAGGTTCAAATCATTAGTCGGCACTACTTTTACATAGTGAAAGCCCAACTTTTTTGCAACAACAGGAATGATATCCACCGGTAGAATATCCATGAAATTCATCAAAAATACCCACAAGAAAATCGTTAAAGCTAAAGGACCAATCACGTTGTTTTTACCATGAAAACAATCTTTTACTTGCGTATCGGCAAAAACCAGCATTTGCTCGGCAAAGTTTTGCAATTTACCCGGAACACCCGAGGTCACTTTTTTAGCGCCAAAATACATTATTGCTAACGCTAAAACGCCTAAAGTTACGGAGAAAAAAACCGTATCAACGTTAATGGTCCAAAAGCCCCCTGGCCCAAACTGCATGGTTTGCAGATTAAAGGTTAGATAGGTTAAATGATGTTTTATGTATTCAGTACTTGATATCATTTCAGTTATATTCCGGCCTATTTTTGTGGACTATCAATAATCACTGGCGCCATCCAATGGGACAGCACTACAGCGATATAGGTTAAAAAAAAAGCAAGTGGTTTAATCGGGTACATAATAAATACCACTGTAAACAACAAAGCAGAACTAGTAATTTTTAGAAACTCGCCCGTGTAAAAGTTTTTAACAATTTGCCGAGCCGCTCGCGCGCCATAAACAGCAAACATTTTTTTAGTAAACAGAAGAATTGGTAGATACGCTACTAATCCTCCTAACAATGCTGAAACAGCTTGTTCATTATTTAACGTGAGCTTCGTAACAACAGCAATTACCACAATTAACAAAAATTGTATTTTAATTAATCTATTTATGCCCGCAGAGCGTGGTTTGTTTAACATCAAATTATCGCTATTTTAGTTAGCATAGGTTTTAGGCATTACTATGCTTTATAAGCTCGCTACGATTAGAGGCGCGTATTATAAGATACTCTGACCTATTAGGCAACACTTAGCGAGCAACTTATGGTGCCCAACTTAAAATGCATCCACGAGACTAGTCAAGTGTATTTTAGAATGAATTTGAACACTTAAATTTTAATCATCTTTCACACGGAAACTTTCTCAGCGTATACAGCAGCTACGGATACTAAGCTTTTAATGATTTGTTGCATATATTTTCATCAATATAATTTTTCACTGTTTTCGCGCCTTTTTCCTCTAAAAAATCAGTCTGTTTATTTCTACAAAAAGCTGTCCGAAGCTTCAGGCTAGAGCTCGTGATTTAATTGACATCCTCTGACTCAATGTATACTATCCCGTTTTCACGCTATCTTACACAATAATGATAATTTTAGACTTATAGCAGTCGCACTTAAATCGGAAGAGTGAAGAATGGTATCTTTGACGCAAACAGAATCTTGGAAGGCACTAGAACAACAGGCCTCCACTTTTTCTTTTCAAAAACCAATACACGACTTCCCTCCTTTAACCGCCGCAAATATTACTTTGGATTTTACATCCCAGCGTTTGGATGAAAAAACCTACCGTTGTCTCTTGCAACTTGCGCACCAATGCCAGTTAGAAAATACCATTAATGCTCTTTTTTCTGGTGAGTTGGTCAATGTCAGCGAAAAAAAGCCCGCGCTTCATACTGCGTTACGCATGCCCGCCGCCGCCTCCTTGATAGTGAAAGGCAAAAATATTATTCCGCCCATTATCGAAACCTTGCATGAGATGCGATCCATCTCTGAGCAAATCCGCGAGGGGAAATGGCGTGGTTATACTAATAAAAAGATAACCGATATAGTGAATCTAGGAATTGGCGGCTCCCAACTTGGACCAAAATTTTGTCTGCATGCACTTGCCCAATACGCTTGTGATGCGCTGCGTTATCACTTTGTTTCCGATATTGACCCCCTTGATTTTTCTCAAACCACTAAAACTCTTAACCCGGAAACAACCCTATTTATCGTAGCCTCTAAATCGTTTACAACGGTTGAAACCTTATTTAACTTGAAAAACGCACTTGCCTGGCTGGGTCACCCCGAGGCAACTCGCAACCAATGCATCGCCATAACGGCTTATCCCGATAGGGCTTATGAGTTTGGTATTACCCGCGTCCTACCCATTTGGGAGTGGGTAGGTGGCCGTTATTCGCTGTGCTCCGCAGTTAATTTGATTACCTGCATTGCCATAGGTTATGAAAATTTCATTCAAATGCTGCAGGGTGCGTGCACTATGGATGAGCATTTCCGACGAACACACAGCAGTCAAAACTTACCTATTCATTTAGCTTTATTAGGTATTTGGAATAATAATTTTTTAAAAATCCATCAATTGCTAGTTCTCACCTATGGATACTCCTTAAATTATTTTAGTGAGTACGTTCAGCAGTTGGATATGGAAAGCAACGGTAAATCAGTAGATAGGCAAGGCTCTAATGTTAACTATGCAACCGGGCCAATTGTATGGGGTGGTTCAGGCAACCAAGCGCAACACAGCTACTATCAACTGTTATGCCAGGGTACTCACCGCATTGCGGCGGATTTAATTAGTGTCAATACAAATCAAGAGATTCCCGGCAGCAACCTGTGTCGAGCGCAAAAAGAGGTTTTATCAAATGGTTTTGCACGCGCGGATAGCAATGCTCCAATGACAAGCAACACCGCAATCAATCATATAAAGCTGTGCGATAGTACGGCTAAAAGCATAGGTGCGCTCATTGCCCTCTATGAGCATAAAATTTATATCCAAAGTGTTATTTGGAACATTAACGCATTTGACCAGCCGGGTGTTGAAAGCTCTAAAATTTTAGAGCAAAAGTATTCTATGCCTGCGTAATGCTCGCAACAAAAACATGATGAAATTTAATTTATTTAGGTAACTCAATGGCTATATTAGTAACCGGTGGCGCCGGTTTTATTGGAAGCAATTTTATTCTCGATTGGCTTAGCAGAAATAATGAAACGGTTATCAATGTCGATAAGTTAACATACGCCGGCAATCCACACACCTTATCTTTATTAAAAGATGACCCGCGCTATGTTTTTATTCAAGAGGATATCGGCCATCTGTCGGCCATAGAGCTTCTTTTAGCCCGTTATCAAATTCGTGCGGTTATTAATTTTGCCGCGGAAAGCCATGTAGATCGCTCAATTTCTGGACCCGAAGATTTTATCCAAACCAATATTGTCGGCACGTTTCGTTTGTTACAGGCTTCTTTAAATTACTGGCGTTCGTTAAAAAAAAATCAGCAAGAAAAATTTCGTTTTTTACACGTTTCAACTGATGAAGTGTATGGATCGTTGCAGCGTGATGAATCTGCGTTTACTGAAAAAAATCGCTACGAACCTAACAGTCCCTATTCTGCGAGCAAAGCGGCATCGGACCATCTTGTACGTGCCTATCATCACACTTACGGCTTACCGGTGGTAACC
This sequence comes from uncultured Gammaproteobacteria bacterium, assembly GCA_963803545.1. Taxonomy (GTDB): domain Bacteria; phylum Pseudomonadota; class Gammaproteobacteria; order Legionellales; family Legionellaceae; genus Legionella_C. The sequence goes on along the minus strand of CAWDMX010000001.1, from coordinate 517,229 downwards.
ACGAATTGCTCTAACAATTACGGTCCGTATCAATACCCTGAGAAACTTATCCCCTGTTGCATTGTCAATGCTTTAGCCGGAACGAAAATCCCTATTTATGGCGACGGATTACAAATCCGTGATTGGCTTTATGTGGGCGATCATTGCTCCGCACTACGCACTGTTTTAGAAGCAGGAGCGATAGGCGAAATTTATAATATTGGTGGTTGGAATGAAAAACCTAATATTGAGGTGGTTAACACTATTTGTACCCACCTTGATGCGATAGTACCTCGTCAAGACAACAAGTCGTATCGAGAAAATATTACCCACGTCCACGATCGAGCCGGACACGATAGACGCTACGCGATAGATGCAACTAAAATTTTAACTACGTTGGGTTGGAAACCTACCGAAAGTTTTGAAAGCGGCATCCAAAAAACCGTTGAATGGTATACAACTAATCGTGACTGGATACAGTCATGTGGTCAAAATTTAAACGAGAATGAGGCTTAATGAACAGAAAAGGTATTGTATTAGCCGGGGGATCGGGAACGCGCTTGCACCCCTTGACTCTTGGCGTTTCAAAACAACTACTCCCTATATACGATAAGCCCATGATTTATTATTCGCTGTCTGTATTAATGCTTGCCGGAATTCGAGAAATTCTCATTATATCTACTCCTGAAGACTTGCCTAACTACGAAAAGCTATTAGGCGATGGTTCGCAATTTGGTGTTGACTTTTCTTACGCAAAGCAGCCTAGTCCGGATGGTTTAGCGCAGGCTTTTATTATTGGCGAAGAATTTATAAATGGTAAAGACAGTTGCTTAATTTTAGGTGACAATATTTTTTATGGTCAAAATTTTTCGCATAATTTACAGGTTGCAACGCAGCGCAAGGACGGGGCGACTATTTTTTGTTACTACGTCTCCGATCCCGAGCGTTTTGGTATAGTGGAATTTGACGCGAACAAACAAGCTATCTCTATAGAAGAAAAACCCGCCAAACCAAAATCGCATTACGCCGTTACTGGTTTGTATTTTTACGATAATAGTGTTGTTGACATTGCCAAGCAAATTAAGCCCTCTGCGCGAGGAGAGCTTGAAATAACCGACGTTAATGAGCGTTATCTTAAACAAAAGAATTTACATGTGGAGCTTTTGGGGAGAGGATTTGCCTGGCTTGATACGGGCACTCACAGCTCGTTGGTGGAAGCAAGTCAATTTGTTCACACCATCGAACACCGCCAGGGTATGAAAATAGCCTGTCTGGAAGAAATTGCTTACCACGCCAATTGGATATCAACCGAGGACTTGCTCCGTCAGGCTCATCGCTTGGAAAAGACGGCTTATGGCCAATATTTAATGCAGCTGGTTAATGCGGATAGTATCGTATAATCTGCTCACAAAAATAATTATGTAAACCGTGCTGCGTACTGCGCATTTTATTTAGGAGTATAAATAGATGAACCCGGGTGATGTTAACGATGAAATGCGAATTGAAGACCTCTTAGGCGTTTTATGGGCAAAAAAGTGGTTCATATTGTGTATTACTTGTATTTGTCTTTTATTCGGTTTTTTAAGCGCAACCTATACAAAACCTTTGTACCAGTCAAGCGCGCTTTTAATGCCCCCCTTTACAAGCGAAGTGGCGACTCTCAATGAAACAGATTTGGAACTATTCACAGGTAAAAGTGTTTTTAAAATATATATCAATCTTTTTCAATCGAATAATTTAAAGCATAAATTTTTTAAAATTTATACGAGAAACGAACGCGATGGCAAGCCGTTACCCCCTCGTGAATTGAACCAATTATTCGCAAAATTCTCACAATCATTGAAAATTACCCCCGTTGCAAGTACTGAAAATTTCAAAGTTGTGTACACGAGCACCAACCCTACCGATGCCAGCAAAATAGTCGGCGATTATATCAAGTATGTTAATGCACACGCGTTAACTGCGATTGTGAGCCATGCAAAAAAATACCACCAACAAAAAGCCGCTCATCTTCTTAATCAAATTATTATTTTACAAAAAACTGCTGTCCTTCAATCGAAAGCGCAAGAGGTTGTTTTAAATGAAGCGCTAGCGGTCGCGGAACTGGTGCGTATTGAACAACCATTAAATAATATTCGCCCCCTGAAAACATTTGACCCCGACCCAAGTCACCTTTATTTCCATGGCTCAAAAGCATTGAAAGCGTTGTTGTTGCGTTTAAATAACCGCACCAACTACGATGCGTTTTACCCTAAATTGAATTTACTGAAAGCAAAATACGACTTCTATAAAAATTTTAATTTAAAGACTAACAACAATGTATTGTATCTAATGGAGCAGTCGCATGTTCCCTCAACCCGCATCACCTTTTCAACCACCGCAACACTTATTAGCTCTTTATTAATTGGCTTATTAATAAGTTTTATTATTATATTTGCTCAGTATTATTATAGGCATCAAAAGGCCGTCGCTTAACGAATGAAATTTTTATTAATTAAAACCGTACGCTTATGAAAATTTTACTACTAGGCAAGGATGGGCAGGTGGGATGGGAGCTGCAACGAGCGCTGTCCCCCTTAGGTGAACTAATTGCTTTAAATCGTCATGGAAACGCTGATTGGTGTGGCAGTCTTACTGATTTTGAAAATTTACGCAAAACCGTAACGCTTATAAAGCCTGATGTTATTGTAAACGCTGCGGCCTATACCGCCGTGGATAAAGCCGAAGCTGATAGAGCGTTAGCTCAGGCTGTTAATACTATTGCTCCCGGTGTTTTAGCCGAAGCAGCCAACGCTATTGGCGCCCTGTTCGTGCACTACTCCACCGACTATGTTTTTAATGGGCGCGGCACAGCACCCTGGACAGAAAGCGATACTCCTGACCCTATCAACTACTACGGTCAGACTAAATTTGAGGGCGAAGAGCTTATTCGTGCTTCCGGATGTAATTTTTTAATTTTTAGAATTAGTTGGGTTTACGGCCTTCAGGGACACAATTTTGTTAAAACTATGCTGCGCTTGATGCACGAACGGAAAACCTTGAGTGTTATTAATGACCAGATTGGCAGCCCTATAAGCGCCGAGTTGGTAGCCGATGTTACAAGCTTGGTACTGGCTGCGACTAAAAACATTACTAATCTTCGAGAAGTGTACCATTTGGCTCCGAGCGGTGCGATTTCTTGGTATGATTTTGCCCATTATATTTTAAATAATGGAATTGAAAAGCGGTCGCGCCGAGAGATAGTTATTAGCCCCGTTCCAAGCTCCGACTATCCTACCCCCGCCGCTAGACCCCATAATTCTCGATTGGATACACGTAAACTGGTTACTGATTTTTCTATATGTATGCCTTCTTGGGAACTGGGAGTGCACCGAGTGCTGGTCAATTTATTAAGGTAAGATTGTGGAAAACAAAAACCCGAGGTTTGCGGTACAAACGGCGCTAACTCATCAACGTTGTAGGAAATATTTATGAAGCTTATTCCAACGGCCATTCCCGAGGTGGTTGTAATTGAACTAACGCGCTTTCAAGACGATCGGGGTTGGTTTATGGAGTCTTTTAATGAGGCTAAATTTCAGGAGCTGCTCGCAGACAACGATAAAGCGGCTGCTCCCCCGTTTGTTCAAGACAACCACTCTTTTTCCAAAAAAAATGTGCTCCGCGGAATGCACTACCAACTACCTCCCCATGCGCAGGGTAAATTAGTGCGGGTGACGCAGGGCGCAGCCTACGATGTGGTTGTAGACATTCGAGCCGAATCTCCGACCCTTGGTCAGTGGATTGGCGTTGAATTAAACAGCACTAATAATTATTGCCTGTGGGTGCCTCCAGGCTTTGCGCATGGATTTTTATCCTTAGCTGAAGGCACCCAGTTTCTGTATAAAACAACCGGCTATTATCATCCTGAATCCGAACGAAGTATCTTGTGGAACGATCCGCAGTTAGCCATAAAATGGCCTGAAGTTCCGCATTTTAACATGAATGAAAAAGATCAGTCGGCGCCATTACTACGCGACGCAACACTAATAAGTAGCAGCCGACTATCAAGCAACACGCTGATTGAACTTAAATCAATAGGCGATGAAAGAGGCTCCTTAATTGCTTTAGAAGCGCATCGCGAAATTCCTTTTGACGTTAAAAGAATTTATTATATTTACCATACTAAAGAAGGTGTAAGCCGGGGTTATCATGCCCATAAAAATTTGCAGCAATTAGCGGTCTGCGTGGCTGGTAAATGCCGAATGATTTTAGACGACGGTAAAAATCGCCACGACTATTGGCTGGACTCTCCCAATAAGGGTCTGCTTATTGACAGCATGATCTGGCGAGAAATGCACGATTTCACCGAGGATTGCGTATTAGCGGTCTTTGCCAGCGAATTTTATAATGAAGCGGATTATATACGTAATTATGAGGCCTTTTTAAAGGAAATAAGTTGTGGTTAACAATAAAAAATTAATACTAATTGGCGCCGGAGAATTAGCCAAAATTGCCTACGAGTATTTCACCTACGATTCCGAGTATGAAGTATGCGGTTTTTGTGTGGAACAGGGCTTTCAGGATGCAGCGACTTTGTACGATAAACCGATTATCGTCCTAGAAGAGCTCGTGACCCGTTTTCCAAAAGAAGCCTACGACATATTCGTAGCCATACCTGCCTCGCAATTAAACCGCTTACGAACGCGCTTATACCATCGAGTTAAAGAGCTGGGATACACCTGTGCAAGCTACATCAGTTCAAAGGCTTTTGTTTGGCGGAATGCTGAAATCGGCGAGAATTGCTTTGTCTTTGAGCACAACACCATCCAACCCTTCGTGAAAATTGGCAATAATGTAATTTTGTGGAGTGGTAATCACATTGGCCACCAAACCGTAATTGAAGACCACTGTTTTCTATCCTCGCATGTGGTGGTATCCGGCTATTGCCGGATAGGCAGTTCCTGCTTTTTGGGCGTCAATTCGACCTTCAACGATAACATAGAGCTGGCGCAAGATTGTATCATTGCCTCAGGTTCCCTGGTTTCTAAAAATTTATTAGAGCCCGGACGTGTTTATTACGGTGCTCCGGCCAAAGAAATGCCGAAGAAAAGCGCTTTTGATATTAAGCTTTGAAGGAGTGAACTCGTATGAAATGGCAACGCAAAGGACTAGTGTTTAACCCAACAAATAAATTCAGCTGGGCTTTTCAACACGCTTTACAACCCACACCCCTGGTTCGCAAAGAAAGCATTCGTGTTTTTATTGGTCTCAGGGATACCGAGGGGGTGAGTAGAATTGGTTATGTTGATCTAGCATCAACCAACCCTTTAGAGGTTTTGAACATTTCCCATAATCCCGTATTAGACATTGGTGAAGACGGCTGTTTTGATGAAAATGGCGTTGTACCTACGGCCGTAGTCGAACACGACAATAAAATATTTTTATTTTACGCAGGTTATCAGTTGGGTGGAAAAGTACGGTTTAAAGTTTTAGGAGGTCTGGCTATCAGCCATGATGGTGGTGAAACGTTTACCCGAGCCAAACGCACACCCGTTTTTGAAAGAACCGATGAGGAAACGTTGTTTCGCGTTCCCCACACCGTGGTTGTGGACAACGGGACGTGGAAAGCATGGTACGGTGGTGGCGATCATTTCATCACGGGAAGCCGCAAGTCTTTACCCGCCTACGATATTCGCTATACCGAGTCCGACTCCCCATTGCAATTTTCCAACTCCGGGCGAATATTACTTGAAACGATTGGTGATGAATACCGTCTCGGCCGTCCTTTTGTACTAAAAAAACAGCAATTATTTTATATGTTTTATGGCTTTAGCAGTGAAGGCGCGCCCTATCAATTAGGGTATGCGACGTCACCAGACGGAAAAGAGTGGGTAAGGCATGATGATACCATTGGAATTAGCCTTGCCGCTGAAGGCTGGGATTCAGAGATGATGGCTTATCCAAGCGTCGTACAGACTAATAATAAGACTTACATGTTCTACAACGGTAATAACTACGGTGAACAGGGATTTGGTTTGCTGGAATTAATCGAATGGTAACCGTTTATCGCTATCAGCAGGATAAAAAAACTGAATGGGATAGTTTTGTAGCGAACAGTCGTACCCCTTTATTCTTTTTTCAACGTGATTTTATCGAGTACCACGGTGACCGCTTTGCGGACAACTCATTAATGTTTTACCAGGAGGAAACCTTAGTAGCGGTGTTGCCGGCATCAAAAAATGAAAAAACCTTACTTTCCCATGGAGGATTGACCTACGGTGGCCTCATTTGCCCTGCAAAAATACGAGCCGAGACGGTAATTCATTGCGTAAAAAGTTTAGTCGACTTCGCAGCGGCCCAGGGTTTTAAGAAAATAATTTATAAGGCGACCCCCTATATATTCTACGCGCAACCCGCCCAAGATGACTTATACGCGCTTACTAATGTAGCGCAAGCCGCTTTAGTACGTCGGGATCTTTCCAGTATAATTTTTTTAAAACAACGATTAGCTTTGTCCAAAGGTAGAAAATGGCTTATTGCGAGAGCTAAAAAAAACAACCTCGTAGTGACAAACTCCACGGATTGGGATAGTTTTCACAGCTTGTTAACCTGCGTTCTTGACAAGCACGACGCTAAACCGGTTCACTCGGTCGAAGAATTACAACGTTTGAGTCGCTTGTTTGCTCAAAATATTGTGTTGAAAGTTGTTGTTCATGAAGGACAACTCCTTGCAGCAAGCGTGTTGTTTATTTTTTCTAATGTTACACACACCCAATATATGGCGGTATCGGACGCAGGTAAAGAATTGGGAGCCTTAGATTATTTAATCGAGACCTGTGTGCATGAAAGCATGGTGCAGGGCTTTGATTACTTTAGTTTTGGCGTTTCAACAGAGCAGGATGGTCGATTTTTGAACTCAGGTTTACTGACACAAAAAGAAAGTTTTGGCGCTCGTGCCTTATGCCTCGATTTTTATGAGATAGATCTAAATGAATATTGATTTTTTGAATTTAGCGGCCATAAATGAAACAATGAAAGACGCGCTTCATGAGGCGGCCTGCCGGGTAATTGACTCCGGCTCCTACATCTGCGGGGATGAGGTGGCTCTTTTTGAGCAAGAATTTGCACGATTTTGCGGGACACAATACAGCATTGGAGTAGCGAACGGCCTAGATGCTCTCACGCTCACCTTGCGAGCGTGGAAAGAGCTGGGACTAATTCATGAAAACGATGAAGTGCTTGTTCCCGCGAATACCTACATCGCGAGTATCCTCGCTATTACTGAAAATAGGCTCAAGCCGGTTTTTCTGGAGCCGAGTGCTTCTAATTATAATATAGATGCCCTGCGTATTGAGTCGGCGCTAACCTCCAAAACCAAAGCCATTTTGCCGGTACATTTATACGGGTATTTAGCCGATATGCCCGCAATTAACCAGATTGCGCAGCAAAATAACCTACTGGTGCTGGAAGATGCAGCGCAAGCACACGGAGCGTCACTTAATAATCGCAAAGCCGGTAATTGGGGAGATGCTGCGGGTTTTAGTTTTTATCCGGGTAAAAATCTCGGCGCACTTGGCGATGCCGGTGCGGTTACCACCAATAATTTTGAGCTGGTGCAAATTATTCAAGCTCTACGAAATTACGGCTCCCACCAAAAGTATCAAAATATCTATCAGGGCGCAAACAGCCGATTGGATGAAATTCAAGCAGCAATGTTGCGGGTAAAATTAGAGTTTTTGCAGCAGCATACGAACAGACGCCGTGATATTGCCCAACGTTACTTGGACGGCATAAGCAATCCGGCGATCATCCTACCTGTCGACAGCGCACCACGTGAGCGCCATGTGTGGCACTTATTTGTAATCCGATGCCAAGAACGGGAACGGCTGCAACATTATTTATCGAAAAATGCCGTGCAAACGCTCATCCACTACCCTATTCCACCGCATAAACAAGCCGCTTATCAGTCCTATAACCAATTGCATTACCCAATAACCGAAACAATTCACGATGAGGTACTAAGCCTTCCAATTTCTCCACTAATGAGCGATGCGCAGGTTGCAAAGGTCATCACGCTCGTCAATGCGTTTCGATGAATATATTCAAAACGTCAATTTTATCGGCCATTGAGACCGCGGTTAAATTGGGTTCAGCTTTCGTTGTCATCAAATACATCGCTCTTGCGACGGGCCCTTCTGGAGTTGCTTTTTTTGGCCAGTTTCAAAATTTTTTTTCAGCTTTTTTAATTATTATTTCTGGGGGGTTCACCACGGGTCTCGTGCGTTACAGCTCACAAGAGCAAATCAACGCAATCAAAAAAAATTACTTAGGAAATGCTTTAGGCATTGGGTTGTTGGTCGCCGTGACAGCGGGTGCTTGCATCTGCTTTTTCGCAAGCTCACTGTCGAGCCTTACATTAAACTCTAAAGAGTTTACTACTATATTCTATCTTCTCGCGGTCTGTGGCGTATTGATTACCATCTATCAGGTCATTATTTCTGTATTAAACGGATGGGGAGAGCTTTATAAACTCGTGCTTTGTAAATTAACCTGCAGTATTTCTTTACTGCTGTGCTCTTTAGTTTTTGTAAGGCTGTATGGTATTTTTGGCGGGTTAGTCGCACTCGTGGTAATGCAATCAATAGGCGCATTCCTAGCCATATTCCTCATTAGCAAAGTACGCTATTTTAATTGGCGCTGGTTAATTCCTCGCTTTGATTACAGTGTTATCAAAGACTTCATACCTTATTGGCTCATGGGTTTGGTAACCTTAATCTCAACGCCATTAGCCCTAATGTTCATTCGTACGCATATAGCCCACCACAGCAGCTGGGAGGTGGTCGGTTTTTGGGAGGCTTCCTGGAAAATATCCGAGCTTTATTTGCTTGTTGTGACCACAGCACTAACCACCTACTACGTGCCAAAACTGAGCCAGGCACAAGACCTAACTCAGGAAAACCTCATAGTTATGGAGGTTTTAGCTTGGGGAGTTGTGGCGGCCATTTGCCTGGCAATTAATGTGTATTATTTCCGTCATTTTATTGTCAGTTTATTGTTTTCAGACCGCTTTTCCCCGGTCACTGCTATCCTTACTTTTCAACTATTAGGCAGCGTGATAAAAATTGCGGCCTGGGTGTTTTCCTTTCACATGCTAGTAAAAGGCAACATTAAGCTTTTTCTCTTTAGCGAGTTATTCTTTGGGGGTACTTTTTTTCTGTTATCTATCAAGTTTTTTAATTATTTTGGACTTATTGGTCTGTCGTATGCGTATTTCCTTAATTACCTTCTGTATTTGTTTTTTTGTTTTGTATATTATCACCATCAAAATGGCGCGGGGTTAGGGCGAACGTTTTGGTTAAAAAAATCGAAGGTTAAACGAGGTTGGAATGCACAAAGTTAGTATCATGATGCCCGCGTATAATGCGGAGCTGTTTATTGCCGAAGCTATTGAGTCTGTTATAAGCCAAGACTATCCCAATATTCAATTGGTAATATGCGACGATGCATCAACCGACAACACGCCCCAAATTATTGCCGATTACCACCGCAATTATCCTGAAAAAATTGTGGCAATCCTTAATAAAAAAAACCTAGGGGTAACCAATAACTGCAACCGTGCTTTGGATAGCTGTGATGGGACGTATATTGCTTTATTTGCCGGTGATGATGTAATGCTTCCAGGCAAACTTAGCGCACAGGTAGCTTTACTTGAACAGCATCCCGATGCCGCGTTATGCTACCATCCGGTAGAAATTTTCGAATCAAAAACCAATAAAATACTGTTAGTGACCGACCAAAATCCTAAAAAAAACATCCGTTCTTATCAGGATATTATGCTCAAAGGCGGTATCCCGGGCGGTTGCTCTATTGTACTTAGAGCAACCGCTATGCCGGTGAGCAAATACGATAAACGGCTTAAAACAGTCAGCGATTGGTTGTTTTTTATCGAGGTAGCCCTCTCGGGGAGCGTGGTAAAATTAGACAAGACCTACGCCCGCTACAGAAAGCATGAAAACGGGCTCAGTCAAAAGACCTTCGAATTGTTAGACGAGTCGTTGTACGCCCTGGACCTATTGGTTGACAAGCATCCTCACAACCCCTTACTCCCAGAGCTGGTATCAAAAGCAAAGGCTCGATACTTGGCGGGAGAAGCGTTTCGGCAGCTCACCAAAAGTAAAACGCACGCTTTAACGCTCGCTAAACAAGGATTAAAGCTACAACCGTCGAATATTCTAATGATGCTGTTGTTTAGTGGTGCGTGGATAAACTATTGGATTCCTGCTTGCGGTCGTGTAGTGAATTTTGCACTAAAGTATGGGGTTGCGAAAGCAAAACGAAAATCATGAACTTTTTTTTAAGATTCAACCACATTTATTTAATTCCTGTATGGGTCATACTTTTTTTTTATACCACACCTTCTATGCTCGGAGTTTTTTCAAGCGGAAACGCTAACGCCTATTCACTATTCTTACTATCAATATTAGCTGTTTTTAGTTATTTCATAGGCTACAAATGGTTTAGCATCAAAGAAGTTCAAGTGGCAATGAAGCTGTTTAAAAACTATCAAGTAAATTGGGAAGTGTGGGCCTGGGTGGCGTTGTCTATTTACTTTACAGTCATTGGCTACGCCTGCTTCAAGGCTCCGCAAATAGCCTTGTTTGCCTCGTTTAAAGGGGCTTCAATTATGGATTTATCCATATTACGGGAGCAGTTTCTAAGAACAGGCGTCGGTTTTGAGCGCGTTCCCTTATATATTTACACCATTTGTATTACCTCTGTTATTCCTTTGATTATTGCTCAACTATTTTTAACTAAAAAAAGAACTCGATTTGTAATCTTATTTCTTTTTATTCTGTCACTCTTGTTAACCCTTGAAAAAGGCCGCGCATTAGTGGGCATGCTGCCACTTATAGTTTTGCACGCAAACAGAGGAAAACTAAAAAAATCCTACACTATTCTTGCCTGCTTAATTGTAGTTATTGCTATTACATCTATTCTTGCTCGAGGCGGTTTGACGAATGCTGACGGGGGAAATATGCCGGATAAAATGGCCAGTGTTCCAGAAAAATACAACGTTTTCCCTGGTAAAACGGGACAAGCTTATTACCTTATCAACCGAGTAATATACATCCCTTACATGACGGCAATTGACTGGCTGGACTACAAAAACCAAATTTTAAACGATAGAAAAATGCACGGGCAATCCATCGGCGCGGTAGCAAAGCTTATGCACCTGGAAAAAATTAATTTGGAACGTGAAGTTTTTGCTTTTGAATGGGGTCAAAATATGACAGGGACTGGCTCAGCCAATACCGCGTACTACATTGATGCTTATCTAAATTTTGGCGTCATCGGGGTCGTTTTATACTCATTTTTATTAGCTTTTATCATAAAAATTTGTGTTGCAAGTAACAATAAAGCCTTGATATGTACCTTACCAATCCCCTTATATTACGTCTGTTTTCATGGCTTATCCGTTATCTTATTCAGCGGCGGTCTTGGTATCTTTATGACGATAGCCTTATTTACAGTGCAAAAAAAACATCCCCAGCCAGGAAATAATGTCGTGAACAACCGCTTTGCTTTTAAAGAAGGCGATACGGTTTAGTGGAGAAAAACATGCTAAAAAAAATACTAGTTACCGGCGGTGCGGGTTTTATAGGGAGTAATTTAATTCCCAAATTAATGAAACAAGGTTTCAAGGTTTGCGTATTGGATAATTTATCCCCACAAATACACGAAGCGATTCCCAAGAATCTGGAATGGCTTGATAAACTTAGCTTTATCCGAGGCAGTGTCCGCTCGCGACGAGACTGGGAAAAGGCACTGCATGAAGTGGATGCGATAGTTCATCTGGCCGCTGAAACCGGAACCGGGCAATCAATGTATGAAATTGCGCATTACAACGACGTAAACACCAATAGTACCGCTCTCATGTTTGACGTACTGCAGCGGATGCCCGAGGCGCGCGTTAAACGCATTCTTTTGGCCTCCAGTCGCTCGGTATACGGCGAAGGCGCTTACGAATGCGCCCACTGCAATAAAGCGCGGGTGTACCCAAAAAGCCGCGGCAGCGACCAACTTAGCCGGAGTCTATGGGAGCCCTTGTGCCCGGAATGCAACAACAGCATTAAGTCGGTCGCCACAAATGAAGCCGATAGGGTGCTCCCGGCCTCAATCTATGCGGCGACCAAATACGCGCAAGAGGATTTGGTGCGCATTGCAAGCGACGCATTAGGCCTTGAACATATTCTATTTCGTTTTCAAAATGTCTATGGGGAGGGGCAGTCGTTAAATAATCCCTACACCGGAATACTATCAATATTTTCCACTAAAATACGCCTAGGAAAGGTACTGCCACTTTTTGAAGACGGCGAAGAAAGTCGAGATTTTGTGCATGTTGATGATGTTACAGACTGCTTATTGCGTGGTCTTACCGTAAAAGAATGCCCTAATACAGTAATCAATATCGGCAGCGGCGTCGCCACGTCAGTTAAGGATGTGGCGATAAAACTTGCCGATGCCTTCGACAAAGCCCCCAATATAGAAATTACGGGGCAGTATCGTATTGGCGATATACGCCACAATTTTGCGGATATTACTCGGTTAAAAACGCACCTTCAATGCGCGCCTCAAGTTAGTATTGATGAAGGCTTGGAGCGATTTGCACGCTGGGTAGTTGGTCAGTCGATTCCGGCGGATAGAGCCGAAGAGGCAAATGATGAACTACGAAAATTAAAATTAATGAATTAGAGATACATGCGAAAAACTTATAAATTAAGCGCGCTTCTAAAATTGGATCTTGTCCGTCACGATACTTTACTGCATGGGAAAAGCCGGCAGCCGTTTAATACTTGGCGATGGTGGGTTAAAATTTTTTCTCCTCGCTTTTTACCGGTATTGCTGTATCGAATTTCTGCGCATTTGTATCAGCGAAAATGTAGCCGTGCCGCGCGATTATTTTCAATGCTCAATGTCGTCGTTTTTGGTCTTGAAATAAGTCCGCGCTGCCTCATTGGTCCGGGACTTTTCCTTCCGCATACACACGGCACTGTTTTAGGGGCGGTAGCCATAGGGAGCAATGCCGTTATATACCAAGGCGTGACTTTGGGCGCTAAAAATTTAGACTTTAGCTACAATAAAGCGCACCGCCCCTGTGTTGGGAATAATGTTGTCATAGGTGCAGGAGCTAAGGTTTTGGGAGGTATTCACGTGGGTAATAATGCAATAATTGGTGCCAACTCTGTAGTGGTTAAGTCGGTCGCGGCGGGTCAAACTGTTGCGGGTATTCCGGCTCAAGTGATTGGCTAAGGAGAACCGTCATGCTCCAGAACTTAGCGAATAAAAGACTGCTTTTTCTTGCGCCAAATTTTTTCGGCTATGAGGACGAAATTAAGCAGGAACTTGAAAAGCACGGCGCGCTGGTTGATGTGTTAATTGATAGACCCTTTCGTTCTTCGGTCATGAAAGGCTTAACCACTATTAGTCCGCAAGTGGTCACACGCCTTGTAAATGCTCGTTATCAAAAAAAACTTGAGGACTATGGGCGCAGCCACTACGATTTTATTTTTGTTATCAACGGGCAAACGTTATCCCCTCAAGTTCTTTCGCAATGGCGTCACGCCTTTCCCCGCGCTCAATTTGTTTTGTACATTTGGGACTCCATTAAAAACCGACCGCATCTACAAAAAAACTTGGCGTTTTTCGACTATTGTTTCACTTTTGATAAAAAAGATGCGAATTATTTTAAGCTTCGTTTTCATCCTTTATTTTTTTCAAAAGGTTTTGAAAATTCTGCTCCACAGGTTATCCAATACGACCTTAGCTTTATTGGCACAGCGCACACAAACCGCTACTTAGCCGTTTCAACTCTTGCGCAAAGCCTCCCCAGTCATGTGCGGTTTTACCACTATCTTTATCTGCAAGCGCGCTGGGTTTATTATTACTATAAAGTTCGGAATCCAACTTTTAAAGCGAGCACCATTAAAGAGTTTTATTTCAGTCCGCTCGCTAAAGAACTCGTTCACCAAGTCTTCTTAGAGTCCCGCGCTATTTTAGACATAGAGCATCCGTCTCAAACAGGCTTGACCATGCGAACCTTAGAATCCTTAGGTGCTCGGAAAAAGCTCATAACCACGAATAAGAATATCGTCGAATACGATTTTTTCGACCCTCATAATATTTTAATACTCGATAGTGAAAACCCGATTATTCCATCTGAATTTTTTAATGACCCTTATAAAAAAGTTTCTAGTGAGGTCTATCAAAAATACAGTATCAACAACTGGCTATCGCGTATAATGCACCCGGTTACCTGAATTATTTTCTACATAGCGGCAAATTAATGCCGCATTTAGCCTGGTGTGCACGCAAACCGTGTTTTTGGTCAACATTAGTTCCCCCTTCAATAATATAGTTGTCATTAACACAGCGTTCATTTAGCATCGCTGTCAATTCAAGGCATAAAACAACCTGACTATCAATAGACTTCTTGCATAACCCCAGTTCGGAGTTTTATAGGTATTGAAAAAAGGAGCTGACGCTCTTAACATCCTGATTTTTCTCGTCTAAAAGGAATTTCCGGATGCTAAAAGAGAGTCAGCTGGTCTCTATTTTTTGCGAAATCGATGATTTTTGCAAGGAATTAGATAAAAGTATGCCTCAACCACTATTAACAAGTCCTACAAAAGGTAAACGGGGTCCTGATTGCTGCTTGTCAGTTAGCGAAATTATGACCATCCAAGTTCTATTCCAAATGGTTGGGTATCGAAATTTTAAAACGTTTTATACTGGGTTTTTACCGGTCTATTGGGAACAGTATTTTCCTAAACTGCCTAGCTATCAGCGATTTATTGAGTTAATGAGTCGAGTGATTTTCCCGTTAACATTGCTTTCTCAATGCAAGTGCGGGAGAAAAACGGGTATCTATTATATCGATGGAAACTGTTTACCCGTTTGTCATTTAAAGCGCTCAAAACGCAATAAAGTGTTCAAGGAAATTGCAGCCTATGGCCGTACTTCTGTTGGTTGGTTTTTTGGTTTAAAAGTCCATGTGGTTATTAATCAGCTTGGGGAATTAATTGCCTTTAAGATAACCAGAGGTAATGTCAGCGACAGTGCTGTAGCTGGTTCTTTACTATCCGCTCTCGAGGGACTTGCTTTTGGTGACAAAGGGTATATCGGCAAAAAATTATTTGATGAGCTTTTCAAAAAAGGGTTGAAACTAATCACAAGAAAAAGAAAAAATATGAAGGAAAAATTGGTGTTGACCGGTTTTGAAAAGCAATTGTTAAATCAACGTAATTTAATCGAAACTGTCTTTGATTGTTTAAAACATAAATATCATGTTTGGCATACACGCCATCGTTCAATGTTAAATGCAATGACTAATTTAATGGCTGCTCTAGCCGCTTATACTATCGAACCTTTGAATTTGTCTGCTTTTAAATTGCTCGAAAAACAGCAACACGTGATTGCTCCTGCAATCTGAAACTCCGAACTGGGCTTAACCATAAGTTATTATTTAAGAATAATGCGCTATTTTAGCACATGACGACCATTTATTATAACCATCTTTTATCAAGCTCATAGAGAAAAACTGCGATATAGTAATTTAAATTATAAAAGACCTATAAATTTGTTATAGCTATGCTTTCAATTTATATATTTTTAATCAATGCGTCATTCAGGCTTTGTCGTAAAAACAGGAAACAAGGTGGGTTGTCGACTACAATTAAAAAGAATGCTAAAGCATCGTTTTAATATGGAGATTTATTATGTCTGAGAAATCACAAGGTACCGCTCAAACCATGCGTGAACGAATGATTCACCGATATGGTGTTGACGTTCATCATAAACACAATAAAACATCATAAACACAATAAAAATCATAGTACTTTTCGGAAACACTGGCGCTCTCATCCTGTTAAAAAAGAGGAAGAGTAACCTTTCAAGCCCATTTTTTACTTAAAGCTGTAGGATGGCACGCTCCGCTCATGGATATTTAATCGCTGAGTGTGTAATAGTGCAGTAGCTTAATTACTTTGAGAACCCCATCGGTTTCACGGGCGATGGCAATTACCCGCTGGGCTTGCTTTTTGGGTACATCGCCCATTAAATATACCGTTGAATCTACGGTGATAACCTTAAAAATATTGGGATCAACCTCGGAGTCGGCAATTATCTGACTGCGAACTTTAGTGGTAATCCACGTATCGTCTAAGCTTGTGTCTTCATCACTAATACGAATTACTTTATACAGATGCCGGTAGTTGTTTAAATAACTTATTCGCCGCATAGCTGTATCGTAAAGCTTCCTATTTGGAACATGCCCTGCAATCAAAATATCTTGATTAAATATAGCCACATCCAAGCCACAACCTTTTTGTTTTAATACCTTATCGGCGAAAAGAATTTTTGTCGTATGTTGTCCTAAAGAATAATCGCTTATTTTTTTATACACATTGTGGCGATCGTAAATAAAGTTTGCACCGCTCCAAACTCCACTCACACATCCCTGCAGTAAAAAAACAAGCGCATAAAATCCATACTTATACACGCTCAATTGCTTTCTCATCTATACAATATACTGAAATACTTTAATAACTTTCTGGACACCTTGAACGTGGCGGGCTACCTCAACCGCTAAATCCGCTTGTTCGTGCGTTGCAATTCCCATCAAATACACTACTTTATTTTCAGTAACAATTCGAATAGAGCCGGATTCCAGACCCTTTTTCCGCAACATCATTGTTCGAACCTGGCTCGTTATCAACCCATCTTTGCTGCGCTTTGAAAAAGAAATCGGGTTGGCTACCGTAATTTCATTATAAACACGGCGCACGGATGGCGTGTTTTGACTTATTTTTCCAGCCAGCGTTTTAAGCGTTAACGTCGGGGTTTGTCCTAACAATAAAACCACTTGATTAAAGCTAATAACTTCAACGCGGCTGTCTTTAAATTGTGGGTCGCTAACTACTGCGGTATGAATGCGGTGAAAAATGCGCGAATCACTTTCTAAGCTGGTAACACTGCGTTTGTCGTATAAAATTAACCCCGCAGCCGCTCCAGCAACGACTACCGCCACACACCCACTTAACAAGATATTTAAAGCCAAAATACCTGCGATAACACTTTTCATAATTACTCCAACATTTCACCAAACAAGGACTGATCAATTGCATCACAAAAACAATGCAATATAAACAAGTGACTTTCACGAATGCGCGCCGCCTTATCACTGCATACTCGCAATTCTATATCGTTACCGTGCAGATGTTTAGCCAACTCTCCGCCGTCTTTACCGCTCAAGACAATGTTCACCATGCCACGCTCGTGGGCAGCATTAATCGCTTTTAACATGCTAATACCGTTGCCGGTTGTTGAAAGAAGAATAAGAATATCGCCCTCCTTTCCTAAAGCATGAATTTGACGCGCGAACACGCGGTCGTAGTGGCTGTCTTGTGCTATTGCCGTTAACGCGGGCGTATCCGCATTGAGGGTTATTACGGGCAAGGCGGGTCGGTCTACTTCATAAAGATGCAACAACGCCGCTGAAAAATGGAGGCAATTTGCCGCCGAGCCGCCGTTACCGCACAGTACAATTTTTCTATCACTTAATAAGCAATTAATCAGCAAGCTTGCGGCCTTCGCAATGCGCTCACTAAGCAATTCGGCAACGGCAATATTGGTTTCAATACTGGTGCCAAATAAGTGTTTAACACGTTCCTCAATTAAAGACATGAAATAATCCTAGGTTAAAAAGTTCCATCAAAAGCGTTCTTAATCCATTCAATCTCACGGTTGATACCTTGTACCGTAACCACATCAAAGCGACCGTTGCACCGGTTAGCCAAACCTTGTGTTATTAAGTAGTAATGCGCAGTCTTAATTATTTTTTGACGTTTGCTGTAGGTAATGCTTGCAAGGGCGCCACCGTATCTATTAGAAACCCGCGAGCGAACCTCTACAAAAACCAGGTGCTCCGTGTCTTGCATTACCAAATCAATTTCACCGCTGCGACTATGAAAATTGCTGGCAATCCACTTTAACCCGTGTTTAATTAAATAATCACGCGCCACCGTTTCAGCAGCATAGCCAATAATGTGCGACATTCTGTTCCTTAATTGCGGTGCAAGGCTTACCGTTTCCTTAGTGCCACACCATTCCTGAACTGAGCAAAACTCAAATGATTATACACCTGTGCACCGTGCAAGCTCAGTAAATTACCCGCCTCTTCTCCTGGTACACTCGCAAAAAGCTGCAATTGATTGAAATGAGAGAGCACGGAAAAACTATTGCGCCCCAAAGCAAATAATCGATTGTAGGC
Organism: uncultured Gammaproteobacteria bacterium; assembly: GCA_963803545.1. Classification (GTDB taxonomy): domain Bacteria; phylum Pseudomonadota; class Gammaproteobacteria; order Legionellales; family Legionellaceae; genus Legionella_C. The sequence continues at coordinate 498,943 of CAWDMX010000001.1, read as the reverse complement.
GTTAAACTGTTCGGGCCAATTTTTTTCCGCGGCTTGTTGTAAAAATACTTGCGGGTACTCGCAAAATATCACGCCGTTTAAATCTTTATCTTTGCGGACGTTTTTTTCACCCGCATAAATACTGGAGGTAGCGTAAACCGGAATATTACCCGCAAAATAATATTTTAATAGAGGCACTATTTGTCGACCAACAGACGGGTAGGCAACTAAGAAAATCATATCGAAATCCTCGCGTCTTTTAGGGCCAGCGCTCATATCGCTTTCCGGCACACGTGCTTGCTTTCGCACGGCCTCCTTTCTAGTCACGTGTAAGAAGTTGCGGACAGCCTCGCTTAAACTCGGTTTTTGGTTGTAGGATAAGGATTCGACTACCCGGCCACCGTGCTGCTGCCATCGGGCTGCAAAGCTTGCCGAAACAGCGGCTCCCCACTCGCCCTCAGGCGCTATAATCAACGCATTTTTTAAGCCCATTTTACCGGCTTTATCCGCTACTCTTTCCGCCTCACGTTGCGGCGAAATACTGAGTTGAAAAAAATTATTTTCGGCCCTTGTCTGCGTGTCGTTGAGCACTAAGGTCGGAACCTGATGGTGTATTTGAGCTATTTTTAGCGCATTGCTTTTAGTCAACGGACCAACCACAAAGTGCGCCCCATTGGCCACAGCCTGATTATAAAGCTCAACCACATCGGAATTAGCGCTGTCGTAACTGATAATTTTCATGGAAGCGTTTCTCGCCGCAGTGAGAAATCCCGCTTGTATCGCTTTTCCAGGACCATTTAATGAGCCGGTTAAAGGCAGCAATAGTGCCACCTGTGTGGGTATGGGGCTCAGATGCCCGAGAATGGATGCGCTATTTTTCCTAAGAGTCGTCGTCGCGGGGTGATTGGCGTACTGTTGTTGCCATTTTCTAAGACGAACGCCTAGTGTTTCGGGTGCTGCATTTCTGGCAATGAAGGCCAGCTCCAACCAGCCTTGAGGCAGCCAGTCTGTTGTTGAATTCTCCTCTAAAGAGAGCACGTCGCCCTTTGGAGTTTGCATCAAAACATTCCAGGTTTCGCGCCGATTACGTTCACCTTCCGGACTGTTTGTAAAAAATGGCTCCAGCTTGATGCGCTCTAGGAAGGCGAAATTATAATTAGCCGTCGCCGTGTAAGCCCTCGCTAAAATACGATGGTATTGCGCCTGATAAAATGCGCTCGTATTGTGAAGATGTACTTTGGCCAGTAACGCCAATGCTTTTTTAGGCTGATTATTAATTACTTCTATCTCTGCGAGCAGTATATTTTTTTGGGCAGCCTGCGCGCCACTAAGGCCGGCGGTTTGTGTTAGGATTTTGCGCGCCTCTGAAAACTGGCCCTCTTCAACAGCACGGCCGGCTGCTAATAACAACCAGGATTGCGCCTCTGGAGATTCTGCGTTATTGTCAGCACGCTCCAAATAAGTTGCGGTGGTTTGCGAATAAGGCGATATTACAGCAGACTGTTGGGTATTTACCGGCAAAGAGTCGGATAAAGAACCGCATTGTGACAGTAAACTTTGGAGCGCGATTATCAATACCATTTTTAATAACTTTGAAAGCATGACACCCGTCCACAACCCCCTAAAGCTGCTTAGGATAAACTATGGAAAATAGTTCAGCAACTGCTATCGGCACTCTTTATATTGTAGCAACTCCCATTGGCAATTTGGCGGATATAAGTGCACGCGCCATCACCACCTTGAGTACGGTGGATTGCATACTTGCCGAAGACACGCGTCACTCACGCCACCTCCTGAATGCCTTATCGCTGGACAAGCCCCTGAGTTCTTTACACGACCATAATGAAAAAGAAAAATCGGCGAGCATTATTGCGCAGCTAAAAAATGGCAAGAGTTTTGCTTTGGTCAGTGATGCAGGTACGCCCTTAATCAGCGACCCCGGATTTTTTCTGGTACGAATGGCGCGTCAAGAGGGCATCACGGTTGCCCCCATTCCAGGGCCTTGTGCGTTAATTAGCGCGCTGTGTGCCTCGGGAATTCCTTGCGATTCATTTGTGTTTGCCGGTTTTTTACCCGCCAAATCATCGGCGCGCCAAGAAAAGTTGCGTCAGTTTCATAAATACGACCACACGGTAATTGTTTACGAGTCCACGCATCGAATTTTGGCGTGTCTAGACGACATACAAGCCGTAAATGGTGCGCACTACTCGCTAATACTTGCCAAAGAGATTAGCAAAGCCTTTGAACATTTTATGCACGCTCCCGTCCCTGAAATAAAGCAGTGGCTTGAAGCGGAGCAAGGGCGCACTAAAGGGGAGTTTGTTTTAGTTTTACCAATAACCGATACTATGAGTACCGATATTGGTGATGCGCAAATATTAAATTTACTTTTGGCCGAGTTGCCTTTAAAAAAGGCCGTTGAAATAGCCGCCTCGTTGTCAACAACGGCTAAAAACCTGTTATACAAAAAAGCGTTGTTTTTAAAAAAGGAAATAGATAACCTGGAAGCTAATGATTAGATCGAAATTAAACTGTTTATTAGCTTATACTCAACAATAGGATTTTTTTACATTTTCAATAGTGGGTGATACCAATGCGACTACGTAAAAAGTTAAGTTTTCTTTTAGTTTATCTCCTTATACCGCTTCCTTTTATAGGCTATCTAATCGGCGGCTTAGGCAGCTTTTTAATTTTTCTGGTGCTTTTTGCAGGCGTGCCTCTTTTTGATATTTGGCTGCGTGACTCGTCCAATCCACAACCCGAGCAAGAATCGCAACTTTTACAGGACAATTATTTTAAAGCAATTACCTTTATATACGTTCCTTTACAAGTATTAATGCTCTTAAGCAGCCTGTATCTTGTCGCGACCTCGCACTTAAGCTGGTACGAGCTAATCGGTTTCACGGCGTCGGTCGGTTTATTGAGCGGGGGCATAGGCATTACTTTAGCGCACGAATTAATGCATAAAAAATCACGCGAAGAGCAGTTTTTAAGCAAATTATTGCTTAGTATGGTTTGCTACGGCCATTTTGCTATTGAGCATGTCCGTGGCCATCACTTGCGGGTAGCAACGCCCGAAGATCCGGCTTCGGCAAGGCTTGGAGAAAGTCTTTATCAATTTTTACCAAGAACCTTGATCGGCTCGCTTCGTTCCGCCTGGCATTTGGAAAAAAATCGTTTAACACAAAAAAACAATCCCATATGGAGCAAAAACAACCAATTTTGGTGGATTGTTGGCGCGCCAATTCTGTATTCTTTTGCAGCATTTTTAGTTGCGGGTGCTGTAGGATTAGGATTTTTCCTCGGCCAAGCCGTCGTTGCAGTTTTTATGTTGGAGCTGGTTAACTATATAGAGCATTATGGTTTGCAGCGTCAAAAGCTTGCTAACGGCCGATATGAACCCGTATCGCCGCACCACTCATGGAACGCGAATCATTGGCTAAGCAATATGATTTTGTTTCACTTGCAGCGCCATTCCGACCACCACACCTATGGGGGAAGGCCTTATCAGATATTACGCCATATTGACGAAAGCCCTCAACTCCCTTCAGGCTATCTCGGCATGATGTTTGTGGCGTTGTTCCCACCCGTGTGGCATAGAATAATGGACAAACGTGCGCTTTCCCACCAAAAGGTGATTGCGGTCGCGACTAAGAAATCGCCTGAGGTGACGTTCTAGTGTTCATCTAAAATACGGATAACTTAGCGCTTTAACCTGAAATTGCAAACGCCTTAGGCGGCTACCCCAAGAAGCCTAAGGCGTTTTTTGTTAACCTAAATTTGCACGCTTAAACCCATATCATCAGCGTTTAATGCGTCCCTAATCGGCTTTTCAGTTGGTGTCGTGGGCTTCGGTATTGATGCCTTGTACGAAGCATATATAAGCAACATTGCGGTCAACACTAGCGCCGCCTGCCAAGACACAACAAAGGTTGCAATTAGTATTCCTGGGAAGAAAGTTTTTTTAAGAACATTTATAAAAAGCTGCTTGCGCGCGCTCTTGTATTCTTCCTGCAACGTTGCTATTTGACTCAATTTTTCGGGCTCTACCTTCCCTGCCTCCAGCAAAAGTTGCGTGACTTTGTAGGCACTGAATTCATCGGAAGACATATACATAGATACCGCCAGCACACACAACATCCACCCGGCAAGAGCCAATACGGGCGGTGAGAAAAATACCGCAGCTATAAAGCCCGATGCTAAAAAAATAGCGGCAACTGCATTGAAATAGAAGGTGGCGTTAACGACCTGCCAGTTGCGCTCATTTTCCTGACCTAAGATCTCGACTTCCTTAAGTCTTTCATTAGCATAAGGCTTGTCTAAGCTCCAATGCCTTTTCTCCAGGTTGTATTGCAATTTTTTTATGAGATATTCTTCATAAGCCAAGTGCCGACGCCATAAAATCAATCCTAAATCAAAAAACATAAAAACGACGGTTAGCCCGATAGCGACTGGATTGCTAATATGAAATAAGGCCGCAAAATTAGTAAGAAGGTTAACCAAGGTCCACACCAAATCATTAAGCATTTTTGCGTGGCGCAATTTTAACTCATTAATAGCGCGCGCTCGATAGGAAAGCTCTTTTTCAGCGAGACTTGGCAGAAGAATGTGTTTGGCCGCAAGGGTTGTGCTTATTAACAATCGAACGGCAAATACAGCAACGCCCACAATATTTAAAAGCCAACTTGCGTACATCAAAACACTCAAGGCTTGTTCTAGTTGAATATGAATAGAGAACCACTTTTGAATGAAATCGAATAGATTCTTGTCGTGGGCAAGACTAAAAACGGTCACCAAAAATTTACGCAAAAAGATCCATTGCAAACGACGTATGTTGAGTATTTCAATAATCGTGCGTAAGCGCGAAGGACTAATAAATGCAAACATTACGTATTGCAAATTACTGTAGATTGCTTTTAAAATTTCACCATCATCCGCGCTGTCATCAACCGGTACTCCCCGAGCAAGCGCATCAAACTCCTGTGCTTTGACCGCTACCTGATAGCCGTCTTTGCCGTAGTAATAAGCCAGTTGCCTGCAGCAATAGCGATACCAGTCGTCTAAAAGTGCATCTTGATGGTGACGAAGGTGGGTAAAATTTCGTATTTCTGCCTCAAACAATTCGCGCGTAGCGTTAAGAAATACAAAATCGTTGTCTTTGCTGGAGTTATCCTTACTTAAAAAATTGTATTTGTTGCTTATAAACTGTTCTAAACTTTCATTGGCAACTACAGGCATATCCAACTCCAACAAAAATAATACATAAAGAAACAAAATCAAACTTACCATTAAACCCAATACGCATTCAACTAGAAGCTAAAAATAGTACCTAAAAAGGCGTTAGCCAGGACAACAATATCCAGCTATAATTCCCTGTTTTGCTTAATTGGATCCCTGTTCATGAAGATGTCTTTAGTTGAAATTGCGCAATTAGTTGGCGGCAAGATAGTAGGCTCTGCAAATTTGGAAGCGCTGGGCTTATCGCCAATTGATGATGTTAAAGCCAATACTCTCACGTTTGCTCATAATCTTATAAATTTGCAGCGTGCAGAACAGTCCGATGCGGCGGCCATCCTAGTCAATCGAAGTGTGGCCTCCAGCATTAAAACCTTGGTGCAGGTAGAGCACCCTTTCCAAGCCTTTATCACCTTGCTCAATCATTTTTACCCGCCGCAAAAAATGCCAACAGCAATACACCCTACGGCGGTTATTGACAGCAGCGCCGTCCTTGGTGACAACGTTTATATTGGCGCCTTTGTAAGTATCGGTGCAAAAACGGTAATTGGGGCGCACTCGGTGGTGTACAGTCATGTAAGCATCGGAAACAATGCCGTTGTTGGCAGCCATACAATTATTCATCCCCACGTCACCATTTATGACGCCTGCGAAATTGGCAGCAACGCAATTATCCACGCTAATAGCGTGATTGGTGCGGATGGCTTTGGTTATAAATGGATAGACGGCAGACATGTAAAAATACCCCATGTTGGTAAGGTGGTAGTAGAAAATTGCGTTGAAATTGGCGCGCACACCGCAATTGACCGAGCAACGCTCGGTGCAACGGTGATTGGCGAAGGCACTAAAATTGACAATCACGTGCAAATTGCCCACTCCGTTAAAATAGGAAAACATAATATTTTATGCGCTTTTACCGGAATTGCCGGCAGCTCAAGGAGTGGTGACAATGTGGTCTTCGCGGCCAATGTAGGCGTTAGTAACGGTGTGCATATTGGTAATAATGTAACCTTAGCCGCTCGAACTGGGGTGGCCACAGGAAAACATCTTAAAGACGGCAATGTGTACTTCGGAACCCCCGCACGTCCCAAAGAAAAAGCTATTGAGCAAGAGTTGGCTATCGCGCGACTCCCTTCACTACGTAAAAAAATCCTGGAACTAACAAAAAAAGTTGACCTGCTGTTGAAACAAACTTTGCCAAATGAGACGCAATAATGACGCAACCCCTATTACTGATTGACGGATCCTCCTATTTTTTTCGAGCGTTTCATGCCTTGCCGCCGCTCGTTAATTCCAAAGGGCAACCAACCGGGGCAATTTACGGTGTTGTTAACATGGTTAAACGTCTGCTTAAAGACTACCAAACCGATCGCATTGCGGTAGTTTTTGACGCTAAAGGCACTAACTTCCGCAACGATTGGTATCCGCTGTACAAGGCTAATCGCAGCGCTACACCGCCAGACCTCAGCCGTCAATTTCAGCCGCTGGTCGATGTGCTCACAGCGATGGGTTTACCGTTACTCATTATTGATGGCGTGGAGGCGGATGATGTGATTGGCACTCTCGCCCAACAGGCCACGGTTGCGCAGCAAGAGGTGGTTATCTCGACCAGCGATAAAGATATGACTCAGTTGGTAAATGAGCACATCACCTTAATTGACACTATGAGCAACCGTTTTTTAGACCGTACCGGTGTTCAACAAAAATTTGGGGTGGCGCCGGCTCAAATTATTGACTATTTAGCTCTGGTGGGCGATACCGTTGACAACATTCCCGGTGTTGCAAAATGCGGCCCGAAAACAGCGGTTAAATGGCTTACAGACTATCAGTCACTGGAAAATTTAATGGCGCACGCCAACGATATTCCGGGAAAAGTTGGCGAAAACTTACGCGAGACGCTTGAGCACCTGCCGCTGTATAAAAAGCTAGTTACCATTAAAACGGATGTTGAACTTCCTTTAGATATAAACGAACTCGTTCGAGGCGAAGCAAATTTAGCGCAGTTAATAACGCTTACCCAAGAGTTGGAGTTTAAGACCTGGCTTAAAGAATTGCTCAAAGAACCTACGCCGCCCGATACCAAGGCCGTCCCTCCCGTGCACTCGGAGGCGACCACCGCCCGCGACGTTGTTTGTGTACGCAGCCAACAAGCCTTAGAACGCTTAATTAAAAAGCTAAACAACGCCCCACTCTGCAGCTTCATTATTGAAGCCACGCACAGTGAACCCATGCTTGCTGAAATTTTAGGCTTTGCGTTTGCATTAGCCGACGACCAATCGGCTTATATCCCTATCGGTCACCCAGACGACGCTCACCAGCTAACGCTTGATTGCGCACTAAGAGCACTAACCCCCTTTTTAACCGATCCAACCCAAGCTAAAATTAGTAAAAACTCTAAGTTTGATTACAGTATTTTGCAAAATTACGGCATCCGCTTGCAAGGCGTGTGCGCCGATACGATGCTCCTGTCTTATGTTATCAATAGCACCGCAACCCACCATGAGCTCAACGCTCTGACTTTAAAGTACAGCGGTGAGGACAACAATAGCTTTCTTAACGTGCCTGTTGGCGGGCGAAAAGCGCGCGCCTTCAAGGAATACCCAGCGGCTGACTTTGCTCTTTACGCCGCTGCTTGCGCACGCAGTATAGTGCGGGTATACAAAGTGCTAACCGACTTACTGCTGCCTTCCCTGCACTCGGTTTTTCATTCCATTGAAATGCCTTTAGCATTCGTACTTGCTCGCGTTGAGCGCGCCGGTGTTTTAATTAACACCGAAACACTTCTAAAGCACGGGCTGCGGTTAAAGGAACGCATAGTAACGTTGGAGCAGGCAATATATGACGAAGCAAAGCGCCCGTTTAACATTAATTCGCCCAAGCAGCTGCAAGAAATTTTATTTGACGAACTGCACTTACCGGTGATTGCTAAAACGCCAAAAGGCCAAGCCTCTACCGCGGAATCGGTTTTACAAGAGTTGGGAATGCGTTACGAGCTACCGGCTAAAATTATTGAGTACCGCACCTTAAACAAATTGGTTTCAACCTATATTGACGCCTTACCTAAGCGCATTAACAAGACAACAGGGCGCATTCATACCTGCTACAATCAGGCCGTAGCGGCTACCGGCCGCCTGTCGTCCAGTGAGCCTAACTTACAAAATATTCCTATTCGTTCGGAGGAAGGGCGTTTGATACGGAAGGCCTTTGTTGCCGCCCCCGGCACTCTTTTATTAGCCGCGGACTACTCACAAATTGAACTGCGAATCATGGCGCATTTATCCGCAGACCCCAATCTCGTAAAAGCTTTTGCCAATCAATGGGACGTTCACGCAGCCACCGCAAGTGAAATTTTTGAAACGCCATTAGAGCAGGTAAGCTCCGAGCAACGCCGTCGCGCTAAAGCGGTTAACTTTGGACTAATTTATGGGATGTCCGCTTTTGGTTTGGCCAAACAATTGGGTATTGACCGACACGACGCGCAGCAGTATATGCGCATTTACTTTGAACGATACCCAGGAGTGTTAGCGTACATGGAAGAAACGCGAGCGCAGGCGCATGAACAGGGCTTTGTTGAAACACTGTTCGGTAGGCGCCTGTATTTACCGGAAATTAACGCACAAAATATAATGCGCCGACGGGCTGCTGAACGCATGGCTATTAACGCCCCCATGCAGGGTACTGCTGCGGATATTATAAAAAAAGCCATGCTGACTATTGCCGCCTGGCAAGACGAGGACGGCGCCGTGCAGGCACCAATGATCATGCAAGTGCACGATGAGCTGTTGTTTGAAATTCCTTGCGGCGACCTTAAATCCGCCTCCACACGCATCAAACATTTGATGGAAACAGCCGCGAGTCTAAGCGTGCCTTTAGAGGTTTCAATGGGGCATGGCAGCAATTGGGATGAGGCGCACTAACCCTTTAATGGCCGGCAATCTAGGAGTTGTTACGTCGATTTCCCGTCGTTTAAATTTTTAATAATTATCTTTCTGAGGATATTGAGCATGAATAATACGCGTATTGAAACCGACAGTATGGGCGATATTGCTGTTGCCGCCGATAAATATTGGGGGGCGCAAACGGAGCGCTCGTTGCATCACTTTAATATTGGTGGCGACATCATGCCACGCGAGGTGACGCATGCCTTTGGTATTTTAAAAAAAGCCGCTGCCCTTACAAATCTTGAGCTGGAAAAACTATCCACTGAGCAGGCCACGCTCATTAGCAATGCCGCAGACGAGGTTCGCCAAGGTTTATTAGACGCCCACTTTCCTTTGTACGTCTGGCAAACCGGTAGTGGCACTCAGTCCAACATGAACGCCAACGAAGTTATTGCCAACCGCGCTATAGAAATGGCCGGAGGTGTTTTAGGCAGTAAAAAGCCCATACACCCTAATGATATGGTCAATATGTCGCAATCCTCTAACGATACCTTTCCCACCGCCATGCATATAGCCGCAGCTCTAGCCTGCCATACTAAATTACTTCCTGCCATCACCCACTTACGCGACGCATTGGCCAAAAAAATGACCGAGTTTAAGGACATTATTAAGATTGGCCGTACCCATTTACAAGACGCGGTGCCCTTAACTTTTGGTCAGGAGTTTTCCGGTTACGTCGCTCAATTGGACGCCTGTTTGGCTCGAATTAAACAAACCTTACCCGAATTGTACGAGCTTGCCTTAGGCGGTACGGCTGTTGGAACAGGGCTAAACACTCATCCCCAATTTGCCGTGAAAGCCGCAGCGCACATCGCGGCAATAACCGGCCTGCCCTTTGTGAGCGCGCCGAACAAATTTGCGGCACTGGCTTCGCACGAGCCAATGGTCATGATGCACGGTGCGTTTAAAACGCTCGCTTGTGCGCTAATGAAAATAGCCAATGATTTGCGCTGGTTAGGCTCCGGCCCACGCTGTGGCCTTGGCGAGCTAACCCTGCCAGAAAATGAACCCGGCTCATCAATCATGCCGGGCAAAGTAAACCCCACTCAGTGCGAAGCAATGACTATGGTGTGCGCCCAAGTTCTTGGCAACGACAGCACCATAGCCATTGCCGACAGTCAGGGTAATTTTGAATTAAACGTGTTCAAGCCCGTAATTATTTTTAACCTGATGCATTCACTGAACTTATTAAGCGACTGCAGCCTCTCGTTTACTGAGTTTTGCGTGCAAGGGATTACCGTTAACCAACCCACGGTTGAGTATTATTTGAAAAATTCGCTAATGTTGGTTACCGCCCTCAATCAACACATAGGCTACGATAAGGCTGCAAAAATAGCTAAAACAGCGCATCATGAGAACATTTCGCTGCAACAGGCTGCAATCAAACTGGGCTTTTTAACCGCCGAACAATTTGAAGCCTACGTTGTTGCGAAGGATATGGTTAATCCCTAATCGTATACACTAAAGACGCTCTAGGGGTGTGCGCCAAATCAGCGCCTCCCCCGTGCGTTTCACTGCATAGCAAAGCGTGCCTCAGTGTTTGCAGCTAAAAAGTTATCGCCTGTATCCGGGTAAGGTTTTAACTTTTTAAGGCCAGTCATAAACAGTCGGTATGAATTTACAGTACATTGCTCATCAACAGCCGCCACCCGTTTTTGTGGGGTGATGCGGTGCGCGGCCAATGCCTTAACAACCTCATCCGCTTCTGCGTGTTGAGAATTCCCAACTTTCCAGCGCTCAGCAATAGACACCTGCCGGAGGCAGCGTTCGATTGCGTCGGCTTTTGCACTACAGCCGATGCTAAAAAACCCGGTCTGCTTTCGTAGACCGCTAACGATACCCATAACAAGGCCTGTGACGTGCTGGCCTTGCAAAACCATGCATAATTGTTGGTTGTTTTCGTGCAACTCTTTGAGTGCAGTCGTACGTAATAACCCGTCTTGAGCCTCGACAAACTGCTCCATTTCCGTATCTTTTCTTAAGGTAGTACAAGACTTTATTTGTGATAAAAGCCCACTGTTTTCGTTCTGAAGTGCCATAATTAACGCTTTTTGCAGCCGCGTGTTGTAGGAAATCATCGCGTCCAGTTTGTTTTCAGGCGGCTCTATATTCAACCCAAAATTAGCGGCCATAGCTTCAAGCAGGGTGTTGTCCGCTCGGAACAAATCAGCTATTTTTTGCCGCAAGCTACACAAGGTTGTATCACGCTCACTCCGCGGGGCCCAATCTGAAGCTAGTTGCTGTACAGGCGGGGTATAAAGCGTTTTAGCCTGATCAATAATAATTTTTTCTTGCAACCTAAACTTGATCCGCCGTAGGCTTTCCTCAAGAACAGGCAGTTGCGAAAGATTGCCTTGCGCAACCTCGGCCGCTTTTTCAAGAATAAAAGCCGCAACGGTACGCTTCGCTATTTTAAAGTCCTGGGCTTGCAATCCTAAGAGCCTAATTTCTTCAAGCACGTCAAAGCACATTTGTCTGCCGCGCTCGATTTTAGCATTAGCAAATAAAGCACTAATTTTTTTAAGCTCTTTTAGAGCCTGCCGTGATGACATTCTTTGGCTAACATCCGGAACAACCAAGGCTTCAATCAATTGCTGCAAGCGCTTGCCGCAAGATGTTTTAAAAACATCCAGGTCAAAGTTATAGCCTGTAGCCGATTGTTTCTCATATAAATCTTCAAAATCACCGGCCGTTATATATTCGTATAAATTCTTGCCGAATAAATACGCATGAATTCTATCAACCGAAGAACGTTCATCCGTATTAAATTCAGGAGGAGTTAGATGAGGGCTATGGATGATTGGATACAAATTTGCTCTAAAAAAGTCACTTTTGCGCAGTTGATTTCCCTCGGCAATTGCGAGCGATTTATTGTCGGCAATGACCAATTCTCCTTTAAAGTTAATTAGCCAGTTTTCAAGCTTCATATCCGTAAATGCGCAGCCAGCATTCGCGATTTCAGTCAGAATTTGCAGCATTTGCTCACCAAAAAACAGAGTGCTATCGATTCTTTCGTCAATACTCGCAGAGCATCGGGTGTGCGAAAACAAATCGCCTTCCGAGTCACGGCGTTTTCATGAGTAAAATTTAGGCATAATATTTCACTAAAAAATTGTATACTCTCCATTTTTATAAATGGATTTTGTTAACAAATGTCTGATGTTATTGACAAGCTAAATCAATTTAATGACCCACGAGACTCTAAAAAAGTCATTCATCCTCTAGCCACTATTTTGTTTATTGCCGTTTGCGCCATTTTTTGCGGAGCGGAAGGCTGGGAAGATATTGTCTTATGGGCGGAAAGTCACCAAGATTGGCTGAGGAAGTATATTGACCTTAGCCATGGCCTTCCTAGCTACAGCACTTATCGACGCGCGTTTATTATCATTTCTCCGGCTTGTTGGAGTAGGTTAATACGCGATGTTGTTTGGTCATCTAACCCCGAGCGAAAAAAGGAAGATCAAGTGCCCATTGATGGGAAAACATTACGTGCCAGCAAGTGTGATGCGAAGGGAGTCAAAGCAATACAAATGGTTAGTGCCTGGAGCGTTGAAAATAGTATTATTTTAGGTGAGGTGAAAACGGATAGTAAATCAAATGAAATAACGGCTATTCCATTACTGCTTGAGCTGTTAGACCTGGAAGGAGCAACCGTTTCTTTAGATGCTATGGGCTGCAATGAAAAAATCATCTCTAAAATTTTAGAACAAGAAGCACATTATGTTATCGGGCTAAAGAAGAATCAGCCTAAATTATTTGAAGCTATTGAAAAATATTCTCAAAACCAAGGTAAATCAATGGATAATGTAGTGGATGATTATTTTGATGAATCTCATGGGCGCTGTGTTCGCCGGCGCTGTTTTGCCTTTGATGTTCCTCAAGATATCCAAAAATTAGGATTTACTCAAATGAAGACCATTATTGCTACTGAAACAATTAGCTCAAGTAAATATACAAAAGAGACAAGTACTGAATGGCGTTACTATTTAACTGATCATGACAAATTAAACTCCAAATTAGCAAGCTATGTGCGTGGTCACTGGGGCGTGGAAGCAATGCACTGGTGTTTAGATGTGCACTTAAATGATGACAAAGATAAAAAATACGAAGAAAATGCGGCTGAGAACTTTGCAAGAACAAAAAGGTTTTTATTCAATCTTGTAAAATCAAAGCCGCCTAAAGGAAAAAAAAGAAGTCTCCGATTAAATTTAAAGTTAGTTGGCTGGAATCTTGATTATTTAGCAAGATTAATTTTTAGCTGATGGTTTAGGATCAACTTCATGTAAGAAAAATGGTTGTTTTTTTTCTGCTCGCCTAAAATATGGGGCAAAAGTTTCTGTATTGTTGGTTTCATAGTTCAGGATAAATTTGGGTGGAAAGGGATTAGAATTTTATTTTATTTTCCTCATCACTAATGATCAATTATTACTCATGAAAACGCCGTGCCTTCCGAGTACAGCGGCGTTATTGAAACCCTGCGCGCTGGATTTCTTCCTTCTTGAGCGCAACCGTGCCTGATGGCAAGTTCTGAGCCTATAGTCGCGGGTAAACGCACCTTAAGACGCTCGGTTGCCAAACTATGCGCGCCCAGTCTGTTTTCAACCTTCAAAATATAGGGAGCGGCTCCCCCTGCCGGAGTAACTTCGAAGACTTGCGTATTGCCACTCCCAAGCAGCGCCATCGTATTATTGGCAAGAAAGGCATCAAATTCAGAATTTCGGGGGCTGTAGAGCCCGATTAACCTATCCTTAGAAAAATTCGTTGCTGATAAAATGTCAATAAATAAGTCAAGCGTATCAGGAGCCATATTGCTTAAAATATCGGCCAAATCAACGCCTAAGGTAGGGGGGGTGGGGTTGGTAATAGTGTATAAGCGATTCACCCCCAATTCTGCAAAAGCCCTTTTTAATTCCTCAAAAAGCTGCTTTTGAACATACCTAGCAAAACCTGGGAAAATATTCGTTACATTAGAACTCCAGCTGCTTTCAATTGCTCGTTGACAGCTATAAATTTGTGTAAGTCGTTCAATGCATTTTTTCGGAGCGTTTTTAGCAGAGGAATCAATACGCTTGTTATAAGAATGAATACGATAATTCAGCTCTTGAATCTGTTGATTAAATTTGATAATCAACGCCATTACGCAGCGTACATAAGTATCACCATCTGTGTATTTGTCAATAGGGGGGAGCCGGGCTGGATCGTAGTTCAATGATTCGATTGGTGTTATTCGCATAAAATATACCGTAGCAATTAATAAACATGTTGGTATATTATATTCTAAAAGATCTAAAATACTACATTTTGAAGAACAAATATTGTTGCTTAAGTAAAAAAGTTTGCCAAACAAGGACTTGTACTGGGGGTCGACAAAAACGCCTCTTGATGAGGCGGACTGATTTAATTGCTTAAGAACTTGCGTACCTATTATGCGGTTAACCTATAACGTACGCTCGGCATCCCAATAAACGTCAGCACAAGCATTTTATAAGCAAAACAACCAACGCTAGGTGGCGGCTACTTGAGCGTCATGTCACTACGGTGCTCCTCAGAACCCGTTGAGCAATCCTTCTCCTTTGCAAAAAAACCAGCGCTATTTTGGGATTGCGCCAACAATTCTTGTTCGTGTAGTTGACTCATGTTGTTCATAATTGCACGCACAGATCCCAAACCAATTCTTTTATCAGGACAGGGTATAACAAGCCGCTCAATTAAGTTTTTAAACGCACTGCCGCATCTTCCTTTAAAAACATTAGAACTAAAATCATAGTCTTGCGCCGATGCCGCCTTATACATAGTAGGATGAAGCGCATTTCCTGTTAAAAACTCATACAATAGCTTTCCAAACAAATACGCATGCATGGCATCCGCTGAGAAAAATAGTTCCCTGTGGAATTCGGGTATGTCCATATGAATTGGAGTTGTGATAACCGCATGTCCATAGCAATTCAGTAAGGCATCTACACTGATAACGCCTTTATTTGTAAAGGTGATTGACTTATCATCGATAATCCAGACCTTATCCTGCGCATCCACCGCCCAGTTATCACTTTTCATGTCGAAAAAGGCGAAGTTAGCGTGGTTTATTGTAATTAAAATGTCTAGTACTTGGCTATATAACCACAACGCACGCGCTCGGGTTTCGTATGGCGAACAAATAAAAGTAGACTGAATCAATAAGTCACCTTCTGAAAAAAATGGCGCAATTGACAGCATGCGAGAGAGCGTTCCGTGCGTATTAAAGCCTCTTTCCTCTGCATCTTGGGCGGGGAGATTTCCATAGCGCACGGCGAGCTCAGGTGCCAAGCTGCTCTTCACCGCCGTTGAATCCAGATGGAGTCTCGCAAAACGACTGGCACCCAGTCTATGAGTAAGCTTTAAAAGGTAGGGCGCACCGGCATTCGGAGTAATTAAATAGACTCGTCCATTACCACCGCCTAAAAAAGAGAGTGTATTATTCGCAAGAAACCTATCAAAATCAGGATCTCGAGGCTCGAACAGGCCGCTGATTTTGTCTTCAAGAACGGCTGGGGCCATTAAAATTTCGATAAATTTATCAATTGCATCCGGAGCCATGTTGCATAATATCTTGGATAATTCAGGTCCCACATCAAAATCCTCAACATTAGAAAGGCTATATAAACTGTTGATGCCGTGCGTTGCAAATGCTTCTTGCAGCTCTAGAAAGAGTTTTTTTTGCAAGCGTGTCGCTACCTCGTTATAAATTTCGGGACATCCAAGTCCCCAAAATTCACTCGCCAACGCGACAAGTATGCCTGCGGCGCCCTGGCCGTCCTGGTCCTCCTTAATTATAATCCCCTTTACGGGGATCATAATTTGCGCTCCCCAATGACTGACGCCTTTTCGTATGCCTTATATTTTGCCTGCGGCAAAACATCCGGCTCTAAGGCTACCAGGGACTACAGGCCTCGGTCTGCGACCTTCCTTGGCCTGCAGCGAATGTATTGCGTATATTCTGGGAAAAAATCGGTCACATTGGTGGTAAAAGTGTTTTCAAATCGTTTAAAAAATTCGTAAATTTCTTTTAGTTGTTCAACACGCTGTCCGTGATTGTAAGCCGAAATTAAATAATTAATGTCGTGAAGGCAGCTATTGATTCCCTGTAAGCCCCAAATAACATCCTCATAGCTAATACCTGGTGGCAGAGGACGCTCAGACGCTTCCGTAAACGGTTTTATTGTTGTTATATACATAAATTTTTACTACAGCAATTAATAAACATTATGCGCTATAGTAATCAAAAAAGAAGGTGAATACTACACTTGGTTATAATGAATATCACTACTTAAAAATAGCTAATTGATAAAGTAATGATTTATTTTTTTAGGCACCGAGTTTGAATGCATTGATAGGCAATTAATTTGCTGTATTAATATTAACCTCAATCTTAAAAAAATGCAGCGCGGCTCAATATTAAAAATGCGAGCCGTGCGCGCTAGCAGATAAGAATCCAACCGTTTTACCCTTCATAAAAAAACCCCGGCGCTCGCGCCTTAACCTCTGGCGGTAGATTCCTAGGCGGAGGCGCTGCTGCAAAAAATACCCATTGGCGCTCACCTTCAGGTATCTTTGGCTTAATCTTTTTAAAAGTAGCACGATCGAGAGCATGGATGAACGAGGCGCGCTCTTTAGCTGTTTCGATAGTAAAATCATTAATAGAAATACCGGACTCTTTAATTTTTGCAGCATTCTCAGCTACGCATTTAATAGCTTTCCATCCCTCAAAACGACTAACCATGCTAACAATTTTTTCATTCGATACGCCAATTGTGCGGAGCGCATCGCTGTATTTTTTTACAGCCTCTAGATTATTGAAACCTTTTTTATGACTACTCATTTGAACAATTTGCTCTCGTGAGAAACCCCGTTTTTGAAGAGCCGTACAATGACTAGAGATTGCTTCAAGATTGTTGTAGCCCCCATGATGCGCCACCGCATCAATAATTTGCTCAATGGTGAACCCGCGATAGAACAAATTGGTTGTGCGTTGTTCTATATACAGCTGTATAAAGTACTCGTTTATTGCTGTTGTATTTTGCTGATTAACTCGATTTTTATATTCTTCTACGTCATAGCTGATTACAGCCTGAGTGTAAACAACTCCGTCCTTTTGCGAAAAAGTCATACAAAGACTACTGTCATCATTGACCGAAGTCCGTATTCTATCACCCGATTGTCGGCTGTAGTAAGCCGATAAAAAGGCATCTTTTGGAGAAATTTCACCAAAGCACGCAGGTTTTTTCCACCGTCAACAGGGGCGCACAGCTTGTAAATAATTTCGTGTCTGGCCTCATTATCATACTGCGGGTGTTCGCTTAGCAGTTTAAAAATTTCCACATAATGCGTGATTAGTGCCTTAGCCGTATCAATAGCCGACAAATTCTGATTGATTTTACTAAGGATTTTTTCACTTAAACTGCGCGCCTCCTCTTGCGATACCGCAGGAAGACGGCTTATCTCTTTTGTTAAATCGTTTAACCACTTCACGCTAGCTGCACGCTTTTTTTCCTTCGGCTTTTGTGCTTTTGGAGTGGAGCAAACGAGTCTATTTTGCAACAGCTTTATCATCGGTAATAGTTCCTGCGGCCGCGCACTATAATGCGATTTTAATGCACACAATCCTTTTATTTCACATCCATTTTTCTTAAAGCATTTCACCACATAATACGGAAATTTCAGCAAGCCCATTTCTTCTATCACATCTTTTATAGAAAGCTTATCGCCTTTTTTTTGAATAAATAAAAGGATAGTGATTGCTTTTTTTAAATCACCTTTAGAGCGCGCAACAAAGCTTAATTCTAGAGGATCGAGCGTTTCATTAGTCGCACTTTGGATGCGCGGATTACCGTGAGCTGAGTCAACATCAACCAAGAGTTTGTCCGCTAAGAAACCTGTTGCGACTCCAGCGGCATATGTACGTCCACTCGAATCAACTCTACGCGTTTTCAAAGGTGGCCCCAGCGCACAACAATCCTCGTCGCTATCGGAAATCTCAATAGTCTCAAAATTAGAACGATGGACCGCCGGTGATGAATCCGCAACAGGTCGCGCCGTGCGGAAGTTGCTGCTGCTGAGCCTCCGTTGCGCGTCCCATTTTTCCATCCAAGATGGTTCGCTTAAAACAGCAAAATAGCCAAATGGTGGCGGACTGCAATCACTGGGAAAACCCGCGGTATTCGTGAAAAAAAAAGGCTTTTGATAATAGGTGACTGGAAAAAGCCTATCAATCGGCTCAATACGGGCTGCGCCTAACGCCATAAATGGGTTGTTTTGCACAGGTGATGAATCCCAATCGTTACAGATATCATCGATTGAAGAGGCAAAGCAATTGTAATTAATAGGGCTCGCGGTGGGTTCTATACTGGCTCCATCCGTACTCTCTGGCATGCTCAAAAGCATTTGCAAAAACTCTTCATTAGAAACATCGTTTGGCATTTTTTTCTCACTTATAAAATACACCCGTCTAAATTGCTCAGTGCAAAATACCTTATGACGTCCTGCAACTACCACGCCGATTAACATTGAGATTTAGTACTGTGGTTTATTACTGACGTAAACCGTTAGCCAGGCTCTAATCTGTTGCAATTACACAGTAGAAACCTTAGCGAACTTGAACTAGTTTTTTTAAAAAAATTTCAACACCGCGTTTGCGCGTTCATCAATCCATTAGCATGAACACCTACAAATAATAACCATACCGCTTTAGTTATAATATTTAAACAAAAGCCTTATTCATTAATTTTCAAAATACCACCCTGTGTTTCAATTAGGCTGTAGCCGCTGTAAAACAATTATTTTTGAAAATAGAAAGCGTTGCAATGTTAAAAACACAAATTGTTGCACGTCTCTTTATCACGCTGCAATCGCGTTTCGTTCGTTTTATAACGAAAAGCCGCTACCAATGTAAGACTTGTATTTTTACCAAAAAATAGACGATTATGATAGCCTAAAGTGACAACAATTAAAACAAAGAATTTTATTTAAGATCACATTAATTAATGATAAAGCTACCGCGGTAACAAAAGAAAGCTTATAGAGCAGGGATAAAAAGTGAAGCATTGCTTGGGTGCACTGCCAATTAAATCGCGCAATGAAGTAATTTAATGTGAAATTTTAAGGGGGAAGCACCAATCATTGTTGTATTAGGCTAATTGCGTATACCGCATTGATAACGAACAATAAATGCGGTGCGCGCTGAAGTTTTTTATAGTTGTATCGGGGCTACAATAAAATCGTATTTAATACAGAGTTTTCCGCTATTTTCTGACAATCAGATTATTTTCAACCGCATGAACCCCCGGAGTTTTGCGAGCAACCTCTTCAGCAACATCACTTTGACGTATAGTTTTTACATAACCGGTGAGCGTTACCTGTCCTTTCTCCGAACGGATACCAATAGGTGCCCCGGCTAAAACTCTATTTTCATAAAATGCAGACTCAACAGCCATTTTAAGATCAGAGTCGGATTGAAAATAACCCGTAAGACCATTATTACTAAGTGAACTGCAACCCCAAAAAGAACTTAACAGGCCCATTATTACAAAAATTTGCCAACATTTTTTCATAGCTATACCCCTTAATTTTTAGCTCAATACAGTAGCACGGCGCCTTGTCGATAGCAATTTGCTTATTTTAATTGCGTTGACTATGCTTATTTGTGATAACACGACATCAATTTAAGGAGAAAATGATGCATACAGAAAGAATCACTTCCACCCAAATTATAAATGCGGATGATATTATTGGCGTTGAAGTGCAAAATACCCAAGCCGAAAATTTAGGAAAAGTTGAAGCCATAATGTTGGATAAAATGCAGGGGCGCGTTGCCTATGTTGTTTTATCATTCGGTGGGTTTCTAGGTATGGGCGATAAATTATTTGCCATGCCCTGGGCTATGTTTTCCTACAATAGCGCTAAAGACTGTTTGGAAATTGACGTACAGAAAGAGGCGTTAAAAAACTCGCCAGGATTTGATAAGTACGATTGGCCTGATATGTCGAACGCTACTTGGCGTACTTCTATTAACAAGCATTACGGCATGAGTTCCGATATGTAGTTTTTTTAACCACGACAAATCGCTGTTTCTTTACGCGTTAAAAAGATAGATTAGGAGCGTGGTAATAAAGCTGAGGTTGCTCATTGAGCAACCTCATTATTTATTTGAAAAGCGTCGGGAAGGGTAAAATCATCTTAATTAAATTAAAAAATTGCAGTACATAAATGAGCAGCACAACAAAAACTACAAAATTCAATAAATTTTTTATTAACATTGGCATAGGAATAAACACGTTCACTCCCCAGAGTAAAACTCCGGCCACAATAATTAAGATTATCAAGCTCACTAAATTCATAATAATTCCTTTTAATTGACCAGCAGCTACTGTACGTGAGCTGAAATTAAATTTCAATATTTCCTTCTAAAAAGTCGCGCTTATTTGATTATTAAATTATCATGAGATTTTGCATTTGAGAAAGTTATGAACGCGGATTTTTTTATAAAAAATATAGACGACGCGCTGCGGACTCTTTTTCCACCAATCAGCCGACACGCGTCGCGCGCCTATCCGGCCGCTCAAACCGTTTCGAACCCGCTCACTACTGCTCAAAAAAATCAAGCGGCCGCTTTAATGCGTGTCAATCACGCCGGTGAGGTGTGCGCGCAGGCTTTGTATCAAGGCCAGGCCTTAACAGCGAAACTTGCGGCTGTCAAAACGCAAATGAATCAATGCGCACTCGAAGAAATAGACCATCTTGCTTGGTGCGAACAACGCCTAAAAGAACTTGGGCATTCGGTTAGCATTTTAAATCCTTTATGGTATCTCGGTTCACTTACCATTGGTGCGTTAGCAGGGTTATTAGGCGATAAATTTAGTTTGGGCTTTGTTATAGAGACGGAGTTGCAAGTAAGTCACCATCTGCACGCGCATTTAAACGCCCTCCCTTTAGAAGACGATAAAAGCCGGGTGATTCTCAAACAGATGCACGACGATGAATTTTCACACGCCCAAACCGCACGAAAGGCTGGTGGAATAGATTTACCCTATGCACTAAAATTTATGATGGGCCGGGTTGCAAAAATTATGACAAAGACAAGTTATTACGTATAGCTATGTATACTTTATTACTAATAATTATAGGCGTGGCGCTTCTTTTTCTAAACGCATTTTTTGTTGCCGCTGAATTTGGGATGGTTAAGTTGCGCGCTACGCGGGTAACGCTAATCCAAGAACAATTTCCTTGGCGTGGCGGTGTTCTTGCAAAAATTCACGCGGAATTGGATGCGTACTTATCGGCGTGTCAATTAGGAATTACCCTAGCGTCCTTAGGTTTAGGCTGGATTGGTGAGCCTGCATTTGTAAGGGTGCTAACCCCGATTTTTTCACTAATGGGTATCTCTAACACACTAGTTTTAGAGGTGGTAAGTTTCGTTACTGCTTTTTCACTGCTGTCGTTTCTGCATATTGTTGTTGGTGAACTGATGCCTAAATCGTTAGCAATTCGCCAAAGTGAACAAATTTCGTTATGGACTGCGCTACCTTTGTATGGATTTTACTGGCTCATGTATCCGTTAATATGGTTGCTCAATTCCTGCTCCAATTTTTTGTTAAAAAAATTGAAGCTCGACGAGTCAGCCAACGGCTCGGATACACACACCAGTGAGGAGATAAAGCTCATATTGCACACCAGCCAGCGTCACGGTGAGCTTAGTCAACAAGAGACTACCATCTTAGCGCATACCCTTGAGTTATCCGAATTGCGTGCAATGGATGTGATGACCGCAGTACAGGATATGGTAAGCATCGAGCGCCTTATCCCCAAAAAAACGCTGCTCGCACTATTAGCAAAACACCATTACAGCCGCTATCCAATCCGTGATTCATCGAAAAAAACTATCGTTGGCCTGGTTCATATCAAAGATCTTTACCAAATATTACACGATGAAAAAGACGATACGCTAATTGATTTACAAAAAATAACGCGCCCCATTCCCAAGGTATCCTACCGATTACGCGCCCCGGCTTTATTAAAGCAATTTCAAAGCGGAATGCCGCATCTGTCTCTGGTAACAGGCCGAGATGGACGCACGAGCGGTTTTGTTACTCTAGACAGTTTGCTGCATCTGGTAATTGGCGTTATTCAGGATGAGTTTCATAAAACTAAAGACGCGTGGGTTAAACAAAAAGATGGCAGCTTTATTGTTAAGGGAAATTGTCCGATTTTTGCCTTAGAGCGCGCTCTCAATATTGAGATTGATTTAGCCCCTGAGCAGGAAAACATAGCCACGGTTGGAGGGCTGATTTTACAAAAACTCGATAGAATTCCACTTGTGAGTGATGCCGTTGTTTTCACACACTTCACCGCCCATGTAGAAAAAATGGACGGTACGCGTACAAGTAGTCTGCGAATTGTAAAACACGGTTTTACTTCCCAAGAATAAGAAGCTACACTACAAAATTGTCAAATTGGTTTTCAAGGAGGAAGATATGCACCGTTTATCTTTAGGTTATTCGCTCGTAGCGCTGCCCCTTTTACTATCGGGTTGCAACTCATGGTTAAACAACAACGACGCGCGCCAGACAGACAGTTACACGAGCACATCGTCGTCGACTTACGTTACCACACCCGCCGTTAAAGACACTGATAAGACGACGGACGAGACGACGGTCACCAACCGTAAAAACGCCGCAACCGTTCGCGTAGAGCCGGGGCATTCTACGGTTCATACCAGGTCACCTGCGGTAACTACAACATCGACAGCGGTACCATCCAGTGGACCTAGTGTTCCAAGTATGGCACCATCGGTATCTCAATAGAAGAACCCACAGCAACCTATGCACCAATCTAAAATTCAAGCCGCTAAAGCGGCTTTATCGTACCTAAAAAACACCCCTATATTTGGCGTGGGTACCGGCTCGACCGTTAACTGTTTTATTGACATGCTTGCGCCTTATGTGGGCGATATTGAGGGCTGTATTGCAAGCTCGCAAGCAACCGCTCAGCGCTTGAAAGCATTAGGAATTCCTATTCTGGATTTAAATTCTACCCTGCCTTTGCCGTTGTATATCGATGGGGCGGATGAAGTCAATGCTCATCGGCAATTAATAAAAGGCGGCGGCGGCGCATTAACGCACGAAAAAATTATCGCAACCGTTGCTGAAAATTTTGTATGTATAGTGGACGCCAGTAAAGTAGTTAAACAGCTAGGTTGTTTTCCTATTGCGGTTGAAGTGCTGCCAATGGCGCGCAGTTTTGTTGCCCGCGAGTTGCTTAAAATAGGCGGCGACCCGGAATATCGCCAAGGATTTATAAGCGACAACGGCAATGCAATTCTCGATGTTTATCATTTAGATTTAAGCAACCCCGAGGCTGTTGAGGAAGCTATCAATCAAATTCCTGGCGTGATTGAAAACGGTCTTTTTATAAAGCGAACGGCTAATACAGTGATTGTTGGCGAATCCGTTAACGCTCGGATCTTATAAAATAACTCCAATACCCCCCAACCTGTGGCTCTGTGCGATTGCACGCTTGCTTCTTTGCGCATAAATAATTATTACTTTGGCTCATTTTATCTGGTGCTAATCGTTAACGACTGCCTTTCCCCTTCCCTAAGAAATGGTTCTTCAATAAATAACGTTTAATTAAAGAATTTTTATAAACAGTCGATAGTTTAAATAGCGGTTGCCGGATAACAACAACAAGGAGTTGGCAATGAGTAATTTACAAGATTTATTCTTAGCCGAATTGCAGCGTCAGGGTATTACAGTGTCCATATTCTTAGTTAATGGAATTAAATTGCATGGCACAGTTGGGTCTTTTGATGATTCTATAATAATGCTTAAAAACACGATAACTCAAATGGTGTATAAGCATTCGGTATCCACCGTTGTGCCTTCACAGCTCGTAGAAATTCCTGCTAGTGATAAAAACTAAATTATGGCAGACTAAAGCCTTATTTTAAAAGGTGAGCCATTTTGTTTGAACGTCCACAAGCCGGCGACAGGACTATATTAGTCCAGTTAGCATTGCCAGATATTGATTCGGTCTTAGCTCTAGCGGAGTTTGAAGAGCTAGCGCGTGCGGCTAATGCCCAAGTTGTCGCCATTGTTGCAGGCACCCGTAGTTGCCCTGAAGCAAAATATTACGTTGGTTTAGGAAAAGCTGAGGAAATTGCTGATTTAGTAAGTACGCATCACGCGGATTTAATTTTAATCAACCACGAACTGTCCCCATCCCAAGAACGAAACTTAGAACGTCTGCTGCAATGCCGCGTGGTTGGTAGAAGCGGGCTTATTTTAGATATTTTTGCGCAGCGCGCGCGCACCTTTGAAGGAAAATTACAAGTGGAATTGGCGCAGCTGCAGCATATGTCGACACGCTTAATTCGTGGTTGGACGCATTTAGAGCGGCAAAAAGGTGGAATTGGTTTACGTGGTCCTGGTGAAACGCAATTAGAAAGCGATCGCCGATTGTTACGCGAGCGCATAAAATCCATTAACAAACGCTTAGATAAGGTTCGGCAAAATCGGGAGCAAATTCGCCGATCGCGACTAAAAGCGGATTTACAAACCGTTTCTTTAGTCGGCTATACCAACGCCGGCAAGTCGACTCTGTTTAATAATTTAACTGGAGAAGATATTTATGTTGCGGATAAACTTTTTGCAACCCTTGACCCGACTACTCGCAAAATTCAATTATCAGGCTCATCGCCAATAATTCTCGCCGATACGGTAGGTTTCATTCGAGATTTACCACACCATCTTGTTGATGCTTTTCGCGCCACCTTAGAAGAAACCGAGCAAGCCGACTTACTCTTGCACGTTATCGATATTTCCGATAGCAACTGGCGAGAAAATGTTCATGCAGTTGAGCTGGTGCTTGCCGAAATTGGGGTGGAAAATATTCCTATAATCCAAGTTTTTAATAAAATTGATTATCAGGAAAACTGGCAGCCAAAAATTGATTGGCACGATGAGTATTGCAAGGTATGGATTTCTGCTAGAAACAATATTGGTATTGATTTACTAAAAGAGGCGATTACCAAAACACTGCACGGGGGGTTTTTAACTGAAACGCTGCGTATTCAGGTCACCGAAGGAAAGCTACGTGCAGAATTGTATCGATTGGATGCAATAGTCTCGGAAACCGAACTGGATGACGGCGGATGGGATGTGGTCGTTAAATTAAGTAAACGACAAAAAAATCGGTTATTTGCTGTTGATGAGGGCCTCTAGACTCGCCATGGTTTGGCCGCCATAAACGGTGTCTGCTAATTTTCCCTGTGGATTAATAACAAAGGTAGCCGGAACCCCACGCACGGTTTCAAACCCCAATTCAGAGCCTGGATCTTTAGAAAGACCGGGGTACAAAATACCCAGCTTTTTTTGCAAAAACCGTTGCCGTGATTCTGCTGGGGCATCTAAATTAACAGCGTAAACCTCTACGCTTGAACGATGGGCTACATAAAATCTATTTAATGCCTCGATTTCTTCTAAACACGGCGTGCACCAGCTGGCCCAATAATTGATAAGCACCCATTTACCCTGCAAACTGGAAAGAGAAATCTTTTTGTGACCTAAGGTATAAAAATGGGCGTCAGCCATAATTGGTGTACTAGCAATACAGCCGAGCAAAACGGTAGCCATTAGCAAGGCCCCAACGTTGGGACGTTGCTTTGCCTTGTTTCTATAATGTGAAAAAATCAACACCAGGGCAAATAGCGCGAAAAAAAAACAACATCCAATTAGGTAATGGGAAGGCATGTAAACCTCTAACAGTTAGAAACGGCATAGTACCATATATTTAGAGCCTTTGAAAAAGGCTCTTCCACGAGCCTTAACTACCCCACGAGTGTTTAAAAATACCGTTGGAATTGTTTTTTTTGTTCAAAGTAATTACTGCCTTTGGCACAAAATTAAAGACGAAACCAGGAAGAATTTCCGAGTATTTACGCCATCTACGACGCTATTTTCCGGTGCACTACAACAAAGCGGTACGCAATACGGATTCTTGCGTACCAAAACCATTCCTTCTTCAAAAAAAACCGCAAACGCCTAAAATTTTTCCCGGCCATCGAGCTTGTTGGTAGCACTTTTAACTGTTTAAGCGATGCGATCCTTGTATTTTTTTAAGTCGAAAATCGCGTTATGTTCCTTTATTTGTCGGAGTATGCAACCTGCTTTGATAACGGCTATAACAAAAGTAGATCACTAACCCTGCCGCCATCCAGATAATAAATCGATAAAAACTGGTTGAAGGAAGGTTGCATATAAGAGAAATGCACGCAATTATACCTAAAATTGGTGTTAAAGGCATTAGCGGTGTTTTGAATGGGCGTTTTAAATGCGGCTCCCGATAGCGCAACACAATCACGCCAACACATACTGTGGCAAAGGCAAATAAGGTACCAATGTTCACCAGCTCAGCAAGATCGTGAATAGGAACCAAGCCCGCAATAGTAGCCATAACAAGGCCGCTTATCATAATTATTCGTACCGGAGTATGCGTATTTGCATCGGTATGGGCAAAAAACTTAGGCAATAATCCGTCCCGCGACATAGCAAATATTATTCGTGTTAAACCGTAGTATAAAACCAACATTACTGTAGTTAAGCCTGCAAGCGCGCCTACGCCAACGAATCCTGCAACGGTTGGGTAGCCAATCATAATCAACGCATGACTAATTGGAGACGCAACGTTTAGAGTCGAGTAATGAACAATTCCTGTTAGCAGTCCCGAAACAATGATATACAACAGAGTACACACAAGCAGTGAGCTAAGAATGCCGATGGGTATGTCTCGTTGCGGATTAATCGCCTCTTCTGCTGCGGTAGATACGGCATCAAATCCAATATAGGCAAAGAAAATAAGTGCGGCTCCGTGCACAACCCCACTCCAGCCAAACGGCATTAATGGATTCCAGTTTTCAGGAGTAACATTAGAACTTGCAACAATGATAAATAGCCCGATTACAACAAGTTTGGTGATAACCATTAGCGTATTAATACGCGCGCTTGATTTAACCCCAATCGCTAACAAAAAACTAATTAGCATAATGATTGAGAAAGCCAACACATCAAATACGCCTCCCATAGCTGGAGTATGAGTGAGCGCCTCAGGCAGGTGAATGCCTATAACCTTGAGCAAATCATTGCCATAGCTGCTCCAACCAGCAGAAACAGCAGGAACTGAAATCATATATTCTAAAAGCAAGTCCCACCCCACAATCCAGGCAATTAACTCACCAAATCCCGCATAAGCGTACCCATAAGCGCTACCGCAACCACCGATGGTCGATGAAAGCTCCGCGTAGGCTAATGCTGAGAAAGCACAGGCAAATCCGGCCACAATATAAGAGAAAATAATCGCCGGACCGGCTTGCGTTGCAGCGACAATTCCGGTTAAGACGAAAATTCCCGCGCCAATAATTGCGCCTATACCCAGAAAAATAAGATCCGCCGCCGTTAAGCAGGGTTTTAATCGCGAACTCGAATCCATCGAGTCGGTAATTGATTTTTTACGAAATAAATTCATTTTCATTAGCGTCCATCTTTATGATTAAATGGATAATTTAGCACTAAAAAAGGCTTTTCCGCAAAATTATTTTAAGCCAAGACTGATTCCATGCTGAATTGGCATTGTTGTCATAAAAAGAGCAGTCTATCATCCGGTTAGCGGGCGTATTACGGGTGATAAACGGCGCAATTTAACCGGCAAGAAGACCGGCGCTGATACCTAAGCGGGCCGTGCAAATGCTTATCCGATAAATAAATACTAGAGACTGTTGACAATTGAACCCCGCGGCTTGTCCCATAGGTATCGACACAAGAGTGATGCATTAACTATTGAATCCCCACCTTTAGGCTGATTGAGGTCGTTGCGATAAAAAGCGTGCCCTGGGGATTGGGGATTGGGGATTGGGGATTGGGGATTGGGGATTGGGGATTGGGGATTGGAAGTTAAACCCTTCACCATCAACTAATCAATCAATTGTAAGATGGGACCGTCGTGCGTGTTATATCAGTTTATATGGCGTTACTTTTAAACCTGTTCTATAATAGCGCTCGTTTTATTAATTTTTGGCCACTATGAATCTATTATTGAAAATTAGTTTAGGAATAATCTTGTCTTGTTCATTATTATCCCTTGGCAATGCCGATACTATTAAAATAAAAAACAATACAGGAAAAAATATTTATTTTAGAGTTACCAACGAAAATAAGCATGGTTACCCCTATGTACTTAGAACAAATAAATCAACGACTTATAGGCCAAAAGGTAGCGATAGAGACGGTGTAAAAATTTATTCCGATAATTGCGTTGCACGATTGGCAAATAAATGTGTTAGTTCTAATAATTTAAGGCATCAATGTTCTTCTGCTGTCTATAATGCAGAGCAGATTAATACCATTAACATTAATGCTCTTGGGGTTTGTGAAATCATTTGTAAAGACGGCGACTCAACAAGCTGTCAAAAAATAAAATAGAATGGATCTATTTAATCTAAACTCGGTTCCGCAGTTTTTAATTTAGATGATTTGGTGCATTTTGAGGGTCGGTCTCCTGTTACAGCAGATGGTCTAACGAAAAGTCAGAGTAAATGGCTTAAGACTGTATTAATCGGACTGGCGGTCACAAACAGCTTCAATTGGGTTGCATTTGCAAAACGTAGTTTGGGTGAATTTAAGGTAAATCGGCTGCGGTGCATATTTCGCCGTGCGAGCATGCCCTGGTTCTGTTTTCTCAGGGCCAGCGTGGCTCGCGTGTTATCCCTTACGCAATTAAAAAAAGTGTGTTGATGTTGGATGACTCAGACAAAATGCGTTCTCGTAATATTTCCAAAATAGTTGGTGTTCATTAGATCAAAGACAAAAAAACAGGCGGTTGGTTTAATGGCCAAGAATTCATTTTTTTGCTTTTTGTTAGCGAGCTGGTGACGATTCCTGTCGGTTTTCGTTTTTGTACGCCAGCTCCAGTGTTGAAGGCATGGGAAAAACCAATTCGTTGTCGCCTTAAAAACAAACAACCCGAAATGACCGTTGGTTGCCTCATAGAGCCTAGTAATGCAGAGGCCCAGATTGATGGGGTCAACGAAATTGTTTACGCCGATGAGCCTAAAAAAGCCTTGGATCAATTCAAAATCACGCTAGAGGAGGCTTTGGCGGATAGACCATCTGCTAAAAATCTTGCAGGTCGTGACTTGGGGAGCATGAAGACAACCGCGTTCGTAGAGTTTTGTCGATAATTCAAGATCCTCCAAAGGGCGCAGTCGCAATAAATATTATAACCGCAAAGGACAAGTATTCGAAGCCAATGAGACGCACGCGTTCCTTTTGATTGCTAAAAGAAACGCGTCATATATTTTTTTAGGATTTTTTTATAACCACTATTACGAGAGTCAACTATGCCACGTCCATCGGCCATTCCGAGCTGCGTTGAAAAAAATATTACCGCACCCCATCGAGCCAAAAGATTAAGTAAAGAACAACGGCAAGCGTTGAAAAGCGAACCCATTCGCCGATTGATAACGCAAGGGTTTATTAGCATACAACAACTGCTGCAACTTTCTTTTAACCAACGAAAAGCCTTAGAAAGCAAACCCATACGCAGATTGATAACTAAAGGTATCGTGACAATAGACCAACTGCTTCAATTTGGTTACGACCAACGGCAAGCCTTGGAAAACAAACCCATCCGCGCATTGATTTCTACAGGTACTATTACAACAGAGCAGTTGTTGCAACTTCGTTTACACCAACGACTGGCCTTGGAAAACGAGCCCATCCGAAAGTTGATTATTGAGGGTACGCTTGCCGTAGAACAACTACTACAACTGGATGCCCACCAACGACTAGCCTTAGAAAGCAACTCCATCCGTGAATTAATGGTCAGGGGTATCCTGACTATAGAACAGCTGCTGCAACTTAGTTTCGACCAGCGAGAAGCCTTGGAAAGCGAGCCCATCCGCGAATTGATTGTTGAGGGCATTATTACGCTCGATCAAACGCGGCAATTTAATGCCCGCCAACGACGCGCCTTAGCAGACGATGAAACGCGGCAAAGACTGAGAAATGGAGGGTTAACGATTCAACAAATTATGGATGAACACCTTCAAAATGAGTCTCCAAATACAGCCGCAGCGGTTTACATAAATAATGACCAAAGCACCCATACCACCAGCGTGCACCGCACGGTGTCCGCCTCGGCGTTGAGGCTTCTTAACCGGTATTCCCAAATAAGAGATTTTCCAAGCGTAGACCGCGTGATGAACGCTATCCTTGAAACCATTAATGCACTACCAGACGGCAATCCAAAATACGAAGCAGCTAAGCGTTGCGCTAAACGATTGGCGTCCCAAGAATACGCCTATACGGACAGTGCCTCCGGCATAAGTACACGACAGTTACTGACGCTTACGTGGTTCGCTCTTCATGATGATGAAAAACGAACGGCGGACTTGGCGGAAGCTAAAGAATGTTTCATTGAAGGACTCTATGAAATTCAACGAGGATACAATCTGTCTGCAACCGGTCTTGATTTGTCTGGGGAGGATCTATTTATATGTTCTGGTGGCGCGTTTAATAAATTACTTGAAAAACTAAATGGCGTACACCCGGATGTTAGGATTGAATACATCACGCCCCAATTGGCCGCTTTAAAACTTCCACTTGTTGTTAAGGAAGAAGTTGTGCATTATTTGGCAGCCAGAGCAACCCCCTCCACAGCGGATGCATTAACGGCGTTTACGCGACAGGTTAACCACCTTAAAACGCAAGGCATAGAGAGTATTTGGGAGGTTATCAAAAGCCAAGTAAGCGCCCGTTTGTTTGATGAATTTAGTAGCCTTTATGATGATCGAAAAGACCCCCGATTCACGCGCTTTATTGAGGCGGGAATACATGCCGACTTAACAACGCTGCCCTCTTTTCAAAAAGAGGTTTGCGAGTCTCGGGGCTATCAAAAGTATTGCAGCGCGGTGATAAGAACCTCGCTGGGTCTATTTTCTCCGGCGCAACCGCAAATCCGTGCAAAGGATGTCTCTAAACGAGACGAGAAGACTGCTCAATTATAATGGAAAGAAGGTTGGGGTAGCGCGGTCTGTTTTCAACGATTGTTAACCGCCACACCGTTGGGAGTGGCGCGTATGCAATAAAAATAAGATTTTGGGTGCTTACGTACAAACACCATAACAGTGCCACGAAAAACAAGAAAAACCCGACTTCCATAGACGGGGTCTCGGCTCTGTGGAAAAATATCACAATAAAAGCACGCGTTTATAAACGAGTGTGGCGTCCTCAATAAAATGATCAGTTTTGGAATTCCTGATAGTTTTGGCGTCGCCTCAATCGGCTTATTGAAAACAAGGCCGATGGTAGCGCAACAAAGCCCTTTCCTATCAGAAATTCTTTTGCGACAGAACCCTCTTTATAAGGTTCTAAAAATTATTGTTGTGTTTTTTTGAGTTTTACTTATAATAAAGCTCTTTTAATAAACAATAAGTTTTAAATTATGACGTATCAATTTAATCCCCATCGCCACGTAAAGATTTGGCTTAGCAAAAATGAAAATGTATTTTTGAACCTTGAAAATCAACTGCGTTTAGTCAAAATGAGAACAACTAATCCTGATGATAAAATTAATTTTATTTATGACAGCAGACTCCTCACAAAAAAAGCCCAGGAAAACTTAACCGACTTTTGTATACGATATAACCTCATAGCGTATGATTTTGCTGAGTTGAAAGAGACGTGTCAAACCACCGAAGAGCGGAATTTACTAAAGATTTATGAGGCTGAAATTAAACGTTTTAATGACGGTAAGGGAGGGAATCCTGCCGCAGCAAGTGATATTTTACGCTGGTTAAAGCCCGTCTATACGCTTGGTACGTATGCAGACTTTGATACTGCTATTAATACCCAAGGTTTAGCTGAAACAATCGATGTTGAGCAACCATTATTAATTAGTTTAGGGAGCATTAAGCCAGCTTTTATTACGTCTATGCTCTTTGATGATAAGGAGTCTATTCTCATTAATAACGATATTATTGCAATAGTTGATGCCGAGGCGGCTTTAAAAAAACTACAAGAAGTACAGCGCATGATTTACTCTCGTTGCCAAGAGCTGCCAATTGCGCAGATGGTTGAAGGCGCCGTATTTGAATTCAGTAAGATATTCCTCAACCGTGGACAATTTGACAAGAAAGAGATAGCACGTGAAATGGCACTTAAGAGTGATGCAAACATTAACTGTTTAAATCAGTACGTTCTTCCTATTGCTAACAATAAAACGATTTATCAACTTCGCGCTGAAATAATAAAATATCATGCAAGTAATGAAAATTACCTTGAATTTATGCGGACGATGGGCCAAATTGAACAAAATAGACAAAATAGACATTTTACCCCTGAGCAGAAAATTGCACAAGGAGCAGAATTTTACCGACAAGAACTAAAAAAATCAGTAAATATTATCGGTAGAATTTTTATTCCTAAAAATTATCATGCAGTAAAAAATCTACTTTTAAAAACCGATGAAGAGTTACTCACATTTTATCGAAACAATAGCCGTATGCAAATGTTAAAAGTGAGTGTGATGTATTTTACAGGCCCCCATGTTACAGGTTTAGCTTTGTTTAAAAAAACACGCTTTGCACAAAAAGAGCTAGATTCGGAAGTTAAGCCTTTTTCATTCGCCCACTATGGGTTGGATAAAGCGTTTTTATCTAACAACAGTCTTCCTTTTCATGCATCATCAAGCCAAGCAAATACATTAATGAGTCATACAACAGTAGGTACAATAAACGATTTATCATGGCTTGATGAAGGAGTAAAGGCGACCGAAGAGCGCGAAGAAGAAATAAGGGAAAATATTGAGCGTTTGCGTTGGAACTATCATGTTTTACAGCAAAAAGTGGATAAGCATATTGACAAAATTAACAGCGATTTAAATGGGTTTTTTGGTAGCTATCGTCGCACCCAACGTCAAGCTAAAGTCACCGCCTTAACTGCAATTAAAAGTTGTTTTAATGAAGAAGGAACAACGTTTAATTGTTCGCGTTTTGATGCAATTAAAATTTCAGAAGAAGAAACGCCAAGCCTCGAAGCAAGCCTGGGTAGAAGTCAAACTATGACACTGATTAGAAACGCCCGTTTTTTTAGTCGGCATGCTCGTGAATTAATGCTTGATAATACTGACGCACTAAACCTAACAAAGCAAAAACCTGCATAAGGCTTTAACACGACTTTAGCCATTTAAGCGGCACCGTCCGCTTAACCTAAAAAGATGCAAATAAGCCTTATTGTTAAATTTAAGGCCTAAGGCGGCTAAACTCCAAATTTCCTTAGCTTATTGAACGTCAACACGCTGTGGCTTTGTTCCACTACCATCGGCCCTGTTTTCAATAAGCCTACCTGGGTTACGCGAAGGCTATCAAGCATTCTAAGACGGGCCATTTTGTTGAGGATGCCACAACCGATTAAACCCCCTACTTTTGCCGTGACATTTTCCGAGCACGCATTGCCCACCCCAGATTCCGCTTATAACGCTGCCCACCGGTAATCCCCCCATTTTTAACTGACGCTAAAAGTAGAAACTAAGCTACTAATTTCAGTTTTTGTCTGGGCGGTATACCTCCAATTGCCATGTTAGGCCGTTCGTTGTTATAAGACCACAACCATTTTGTGGCCATATTCTGAACTTCCTCGATCGTACTAAATAAATACTGGTTTAACCAATCATATCGTACGGTTCTGTTATAACGCTCAACATAGGCATTTTGTTGTGGGTTGCCTGGCTGAATAAACAATAGCGTTATTTTGTGTTTTTCAGCCCATTGTGTAAGCAAGTGACTGATATATTCAGGTCCATTATCACAACGTATCTGAAAAGGCTTACCACGCCACTCAATAACCTGATCAAGCGCCCTAATCACACGCTCAGCAGGCAAAGAGAAGTCAGCTTCAATGGTAAGGCCTTCTCGATTGAAGTCATCAATCACGTTAAATAAACGATAACTACGCCCGTTTTGTAACTGATCATGCATAAAATCCATTGACCAGCATTCGTTTATTGCTTGAGGAACCGTTAGCGCCTCTGGCTTTTCCCTAATTAACCGCTTTTTGGGTTTGATTCTTAAATTCAGCTCGAGCTCTCTATAAATACGATAAACACGCTTATGGTTCCATTTGTAACCTTTAACGTTACGCAAATATAAAAAACAAAGGCCAAAACCCCAATTGCGATTATTTTTAGTCAAACGCAACAACCAGTCTGCAATATGAGCATTTTCATCATTCAGCTTCAATTGGTAACGATAGCAAGTTTCACTAATGCTAAATAAACAACAGGCCATCCGTACGGAGATAAATTTTTCCTGCACGGCTTTCTGTGCAAGCTGCTTTCGACTGGATGGCTTAACTACTTTTTTTCAAGCACCTCGCGAAGAATCTCAGATTTTAGGCGCTCTTCAGCGTACATCTTCTTCAAACGGGCATTTTCAGACTCGAGCTCTTTTAGTCGGGTCATCATCGGCAAGTCCAGGCCACCATATTTTGCACGCCATTTATAAAACGTTGCTGAACTCATGCCATGTTCACGACAAAGTTCTGGAACAGGTACGCATGCTTCACTTTGCTTGATGATCGACATAATTTGACTGTCACTAAATTTTGATTTTTTCATGCAGAATCTCCTGCGTAAAGGGTACGAGAAAATTCTACTTTTGGCATCAATTATTTTTAGGGACGATTACCCACCAAGCTCTGAGTAATTGCACTGGCTATGATGTCTTTTTTTTGTCAAACCATGCGTCCACACATCAGGGACTGTTAACAATCGCACCCCGGCCTACGTCCCGCGGCTTGCCCTATAGGTATCGACACAAGAGTGATGCAATAACTATTGAATCACCAACTTTAGGCTGTATTAAGATTACTGCGATAAAAAGCTTGACATGAAAAGAACGGGATTTGATCGATGACTACTTTTTGGAAGGTAGAAATGGATTTAGGTAGCATGAACTTTTTAATCAAGAGTCCGAACTGGGATTGTAGCCCCAAAAAATCAGAAAAATAGGCGACGATTAAATTATAAGAGTAAAATAATTTCAGTAGCATAAATTTGATATTTGTAGGTTCGCACCCCTTTTGTAGAATTGTTGCGGCGCATTGTTAATCGTGAGCCCTAATGGTGCCGCGCATCAAAAATAGTTGATGCTCTGTGGCCTATTCTGGCTTAGCAGACGCTTTTTTCTAATGATTTTTTACAGGCGAAGTGGTTTTACTGCTAGTTAAATAACTGGCGTGAAAAGTCCACACGCTGCTCCGCGCTAAGCTTATGGCAGAAGGCATTCGCCTCAATTTTCCTATACCGTGCATGAGCGCCTTCTCGATTTGCAATTTGTATGTTTAATCCCGGTCGTGCGTTTAACTCAAGCATCAGCGGGCCATGATATTTGTCGAGGACAATATCAACGCCTAAATAACCCAAGCCCGTCAACTCATAACATTTGGCCGCAATCATTAGTATTTCTTGCCAATAGGGCACCTGAATATTGCTTATTTCTTGAAGCGTATCGGGATGAACGTCAATGGCGTCGTTGTGAAAAACACCGCCCAGGGTTTTTCCTGTGGCAATACTTATACCAACACCAATGGCTCCCTGATGAAGGTTGGCTTTACCCGCAGACAAGCGCGTGGGGAGCCGAACCATCGCCATTGCAGGATAGCCCAGTAAAGTGATGATGCGAATATCCGGAATTCCTTCATAACTTACGTCTTGAAAAACCGGATCCACAAGGACGCGATGCTCTATAATAGCGTAATCACTATGCCCGCCAAGGCTGTAAGCACCAGATAATAACGAGGATAGGTGATGGCTTATCTCTTGGGAGGTGTGCATTTTTCCATTGATTTGGCGATAGCGATCGGAAATTTTGTTAGTAATTACCAATATTCCATCGCCCCCAGCCCCATGCGCCGGCTTAATGACAAAATCATTATAAGGAAGCAATAAACGGTCAATGTTTTTTATCTGATGCTCGGTATCGATGGTTTCGTATAGTTTTGGTACCGCTATCTTCGCAGCAATTGCCAAATGCTTAGTCTTAATTTTGTCATCCACAAGCGGAAATAATTTGCGGGAGTTGTAGCGCAAAACATAGTCCGCATTACGCTGGTTAATACTTAAAACTCCGCGTTTAACCAATTGCCGATACACACCAAACATCAGCGATTACTGCCTAGAACTTTGAACCGAAAAATCTCAGAAAGACGGTACCCACGATACTGACCAAACCATAAAATAAGCGCTAATAAAATCAACAGCAACTCAGGAAACGCAAAAATCAAATACTGCAACGGCGAGTAACTCATGGCACTAAACGCAATAATTGCCGCAATAAGGCTGCCCGCTCCCGATGTAAAAGCTTCGGCTGGGCCGCGCTCATCCCAAGTAATGCACATGCGCTCAATAGTCATTGTTAAAATAACCATTGGAAACAAGGCGACCGACAAACCGGCTTCTAAGCCTAGATTTTGGCCTAAAATACTGAGAAAAACCATTATAGCAATAACAATGGTTAAAATTGCGGCGAGCCTTGGCACCAGCAGCAGGCGCAGCTGATCCAAATAAAATCGCGCGACCAACCCTATCGCCACAATCGTAATAAACAGGGTTACCCCCCAAATAATATGAGTTTCGCGAAAGGCTAAAGCAATCAGCACGGGCATGAACGTGCCAAACGTTTTCAAGCCAACAAAATTACGCAGTAGCAGAATAATGAAAGCACCAATAGGTACGGTTAGCAGTACTTTGTAAATTTCTTGAACGTTTACTGGAAGTTGCAATAATGAAAAGCGCATCATCTGCGAATCCGTCTGTACGCCGCGTGCTTTTGCCATACTTAGAGCATTTATTGGAGTCGGCGAAACCGATAAATTAAAGAGGGGTTTTTTCCCACCTATTACGGTTGACAATGGTTCGGTACCGTATTGCCAGACTAAAAAATTATGCGGCAACCCAGCGCCGCCCGTCTTAGGATTAATATAAGACCATTGTTTGCCGTTGTACACTGCCATTAGCGAGGTAAACTCCGCCTTACTTTGATGCGCGAGATAAATTCCTTTAACCGGCATCACAAAAATTTTAGCCTGGTTTAGTACGAGCGTGCTAGCACGGATTATAGCCTCATCACTCTGCTCACTATCCATCAATAACTTAGCGTTTCCATCACCTTTGTTAAGTTCCCTTACAACCCCTTGAGCAAAGGTTTGGATGTCCGCTGAGGATTGGCGAGCCAGCGAGCTAATGCTTTCAACCGCCGATTTTTGACTGTCTTCCAAGGGTTGAACTTTAACCATCGCAGGCTTACCCAACGCCCAGTCGCTGTTATCTGTTTCCCTAAAAATTGCTCGGTAATAAAGCGACTGAGCCCCGTGGGCTCGACGTATAGACCAAACCGTTTGTCGATTGTAGCCAATTAGATTAGTAGTGACCCCGTAGTTACGGGAAACAAAATATTCATCTAAAATAGCGTAATAGGGTGGTGTATAGGGAATAATAAAAGTCGCTTTTACAGGAGTATTATGATCGGCTGTAAAGCGAAGATTGGCTTCTACCATCCAACTGTTTACCATTTCATTATCCGTTAAAGGAACGTCTAAGCTAAAATGGCGGTACATAAACAAGCTTATTCCTACCGCAAATAATATCGCGATTAAGCTGTAAACATGACGCTTAGTTGTTTTCATGCGCAATTTCTTTTTTTACAGTAAAAAGGAGACTTGGATCAACGATGCCATCAAACGCTTTAATTGCGTCGCGTCCTAACAATAAGGGGTAGGTGAAACGTTTGCGATTAGTAAGGTTTACAGGGATTGTACGCTCTATAGTGCCCAACCGTATTTTGATCAGAACGACGGGTCTTTTGATTGATTTTTGCGCAAGCTGTTCGCCAGCACGGGATTTAATTTTAACTTTACCAATATATTCGGATGTAAACTCAACATCGCCGTCTTCACTGGGCACAATAAAGTTTAAATAAAGACGCCCCTCTTTTTCTATTTCTTTAATACGTATCGCGCTTAACGACGCCGATTTAGCGCCTGTATCCAGTTTTGCCGATAAAACTAGGTCGTGTTGCGGTAACGTTGCCCTTTCTACATATCCATAAACTATTTTCTCAGAAACCATTGCGTGCCCTGTAATAAGAGTCAATAAAAGAATCAAGCCTAAGCATGAGCGCATACAAATCCCTGCGTCTAAAAATTACAAATGGCAAAATAGTATCAGATTCATGGCCCAAGTCCCAGCACTGCGGTAGTTATTAAAGAAAAAATTTCTTCCCTTTATTTTAAATCATGATAATATTGTCGATGGACCAGCTACAATGTCCTCATTTGTTCCAATTTGCAAAAATACTTGCCATTTACTATGGTACTGCGTATAATTCTTACTACCTTAGTAACTGTAGTTGTAAGGCCTTATGACCGATACCACGTGTTCTCCAGAATCATGGTCTACTACCTACCACCCGCTTTCCTGCACGCAACTCACGCTTACTAATCTGGATAGACTCTGGCAATGGTTTAAGCGCAAGCTTTTTTGGCTTGCCACTTGGTTGGATAAAAATCGTTTTATTTATGCGCTTTATGGGTTTAATGACGGTTTAAGCCTGACTTACAGTACAATCAAAAACATCTTTGACCTGCTTTACACAAACACACCCATACCCTCTCTTGACTCGATGCAGGATTGGCTGAACACCCCCTGGGGCATGATTGCCGCACTCACCACAACCTTATCTTTTGTAGGCCTGGCCATTATCTACAACTACGTCCAGGAAGACGCGATTAAAAACAAAGTAATGCTCGCGCTTCTAGAGCTGACTAAATTCTACTGGCCGTATTTTCGCAATATTTGCAAAACGTTCAAAATGGGCTTTAAAAGCACCGCTAACATTTACTATATTGTCCATGTTTTCTCGCACGTAACCTACCTACACTACTTATTTCTTGTAGCGCCTGTTGGCCTCATCCTAGGGGTGCTAAGCGGAATTAATAAGTGCTTATTAAGCTACCTTATTGACTTGCGCAAAGTGATGATGAAGAGCAACATTAAACTTTTGCAAAATGCGCTCACTAAGGACAAAGACGACGCACAAAAAATTGCGAATATTCGCCGCTTAGTACAATCGCAACCCTGGGTGTTGCGTATTTGCTCGTATCTATTATCTTTGATGGGGGGTGTTTACGACAGTCTCTATGTGTATACCGGCGCCCTAGGCATTACCCTACTTGCGCCGCCCCTCTTTATTACGATGATATCTATTTGCGCAACCTATGCCCTGCTTTGTGTTATTTCCCGTGTTTATGAAGAATACAACTATCAAAAAAACTTAACCATTGCTAAAAATAACGTTCACCTGGTGCTCTGTGTTTTAGAACTGAACAATCTTAGAGCAACGCCCGATGGCGACCAGAAAGAAAACGATTTAAACACTAAAAAAAGAGAACTTGCGCGCCTCCTGTTTGCGACACAAGAACTTCTCAGCACGTCCTACACCTCAGCGCTATTTGTCGGTATTCGGGATGGTTTAGCCGTTTACAGTGCGGCCTCAATGATTCTCATGCTTGTAAGCACTTTTTTAATACTCACCTCAACGGCAGCGTTTCCCTATCTTTTGCCTTTTCTGGTTGCAACGGTTGTGCCTTTAGGGCTTGTTTTTATCGCCTATTACATCAAACGCTCCTTGGTCGCAACCTATTGTCATCGGAAAAACAACAAGTCCGAGCAATTCTGGGTCGATGCAATACAAAGTTTAGAGGCCAAACCACTTGACGCATTGCTTGCTATTACGAGCATAAGCCCTACCGAAACATCCGAGGCCGGCGCGTTGTTTGAAACCATGCGCCAAGGTCTGTGCGGGGGGTACAAAGGAGTGAAGGCTTTTGATTTTGTAGCTAAGATGGCACCGATCAATGAAACGGACGGTCACTTTAATTCCGAGTCAACCGCTTTCATTATTTTCTCTTTTATTAGCTCCATTTTTTACGCCATCGTGCTATTTCTTCGAGAGTTTGCCGACCAATATAAAGAGAACGCCGGCTATAATCCAAGCATTGTCACCACAAA
Source organism: uncultured Gammaproteobacteria bacterium (assembly GCA_963803545.1). Classification (GTDB taxonomy): domain Bacteria; phylum Pseudomonadota; class Gammaproteobacteria; order Legionellales; family Legionellaceae; genus Legionella_C. The sequence continues at coordinate 458,642 of CAWDMX010000001.1, read as the reverse complement.
AAGACGCACCCAAGACGACGCGCCCGCGGCTGCTAAAGCGCCCTATTTTGATGATAAAGAAACTCCGAAGCCCTCAACGCCGCCGAAAAACAGACGAACAACAAGTTGTTTTGGATGCTTTGGATTATGGAAACCGCCTAGGGATCAAGAGTTGACCCGCAACGCCCCTATTCTAACAAGCGCCCATTAACGTATAGGCCGCCTACAGCCATTATTCGTTAGCAAAATAGGTGGAGTAAATTTTCATATAAGCGTTGTCGTTTTCCATCGATATTAAGGCCTGATCAATCCTATTAATTAGCGGCTGATTCAAAGGCATCGCCACAATTCCAATCCCTCCGCCCACAAACATGCTGGAACCAAGTTGCTCAAAATTGTTATCGCTATTGCCTATCCAATAAGTCGCTGCCGAACGGTGAATAAATGCGGCAGCAATACGTCCTTTGTTCAAAGCCGTTATCATGTCGTCAATATCGTCGTATTGAGCAATCTGAAAAAGATTATTATAGGTCTCTAAAAGAAAGTTATAAAAAATACCCCCGGTATTTTTACCCCGGATAACACCAACGGAACTGCCTTTTAAGTCCGCAGTGCTCTTAAAATGATTGGATTTTAAAACCACAAACTCTGCTTTGGACAGCATATAAGGCAAACTGTAAATAAAATTATTTTGACTTTGTGAAATAGCAATGCCACCAATTGCAATATCAATTTGACCCTTTTTTAAGGCATCAAAAAGCTGGTTGTATTTCATCGTGATAAATTGGCAGCGCTCATTAAGCCGCAAACACAGTACCCGGGCTAAATCCATATCAAAACCGGAGCCTGGAGATATTACGAAAGGCGGATAAAAAAACACGGTGCCAATTTTAATAGCCGCTTGTGCCGACGTTAATTGCACGCTCCAAAGCAGCACAATGAAGCGAAGTACCTTAATAAGCATAGTCAGAGTTCCTTTCTTTTTTAAAAGCTTAGTCTATTTCAACACACTTTGTCTTTAGGAGCGTACAACTCCGGATTCAAATTAGGATCGTTGTACATTTTAAATTGATGATAAATGCAAAAAGTGCGCTTTTTCTCTAAGACCTGGCAAAACAGCTCATCCAAACAAGAAACCAAGCGCTGTTGCTGCAACGCAAGTGTCTGAAGTTTTTTAGCGCAACGATCCCGATGCGCATCGGTTGCATCCGCTCGCGTCGCCTGCACGCTCATAAAGTGGTTTTTGAGTGCAAGAATCGACATCCTGTCAATTATCATTCCGGGAGTTTCTGAATGCAGGGGGCAACCGTTAGGGTCAGCAGGCTGCAATGATTGAAACAACCACGCGTCCATTTTTTCCATACAATTATTGCGTTGCTGATTAAAACCATCGATAGCGCGCTTTGCGTCATAAACAAACTGCGCACCGCAATCGTCACGTCGTGCGCAATCTTCGGCTAACCACAGTTGATAATTAAAACTGTGATTTTGCTCAACCAGGGCACAAAAATCACGTTCTAAAAAAGAGAGGCCATTTTTCTCCCAAAGCGCTATACTGTTTTGTTGTATCGATGCAATAGTCGTAGCCGTGAATTGTAGGGTCATTAGTACCGCTCTCTTTATTAAAACGGCTATTCTACCATGGACCGGATTAATTCAAAATTAGAGGTTTTTACCGGAGAAAAAAATGAAAAATATTTTAGGCTTGCTTGTCTGTATTGTGAGTGGACTAGCGCACGCTTTAGATAAATTACCAAGTGGTTGCAGCCAGCTTACGGTGCAAGAAAATGATTTGCAACTAGTCGCTAAAAAACCGACCGTGTTTCTTTTATACAATCAAAGCATGCAAAATATTTGGCTAACCCATCCCAGCAACAAAGCCTCCATGAGTGCGGGTTGGAGCAGCCCGTTAGACGCCGGCAAATGGTCCGCCTTTTTTACGGATAAACCAACTTTTGAGCTGTCCTGCGTTGAGTCAAAACCCGGACACGAGCAACAAGTGCCCTGCGCTAACTTGATAATTGCCTGCACGTGGAACACGATGCAAATCCCTGCGCAAAACAAAGGGGCATTCTGGATAGCAGAAAATTACGATCAAGATGCACTGCTAAGCTATATGGGAAACCACGATTATCCGTTACCCGAGTGAGGATTAAACACCCCACCAAATTTCTCTTAGCACTCAGGCGGAACAGTGATAAACTAAGTTTTATTTTTTAATTATGCTAAATAGGTGCCTGTGAGTAAAAAACCCAACGATCCCTTTTACGATAGGGAAAAACAAAAATACGCGCTTCCTGTACCCAGTCGCGAATTGATAATGCAAGTCCTGGGTGATTACGGACGCCCAATGAATCGCAACCAATTGCTAACACAATTGCAGGTTAACGCCTCCGAAGAGCAAGAAGCGCTGGGGTTTCGCTTAAAAGCGATGCTGCGTGACAGCCAAATTATGCAAGACCGACGCGGTCGTTACTGTCTGCTTAACCGAATTAATCTAAAACGGGGTACGATTCAAGGCCATCCCGATGGCTTTGGTTTTTTTATTCCGGACGAAGCCGGCGACGATATGATTGTATCGGCCTCAGAAATGCGAGCGGTTATGCATGGGGATACCGTGCTTGCCTATCAGATGGGAACAGACCGACGTGGCCGTTCGGAGGCTAAAATTCACGAAGTAGTGGAGCACGCCAATTTAACGGTGGTTGGCCGTTACTTTAGTGAGCACGGTGTAGGCTTTGTGCACCCGGATAACAAACGGCTAACCCAAGACATTTCGGTTCCCTTAGAGTTCGCGGGGGCGGCAAAACCGGATCAAATGGTTTTAGTTGAAATTATGGCCTTTCCCAACAAACGCAATCCAGCAATTGGCCAAGTAATTCATATTTTAGGCGACCATATGGCGCCTGGCATGGAAATTGATGTTGCTATCCACGCGCACGGAATTCCTGCCGAATGGCCGGAGGACGTTACCGCTGAGGTAGGCCGAATACCCCAAGAAGCAACACTTGACGCAAACTCAAAACGCAACGACTTACGCCATCTTCCTTTTGTAACTATTGATGGAGAGGATGCCAAAGACTTTGATGACGCCGTTTACTGTTACCAAAAAGAAAAAGGTGGCTTTCAACTCTTTGTGGCAATTGCCGATGTAAGCCATTACGTTCAACCAAATTCAGCTCTGGACAAAGAGGCCGCACGGCGCGGTAATTCCGTTTATTTTCCGGGACAGGTGGTCCCCATGTTACCGGAAGCACTATCCAACGGGATTTGCTCACTTAATCCTCATGTTGACCGTTTATGCATAGTTGCTGAAATGGCTATTTCCGCTGAGGGGAAAATTACCCGCCATCGTTTTTACCGCGCCATTTTCCACTCTAAAGCTCGATTAACCTACAGCCAAGTTGGCGCGTGGCTTGAGCAGCAATCTATTGACGAACCACAGTATCAATCTATTTGGCCCGTTCTTGAGAGTTTGCAGTCTCTTTATAAAGTGTTGTTGCAAGCTCGTAAACTACGCGGAGCAATGGACTTTGAAACGACGGAAACCTCTATTCAGTTTGATGAAAATCGTAAAATTCAACGCATAGTACCCGTGGTACGCAACGACGCGCATCGACTTATCGAGGAGTGTATGCTTGCAGCAAATGTAGCCACGGCACGCTTTTTGGAAAAAGCAAAAGTTCCCAGCTTGTATCGAGTGCACGCAAGTCCTGAAGAAAGTAAGATTGCCGCATTACGTGAGTTTCTAGGCGAGCTAGGATTAGGCTTGGGCGGTGGAAAAAAACCCACCCCTAAAGACTACCAAAAAACCTTATCCTTATTAGAAGGCCGACCCGAAAAGCACTTAATTGAAATGGTCATGTTGCGCTCGCTCAAACAGGCGCAATATTTAGAAGAAAACGGCGGGCATTTTGGCTTGGCTTACCCTGCTTATACCCATTTTACCTCACCAATTAGACGTTATCCTGATTTATTAATTCATCGTGCAATAGGTTATCTTATTGACAATCAAGGTACGGAAAAGTTTAGCTACAGCAAAGATGAGATAAGCAAACTTGGCAAACATTGTTCCCATACCGAACGGCGTGCCGATGAGGCTACTCGGGAAGTGACGGCCTGGTTAAAATGCGAATATATGCAGGATAAAATAGGCCAAAGTTTTTCAGGAACCATTTCGGCGGTTACCGGATTTGGTATTTTTGTTGAGTTAAACGATATTTATGTTGAGGGTCTTATTCACGTAACCTCACTTAAAAACGACTATTACAGCTTTGACTCCTTAAAACACCGGTTGGTAGGCGAGCGAGGGGGCCAGGTGTACCGCCTTGGGGATTCTATTAACGTACTTGTTGCCCGCGTTGATTTGGGCGAACGAAAAATTGACTTTGAACCGCTAGAGGATGATAACAGCAATGAATGACGAATTAATTTACGGAATTCATGCGGTAAGCGCTGTTTTAAAAAGCAATCTTCGACAGGTAAAAAAACTGCTCGCCAGTGAGGAACGTGCTGATCAGCGCATTCAACCACTACTGCAGTTGGCTAAACAGAAAAACATACCGGTAGAGAAGCTCAGTTTAAAAAAACTAAATCTTCAGCTAGGGGACGTTGCCCATCAGGGTATTGCCGCAATGGCAGGTCCAATGCCGGAATATAGCGAAAAAGATGTTTTGAGTCTGCTTGCCAAAAGCAACCAGCCTTGCCACATATTGATATTGGATGGCGTTACCGACCCGCACAACCTAGGCGCCTGTTTACGCAGCGCAAACGCCGCCGGGGTGGATTTTGTGATTATTCCTCGTGATAAAAGCGCAAGCATCACGGCCGCTGTTAGTAAGGTTGCTTCGGGCGCTGCTGAATGCACGCCACTCGTTAGTGTAACCAATCTAGTGCGCACGATGGAAGTATTAAAGCAGGAAGGCGTCTGGTTTTATGGCGCAGCCGGCGAGGCCGACTGTTCTTTGTACCAACTGGATCTTAAAGGTTCGGTCGCAATAGTGTTGGGTGCGGAAGGGGACGGTTTACGGCGACTAACGCGCGATCGCTGCGACGGCTTATTTTCTATACCAATGCTTGGCAGTGTTGAAAGTTTGAATGTATCTGTAGCTACGGGTATTGCTTTATACGAGGTAATGCGTCAGCGAATCGCTTAAATTATTTAAAAAGGATTTTAAATAAATGCCCACTCACACGAAAAAATTTTTAGCGACTCAATTTCCAGATTTAACGCCTGCCCAACTCGACGTCATAAACCAATTTTGTATTGAAAAAAACTACGCGAAAGGCGAGCTCATCGTGGGCCAGGGTAGTGCTGGTGGTGATTTATTTTGTATTATATCGGGAAAGGTTGAGGCTCAGGTCGTGTTACCTGGCGACTTTTCTAAAACCGCAACCATCTTCAAGTCCGGGGATTTTTTTGGTGAGATAGGGTTTTTAGGAACCCATACCATTGCCGCCTCGTCTATAGCCATCAACGCGGTTTGTTGCCTAGTCTTACCTCAAAACATACTCGGACTATTACGTGTTGCCTATCCTGATATCGCCTACAAAATTGAAAAAAATATTGCTAATAAAGTTAATGAAAAAGTAGTTTTTCACTTCCTTCGTATCCAGGCCTTACTAAAAACCCCAGTCATTGAAAAGTACCAACTCCCCACTCACAGCGCGTCTTTACCGAACAAAAAAGCTACCCGGTGCAAACTCGACCATCCGCTTGATCCTTATACTCTTATTAAAATTCCGTTCTTTTCAAGCTTCTCAAATCAGGATATTGCGTTGTTGTTGCCGCTCATGCAAGCCTACCGCGTTGAAAAGGGGTACCCTTTTTCGGGCCGCGACACAGAACAAACCATCAGCATTATATGCTCCGGTGCGGTGATGTTTTTCATCAGAAACAGCGAAGTTTTATTAAGGGCGCTTGCTGTATATGGCGTTGGCAAACTGTTTGTAAACAATACCCGCGGCTGGAATAATCTTGCGGCCTACGTTAGCTGCGAGCACTCGGTTATACTCCAGCTAAGGGCTGAGGTCTATGAAGCTCTTTATACCACAGAGCCGGCACTTTTTTATCAAATAAGTCGGTTTATTCATCAAACCAGCGTAGACAACTTATATGTATTAAACCGTGAGTTCGTGCGGTTTAATAGCGAATACAGTGATATTCTTTCATAGGGATTGATTATGTGCAGAATGTTAATTTACTTAGGCAGTCAACCGGCGCTGATGTACGACCTTATTTACGGGCCGGATAACTCCTTAGCGCATCAAACCTACCAACCGCAACTCATGTATAACTTTCAAAATTTAGCCGGAATGGGTTTTTGCTCTTGGGTCAATGATTCCTACGATTCCGACACCCCTTTTTTTTACAAAACCACCAAACTGCCTTTTTACGACAATAACTTGTACCGCTTATCAAAAAAATTAATGGCCAACTGTCTTTTAGCCCATATACGGGGAGTGGATTACAGCACGAAGGAAGTGGTAGCCGACCAAAATGCGCATCCATTTAAGCTGGACAACTGCACGCTTGCTTTTGCGCACAACGGCAACTTGACGCAGATGCCCACGATGAAACGTTTGATGACCGAGCGAATCAAACCGGAGATTTTTGCTGAAATTTCGGGAACTACTGACAGCGAATGGATTTACTCCTTGTTTTTATCGCAGTTACGCGACTATACCGGGGATATTGCAATCACCGAGGCCTACGACGCCTTGATTAAAACCTTGAAAATTATCCGCGAACTACGGGATTTATCGCATATTAACGACGCAAGTCCGGTAAATTTATTTGTGAGCAATGGCAAGTTTATTATCGTAACGCGGTTTATTTACGACTTTGGATGCAACACCGGCGATATCAACGACTCTTATTTGGATTACCACAGTTTATGGATAACTTTTGGTGAGAAATTTGGTAAACAAGACGGTCGTTACAAAATGCGTGGCAAGGGCGCGCGCCGTAATATTTTAATTGCCAGTGAACCCTTAACCAAGGATCGCACCACCTGGATTGAGTTGCCTGAGTATTCTATCACTAGAGCGTGGATTGAAGACGGAAGCGTTATTTTTCGCACCGACGATTTAGTGGTGTGAAAACTTAGGCGTTTACCAAGCGTTCAAGTGCCGTTAGCGACGTTTCAAAATAGAGTTTTTTCCGCACAACTACGAAGCCACGGTTAAGGTATACATTGAGTGCCTTTTTATTGCTCGTTTCCACATCCAGACGTTGCGTATATCGACGCATCTGTAAGGCGCTATTAACGCAATAACTTACTATATCACCCCCATAACCCTGACCCTGATATTTAGGCCAAACAGCAATATCTGAAAAAAACACCCTCTCCGATTGCCATAAAACTTGCGCTTTACCAATTACGCGCCCATCCAACTCGGCACAAACAATGCTGTACTGCGAATCACCAAAAATCTCATAAAGGCGTTGCTTACTAAGCTCTGTATCGCTTGCAAAACAGCGCGCATGAATAATTGCCAGTTCATCGCAATCCTTAGCCTCAGCAAGACGAATTTTTAACAAGGGCTTAAATAAGGGTAATTGCGCGGCAGACTGACGCTCCAGCGTGTAGTCGCTGGACTCCAAGCGCAGCCCTTTATCAAACAACCACGTTATTGGCGTGCTTGCACTGGCTGAGAAAATAATTTTTTCCATAGCTAAACTACGCAGCAGCGGTAGGGCTGAGTTAATTAGTTGTTTTGCGATGGTTTGTCGACGACAATTAGGATGCACCAACAAGGTCATTTCGCAGCCCTGGTGGTAAAAAAAATAAACACTTAAAAACCCGACTAAACTAGACTCTTTATAAAAGAATAGATTAGAATTTGGCGTTCGTTTTTTTGTTAATAGGCGTGTGTAAATAGTCGGTGTTCCGCCGTCGAATTGTTCACAAGCCGCTGCTAATTGCTGAACATGCTCTAATTGGTCGCAATCGAGCTCTGCATTACTTTTAATCATTTTATAGGTGCAACTTAAAAAGGTTACTTAAAATAACGGGAACCACTATAAAAAACAACTAGGCGTTACTCACGATGAAAAGACAGTCCATAGCGTTGGTGTGGTTTCGACAGGATTTACGCTTGACCGATAACCCAGCATTGACCCAGGCAGCAGCAGAGCACAGCCATATACTTCCTTTGTATGTTTATGACCCGAATGACGCCTACCTACTCGGTGGCGCGCAGCAGTGGTGGCTCCATCACAGCCTAAGCGCCTTAGAAAAAAACCTAGCGGAGCACGCTTTACGGTTGTGCTTGCGAAAAGGAAGTCCTGCTGCAATCATTGAGCAGCTTTGTGAGGAACTCTCCATTTCTGCGGTGTACTGGAATCGCTGTTATGAACCGCTGCATATTGAGCGCGATAAAGCTATTAAAGCAACCCTCCGTGATAAAAATATTAGCGTGACCACCAGCAATGGCAGTTTATTAAACGAGCCGTGGACTATTTTTAACAAAAGCGGTGCGTTTTTCAAAGTGTTCACACCTTACTGGCGTCATTGTCTGCAGCACACGGTGGTAACTCAGCCGCAAACTATCCCTACCTGGCCTGAAAACAGTTCGGCGCCAAGCGACGCACTGAGCGATTGGCAGCTTCTACCGAGCGCGCCTAATTGGGCGTCTGAGTTTGGTGATGTTTGGCAGCCCGGGGAGCTTGGGGCCTTAGAACGTTTGGAGCAATTTGTAAGCGAAGATATCGCGCGCTACCGCGAGTCCCGCGATATTCCGGCAAGCAACAGCACCTCACATTTATCACCGCACCTGCATTTTGGAGAAGTCAGCCCGTGGCAAATATGGCGTCTGGTTGAGGAGGCTAAAAAAAATCCTGAGTGCAACGTACAAGCTGCAAATACTTTTTTATCAGAAATTGGCTGGCGCGAGTTTTCTTATTATTTGCTCTACCACTTTCCAGAACTGCCTTCTAAAAACTTTAAAGAAAAATTTGATGGTTTTGCCTGGGAAAACGATAAATACGCCCTGCGGCAATGGCAGCGAGGCTTGACCGGCTATCCTATAGTTGACGCGGGCATGCGTCAGCTCTGGAAAACAGGTTTTATGCACAATAGAGTTCGTATGATAGTGGCGTCATTTTTAATTAAGGATTTATTAGTTGATTGGCGCGAAGGTGCGCAATGGTTCTGGGATACGCTTGTCGATGCGGACTTAGCAAGCAACTGCGCAAGTTGGCAATGGGTCGCTGGGTGCGGTGCGGACGCCTCGCCTTATTTTCGTATTTTCAATCCGGTGTTGCAGGGTGAAAAGTTTGACCCTCAAGGTTTGTACGTCAAACAATGGGTGCCCGAGTTGCGGCCGGTTACGACCGCAGCGATTCATAAGCCCTGGCTTGCAACAACGCAGGAGTTGGGCGGCCTACGCTTAGGAACCGACTACCCTAAACCGCTAGTCGATCACGCAAAAGCCCGTGAATACGCCTTGGGTCTGTATAAAACCCTATCCCACCCAAAAGAAAACCAGGAATAACAACGCTAAGCCGTATAAAAGCCGCGCAATTTTCTGTCGAGTGAGCGTCTTAATCAGCACATAAATAATTACTCCGCAGCCAATGCCATTAGCGATGGAGGAGGTAAACGGTATTATCAATATCGTCAAGATACAGGGCGCCATTTCGCTGATATCGGTTAGCACGAGTTGATTTACTTGTTTCATCATGCAGCAGGCAACGTATAAAAGGGCGGGGCCTACGGCATAGCTTGGAATTATTTGCGCTAATGGGAAGAAAAAAAGCAGCAAAATAAAGCAACAGGCAACGGTAATTGCAACGACTCCCGTACGTCCTCCGGCTTCAATACCTGCGGCTGATTCAATGAAAGGCGCCGTGCTTGCGCAACCGACCAATCCCGCAAAAGTAGAGGCGGCAGCACTAACCGTCAAGCTTTTTGTAAAACCGCGCTGGTAGTCTTTTTGGTTGTTGAAAAGAGAGGGCGATAACAACCCTAGGAGCGTACCTGTTGCGTCAAAGACCGCAATTAGAAAAAAAGTAAACACTCCTTTTAGCGCCGCAATATTCGTCAGACCTGAAAAATCCAGTTGCAGAAAAGTAGGACTAATGGACGGCGGTAATGCGACTAAGCCGCGCCAGTGGGTAAGCCCCGCGATAAGACTTAAGACGCTCACCACCAAAATACTGATAACAATAGCTCCAGGAACTCGGTAATAATCTAGGGTTGCAATAAGGAGAAATCCTAAAAAAAACAAGGCAAACTCCGGGCGGTACAATACCCCGAGTCCAAGCAAGGTACCATCGACGCCAACAACTATTTGGCTGCTGCGAAGAGCAATTAAAGCGATTAACAAACTAATTCCAATGACAATTGCGCGTTGCAAGTTTGCCGGGATGGCGTCAATCAACAACCGACGTAAAGGGGTAAGAGTGGTTACTAAAAACAATAGGCCGGCGACAAAAACCATGGCTAGGGCTTGGCGCCAAGGCACAGCCATGGCCTGCACTACCGTGTAGGAAAAATAAATATTTAAAGCCATACCCGGCGCCACCGCAATGGGGGCTTTGGCATAACAACCCATAATGAAACAGGCAAACGCGGTAACCACGCAAGTAGCGGTGAACACGGCGCCGTAATCCATGCCGGCTTCTCGTAAAATTGACGGGTTAACAAAAGCAATGTACACCATTGTTAAAAAAACTGAGAAACCGGCTAATATTTCTGTCTTTAAAAAAGTGGGCTTTGCTGTTGTATTAGGCATGATGCTAGAAATGAAATTTAACCATGGCAAGCATGGTTTCAATGGTAATAAGTACAATGATTATTATTTCTAAATTATGCGAATGTCTGTTTTCAAGGTAACTGTTAAACATATCAAAAATTTCATTCAAGGTATCCAGACGGTGATTAATAGCGTTTGCACGACGCTGAATATGCAGATAGCGCTCTAGCATTATAAAATATTCTTCTAGAGTTGGATGCTGCCAAAAATATTTGGGATGATACACAAAGTTAGAGATTAAATTTACTTCACTTTTGGCGCCCAAAATCTCACCGATAATTTGCCTAATTTTATTACGCTTGATAAACATCTGCCCTTTGTTTGAAATTTTTTGAATAAAAGGCGTGTATTTTTCTATTAAGGCTTCAATGATAGTTTCAAAATATTGCAGCTTAACCGATTGCGAAAAACCATAGGACAAACTCAACTTAAGTTCATCACTGTTTTCCTCGATGGTAATGCAGTCCACATCAAAATAATCGTGAGGCTCAATAGCTGTCTTACCACCCAATTTAAAACTAAACTCATCGTGAACTAAGAAAGATATCGGTTTGTCGGCAAATATTTTGATAGTATTTAGCAGTTCTGGAATATGATGACGCTTTAATCCCCAAGTGACGACCGTACCATTTTTAAAAACAAATACAACACAGGGATTGTGCTCTGAAAAAACAAGCTTTAGCACATCGCGAGAACGAACCACCGTACTATTGGGAAGCGTATTTTTGAAATGGTTATCAAGACGAGTTAAGTCGATTGTTTTAGCAATGCAATAGCTTAAGCACTCCATGATACTACATACCTTTGTTTAAATAATCGTTAGTTGTACACCCGCGGCTACCGAAGCACCTTTTTAGACGGCTCTGCCTTCAACCGCCAACAAGCAAGCGGAGTTAAGTTGTCAGCGTTTAAATTACAAATGTGCGTAGTAGTATTCTCAAGATTCCAGAAACTTCACCGCGAGGGTGTTAGGAAGACGCATCAATTTTTGCGCTCACTATTATAACCTTAGGAGCGCGTTTTACAACAGATAGACTAAATTTTTAGCCCTCCTCTGTTTCCATTTCCTGCTGATTGACCGCATCCTTTCCTATTGTGTCCTTGGATGAAGCCTTTCTACGCGCGCCATCACCGGAAAGCCAAAGCGGGCAAACTTCTAAAATTTCTGCAATTTTATCGAGCTGCTCTACCGATGGGATCACCTGTCCAAAAATCATGGCGTTTGCTAGGTGACGAGTAACGCCAAAAACCTTTGCTACTGCTTTTGTTTTATCCGTTAAATCATCGGGAAAGCCCAGTAAAGATAGCTCACCATTAAAACGTTGGGAAAAAATTTTACTATTCATTTTTCACTCCCTGAAAAATTAATAATTACTGTTTAGTCTTGTTAATCCTTAAACAAGGTCTAATGTTATAGCGTACTTTGTAAAAATAACCTAATATTTATCGGCTTAGGTCGTAACTATTATTAAACAGGTTCTTTTTTGCAAGCTAACTGATCGATTTTAGCGCTCGGCGCACAATTAGATTGATAATAAAAATTTACATCCAATTGGCGTGCAGCACGCACATCGTCCAGCCGGTGTATTGGCAAGGTGTGCGGAGCTTTTTTAAGCAGTTCAGGATTAGTTGTTGCATCGGCTCGTATTTCTTTCATTGCCGCAATGAAACCGTCCAACTCTTGTTTGCACTCGGTTTCTGTAGGTTCAATTAATAAGCACTCACTGACCAATAGCGGAAAATAGGTGGTTGGGGCGTGAAAACCATAATCCAGGAGCCTTTTTGCTAAATCCATTGCCGTTATTGCAAACTGTTTTTTTTCAGGGCTTAGCGTTAAGGTAAATTCATGGCTGGCACGGCGTCCGGGATAGGCCGCCGTATACCCCACCTGGCATAATTGCTTTAATAAATAGTTGGCGTTTAACGTGGCCATTTCGGCTACTTTAGGCAAGCCTTCCTTACCTAAAACACGAATATAAAAATAGGCGCGCAGTAAAATACCCATATTGCCCATGAAGCAAGATAATCGACCAATACTTTGGGGCAAATCCACTTTAGAAGCCCAGTGATAGCCCTTATCATTTTGGACAACTATAGGTAAGGGTAAATAGGGTAGAAGCCTTTTGGCCACGGCAACGGGGCCGGATCCCGGGCCTCCACCGCCGTGTGGGGTGGCAAAGGTTTTGTGCAAATTAAGATGCATTACATCAAAACCCATGTCACCAGGGCGCACCTTCCCTAAAATGGCATTAAGATTAGCACCGTCGTAATAAAGAAGGCCACCGGCCTCATGCACCATCGCTGAAATTTCAGTTATTTGGCGCATGAATAAGCCCAAAGTGGACGGGTTGGTAAGCATAATTCCTGCCGTATTGGGACCAAGCATCTTTTTAAGAACCGCTAAATCCATATCACCGTCCGCCGCGGTTGCTATCTCAACTACCTTATAACCGCAGATAACCGCTGATGCGGGGTTGGTGCCGTGGGCTGCATCCGGAATTAATATTTCATTTCGGTGGCTTTCACCACGGGCGTGATGATAGGCCTTAATCATCGCAACGCCTGCAAACTCCCCTTGAGAGCCCGCCATAGGCGTTAAGGAAACACCGGCCATTCCTGTAATTTCCATCAAGTAGGTTTGCAGTTTATATAAAATTTCTAAACTGCCCTGGCAATTTTCGGCTTGGCTCAGCGGATGCTGACTACTAAACGGGGCGATAGAGGCAGCCTTGTGGACCCCGCGTGGATTGTATTTCATAGTGCACGAGCCTAGGGGATAAAAATTTTTATCAATAGCAAAGTTTTTTGTAGATAATTGAGTGTAATGCCGCACGACCTGAAGCTCGGAGCATTGTGGAAGCTTCGGGGGCTTGACCCGCAAACAGTCCTCAGGTAGCGCGCTTTCAAAATTTTCCGCATCCGGTATTTGAGCAGACGCTTGCCTTTCTTCAATTGATTTTTCAAAAATTAGCATAATTTACCTTCCGTTTTTTGAATAATCGCCGCTAACTCTTGGCAATGTTTTACCGGGCTAAACTCATAAAATTGATAGCTGGCTATTTCCGCAAGAAAATACGGATCTTTTGCAAAAATAGACTCAATTTCTGTTTGGCTGCTCCCTGTTGCGATAATAATGCCACCGGTACGAGGCTTAAGTGGCCCTGATGCTATTAGGACACCTTGTTTATAATAATAGTCTAAAAACTCGCGGTGTGCAGTAAGATATTTATCCACCTCAGACATCGCGGCGTGGTAGGTAAGTTGTATTATGAACATAGGAAACCTTAGTTTTTCATTAGGGTCGTTAAAGCGGCGACGTAGGTAGCCATATCTTCCTCGCTTATCATTTCGGTTGCACAAACGAGAAAACAATCGGATAACGCCGGGTGGTAGGGTGTAAGCATTATACCGCCCTCAATACCAAACTTTTGCAAGCCGTCTAAAATATCTTTAACCGGTTTGGAGCTTTGCAACACCACTTCATGAAAAAATGGCGCTGAAAAAACCCGGCTAATTCCAGAAACAGATGTTAATAAGCGGCTAAGTTTTAGCGTATTATGATGGCATTTTTGCGCCACTTTTTTTAATCCTACAGGACCTAAAAGGCTCATATGAATAGTGGCGGCGGTAACTAATAAGCCTTGATTGGTGCAGATATTTGAGGTAGCTTTGCCTCGCCGAATGTGTTGTTCGCGCGCCTGCAGCGTTAATGAAAACCCTTGCAATCCATTTTGGTCTATGGTTTGTCCAATGATGCGACCCGGCATTTGCCGCACGTGTTTCATTTTAGTGCTGATAAAACCAAAATAAGGCCCGCCTCCGGCCATAGGCACTCCTAGTGGCTGCCCTTCTCCACAAACAATATCCACCCCGTTTTGCCCCCACTCGCCGGGTGGTTTTAACAACGCTAAGGCAATGGGATTAACACAAGCTATGCTTAAAATTTGACGTTTTTCAGCCCATCGTACTAAGGCATCCACCGGTTCCAAACATCCAAAAAAATTAGGCTGCACCACAACCAAAGCGGTTAAATCGTCTTGGCTGTAGGACGTCAGTTGCGCCTCATTGGTTACACCCGTTGTTGCATCAAACGCAAGCACTGTAATTTCTATTGATTGATTTTTGACGATAGTTTGGATTGTTTCTTGGTACAAAGGATGCAGCGTTCCAACAATAAGCACTCGATGCGTCGATTGATCTTTTCTAAGTCGCACCGCCATTAAAATTGCTTCAGCAACGGCCGTAGCCCCGTCGTATAAAGAAGCATTGGCAACATCCATTGCCGTAAGCTCGGCAATCATCGTCTGAAACTCATACAATAACTGCAGTGTTCCCTGGCTTGCTTCTGCTTGATACGGCGTATAGGCGGTTAAAAATTCGCCCCGGCTTGCAATATCCCAAACAACCGCCGGGATATGGTGATTGTAGCTGCCCGCTCCTAAAAAACATGTATGGCTTTTATTTTTGCGACCGTATGTATCCGCTTCTTTAAGCATATCCATTTCATTGCAGCCGGAAGGGATCGTGGAAAATTCGGAAAATCGCAGCGTTTTTGGTATTTCATCAAAAAGCTCGTCAATAGCTGAAATATCTATTTTTTCAGCCATTTCCGCAATATCTTTAGCAGTATGGGGAATAAAGGGCATTATTAAGACTCACTCAGCGTTGAATTATAGTGTTGTTCGTCAATTAAACCCGTCAACTCATCCGGGTCGCTAATGGTCATTTTTACCAACCAACCTGCGGAAAGAGGGTCACTGTTAACAAGCGACGCGTCCGCTTCTACGGCGTTGTTAACAGCGGTAACCACCCCTGAAACGGGAGCGTAAAATTCCGACGCGGCTTTTACCGACTCTACGACGCCAAGCTCTGCTCCCATTTCAATTTTTTGACCAATTTTTGGAAGTTCCACGTAGACCATATCCCCTAACAATTCTTGGGCATGCGCGGTAATACCGATTGTTGCCTCAGTATTCTGCCATTGGATCCATTCATGCGTCATGGTAAATCGTCTTTCTGCCATAGTAATCTCCAAATTATTTACGAAGGGGGTGGTACTTTAGGACCACACAATTTTTCCTTGTTTTATAAAGCGCGTGGGACCAATACGCACCGGGTATTCTTTTCCTCGGACGTCGATAAATGCGGTTGTCGCATCCGTTGTGGGAAAACGCGCTAGAGCAATGGATTTATTAAGTTGTGCCGAGTAAGTGCCGCTGGTAATTAAACCAACTCCGGCTGAGGTTCTCACCTTTTGCCCGGTGCGCATAACGCCTTTTTCGTCCAAAATTAGACCCACTAATTTTCTAGCAACGCCGCGTTGACGCGCTGCTAACAAAGCACCCTTACCAATAAAATCACGGTCGTCGGGTTGAAATTTGACAGTCCACGCCAAACTTGATTCCAAGGGATTTGTTGATAGGTCCATATCCTGCCCATACAGCATCAGGCCCGCTTCAAGACGTAAGCTGTCCCGAGCTGCAAGGCCACAGGGTTGCACCCCTGCATCAAGGAGCTTATCCCATAGGATAAGGCTATCCGCAGCCGGTAAGATTATTTCCAGTCCGTCTTCACCGGTGTAGCCGGTGCGCGCTATAAACCAATTATCACAATCCACACACTCAAAAGGCTGCAAGGTGGATAGCGCGTCTTGTTGAGCTGCGTTGAGAACAGGCACCGTTTTTTGTAGGGCATTAGGACCTTGAATTGCAACAATTGCCAATTCCTTTCGTTGCTGCAAGCCTACGGAGTACCCTTGAGACTGATGCTGCAACCACGCCAAATCCTGGGCGTAGGTTGCCGAATTGAGCACTAAACGAAAACTGTCGGAGGCGCGTTGGTAGACAATAAGATCATCAATAATTCCTCCATGCTCGTTGCACATACAGCTGTATAAAGCACGTCCACTATACGGAAGCGTATCGATATCGTTGGTTAACAATTTGCGCAAAAAATGGCGGCCACCGGCTCCTAAAATATCAACAATGGTCATATGAGAAACATCAAAAATTCCCGCGTCCACACGCACAGATTTGTGCTCGGATAGTTGCGAGCCGTAGTGCAAAGGCAGCGACCAGTGATGAAAGTCCACCATTTTTCCATTGGCGGATAGATGAGCATTGTAAAGCGGGGTTTTAGCAATAGTCACGTACCAAATCCTTTTGATTTTTTAACGGAAGCTGTAGATTATACTTAATTAAGAAATTGCAGCAAGCAAGCTATTTGCCAATACAAAAGCTTGAAAAAATTTCGCCCAACAAATCATCCGCCGTAAATTGGCCTGTAATGGTAGACAAGGCGTCCTGACTTAACCGTAAATCTTCCGCTAGAAGTTCGCCCGCACGGTGATTTTCCAGCTGATTTTGTCCCTTAACTAAAAATTCACGCGCCTGTTGCAAAGCCACTAAATGCCTTCTGCGGGCAATAAAACAGCCTTCACTGGGTTGGTATCCTGCTATTTCTTTAATTTTATTTTTCAGCAATTGTATTCCTTGCCCTGTTTTTGCTGACAAATAAATTTCATTTTGAGTGCTCTTAGGGGGTTCATTGAAAGCATCAATTTTGTTAATCAGTTGAATTATGGGTGTAGAAACGGCCGTTTTTTCAAGTATAGCCTTCATAAACGAATCGGGTGCTTCAGGGTCGTGTATATCTCGAACCAGTACAAGTGCGTCAGCATTTTCTACCTCATTCCAAGCTCTTTTTATACCTTCCTGTTCGATGATATCGGTGCTGTCGCGTAAACCTGCTGTATCGATAATGTGAATGGGTAAATCGTCTATCAAGATAGATTGCCGCAGCACATCGCGCGTGGTTCCGGCTATATCGGTTACAATAGCAACATCACGGCCGGCAAGTTGGTTTAATAAGGTCGATTTACCCGCATTGGGCTTACCAACTATCACAACGGACAAGCCCTCTCTAAGAATGGCACCGTTTTTGGCTTGCCCTTGAATAGCCGTAATTATTTCAATCAACTGCTGCAGCTGCGTCGCGACTTTGCCATCGTTTAAAAAATCAATTTCTTCCTCAGGAAAATCAATTGCTGCCTCTACAAATAAGCGCAGATAAATTATTTTATCGGTTAAATCGTTAATTTTTTTTGAAAAATCACCTTGCAAAGACTTTACCGCGAGTTTTGCAGCCGTCAGTGAACTTGCGTGAATAATATCGGCAACCGCTTCAGCTTGAATTAAGTCGATTTTATCGTTTAAAAAAGCGCGTTCGGAAAATTCCCCCGGAAGCGCAATTCGCGCACCCAAGGCTACACAATGCTCTACTAAATAATCCAACACAACCGGTGAGCCATGACTGTGAAACTCGACCACATCCTCACCGGTAAACGAATTAGGCGCTTTAAAATAGAGTAATAGGCCTTTATCAATACATTCCTCATCAACAAAAAAAGGCAAGTAATAGGCGTGGCGCGCAGTGGGATTGGCGGTTTGGGTTATCGATGACGCTATTGCTAGAGCGAGACTACCGGAAAGGCGAATAATTCCAACTCCACCCCGACCGGGTGGAGTTGCTATTGCAACAATAGTGTCGCGGTTGATCATTGATTCGCAGCTATCATTTTATGGTGGTTTTTAGGAGGTATCGAGCTGTCTCCATACTTACGCGTTATATACCACTGTTGCAGAATTGAAAGACTGTTGTTCACTATCCAATATAAGACTAATCCGGCAGGAAAACTCCAAAATAAAGCCGTAAACATGAGCGGTAAAAACATCATTACCCGTGCTTGTATGGGATCAGGGGGAGCGGGATTTAAGCGCTGTTGTATAAGCATCGTTCCCCCCATGATGATGGGTAATATATGCAAAGGATCGGCTGCGGCTAAATCTTTTATCCAAAAAATAAACGGAGCTTGCCGCAGTTCAACACTTTCAATAAGCACCCAGTATAAAGCGATAAATACTGGTATTTGTATAATAATTGGTAAACAACCCCCTAATGGATTCACTTTTTCTTGTCGGTATAATTCCATAGTTGCTTGACTAATTTTAGCCTTATCGTCCCCATATCGTTCCCGTAAGGCTACTAATTTGGGTTGTAATTTTCGCATTCCAGCCATCGATTTATAACTGGTAGCGGAAAGTCGATAAAACACTAACTTTATTAATACAGTAACCAGAACAATGGACCAACCCCAATTGCCTACAAAGGAGTGAATTTTTTTCATTAGCCCAAAAAGTGCAGACGATACAAACCACAGCCAGCCGTAATCAACCGTTAAATCCAAGCCCGGGGCAATGGTTTTTAATACGGCCGTGTCTTCAGGACCTACGTATAATTTCACCGTTGCTTCGGCTGTTTTACCAGGATTTACTACAAGCGGTTTACTGATAGAACCGATGGTAAAAGTATTATCATGCGCCCGCGTATATATTGTGGAGGAAAACTTATTGTCTGGAACCCAAGCACTTAGAAAATAATGCTGTTGCATAGCAATCCATCCGCCCTGTACATCGACGTTTAAATTACCCTTGTTCATTTCCTTGAAACTTACTTTTTTATAACGTGTTTTTCCAGGATTAGAATACGAAGCGCCGGTATAAGAGCCCACATGAAAAATACTGGAACTGTCTTCTTTAGGAGAGCTTTGCAACAATTGCGTGTTTAAATAACCACTCCAGCGCTCAAAGCCCTCGTTTGCGAGACGGTAGGCCACCTGTACAATATAGCTGCCACGCGTTAGGGTAAAAACTTTTTCAACGTTCAAACCGGCTTCTGTTTTTCCTTGCAAAACAACTTGCAAACTATTCTGTCCTTTTGCAAGCGTATAACTTAGCTCTTTAGCGCTGAAGTGCAGGTCTAAATTTTTGGCTCCGTTGTTATTAACAACCAGCGAACTTGTTGCAACGTAGCGGTGTTCAGGGTTGGTGTAAAGTAAAGCTGTAGGTTTGTTTGGTGTATTTACATCAACGGGATAATCCAACAATTTAGCGCTAATTATATCGCCTTGATTTAAGTCAATTTGCAGCGCTAAAACGTCTGTAGTAACGGGTAACGGTGCAACAAGCGACCGTAGATTTTCATGGGATTGCGCCATAGGCAGCGTGTTGTTGTCTGAATGTGCGGCCATTGCCGGTAAATCGTTACCCGGTAAAGGTGCGGATAAAGTATTATCCAGCTGAACATCGCTTTGGTTGATTGGCGTTTTAACCTGCAAAGGATAGTCGTGGTGCCACGAAGACCATAAGGAATAAACAATGAGGCCAAGGGCGGCGTAAAGTGTTAAACGGCGAATATCCATTAAAATTTCTCTTGGTTAGGTAGTACAGGGTCAAAACCACCTTCAGACCAGGGGTGACAGCGGAGAAGGCGGCATACAGTTAATCGGCATCCTTTCAAAATGCCGTAATGCTGAAAGGCGGATAAAGCATAAGAGGAACAACTAGGATAAAATCGACAGCAACCGTAAGGATTGAATAGGGGTCGCAGAAAGACAGTGTAGACCATCAATGGAAAACGCATCAATTGCCTGCTGTAGCGTTTATTTTTTGCCATAGTTGCTCTAAATTATTAATAATTGATTTATTCTTAATTTTATCAACCCCCGCGCGGGCTAAAAAAATAACATCAACAGGTCGAATATCGTGCAAACGAAAACTTTCCCGAATTACTCTTTTTAAACGATTTCGCTGCGTGGCCTTATTAACTAATTTTTTTGTTAATGCTAAGCCTAAACGCGGTGTGCTACTGCCGTTTTCACGAAATAAAACCATAAATTCAGGAGTTACAATTTTTTTAGCTTGTGAAAAAACGTAATCGTAATCTGTTTTTTTTAATAACCGGCAGCTTTTAGAAAAACTAAACACTTAGGCAGATAAACGTTTACGTCCTTTTGCTCTGCGTCGTTTCAAAACCAATCGACCGTTAGGGGTAGACATACGATGACGAAAACCGTGATCGCGTTTGCGTTTCAAGTTGCTTGGTTGGAAAGTACGTTTCATTTTAAACCTAAGAATATAATTTAGAGGTTGGCAATAATAGGAAACTTTGCACGTACTGTCAAACGCATTTACATGAATTAAAAAAAAAACTTCATTTTCTGGTGAAATCACTACGACAATCAAGATGTCGGTTGTCGGTTGTCGATTTAGGGTGCTTTGAAAAACTATGATACAAAAAAAACAGCTGAGTAATAAATATAATATTTTAAATAGAAAAAACCTATTGTTGTTATTACAGAGCCAATTATCTGTTGGTAAAGCTTTATTTCCTATTAAATTCAATAGGTTGAAAACTAATTATCTCTGTTTGCAATCCAGGTATGAACTTTTCCTAAGTTTGTTATTAACTCTTCGAGCGTATTCTATCCCAAGCTTACTGAGTAGTTACCCATAGGTTTTTTTCCTCTTTATTCACAGGCTCTTTAAATTTCACCTTCTCGTTTTAGATACAACGCGTATTGCGTCCAATGAGTATTAGCTTGTTTTTTTAAAACAAATTAGCTTAACCGGGGCTGATAGCTTGCAAAAATGTTCTAAAGCGTTGGGTAAAGACAACGTCATTAATAATAATATATTGTTTAATTTATTAAACTTATTATAGTTATTAGGTAAAAGAATTCCGTATACACTTTTTTAAAATATAATAAAATCAAAAAGTTACAACGTTTTTAGTGTGTTAGTAACCGCTGTTAAACCCCCTTTAAAAAATGTTTATAACCCTGGTTTTGTGCAAAGCCCTTTTTTATCCGCTGAATATACAGGGGTATTCACCCAGCTTATTAACAGCTTTATTGGTGGTTTATAATCGAAAAATCAGCGCTTGGAAGGGTGTTTTACGAGCTGGTTTTCCACTAAAAAAAGGGATTACGAAAAATAAGACCGTTGCTACCACGAGATTAAAATGGCGCATCGTTTATTGTATTTAATGCTCTTAATTGCTCCCTGTTTTTTTTTAAGATTAATTTTGGATATCGCTATTATTTTATTTTTGGAAGGGTATAATCGATTTCCCAATCAAAATGGTTTGTTGTTGCGAATTCAATTACTGGTCGTTAAGCTTATTTGTGACTGGTTTTTATTTGCCTCATTGAAGGTTTTTTTGATACGGTTTTTTATTGGATTATGCTAGTACCTTAAATTTGTTATTTATTAGCTTATTATATTTATCCTGATTCTTTCTAAGAATTGGACGGATAGCTTCTAGAGCAACAGTTTTTCAAATTTGTACCATTTGTAAATTTATCGCACATTTAAAGGATTTTTACTGAAACTAACACCGGTTGGTTGCGAATAAAACAACACTGAGTGTTTGTACTATTTACTCACTGTAAAAATTAGATTTTTTGTTGTTCATTTTTCATTATGCGAAAGCTATTTATTTAAAAGAGGAAATTTGTGTGTCTAATATATGGCAGCAGTGCTCTAAGCTTTTACAAGAAGAATTTTCACCACTGCTTTTTAATACGTGGATTCGGCCTTTACAGGCTGAGATCCGTGATACTAATTTAACCTTATTAGCGCCTAATAAATTTGTAGTTGATTGGGTTAAAAACAAGTTTTACAGCCGAATTCAAGAATTGGTTACTCAGTTTGGCGGAAACGAAATTGTGAGCGTTAGTATTGAGGTTGGCAGTAAACTAATTACGGCAGATGCCGTTACACCGGTGCAAACTGTAAACCTACAGCCGGCGCCAGTTGCGGTTAAAACCGCTCACGAGTATAAAAACACCTGTTTAAATAAAAAATATCTATTCGATAGTTTCGTTGAAGGAAATTCGAATCAATTAGCACGTGCGGCGTCCCTACAAGTTGCCGAAAGCCCCGGGGTAGCTTACAACCCTTTGTTAATTTATGGTGGAACCGGTCGCGGTAAAACGCATTTGATGCACTCTATTGGAAACGCTATTTTACAACGTGATCCCGGTGCTAATGTTCGTTATTTTCATTCTGAGCGTTTTGTAGCGGACATGGTAAAAGCGGTTCAAACAAATACAATGCCCGCTTTTAAAGCCTTTCATCGTAGTATTGATGTTTTACTAATTGATGATATTCAGTTCTTTGCTGGAAAAGAACGTTCCCAAGAAGAATTTTTTCATACCTTTAACGCTCTGGTTGAAGGCCAACGCCAGATTATTTTAACCTGTGATCGGTACCCTAAAGAAATTGAGGGACTTGAAGAACGTTTAAAATCGCGTTTTGGTTGGGGTTTAACCGTTGCCATTGAGCCTCCTGAGTTGGAGACGCGAGTAGCTATTTTGATGAGTAAAGCCGAGCAGTCTGGTATTGAACTGCCTTATGAGGTTGCTTTTTTTATTGCTAAGCGTATTCGTTCAAACGTCCGCGAGTTGGAAGGTGCTCTGCGCCGTGTTACAGCGAACGCTCATTTTACGGGTAAAGCGATTACTATAGAATTTGTTCAAGAGGCTTTGCGGGATTTGCTCGCGCTTCAAGATAAACTCGTTACTATTGCTAATATACAGAAAACCGTGGCTGAGTATTATAAAGTAAAGGTTGCCGACTTGCTGTCCAAAAGACGCAGCCGGTCTATTGCCCGTCCTCGACAAATGGCGATGACGTTAGCTAAAAACCTTACCAATCATAGTCTTCCTGAGATTGGTGATAATTTCGGTGGTCGTGACCACACTACGGTCATTCATGCCTGCCGTAAAATAAACGAACTTGTGCAAACGGACAACAGTTTAGCGGACGATTTTAAAAACTTAATGCGCATTTTATCCGCTTGATACCTTTTTGGGTTTAATTATGTTTGATATTGTTATTGCTAAAAATGAATTACTTTCTCGCCTGTTAATTGTTGCTGGTGCTGTTGACAAGCGTCAATCTTTAGCAATTTTGGCTAATATTTTATTGAAAGTATCCAACGACGGTTTTTTAGTGCTCACGGCGACGGATTTAGAAATGGAAATTTCTGCTAAAGTTGCCTGCAAAGAAGTGAATGCTGTTGGGGAAATTACTGTACCGGCAAAAAAACTAATCGATATTATTCGGTCTTTAGACGATGAAACTTTGGTGGTTATTAAACTCGTTGATAAGTCTCTAATTATTAAAGCAAAACGCAGCCAATTTAAGTTAGGCACATTGCCTGTAGATGATTTTCCAGCGCGCAATCATACCCAAGCTGAATTTAGCTTGGATTTTGCCAAGTCGGATTTACTATCGTTGATGCAAGCCACTCATTTTGCTATGTCGCAGCAAGATGTACGCTTTTTTTTAAACAGTTTGTTATTAGAACTTGATGGTGAGCACATTATAACGGTGGCCACGGATGGGCATCGTATGGCAATTTATAAATTTCAATATGCCAATAGTGCCCAACATCAACGTTTTTTGTTGCCTCGTAAAACCATTTTAGAGATGATTCGCTTACTAAACGTTATTCATGATGAAAAGATAGTATTGTCGCTTGGTGGTGATCACGCATGCTTGCAAACTGCTGACTATAAATTTACCTCAAAACTTATAGATTCTCGTTATCCTTCTTACCAAAAAGTGGTTTCGAATGATTACGATAAGTTTGTTTTGGTTGATTGTGAGGATTTTAAACGGGCTTTAATGCGCATTAGTATTCTTGCCCACGAAAAGTCACGGGCTGTACTCTTGCATATTCACGATAATGTTCTCACTTTAATCGCGAACAACCAGGAACAAGAAGAAGCGACCGACTCTATTGAAGCCCAGGTTGATGGCGAAGAAATAAAAATCGGTGTTAACGCTGGTTATTTATTGGATGTTTTGAATTATTTTCCAATAGGATTGGTGCGCTTATCTTTATCTACAGCCGATTCTACTATTCTGGTTGAAACCTTGGCCAATGAAGACTATCAATATGTAATTATGCCCATGAAAATATAATGATTTCGCAGCTGCGTATTCACAATCTGCGCAACATTCGTTTTTTACAAACTTTTTTGCACCCTAAATTTACTTTTGTTATTGGCAAAAATGGCAGTGGTAAAACTTCTTTTTTGGAAGCTGTTTACCTATTAGGCTGCGGTCATTCGTTTCGGGCGCGGGAAACTTTTGCTCTTGTCACTTCCGGAGAGACTATAACGACGCTTTATGCACAAACTAATGACGCGCAGAACCTCAGTCTTCAAAAAACAGTAAATGGCGCGACAACGGCGCGCATCAATCGCATTCCCTGTTCAACCAGCAGTGAGCTGGCCTTTTTTTTACCCACAATCGTGTTTTATCAAGATATTTTTAATTTGATTAACGACGGTCCTGCAGCGAGGCGCGAACTTCTAGATTGGGGAATGTTTCACGTGGAACATGAATACTTAACATTATGGAAAAGTTACAAAAAAATTTTAAAGCAACGCAACAGCCTACTTAAGCAAAAACCTAGCGCGGCACTGCTCAACCCATGGAACCAGCAACTAGCGGATTTGTCCGAGCAATTACACGCGTTGCGCCAGCCGTACTGTCAGCAGCTTAGAAAAGAATTTAACACTATTTTACCTACGCTAAGCGACTTGGATACCAATCTTGCGTATTATCAGGGATGGGATAGAAAAAAAGAAAATATCCGGTTGCTGGATGTTTTAGAACGAGACTATATCCGTGATTGCCAGCGTATGTTTACCCATCACGGTGCCCATCAGGCCGACATTTATTTTGTTGATAAAAACTACAAAGTTAAGACCTACTTATCACGCGGGCAGCAAAAAATATGCTTATACGCTTTAAAACTTGCGCAAGCGAAAATTATGAAGAAAAGTTGTGTCTTTTTAATGGACGACCTTCCTGCTGAATTGGATAAGCCGCACTTAGAACAATTGCTGCGGTATCTGAAAACGATTGACGGTCAATTTATAATTAGTTGCCGCTCAATGGAAGAAATAAGGCCACACTTTAGCCAGCAAAGCGATTATGCTATTGTGCACCTTGATAATGGAGCAACGCTAGAACAACACCATAAACCGCCCTCAAATGCCGCCAGCTAAGAATACGCAAAGCCAAAACAGGGCGATCGCAATTTAAAAATATCTAGTTTCCTCTTAAATAAAGGATGCTAGTAGAGTGAAAGCGCGCTTATAACCGGCCAATGCGCTACTAACTGCGACGCAGAGGTAAGTGTCACCGGCATCCGCCGTGTATGGGTTAGGCAATCTATGAATACTGTGGCGGTGCGCATTCAATGCTCACCGTCTATAAGAGCAACACTTGAAACCGGCGTCTTTACTCGTATGAAAATGCAATTTTGTTATCGTACTGCAACCAGGTTGCTCGGTACTTTATTTGATAGCGTGCCATCATAAAGGCAGCACTACCACTAAGGTGAAAACTTACTTCTAGTAGGAGACGCCTTCGTAGGGTCTTCTCCCTTAGCGTGAAAAAAACCAGGCTTGGTGTCGGCGTTATTTGCTATTTTTTTCATCGCTAATAACGCTAAAAATTGCTTATTATTAGTATCTTCTGGTCTAGTGCCCTGCGCATTCTCTCGTTCCATTGAAAAGGGTGTTGTGAGTTTTACAATGACCTCGTGCGAAAGTCCGTTCATTAATGCTAAAAGTAGTGGCGTAGAGCGTAACTCAGAGGAAGCAAATGAAACACATATTTCAGGTTCTTCTAAAATAGTTAAAATCAGCTGATCTTTATTAGAAATAATAGCATGCTGAAACAAGCGCTCACCATGCGCGCTGCCAGGTACGCCAACCCAATTAAAAATAGTAGCAAAATTATTATTAAGTATCCGACGTACCTCTCTAATTGCTTTGCATTGGTCGTTTGTCTTTAAAGTTAACGATTGAATTATACCTTTAAGAAAATACCATATTGCTTCACTGTTTTGTTCCGTACTTAAACGTTCAATGGTATTTTTAATCTCCTCGACATTCATACGAGCGCCTTTATTCCTATATATTTTTCTCTCGTTTGCGTTCATCAACAATTCCTTCATTATAAATTACAGCATAAAATAAATTATTATGGGCGCTTTAATAAACTTGGGGCCGGAAATTCATCCTCAATAATGGCTTGTTTACTAGAACGACCGTCCTTAAATTTTTCTTTAAAAAAACCAGCTACGGGCTCTTTTTCAATACTATCCGCCGGTTCATTTTCATATCTAAACCCCTCTAACTGTGCTCGCACCTGGTGAATCTCTGGTCGACACTCGGGATCTAGGTGAGCTAACGCTTGAATGTGACTCTTCATTGCTTGACCAATTTTTGTTGCAAAACAAGGGTAGTCAAAATTTAATTCTTTAGTCAGTTGTGCGTCCACCAAATTTTCTGCATCGGATAAACCATGCTGCCCGGTTAATCCTATAGTCATATCATAAAGCATTAAACCTATTTGATATTTTATAAGATTTTTAGCCCACGGGTTCCCCACTTTATGCTTATCTTCTGAGGCAGAAAATTCACTAACAGGGGTTCTATAGGTCATATGGTAATCGTCCCTAAAAATAATTGATGCCAAAAGTAGAATTTTCTCGTACCCTTTACGCAGGAGATTCTGCATGAAAAAATCAAAATTTAGTGACAGTCAAATTATGTCGATCATCAAGCAAAGTGAAGCATGCGTACCTGTTCCAGAACTTTGTCGTGAACATGGCATGAGTTCAGCAACGTTTTATAAATGGCGTGCAAAATATGGTGGCCTGGACTTGCCGATGATGACCCGACTAAAAGAGCTCGAGTCTGAAAATGCCCGTTTGAAGAAGATGTACGCTGAAGAGCGCCTAAAATCTGAGATTCTTCGCGAGGTGCTTGAAAAAAAGTAGTTAAGCCATCCAGTCGAAAGCAGCTTGCACAGAAAGCCGTGCAGGAAAAATTTATCTCCGTACGGATGGCCTGTTGTTTATTTAGCATTAGTGAAACTTGCTATCGTTACCAATTGAAGCTGAATGATGAAAATGCTCATATTGCAGACTGGTTGTTGCGTTTGACTAAAAATAATCGCAATTGGGGTTTTGGCCTTTGTTTTTTATATTTGCGTAACGTTAAAGGTTACAAATGGAACCATAAGCGTGTTTATCGTATTTATAGAGAGCTCGAGCTGAATTTAAGAATCAAACCCAAAAAGCGGTTAATTAGGGAAAAGCCAGAGGCGCTAACGGTTCCTCAAGCAATAAACGAATGCTGGTCAATGGATTTTATGCATGATCAGTTACAAAACGGGCGTAGTTATCGTTTATTTAACGTGATTGATGACTTCAATCGAGAAGGCCTTACCATTGAAGCTGACTTCTCTTTGCCTGCTGAGCGTGTGATTAGGGCGCTTGATCAGGTTATTGAGTGGCGTGGTAAGCCTTTTCAGATACGTTGTGATAATGGACCTGAATATATCAGTCACTTGCTTACACAATGGGCTGAAAAACACAAAATAACGCTATTGTTTATTCAGCCAGGCAACCCACAACAAAATGCCTATGTTGAGCGTTATAACAGAACCGTACGATATGATTGGTTAAACCAGTATTTATTTAGTACGATCGAGGAAGTTCAGAATATGGCCACAAAATGGTTGTGGTCTTATAACAACGAACGGCCTAACATGGCAATTGGAGGTATACCGCCCAGACAAAAACTGAAATTAGTAGCTTAGTTTCTACTTTTAGCGTCAGTTAAAAATGGGGGGATTACCATATGTCCTGTACCAAATAAAACGTGAGTATCACCTCTTTTTGTTAAGGTTTTAGTGTCCGTAATGACCAGTTTATTATCAACAACAAAAAAATTAGTAGCTTTTAAATCATAATATTGAACATCACTCTGTTCTAGATTTTCAAAGAGCTCGGTTAACAAGATTGACATGTTCAACAATTCTTTTTGCTGAGCTTCTATAACTACTACTAATTGAGCGTCTAATTGAATACTGTCTATAGCCTGGGTAATGATCGCATTACAATCAACAATAGCCTTTTTAACATCTTCCAAATATCCGGTGCTTTTTTTTGGACTCAGCGAATGCCCGTTTAAATTCTCGCTAATAGAATTGATACGCTCAAGATATGTTTGCAGTTCAATATTACCATTAATTGCATCCCTGACGGCATACTGTAAAAATTTAAAAAAATCACGAATATGAGTTTTTTTTCTATCAGAGCTTGTCGACTCTTTATCTTGCTGTAAACGATCGGTTTTTTTAAATGCTGATCGAAATCGTTTAAAGCGATTATCTGATTTCTTACTAATTTCCTCACGCTTTTCTGCAAGGCTACACAACTGTATAGCCGTATTAATACTTTCAAAACTAGCGGTGCGAAATTTTAAGGCGGATTCCATTCCATCAATGGTAAAATAAATACGATCGTGGGATTGAAAATATTGCTTTTGAATAGCCTGTAATCTACACAGTGTTTGGTAATTAGAGCTATCTGTTGAGGTTTCTGAAGCGGGTTCAAAGTAGGAACTGTAGCTCACTCTATCGTCTAAAGTTCCCTCTAGGTATAAAGGTAAAAGGGACACTCTATGATTTAATCCTGTTTTAGAGGCGTACACGGGAGCAAAATGCGCATTAATATCAGCATCTTGGTTTCTGCTAATTATATTGGCTCGCGCCTGCGGCTCTAAAACTTTGCTTAAATCTTCAAACGTGAGACATAGATACAAAGGATCTTCTGTTTCAATAGACCAATCGGCCTCACTACTATCATCTGAAGCACTGGCCATAGAGATATTTTCAATAGTAAGTCGAACTATTTTATTAAGATTTTTAGATAAAATTTTAACATCAACATTATACCCTAATTCAGATAAACTAGGCTTTAGTGTTCTTTTAATATGTGTGTTGAGATCTTCAATTTGCGCCTGTTCGCTAAATTTTTTTATAAGCTCTTCTGGAAGAACTAGAACCCAATCTTGGATAATACTTCGAATAGCCTCTTCGCGCATATGAAAATCCTAATGATTATTTATAAAACTATATTTGTATATTATATACTATCATAATCTTATTTACGCAATACATTGTTTTGTGACTACCCAGGTGCCCAAAATTTACTTTAAAAAAGCACTTGTAAACTTATACAAATACGCATGAATATTTTCATGCGTTCTAGTTCAATTGCATTGGACACTTGTATTCAAGTAAACATTACAAACGTGCAGAGGAAAATCGATACAGAAAAGCCGGAACCATAGATGCTATCCATACAAGTGCTACAAAGGTCTGTATGTTTAGCACTTGCGCAATACAACCTCAAAAAGGTATTTTGGTAATTAATCCGAGCGTTTCCCTTTGCTAACAACACCCTTTACAGTAAGAATAATGGACTTACCGTCTGTAATAGTACGTGAAATATGCCCCTTACCCTTGGTATCTGCAGCGAGCAATACATCGCCCGGTCGAAAAATAATTTTTTCTCCACCACTTGCATGAACCTCAACCTCACCTTCTTGATAAATTATAAATTGTTTTTGGGGGGCCGTATGCCAATCAAAGACACTTCCAGCCTTAAAAGTACGGAACCGCATGTTTTCTACGAAGTAATTTTTAGAGTACGATCCTAGGGGCTCCTCCGTTTCGGGTGTGATCGTTTCTTCCTTAAAATACGATTTATTGTCTTCAGCTGTGAAAATAGTATAAAACTTATTCATTTTCTTTGTCTTTTTATTAATATTGAGAAGTTTAATTAAAATGATGAGCTTTTTTTCTGTGCATTTCAAGCTTCTATTATTTTTAGTATTTGGGGAGAAATGAGCTTGAAATTTGCTTGATAATAAAATGCGTCTGTGACCTCGCCGTCATTAGCTGCGGGTGGCGTGGAAGTATAGAGGCTGTTTTTATTATTAGGGGCTTGTATAAAATATTCTGACTTACCCAATAGGATAGCATTGTATTGGTACCATCTTGTTGTTCGAGCAGACCTAGCATATTGACGGGGGTTTTATATTTGGTAAAAACCTACAGTTTGTTTCTTAGGGACATCGTTTGCGTTAATATTTTTTCAGACGAAGTTTTTAACCCTAAAGTATTTTTAATTTCCTGAATCATTTTCGATAAAAATGTAAAGAAATATTTACTGTTAAAAGAGTGTTTTGAAATTGGAGTGCGCGCATCACTTTTGAGGTATGGGGAAACATGTTCATCAGAAAAAAGTATTAATATTTCTTTTATTGCAGCCTCATCAATTCCATCTATGGCTGTGTCTATGAGCTTGATACGTTCTTGGACAGGAACACTCGCTCGTATTTTTTTGTCTGCAGATTTGTGAAATATAGCTTCTATAAGCTTATTTACTAAATCCTCTATTATTTTTTGTCTACGGCTAACTGCTTCAACGTCCGCATTTTTTAGAAAGAAAGAGCCGCCACGGTAGAAGTTTTTATTTAAAACAGCGTTTTCTGACTTAGACAATTTCTCTTTTTCTAATAAAAACTCTTTAACCACATGTTTTAAACACTTGTTTGGTGATAGTTTTTTGCTCATTTGTAATTCTCCAACAGGTGTTTTTATAATTATAGCAAAAAGATTAAGAAAAAATTATCAGTCTGTAATCGCCTGGACCAGAAAGCGGTTTTATAGGTAAATGGAGGACTTGTTGCATCAAACAGACGGATTTAATAGGGGCTGTTGACACAAGTGCTTCGCCAATGGCATGACAAAGAGGCTGCTTAAGTTCTTTTGTATCATAAGATTCTACTACTTGTAATGCATGCATCAATACACAAAGCCCAGTAAATAAGGGGGGTTTAGTAAACGACACGCTCTATTTTATTTGACGGCGTGGAGTTTAATTACGAGGTTTCGTAACTTACGTGCTTAAGCTCCGGTCGTTTCCACTATTTGCCAAACACAGGCACAGGCCCTACATACTATGAATAACCAGCGCGCTGTAGCATGCCCCGTTTCTTGCTGTTAAGACTCCAGATGCATACCTGCTATGTTTAGTAAGTTGAAAAAAGACTCTGTCGGCCAACATCAATAGTACCAAAGCGCAACAGCGCCCTTATCAACCGATGCATTAGTTAACAATTACACCAAGCTAAAACCTTAGCCCGACCATCTGCTCCAGGGCGCACCCGATGAGACTTGATCTGTTGATGATCTCAACCTTGTAAACGTCGCTTTAAATCCATTTCTACCCTCCAAAAAGTAGTAATCAATCAAAACTACATCGTTGATGACAAGCTTTTTATCACAACAAGGTCAACAAAGCTTAAAGATGGTGATTAAATGGGCAATGCATCGCTCTTGTATCGATAGCTATGGAACAAGCCGCGGGACGTAGGCGGCGGCTTCAATTGCCAACAGCCCTAAGTAAAGAAGTTATAAAATTACCTAATCCTGTTTACCCGTTTGTCCGTAATTGAAAAAAATGCTATCAAAAATAAAAAATGATGGTACCGTTAAACGTTGGAACCCTACATAGGTATCAATAATGCACTGGATTACATCAATTCGCGGGTTAGTAGATAGCGCTTGGCTGGTTTTCTTACTGCTAAGTCTGCGTTATTTTTGGATTAAATATCAGCTGTTACACGCCGCCGAGCAATGGTTAAAAGTTCGCGGAAAAATTACCTCGTTGCAGTGGGGGCAGGAGGGAGGCAATTTGTGGCCAACCCTACGATATTCCTATGAGGTTTATGAACGAAACTTTGAGGGGGAGTATCTTTTTTTAGAGACCGCACTAAACAGTCCGAATAGCAAATACGCTCGGACTGTTGCTTATAAAGCGGCAATGGCGTTTCAAGAGCAGTCGGAAATAGAGGTGTATTACAACCCAAACAACCCTTTGCAAGCGGCCTTAGATGTGCGTATTCCCAATAAGTTGATTTTCATAATTGCAGCGGTAACCGGTTTAATCGCCTTCCACTTGACTTCTATTGCGTACTATCTGGTGGTGGGTTAGACGCTTGGCACACACAGGGGGCTGCTGTTTCATTGGCTTGAAGACTGTCAATTACTAATCCTCGCACTCCCTGCCCGGTATCGGCTGTGCTAAAATAAATTTTTACATTCAACATCTGCTTTTGTTGGTATTGCGGGTTTTTATACACAACAAGTACCGGCATTGACGCCTGCCAATGGGTGCTATCGCTATTAATAATATGCGGCGGCATTTGGGCAACAGCGCTTACAAAATAATTGTTTTTTTGAACGGTTTCTGGAAGATGGGCTTTGTTAATTGCATGACTGTAAGCAAGCCACCCTTCGCTTGAAAAGTACCGAGCAATGGTGCGCTGTTGCGGGATGAAATTTTGGAAGTCGTAGGTGTAGGTGGCAACAATGGCTTCGTTTACCCAAACAGAAAGCTCGCTATGACTGGGTTGTGCGTGTAAAATAAATGGCCAAAACACACAGAGAAAAGTTAAGCGGCGAAGTGTTTGCATGGTTTTAATTCCCAAACTGAATTATCTAAGTGTTCAAGTTTGCGGTAAAGAGCCCGCAAAGTAAATATTACAGAGGACAATGGCGTGCAGAGCAATCAATTTTATTTTATTAATCGCGACTCGGTAGGACGCTATTTTAACCGATGGGATATATTATTACTGATTTTAATTTTATCGCTGTTGTTTTTCTTTGGATGGGCCGGTCAACAGATGGCAAGCCCATACCAGCTAGGAAAACCCCTACCCATCTCCCTGGACCCGGGCAATCTTCCAATGTACGCGCTACGCACGGTGTTGAGGATGTTTATTGCGCTGGGCTTGTCGCTGGTGTTTACGCTACTAGTGGGGTCTTTAGCTGCAAAAAACAGACGATTAGAACAGGTTATCATTCCCGCTATTGATGTTTTACAGTCGGTGCCGGTGTTGAGCTTTTTATCAATTACGGTTGCGGGGTTTATCCATCTTTTTCCCAATAGTTTACTGGGCCCTGAATGCGCCTGCATTTTTGCAATTTTTACCGCGCAGGTGTGGAATATTACGTTTGGATTTTATCAGTCCTTAAAAACTTTACCGCACGACTTAAAAGAGGCGGCTGCCATTTTCCAGTTATCCGCATGGCAGCGGTTTTGGAAAGTAGAGCTGCCCTTTTCAATGTCCAGTTTGCTGTGGAATATGATGATGTCGATGTCTGCGAGCTGGTTTTTTGTGGTTCTTTCTGAGGCAATAGTGGTCGCTCATCAAGATATTCGCTTGCCGGGTATTGGCTCCTATATCGCCTTAGCTATTGAAAAACGGTCGCTATGGGCTGTGGGTTATGCGATTGTCACTATGATAATTGTCATTTTTCTGTACGATCAAATTTTATTCAGACCTTTGATTGCATGGTCTGAGAAGTTCAAAATGGATCAGGGGGCTGAGGGCAGCGAGTCGCAATCTTGGTTGGTCGACTGGCTTCGAGGCAGTCAGCTCATCAAAAGAGTTAGTAAAAAAATAAGTATTATTAAAGAGGTTTTTATAAACGCTCCTTGTTTTCGAACCTCAGGATCTAAGACGTTGCGAGAAACGGATCGTCGAGTAGAACGGCGCTTGGATTGGTTTTGGGGTCTCGGTATTGCGACAACCCTTCTCATCGGTTTTACCATTTTAGTGCGGTTTATTTTGAGTGAGTTAAAGCTTGCTGAAATTGCGCATGTTTTTTTACTCGGTGCGGCAACCGGTCTGCGGGTCATAATACTTATTATTTTAAGCTCATTGCTGTGGATACCGGTCGGGGTTTGGGTGGGACTTCGCCCACGCATAGCGCAAAAACTGCAACCAATCATTCAGTTTGTAGCGGCTTTTCCGGCTAACTTGTTTTACCCCTTGTTTGTCATTGCTATTGTTCGCTTTAATTTATCGATTGAAATTTGGATAACTCCGCTGATGATCTTAGGAACGCAGTGGTATATTTTATTCAATGTAATTGCCGGAAGCTCGAGTATTCCGCGTGATCTGTATTTGGTTGCGGATAATTTTGGCTTAAAAGGATGGTTGTGGTGGAAGCGTTTAGCTCTGCCGGGTATATTTCCTTTTTATATCACCGGAGCAATTACTGCCGCGGGTGGCGCCTGGAACGCCAGTATTGTTGCTGAATGGGTGAGTTGGGGCAACACCACCTTGAAAGCCACGGGCCTTGGTGAGTACATTCAAGCCAGTACTTTAACGGGAAATTTTCCTCAAATTGCCCTTGGAACCGGAATGATGTGCGTGTACGTTCTCGCGTTTAATCACATTATATGGCGCCCCTTATACCGCCTAGCCCAGCAGCGATTTAATTTTAATTGAGGTCTGTATGCCCAATACGATAATTAGTTTAGAAAAATGTTATAAATCTTTCAAAAAGGAAAGCGCGCAAGAACTTTTGGTTCTCGAGGACGTAAACTTCCGGCTACGGGAAGGTGAAATTGTTGCCCTCTTAGGAAAATCTGGGTCGGGAAAATCAACCCTGCTCCGTATTATCGCCGGTTTAGTCGCACCAAGCTCTGGAAAAGTTAGCTATCGAGGAAAGGCGGTTACGAAACCCGTTGCAGGCATTGCGATGGTTTTCCAATCCTTTGCACTCATGCCGTGGTTGACTGTTTTAGAAAACGTTGAGCTGGGCTTAGAAGCTCAGGGAGTCGGTCGAGAGGAGCGACGACGGCGCGCTATTGAAGCGATTGATATAATTGGCTTAGACGGATTTGAGTCCGCATTTCCCAAAGAATTATCCGGCGGCATGCGACAGCGTGTTGGTTTTGCACGCGCACTGGTTATTAACCCCGATGTTTTATTGATGGATGAGCCTTTTTCCGCACTGGATGTGTTAACCGCGGAGAATTTGAAATCGGATTTACTTGATTTATGGCAAGAAAAAAAAACCAACACCAATGGTATTTTGTTGGTGACGCATAATATTGAAGAAGCGGCGATGCTTGCGGATAGGATAATTATTTTTGGCAGCGATCCGGGCTATATCCGGGCGGAGCTTGCCGTAAACCTGCCGCAGCCTCGTGACGCCGATTGTCCTGATTTTCGCGCATTAGTTGATAAAATATACACGGTAATGACCACAGGCCCAAACAATAAAACGAAACGCGCGCAAAAAGAGAAGCAAATTAATCTCGGCTACCGTTTGCCCGATGTTGAACCCTCTGAATTATCCGGACTGTTGGAAACAATGACCGGTTATAGCGACCGCATTGATTTACCGGAGCTTGCCGATGAATTGATGATGAATATTGATGATTTGTTTCCATTATTAGAAACCCTTGAAATTCTTGGCTTTGCAAAAGTATCCGCCGGCGATGTGCAATTAAATGACCTAGGTAAAGAGTTTGCGGATGCCGACCTCCAACAACGAAAGACCATTTTTGCTCGCTGCTTACTGGAAAAAATACCTCTTGCCCGCTACATTCGTCGCATCGTTGATGAAAAAACCGGTCATCGTGTTTCGGAAGAGCGGTTTTTAACGAAGCTTGAAGATTACCTCAGTGAAAAAGAGGCGGAAAGAGTCTTGAAAACTATGATTGACTGGGGTCGTTACGCCGAAATTTTTGCCTACGACTTCAACACCGGGACCTTGAGTTTGGAAAATCCCGGTACGTCGGATCGCCGCAATTAAATACGGCTGCGGCCTAAATTCAGTTGTTTTTGCTGAGCAAATAATCAATTATTTTAAATAAGCGTTCTTCGCTTGCGGCCATTTTTAAATCGGTTTTGTAGCGCTGGTTAATTACGAAAGTCGGAACGCTGTTAATACGATAGTCGGCCATTGTTCTATTTGCATCAGCAATTTTTAAATCCATGGTGGGCGACTGCGTGAAAGCACTGCGCACGAATTGCTTATCAAGACCTTGAGCGCTTAAAAAATCGATCATTGCGTCGTTACTGTTTAGGGTTAATTTATCCGTTTGAATAGCCTTAAATAATACGGGATCCAGCTTGTCGTTAAGCCCTTGCGACTGGATTACATAAAATGCCTTGGCGTAATAGCTCCAAGGTTTGTGAAAAATAACCGGTACTTTGGTAAATTCTAAGCCGGCCGCATCGGCCTTGTGCCATTTAGTAATACTTGGTTGCAGGCGAAAACACCAGGGGCAACCGTAGCTAAAAAACTCGATGACTGTCTTGGTTTTAGGGATGTTCGCCGCACCTAAATCCTCGTAATCTTTGCCGGCTATAAAATTTTCAGCAAAACTTATCATCGGTAAAATAAAACATACAATGACTAGTAAACGTTTAAACATAACTATTTTCCCTCTTGTAAAACTAATGCTCGTGCTAATGCAAACCCGAAAGATAATGCGCCAGCGCTACTATATCAGCCTCATCCAGGCGCGAACAGATATCTTGCATAATTTGACGCATGTCGTTTGTTCGAGTTTTATCTTTAAAAGCACGCAGTTGGGTTATGGTGTACGTTGGATGCTGGCCGGATAGCACCGGAAAACCGGCCCAATCGTTTCCTTGCCCCTGGGGGCCGTGGCAGGCGATACAGGCTGGAATTTTTTTTAAAGAATCGCCCATTCGGTATAACTGTTGTCCGCGAGCGACAAATTTTTTGGGAGTGACGCCTAAGGCCGGTGTCAATTGTGCGTAATGCTTAGCCAGCTCAACTATCTCGTCATCGGTTAACGTCGATGAAATTGCGCTCATCAACGGTGAGGAACGTTTTTTGGGGTTTTGAAAGTCCTGCAATTGCTTACTAAAATAGCCCGGGTGTTGACCGGCAATATGCGGCCATTCGGGATTAGACGCCTGACCTTCGTTACCGTGGCAGCTGGCGCATAAGACTATTTTATCGGCAATGTTAGGCGTGGGGCCTGCATGGGTACCACAGGGTTGCAGTACAATAGATAAGGCAAAAACCAGTAACTTCATTAATAACTCGGGATTATTGCAAGCTAAGATGGTACACTGCTTCGGTAAAATCCTACAACGAAAATATTATGCAAAATCCTTATATAAAAGCAGTTTTTTTAAAAAGCGCGGCGCTCGTTAAGCAGCTTCCTCCCGATGAAGGCTATGAAATAGCTTTTGCAGGACGGTCGAATGCCGGCAAGTCTTCGGCGTTGAATTGCTTAACCTGCAGTAAACGCTTAGCGCGCACCAGTAAAACTCCGGGGCGTACGCAATTAATCAATTTGTTTTCGCTCGATAGCGAGCGCCGTCTAGTTGATTTACCGGGCTACGGCTACGCAAAAGTTGCTCTGCAAGTCAAGCATGAGTGGCAGAAAAATCTTAGCCATTACCTTGACGCACGTCGATGTTTACGCGGTTTGGTGCTATTAATGGACTGCCGCCATCCATTAAAAGAGCTTGATCAAACGATGATAGGCTGGTGTTTAGACCGGCAACTTCCCATTCATATCCTCTTAACGAAGGTTGATAAAATTAGCCGGAGTGCGGTTAAAAACACCGTGCAAGCGGTTAAAAAACATTACCAAAATTACGAAGACTTAATCAGTATCCAAGCTTTTTCATCGCCCAAAAAAGAAGGGCTGGATCTTTTAATTGCTCGCCTAAACAGTTGGTACGAGTGGCAAAACTAGAGTGCGCTACAATTTTTTCATTGTTTTAATGATGGCTGAAAAATCTAGCTCGCCAAACCCTTGGTTATTAAATTGTTGATAAAGTGCTGTAGCCAGCTCACCAAGTGGCGTGCTTAGACCGTGATTGGCTGCCGCTTGCTGGCTTAACAACAAGTCTTTTTGCATCATCAGTGCTGTAAACCCGGGTTTAAAATTATTATTAGCCGGTACGTTTTCTAAAATATTGGCAACCGGCACGTAGTTGCTAATCGCCCAACATTGACCGGATGCGTTGTTAACAACCTCAAATAATTTTTCGGCGGGCAGTCCTAGTTGCTCAGCAAGAGTAAACGCTTCACAGGCGGCGATCATCGAAATACCTAAAATCATATTGTTGCAAATTTTTGCGGCCTGCCCATTACCCACGGCACCGGTGTGAAAAATTTTTGTTCCCATGGCTAACAACAACGGGCGTGCGCGTTCCAGTGCGCACTCCAGACCACCAACCATGAAGGTTAAGCTTGCAGCCTTCGCCCCGTTTACACCCCCGGAGACCGGGGCGTCGATATAGCTAATAGTGTTTTGCAACGCCGTCTTGTTCAGCTGACGGCTGGTTTCTACATCAATAGTTGAACAGTCAATATGCAAAAAAGAATGGCCTTTTGAGTATAGGCCTTGATTGCTAAGGCAAACCGCCTTCACTTGCTGCGCTGTTTGCAGCATTGTAATCAATACTTCTTGGCCCTCTACAACCTCATCAATATGGAGCGCGCGTTTACCCCCCTGCTGTTGCAGACCGAACATCGGCGCCGATTGCAAATCGAAGCCGATAACATTGTGTCCGGCTTTAACGAGATTAATTGCCATCGGCAAGCCCATATTTCCAAGCCCAATAAATCCTATATTAGCCACGCAATCTCCTGTTGGTTTGGGTTGTTGATTTACTCTGCATTCGTGGGCATGGTGAACGTAGTGCTCCGGTTTTCCGCAACGGGCCACTTGCTGGTAATAGATTTTAACCGGGTATAAAAATGAATGCTTTCCATTCCATGCATGGACGTATCACCAAAAGACGAACGTTTCCAGCCGCCAAAAGCATGGCTTGCAATAGGCACTGGTATGGGAATATTAATTCCCACCATGCCGGCATTAACTCGGTGGCTGTAGGTGCGAGCGCTGCCGCCATCACGGGTGAAAATTGCTGTGCCATTGCCGTATTGATGAGCGTTGACTAGCTCTAGAGCGGCGTCGAGAGTTGCCACACGCACCAACGCCAGGACGGGGCCAAAAATTTCCTCTTGATACAGCGCCATAGACTCATTGACCGCATCAAAAAAGCTTGGCCCCATAAAATAGCCTTGCAGTTGAGGGTTTTCAAATGCGCGACCATCGATTAATAAGCGCGCGCCCTCTTGCACACCCTTAGTGATGGCGCTAATAACACGCTCTTTGTGGGCAGCGCTGATTAAGGGCCCCATCTCGCAATTCCGACTTTCGCCCTTATCGATACGGATGGCACGAATTAATGGCGTGATTGCATCAACAAAGGCATCCCCCGTGTCCTCACCAACCGCCACAACCACCGATAAGGCCATACAGCGCTCACCAGCCGAGCCGTAAGCCGCCCCAACAATAGCTTGGGCTGCCGCATGCATATCGGCATCTGGCATTACAACGGCGTGGTTTTTGGCACTACCAAAGGTGTGCGCGCGTTTACCATGGGCAATGGCTTTTTGATAAATGGACTCCGCAACTGCCGTTGAGGCTACCGCGGTTACCGCCGCAACCTGGGGATGGCTTATTAAACAGTCAACCGTTGTTTTATTTCCTTGCACGCAATTGACAACACCGGTGGGCAATCCTGCCTCAGTGAGTAACTCAACTAAAAGAAGGGCGGCGCTTGGCGTTTGCTCAGATGGTTTTAAAACAAAGGTGTTGCCGCAGGCAATTGCGGGTATCATCATCCAAACGGGTACCATAACTGGAAAGTTAAAAGGAGAGATACCCACGCATACGCCCAATGGCTGACGAATTGTTGTGCAGTCTACTCCCGGGACAACATCCGGAGTCATCACCCCCTGCATTTGCGTTAAAACGGCGCAATATTGCTCGATAACTTCGATGCCGCGGGTGATGGAGCCAATAGCATCCTCCGTACTTTTTCCATGCTCGCGGGTAACAAGCTCTGCAAGCACGGTTTGATTTTTCAAAACTAATTCACGGAAGTTAAAAAAAATTTTGGCGCGTTTTAAATAAGAGGTGGCCGACCATGATTGGAACGCTTCGTGTGCCGCCGACACCGCTAAATTACAGCTCTTTTCATCAGCAATGGCGGTATTTCCAATGACGGAACCCTCCGCAGGATTAAAGACTGGAAGGGTCTTTTCATGGTCACCAAATACGGGTTTTCCATCAATGTAATGCGCAACACGGTAAGTCATCGGCCAATCCTTAGCGACGTTTATTTATTAATTAAAGTACTTAGCGTAACTTGATAGTGTTTTTTTTGTTCCGAGAGATAAGAGCTGTGTGCTTCTATTACTTCAAAGCCGCAATTAGAACCGGCTTTAGTGCGAGCATTTTCGATAGCTGCGCCCAAACTGTCCTGGGAGTGTCCTGTGTATTCGCGTGTTTTGGTTAAGGTCATCTAGTTGTCATCCTAAAAACTAAAAGAGGCCTAAGCGTATCATATATTTTTATATATTTTGCAGATAGACGGCTAAAAAATTGTTTTGTGCTGCATTTTAATTAATAATAAACGCCAATAAAAGGCAAGGACGAGCCATGACTTTAAAAACCAAATTACGCATTCCAAGCACCCTACCCCTATTAAACCCTGCAATAAAAGCACGCTTATTAAAAGAGCTTGGCGACTGCGATGAACGGTTCTACGAGCTATTGCCCGATAGACGGAAGAGCTATCAAAAAAGAATGACCAGTTTGCACCAGGCTTTTTTACACTTATTAGATAATGTCCCGGCGAATAACGCCGCGTTGAGCACAACCGAACTAAAGAACTACGCCGATTTTTACTATAACTACGACGCGCTTGCCGATAAAGGGCGCGACAAAAGTGATTTAGCGCGTTTTAAAAGTTTCCTAACAATGGCAATTCAAAATCATTGGCAGCTTGAAAAGCCTGAGGCTGTGGAATTATTTGATAGAGCGGAAGCGTTTTATCTTATCAGCCAAGGGCGCCCAAATATCGCCACAATAGTTCCGGCAACAGACGGTGTGTATGTGTTGGTTAATGAAATACTGACATCCTGTCCAAAAGAAAGCATCAGCGATTTACGGGTTATCAAAAACAGCGACTGCCCCATTAGCCCTCCTTGGTTTCAAGCGCTTTCGCCGTTGGAAAAAAAAATTCTGCATATTTCAAATTTTACCGGTGACAATTTACTGTTAAACGTTAACTTAATGATTGTAAAGTGGAATTTAATCAAAAAAAATGAAAGCAAACAGCTTGCTTTTGATTTGCAAAACATCCTTCAGGGCACTGCATCCGAGATTGAATGGTTTACAAGCTTAGAGCCTAGTCTTCAAGCAGAGCTGCAATTGTACTTGAAAATGGGTAAAGAAAGTGATCTTTCTGCGCGTATTGATAAACAGCTGCGGTGTGTAAAAAAATGCGTAACAAGTCTTAAAAAAAATCATTATGAAGATTTGTTGATACTCAAGAAATCACCTTTTTGGTATTTGTTGCTTTCAACACCAACCCAACAATTGCTGTACAAAGAACTTATCCGCCACAAAGCGGTTGAGAGCTTGCCCGCTGTTTCGGCAAAATTGCGTTGCCTGCCTGTTGTTTCCAATTTTGCCCGTCATCGATTATTGAAAATAAACGCTCACGGCGAGTGCACGACCTTAAGTGAACAATACCGTTCCAGCCATGCGGCGCCGAGAGATATAATGGATGGTTTTAGTGAAATTTACGACCTCTATACACGACGAAATCTAGAGCATATTGTTGACACTTTTCTATCCCACTATCCGGATAAATTAGAGTTTATGCTTTCAATGTTACTATCACCAATTAATACAATACCATTGGCGCAAAGCCTTATTAACAGTTGGTATCCCTTACCAGATACCCACCTATACAACCAGCTTCAAAAGAGCTTTCCTCTGGTGCAAGAGCAATCGCGTATAGATCTGCACCAAATTAATACCCCTCTAAACTCAGCATTATATATTGAGCCAGTTGATAAGGGTTACGCGAAATTCATGACCCATTTTGCGCGCTTTCGTCAACTGGGTCGCGAAAAAATAAACGCTTTGTGCGATGATTTTGAGTACTACATGAGCAGCACTATTCCAAGCATTCACAACAACCTTTGCTTAAGCACAATGGTTACTCTTTTAATGCAAGAGATTCAGGGGGGGGCATGCACCCAATGCGTTAGCGGTAAGGATAGAACCGCGATTCATGAGTTGCATACCGCGGCTTATCGTATTTATTACGACCAGTATGCTCGGTGGCCCGATCAGTATGATCCAAACGTGCGAACAATTTTTGTTGATATATTTGCCGCACTCTATCTGTCCAATCACGAGCACATGTGTGCCAGCCAAAATGCTCCAGGAGCGGAGGGCGTTCAAAATGCAAGCGAATATATACCCTATGATTTACGCCTCGCTATTGAAGCTAAAAACAACTCCGCATTTAAGTCACTAACACCAACCGACGCCGAACCAACGTCCTTGCGACTTAAAGAAGATTCACACCTCGCATCCACGAATGAAATTAAGGATTTTAAAGACTATAATTTGGACTTTAAGCCTAAGGATGAAAACTTTAACTTTTATGTGAAAATACTTAAGGTCGACGCGCTGGTTGCGGATAAAATTATTGGGCTACTAACCGATATTTGTCGGAATGAAATGTTCTGGAGGCAGCTTAAAAATTCCTATAACTTTTTCGCCACCGGTTTTCCGAACGGTATCGATGGAATAAAGGCCATTTTATCCAACGATAGCATGCACTCGGTTGAGAAATTGGCGCACTGTTTGATTCGGTTAAAAGATAAAATAACAGCCAACGGAAGTCGCCATGCGCTTACGGAAAATTTTTATCAAATAATGAGTCGCTGTCAGGATAGCGATAAGGCTTTACCGCTGCTAACGGATTTGCAAAAATTTCAAGATACAACTATCTTACCGACTTTAGCGTGTGAAAAAAGCGCGGCTGGTATCTAGCCTCGTTTTCCCCCGACTCAGGTCGATAAAAAACGGTGGAAAATAGCCTTTTAAACTAAATTTTTGCATTTTGAACGCACTTATGGATTATTAGAATCCTTTGTGCCAATAGAGGAACTGTTATGAGTCGATTTTTATCTAAATTATTAGCAATTTTTTTCCCATGGATTACCTTGTTTATTTTGGATAACCCGGGAGGCGCGCTGGTTGCTTTAATTATGCAAACAACCATTATCGGATGGTTGCCGGCCTCATTATGGGCGTTGCGTGTACTAAAAGAAAACACCGCAACCATTGAAGAGGATGCGTCAAAAAAATCGGACTCTTTGAATTCATAGGATTTTGTTCCAGACGATGATAATCGGCCAACTTTAAAGGCCTAAGACCCCTGAGTACTAATTTTGGGCGTCAAAGG
Source organism: uncultured Gammaproteobacteria bacterium (assembly GCA_963803545.1). Classification (GTDB taxonomy): domain Bacteria; phylum Pseudomonadota; class Gammaproteobacteria; order Legionellales; family Legionellaceae; genus Legionella_C. The sequence continues at coordinate 414,976 of CAWDMX010000001.1, read as the reverse complement.
TTAAAACACGAGGTGCTAACTAGTATGCGAATTGCGGTGAATGGTTGTAACGGTAAAATGGGTACACTTGCGTGCGCGGCAATTCGTTCGCACCCCGATTTTCAATTAGTTGCCTTGCAAAGAGAGGACGATTTGGCAACCCAGGTGCGCACCCTTGGTCTTAATATTGTGGTAGAACTGACCCGAGCCGACTCCGTTTATCGCAATTGCCAAGCCATTATTGCCGGTGGGGCACGGCCGGTTATAGGAACATCAGGGTTAACCGAACCGGAAATTGCCCACTTGCAACAGCGTTGCTTGCAGCAACAATTAGGCGGAGTAATTGCCCCTAACTTTTCAATTTCAGCCGTTTTAATGATGCACTTTTCAGCCATTGCAGCCCGATTTTTAACCGATGTCGAAATTATTGAAGCCCATCATCCTGATAAGTTTGATTCACCATCGGCAACCGCCATTAAAACAGCCGCAATGATTCGACGCCAACAAGACAAATCCACACCTTCGCACAACAACACTTCTGCCCGAGGAAACAGTGAGTATGGCCCACCGATTCACTCTCTGCGGCTGCCTGGGGTTGTTGCCAATCAACAGGTAATATTCGGTAGTACCGGCGAGACCCTTACTATCGCGCACGCAAGTATCGACCGCGTCTCGTTTATGCCGGGTCTTCTCTTATGTTGCGAGAAAGTTGGCGCGCTAAAAGAACTTGTTTATGGAATGGAACATTTATTATCGTTAAATTTAAATTAACCTTGCCAGGGTTGGTGAAGGACGTTACTATTTTTCATTCTTTTGTTAAAACATGGATTTATGGCAAAAATTGCATTGTATTTAGCCGGTGGTGGCGCACGAGGCGCGTATCAGGCCGGAGTTCTTAAGGCAATAAGTACCATTCTTAATGTAAAAAAAATACCTTTTGATACCGTGAGCGGCGTGAGCGTTGGCTGTTTGAATGCGGCTGTGCTGGCTGAACACGCTGAAGACTTTGCTTTGGGAACCGAAAAACTGGAAGCTCTTTGGGCGAACATTTCCAGTCAACAAATTTTTAACGCCTCCAATTTTGAGTTGAGCAAATCCGTACTGCGTAATTTTAGCAATTTTTTTGTTAAGAAAACTAATGCAGGATATTTGTTGGACGCCTCACCATTACACGGATTTATTACGGACTCGATAAACTTTAAAACGGTTGCCAGCAATATTGCTGAACGCCATTTAGACGCGATGGAAGTAATCAGTAATTGTTATGAAACGCATCAAACGGTTTCTTTTTACCAGCATTACGATGCTAATTTTGAAGGTTGGAATACGCCGCGCCACTGCAGTGAGCGGGTTGATTTGCAAATGGAACATATTCTTGCGTCAAGCGCGCTACCTTTGTTTTTTCCTCCTGCGGCAATCAACGGACTTCATTACGGCGATGGAAGTATGGGGCTTGTTGCGCCACTGCGAGGTGCTATACGTTTTCAAGTTGAAAAAATATTGGTGTTGGGTACGCGTCATGTACCGGTTTTTACGGGAGATGAAAAGTTGCGCAACGGAGATATTGGCTTCGCTAGTATCTTGGGTGGCATGCTCAATGGTTTATTTTTAGATAATTTAGATCGCGACATAGAAATGGTTGGGCGAATGAACGACATTGCCCGTCTTCTGTCTCTCTGGCGAAAACGCCATTCTCCGTGGCGACCAATTGAAATTTTACACCTGCGCCCAAGTTTAAACATCGCGAGTTTTGCGCAATCACAATACAACGTGATGCCGGCGCTGCTGCGGTTTTTATTAAATATGCTCGGTGCTAAGGGCCATTCCGGTGATCTGCTTAGTTTTCTTTTATTTGAGAAAGAGTTTACACGTGAACTTATTGCGCAAGGTTTTAACGATACCCTGGCTGCCGAAGAAACCGTTCTACGTTTTTTTAATGCGCTTTAACGACCTTGGTTCTGTCGTAATTGCGCAAGCACCGCATCGGTGCTTGGGTAGTAACCGTGCCAAATAAAAAAAGACTCCGCAGCTTGCTCAACAAGCATGCCAAGCCCATCGCAACCGCGAACACCTAAGGCTTGCAGCGCGTTGACAAAGGGTGTTAAGCCACGACTTAAATACGAAAGATCGTAGCAAAATTCAGCGGACTGAATAATGGTGTGGGCCAGTGGATGCGGGTGATTCGCGCTCGTGGGCAGCGCATTTATAATAATTTCAAATTCGGGTTTTAGTGCGTCGTAAGTGCTGGTGGCTATTGCGGAAAAATCGCGTTGCAAAAGGGCTAGAGCATCGCTGTGGCGAGTAGCGACGGTAATTTTTTGTGGGTTTTGCTCCAGTAACGGTGCTAAAATTCCTCGAACGGCGCCACCGGCACCGACAATAAGGATTTTTTTATTGGTTATTGGCCTGTAGCGCTGCAAATCACGCGCACAACCAACACCATCGGTTATATCCGCATTAAGTTTTCCTTGCTCAACCCACAAGGTGTTCGCCGCCTGCGCCTGCCGACAGCGTTTTGTTACCACTTCTGCAATAGCGTAGGCGTTTTGTTTGAAGGGGGCGGTTACATTTAGCCCTCGGCCACCTTCAGCAAAAAAACTGCGCACGTGCGCGTGGAAACTGAGCGCAGTAGCCTGCATTTTTTGGTAGGTTAGCTCTTTTGCCATTTGCTGGGCAAATAGCTGGTGAATCTGGGGCGAGAGACTATGGCTAATTGGATTACCAACCACGGCGTAGTGTTCATTACTCATCCTGATTAGACGCCGTTAAACTATTAGTAATTATTTCACTAACATCACGCGATAAATTGCACGCATTTAATTGCAGCAGTTGTTGTTGCATTAACTGTTGGCGCGGCCTGTCGTATCGTCTCCAATGGGTAAAGGCTGTGGCTAAGCGTGCGGCTATTTGTGCGTTAATTGGGTCTAAAAGCAGGATCATTTCAGTAAGAAACGTATAGCCACTGCCATCGGGTGAATGAAAATTCCGTGGGTTGGCTTGAGTGAACGCACCTACTAATGCGCGTACTTTGTTGGGGTTTTTAATTGAAAAGTGGGGGTGTTTTAAAAGGCTACGCACCTGGGACAACGTGTGCGGATGGCGGGCACTCGCCTGTACGGCAAACCATTTGTCAAGCACTAGGGCGTCATCCTGCCATTGTTGGTAAAAAGCCGCAAGTGCGTCGGTCGCCTTCTCAAGCTTGTAATTAACCAACAAGGATAATGCCGCTATTTGGTCGGTCATTGTGCGCGCGTTGGCGTATTGGTTCTGGCAGCGTTCAAACGCGTTTGCACCATCGGCTTTCATCATCAGGTACAGGCATAGGTTGCGCAAGTGGCGCGCGGCGTACGCTTGAGCCTCTTGCCCAAAAGCGGCTTTTTGTTCAAGGTCTTTAACCATAAAAGCCGCTTTTTCCCAAAGGGCACGTCCTAGTTGTTGGCTGTACTCGTCGCGAGCGGCTTCCACCGCATCGACATCAATAGCACTTAGGTCTGCAACGACCTCTTCAAAGGACGGTGGCGTTAAAATAATTGCGCGTAAACTTAAATCCAAATCGTCTTGCTGCAAAACCGCAGCTAAAGCCGCTAGCAGTTTAGGGCAAACGTTGACCGACTCTGAGGCACTCATTATCCCATGAATACATTCGATAACAAGCTTTTGACTGATGCTCCATTTTGCGTAGCCATCGCTTTCAAAACGCAGCAAGGCTAGACGGGATTCGTATGGTGCTGAATACACCAATTTAATAGGTGCGGAAAAGTTTTGCAATAACGATAACAGTGGTTTTTCAGGTGTTACAAAGCGAAAGCTTTGGCGCGTTTTTTTAAGTTCCATTATCTGTTGGCAAATAATTATCTCCCCCTTATCACTAAACAATGAAAAACGCACGGGGATGTGAAAAGGTTCTTTCTGTGCGTTTTCGCGGGTTGGGGGACAGGTCTGAGTTAACGTTATGGTGTAATTTCCGTCGGCGTAACTGGTGTCAACGGTAACAACGGGCGTTCCGGCTTGGCTGTACCATCGTTTGAACATTTCAAGATTCGTATTATTAGCGTCGGCCATTGCGGCTACAAAGTCGTCAATAGTCACGGCCTGCCCATCGTGGCGCTCAAAATATAAGTCCATCCCCCGGCGAAATCCCTCTGCGCCTAGTAAGCTGTGCTGCATGCGAATAACTTCCGCACCCTTATTATAGATAGTAGCTGTGTAAAAATTATTAATCTCTTGATACGATTCCGGTCGCACCGGATGGGCCATACTGCCAGCGTCTTCGGGAAATTGGCTTACTAGCAGCGCTTGAACGTCACGAATACGGGTTACGGCTCGCGAATTCATGTCGCTGCTAAATTCCTGATCGCGAAATACGGTTAAACCTTCTTTTAGACTTAGTTGAAACCAATCGCGACAGGTAACGCGATTGCCCGTCCAATTGTGAAAATATTCGTGACCAACAACCGACTCAATATTAATGAAATCCTGATCCGTTGCATTATCTGGGCGCGCTAAGATGTATTTGGTATTAAAAATATTTAAACCTTTGTTTTCCATGGCGCCCATATTAAAGTCACTTACGGCCACAATCATAAAGACAGACAAATCGTATTCGCGCCCGTACTGCTCTTCGTCCCAGCGCATTGCCCGCTTAATGGACTGCATAGCATGGTCGCATTTATCTTCATTGCCCGGCTCCACGTATATTTTCAAATCGACAACTTTTCCAGAGCAGGTGGTGAATTGGTCCTCAACACAGGCAAGTGTGCCGGCCACTAAAGCAAACAGGTAGGAAGGCTTTTTAAAAGGATCCTGCCATAAAACCCAATGACGATTATTGTCCTCCTCTCCTTTATCGATGCAATTACCGTTGGACAACAACCGGGGATAATGTGTTTTATCGGCGCTGATTTTAGTGGTGAAAACAGTGAGCACATCCGGCCTATCGGGAAAATAGGTGATGCGGCGAAACCCCTCCGCCTCGCATTGAGTGCAAAACAATTGGTTGGTGCGATAAAGCCCTGATAGTTTGGTATTATTTTGCGGATAAATCTTTGTTTTAATGGTTAACGTAAACTGGTTGGGGCAGTTAATAAGACACAAATTCTCGCCCTGCCATTGGTAATCGGTTTCGGGAATGGGCTTTCCATCGCAGGCAATGCTCACCAATTCAAGATCTTCACCATGCAATAAAAAGTCCCCGGAATGCAGGCGTCGGCAGCGCATAGAACTGATTACATGGGCATAGTCATCGTATAAGGAAAACTCTAAATCAATGGAATCTAGGGCAAAAACTGGAGGCTCGTAGTTTTTCAAATAAGTGACCGTCGTAGACATGGTGGTTCCAGGCGAGAAGTTTGAACCAAAGATTACCTTAGCTGTAGAAAAAATTGAACTGTTTTTTACAATTGGCTCGGGCATCCCTTCAAAAGGTTCAAACCCCAAAGTTTGGTGTTGGGTGGTATATACTAAACGTAAGCTTATAAAAAGTTGAGTGCAGAAACCCAACCTTATAGGGTTTTAAACATACAGCTGTCCGAACGGAACGCGGTTGGCACGACAACCGCAAGAAGAGTAGGGCCACGATTAGGGGACTGCCATGAAAACGGACGATTTTATCGCCAACTATACAAAACGGTTTGTTGATAATGACGAAGAGGAATACAGTTTGGATGAGTATCTTGAGCTGTGTCGCACCGACTCTTTAGCCTACGCCAACCCGGCCGAGCGGTTGCTGCGCGCCATTGGCGAGCCGGAAAAAATTGATACGCGGCACGACCCGATTTTGTCCCGTATTTTTTCGAACAAAATTATTCATCGCTACCCTGTTTTTAAGGATTTTTTTGGTATGGAGGAACCCATAGAGCAGATTGTTGGGTTCTTAAAGCACGCCGCTCAAGGCTTAGAGGAAACAAAGCAAATTTTGTATTTACTTGGGCCGGTTGGTGGTGGTAAGTCGTCGGTTGCTGAGAAATTAAAAGATTTAATGCAAAAAACACCTTTTTACGCGATTAAAGGATCACCGGTTTTTGAATCCCCATTAGGGCTGTTTGACCCCGACGAAGATGGGGATATTTTAGCCGAACGGTTTAATGTTCCTCGCCGGTGTTTACGCTATGTAATGTCACCATGGGCGGTTAAAAGACTGCACGAGTGTAACGGAGATATTAGTCACTTTCGCGTCATAAAAATTAAGCCTTCACGGCTTAAACAAATTGCTATCGCAAAAACCGAACCCGGTGATGATAACAATCAAGACATCTCTTCCTTGGTTGGTAAGGTGGATATTCGAAAGCTTGAAAATTTTTCCCAAGACGATACCGATGCCTACAGCTATTCGGGTGGATTATGCCGTGCCAATCGCGGTTTACTTGAGTTCGTAGAAATGTTTAAGGCGCCGATAAAAGTCTTGCATCCCCTACTAACCGCAACACAAGAGGGAAATTACAACGCTACCGAAGGCTTATCGGCCATTCCTTTTGAGGGAATCATTCTCGCTCATTCGAATGAGGCCGAATGGCAAACCTTCCGCAATAATAAAAATAACGAGGCTTTTATCGATAGGATTAATACCGTTAAAGTGCCTTATTGCCTACGAACTTCCGAGGAGATAAAAATCTATCAAAAGTTGTTGGATTCAAGCTCGCTGGTAAACACCCCCTGCGCTCCTGGAACTTTACACATGTTGGCTCAGTTTTCAATTCTTACGCGCTTGAAAGAGCCCCAAAACTCAAGTATTTACTCCAAAATGCGGGTTTACAACGGGGAAAGTTTAAAAGACACCGACCCTAAAGCCAAATCGTATCAGGAATACCGTGATTTTGCCGGCGTTGATGAGGGCATGAAAGGACTTTCAACCCGTTTTGCTTTTAAAATTCTATCAAAGGTGTTTAACTTTGACAGCACCGAGATTGCGGCAAATCCTGTGCATCTGCTCTACGTTTTGGAGCGCCAAATAGAACAGGAGCAGTTCCCACAGGAGGTACAGGAAACCTACCTTTCCTTTTTAAAAGAGCATTTATCACCGCGCTACGTTGACTTTATAGGCAAGGAAATTCAAACAGCCTACTTAGAGTCCTACTCTGAATACGGGCAAAATATTTTTGACCGATACATCACCTACGCGGATTTTTGGATTCAAGACCAAGATTATCGCGACGCCGATACGGGAGAAATATTTGACCGTGCGTTATTAAATACTGAACTTGAAAAAATTGAAAAACCGGCGGGAATTTCCAACCCGAAAGACTTTCGCAACGAAGTAGTTAATTTTGTATTGCGCGCTCGTGCTAATTATAACGGTAAAAACCCTATTTGGAATAGTTATGAAAAACTCAAAGCCGTTATCGAAAAAAAAATGTTTACCAACACCGAGGATTTGCTCCCGGTAATATCGTTTAATGCCAAATCCTCGGAAGACGATAAAAAGAAACACGAGCAATTTTTAGAAAGAATGATTGAAAAGGGCTACACCCGTAAACAAGTTCGTTTGTTGTGCGAATGGTATCTGCGGGTGCGTAAGTCGCAATAATACTTTTGTTTGGCAACGGCCAACTGGGATGCTGATATGACGCAATTTATTGATAGACGTACTAATTCTTTGAAAAAGTCTACGGTAAACAGGCAACGTTTTATTCGTCGGTATAAAAATCAAATAAAGCAGGCCGTGGCACAGGCAATTGGCAAGCGCAGTATCACCGAAATTAATCAGGGTGAAAACGTGCATATACCCTCAAAAGATATTTCAGAACCGCAGTTTTCATCCGGTAAAGGCGGGCGTATCGAGCGCATTTTACCGGGTAACGATCAATTTTTTCGTGGCGATACGCTGGAAAAGCCACCAGAATCGAAAACGGGTTCTGGAGACGGAGCCGGCAATCAGGGTGAGGGCGAAGACGATTTTATTTTTAGCTTATCGCGCGAAGAGTTTCTTGATTTGTACTTTGAAGACTTGGAATTGCCTGATTTGGTGAAAAAAGAACTGGCAACTCTTACGACCACAAAGAGCGTGCGCGCGGGAATTAAATCCAGTGGAATCCCCTCAAATATCAATGTGGGCCGCTCGATGCGCCAAGCGATTGGGCGACGCATTGGCTTGTCGTCGCCTTATAAAAAAAAGCTGGAGGCCATAGAGCAGGCGCTCGCCCAGCAAAGCTCTGAAACCGCATCCGATACTGAGGCTTTCGAAAAACTAACAGCAGAACGCGCCTATTTACAGAAAAAAATTGGCGCCATCCCTTTTATTGATACGCTCGATCTTCGGTACAACAATCGGGTGCAAATACCCGCGCCAACGACTCAGGCGGTGATGTTCTGCATTATGGATGTTTCAGGCTCCATGGACGAGCCTAAAAAAGAAATGGCTAAGCAGTTTTTCACGTTATTATATTTATTTCTAACGAAAAATTATAAAAAAATTGAGTTGGTTTTTATTCGCCATCATACCTCAGCAAAAATTGTAAACGAGCAGGATTTTTTCTATTCGCGCGAAACAGGGGGAACGGTTGTGTCCAGCGCGTTGGAATTGTTAGCGTCCACAATTGGCGAATCCTACCCACCAAATATTTGGAACATCTATGTGGCGCAAGCCTCCGACGGAGACAACTGGAACGCCGACTCACCCTATTGCCAAGAACTTTTATTTGAGAAAATAATGCCGGTTTCGCAGTATTATGCGTACGTTGAAATCACGCCACGCCATCATCAAAGCCTCTGGGAAATGTATGCGGCTGTGGCCGAGCGCTATAAAAATTTTGCCATGCAAAATATAGATACAGCCAGCCAAATTTATCCGGTATTTCGGGCGTTGTTTAAGCGGAAAAAACTATGAAAAAACAACTTCTTTCAACGGGCAGTGAATGGACGTTTGAACGCATTGAAGCCTACGATCGTGAAATTTCGCGACTGGCAAAAGATTTTAAGCTCGATACCTATCCCAATCAGATTGAAATTATTTCCGCCGAGCAAATGATGGATGCCTACGCGTCTACAGGAATGCCCCTTGGCTACCATCATTGGTCTTTTGGTAAACGCTTTGTCACGGTTGAAAAAAACTACCAACGCGGAAGAATGGGTTTGGCTTATGAGTTGGTTATTAACTCCAACCCGTGCATCTCGTATTTAATGGAAGAAAACAGCATGGCTATGCAAGCGTTAGTCATTGCTCATGCCTGCTATGGCCACAATTCATTTTTTAAAAACAATTACCTGTATAAGATGTGGACCTCGGCGGATGCCATTATTGACTATCTGGTTTTTGCCAAAAGCTACCTCAGCGAATGCGAGGAAAAATACGGTATTGATCGAGTTGAAACCGTTCTGGATGCCTGCCACGCCTTGATGAATTACGGTGTCGACCGCTACAAGCACCCGGCCAAATTGTCCGTGCAAGACGAGCAACTTCGGCAACAAAATCGCGAAATATATCGGCAAACGCAAGTGAATGAATTGTGGCGCACCATCCCCAATTTAAAAAGCGCGCCTAGCGAGGCAAGAGGCGCGGGCTTGGTGACCGAGCCACAGGAAAACATCCTCTACTTTATTGAAAAAAATGCTCCGAAACTTCAGGCATGGGAGCGGGAAATCATCCGAATCGTTCGTAAAATTGCCCAGTATTTTTACCCGCAAGGACAAACCAAGGTCATGAACGAAGGCTGGGCTTGTTTTTGGCATCACACCTTGTTGAACAGCTTGTACGATGAGGGGCTTGTTAGCGATGAATTTATGCTGGAAATTCTACAAACGCACACCAATGTCATTGCGCAACCGGCGTACAACAGTCCTTATTTTAGCGGAATGAATCCCTACACCCTGGGGTATTCGATGATGCAAGACATCAAGCGAATTTGTGAAAACCCCAGTGCTGAGGACCGGCAATGGTTTCCCTATCTGGCGCACACCAACGGGTTAACTGCCTTGGATTTTGCAATGCGTAATTACAAGGATGAGAGTTTTATAGCTCAGTATTTATCGCCAAAATTAATTCGAGATTTAAAACTATTTCATTTAGTAGACGACGATTCGCGCAAGGATTATCTGGTGGCCAATATTCACGACGAGTCGGGATATAAAAATATACGGGAGTGTCTTGCTCGCCACTATAATTTAAGTTACAGCGAACCGGACGTGCAAGTTAAAAGCGTTGATGCCAACAATCAAACGCTTATTTTGCATCACGTCCAAACCGATAAACAGCCGTTAAACGCCAACACCTTGGACGTGCTTAAGCATATTTATACTCTATGGCAGCAGCCGGTTCGATTGTTGTCGTTTAATGAGCAGTGCACAACGGCCGAATACAATTACCCAAGGGATGAGAAAAACTAAACAAGAGCCGTATCTTTGCGTAAGGCGCTAGGAATAAACTGGAGATGCGTGTTATTTTCCAGCACCGAGCAATAATGGTGGCGTTTAACAGGGTCAATCTCTTTTGCGCACAATTGTTGATAAGTAGCTACGGCGTTTTTACTAAGGTTTTGCGCTGCAAAATTCACGCAAGGTAATAAACAAAGTAGTAATACAAACAATTTCATAATGGTTCCTTTATTTATGGGCAAATTTTTTCAAAAATCATTCTATCTGATTTTAAATTGTTTTGCGAACCCCGAGTGCAGAGCAAACGCATGAGTGCTCAAAAAATACCATTGAGCACTTTCTGCGCATAATCAGATTGTAGCGTCGCTTTAAAGTGCGAAGCTTTTACTTCTTTAGGTCGACCAAGCCCAGAGTGCTTGGTCGGCCAAAAGGATTCCATGGTTCATCGCGACTAGACGGTAAAGAAGCTGAAATTCTGATGTTATTGGGTAAAAAAGTATCTAAGGCATTAATAACGAAGATTCTAGACGCGTCGCGCTCAGCTTTATTGTATTTCATTAGCTCACGAGAGTTATGCTGACAGTCGTCGTTTATGAACGTTACTTTTTAATAAAATTTTGTGGAACTTTGGTGTCGTTTGTTGATGAGCACCCAATAGTGCCTTACAACAATTTAATTAGTTATAATGGTAAAGACTAAAAACTTCTTTGGAAAAATTATGCCCACTAAAAATACTGACAATGCACAATTAAATAAAATTAATATGAAAATAAAAAAACAGTGGTTGCGCGCAAAATCTCAATTAGAAAAAGGAAACGCATCAAAATTTTTTGTAGAAAGTAAAAAAATAATTGATTTACTTACTCAAGGACAAATTGCATCAGGACCTAACCGTCGATTAATTAGATTAATTGGAGCAGAACCATTTTCACCAGAAGCACAAAACATGATTTTTGCTATAAAGGATGATATCACCAGCTACATCAATCGGTTAGATCATGATGATCCCGAAGCGGCCCTCCTAACTACAATACGAGCACAAGAAGTTAATTTCTTTTTAGACTGTTACTTTGATAGTAGTCGGGATACTCGCGATATTGAACGCGATTCCGCACAAGCAACAACCCTCCGCGGTCATCAATCAATCTATATTGCCATTATGGAGCGAATGCAAAAGCTAGCACCACCCCACCTTCAAAAGAAGGTTCATTTTAAACTAACTCGATTAAAAAATTCCGAAAGCGATGGTTCAATACCCAATAGAGAAACTATTATAGACTCTATTTTGGGCTGTCAAGACTTAAGTGAAAGAGACGCTGTAAACAAATATTATAAAAAGGAATACGCTTCGTTTCATTTTTTTTCTGCTAAACCGGAAAAAAATATTAAACCCCAATATATAGGTCTTAGAGGGGACTCTTTGAAGGCTGCAATCATTTCAGACTTTACTGCAAAAATTCGGGATGATAATTCAACGGATAAGCAACAGTGTTATAACCAATTTATTAAATCTGACGAATATGAAATATTAAAAAAAGGGCAAGGAATTTGGACCAGTTTTTTTGGGTTTTTTGGACTTATAAAAACGACTTCAGTCAGTGCAGTTGAAAGCATATACCAAGATGCTGTAAAAGATGTTGGTCTCACATAAAAACAGTTAAAAATGGTTCAAGTATTTTTAACTGAACAATTAGAAGTCAAGCTCACCCAAAATAATTTAAATTATCAGACGATTTTAGGTGAGTTATAAAAATATAAAATACATTGTTTACCTGAGTTTATAGAAACAGCCAGTGCCACCATCATTCTAGTGAAGCTCGGTAGAAAATAGACCTCTTTTCGAAACTAGCAAATTAGTCAATTTTTTGTTAAAAGAGCTCCATTACCAGGAGCTGCGATGAAATACCCACAAATTCAAGGATTAAAAAAAGACGTTTCGTCGACTGACTGGCGTAAAACGAAACACATTTAAAAAAATGATATGTATTAGCTCAGACTAGATCTGAGATTCTGACTTGACTGGAAGAGATAGCGTTCCGGTCTTTAGATGCCGACTCCATGAAAAGCGTTTGAAAATATAACCACCTAAATTTTTAGTGTGCGTAACAGGCTTATAATTTAGTCTAAAAAGGTCGGGGGTGCACGCCTTCGGCTTTAAAAAAGGAAACTGAATGCAATGACAAAAAAAAATAGCGGTTTTGCGTGTTTGTCCTTGAGTGGCGGGATGGACTCAAGCAGTTTGCTCTTACGTCTGTTACGAGAGGGCTATACGGTAAGCGCAATTAGTTTTTATTATGGCCAAAAGCAGCGCGCTGAAATTGGATGCGCAAGCCAGTTGGTTCAGTATTTACAAGAAAGAAATTGGCCTGTTGCGCATCATATTATCGACTTGGATAGTTTGGGGCATCTGCTTTTTTCAGCGTTAACCGACGCCAGCGTTGCTATTCCTGAAGGGCACTACAATGAGGAGAATATGCACGCAACGGTTGTTCCCAATCGCAATAAAATATTTATTTCTATTCTTCAATCCATAGCCCTTTCAATTGCAACAAAAGAAAAACGCCGCTGTTTAATTGCTTTAGGTATCCATGCTGGCGATAAGCAGGTGTATCCCGATTGCCGGCAAGCGTTTATCGACGCCGATTATCAAGCCTATTTACAAGGAAATTGGCAGGCGGACTTAGTGCGCAACTACCTGCCCTATTTGTCTTTGGATAAACAGGGAATACTCGAAGATGGACTTCTGTCTTGTGAGCAGTTGAATCTTGATTTTGATGCGGTTTATCAACGAACGCTCACCTCCTACAATCCGAATGCTGCCGGTATTTCTGATTACAAATGCGCATCGTCCGTACAACGGATTACGGCTTTTATGAACCTTGGCAAAGTAGACCCTATTGCGTACGCAAACGAAAATGGAGTTGTTGATTGGGACACGGTAGTGGCTTATGTTAAAAGCTTAAGCTCAAGCCGGTTTCCTTGTTAGTACGATGAGGAAACCGGTTTTAAGGTTGTTTATGCGCCGGCAAGCTCAATGGCAAACGCGAGTGCGAGCTTACTAAAATTAGTCATGTGTTCAAGATTCAACTTATCCAAAGTATCCTCAGAACTATGAATTGCCTGGTTGTGATGCTCAAAATCCGTTTCACAGGGGAACGCCGCAGGAACCCCTTTTTCCATCCACGAAGCATGATCGCTGCATCCGTATCCGCAACTGGATTCCCCAACGGCAACGTTGAGATAGGTTGCAATTAAAGAGGCTGTGAAATCGCTAAGCTTGGGATCGGTATAATCGCGATAGACCCACATGGTTGAATCCGAAGGGTCGTTTCTAAAGCCGGTCATATCAAACTGAACAGCCGCCTCTACAGCAATTGCATGGGTATTGAAATATTTTACCACCTGCTGCGAGCCAACTAGACCGCGCTCTTCGGCTGCGTACCAAATAAAGTAAACCGGTTTTTTTAAGACGGTATCCGACTGCATTAAGCTGCGCGCGGCCTCTAAAATGCTCGCCGTACCACTTGCGTCGTCGCCGGCGCCGGGCATTAGGCCGTCTAAGGTGTCAATATGGGCGCCAATTACAATTGCTGGAGCATGAATGTTTTTGCCAATAACGGTAACTAAAGAAGGCTGCGCGTACCGTAAACCGGTTTTAACAAAAAAAGATTGGGTATCTTTACGACCAGATACGGCGACTAAATCATCAAATTGCTGCTTGAGCCAGCTTGCGGCTTGAACGCCCTCAATTTTAGTGGCCGAGCGATTGGTGAAACGCGTCAGCTGCTCAACCGTTGACAAAATATTTTCAGAACGAATGTTATCCAGGGCGCGGACAACCGCGTCTTGATGACGGATGGTGTAGGTGGCAGCATTACTGCGGAGGCTGATTTTTTTCGGAACCTCTAAAAGCGTTCGAGCCTGCTCGCGCTTTTGCTCAGGGCTGCCGTACAGCGCATGGGTCACGTTTACCGGATGGCCACAAGCGCTGTTGTAAGCTTTTTTCATGATGGCGTCAATTGCATCGGGTTTAACGTCGATAATGGCGTAACCAGCGTTTTCTACTACCACCGGATGGGTGGGTATGACTCCTAGTAAACACCGTGGAATTTGCAATTGCTCCGTGGCGAGTCTGGGCTCTGTTGCATAAGATATCCCGGTGCTCAAACTTGCACTCAACATCCCGATAGTCAAACAATCAAAAAAACGCATTAAAACTCCTTTTAATTAAATCCCGCAAAATAGTAGCCCAACTAACGATGCGCTTCAACCAATCGTGCATCCCAAATAGCGTCGGTAAGACATCTCTTTCTAAATCTTATTGATAATCATTTTCATTTAGAATAAAATCGCTGCATTCAACTTGTATTGCGGCTGCACAATGAAAACTAAAAAAATCCCTTTTTACCTCTTGGCTTTATTTTTTACTATTGGCGCGTCCTTGGTTGCCGGCCTGCTCAGTTTTGGCGGCATGTTTGCTTTATGGCCTATTATAGGGTTGGCTTGCGCCTCTGGGGTGTTGGCGGTTCTCTACGAAGGAGAGGTTTTTTGGACCAATATAAAACAAGCGCTGAATAAGTTAATTTTCAAGCCCAACTCGTTTAAATACGCGCACAGCAGAAAATTTTTACTGGATAATTTCCCCACCGACACCAAACGCCCAGCGTTCTTTGACGATTATGAAAAGCAATTAAAACGGCTAGCGACTTTTTACGGCAAGAACCCCGATGAGGACAGTAAAAAACAGCAAGCGCACATAAAAAAAACCTTAAACGATATGGAAAAATGGTTTTCCTACGTCATGTTTGAGCAACCAGAAGCCTCAATTAACGACGATTACACGCGGCAATTGCATCAGTGGTTGCAGGAACAAGGTTTGCAGCACGCAAAACAAAAGCTTTCAACGAGCGCCAAAGTTGATTTAGGCTTCATTCTCTTTAGCGTTGTCGCGGGATGTTTTATGGCTTTAAGCACGCCATCGCTTATCGCAACCCTCACCACCACCGCTCTTTTTACTGGGGTTCTTTTTTCTCCGGCCCTGATAGCTCTTGCCTCGGTTGTCGCCGGCTTTGGGTATGGTTTTTTAATTTACAACGCTATGAGCCAGATGTATGAGAACGATACGATAAAAAATTGGTTTCTGAAGATTAAAAACGATTTTAAAAACAAACGTGTTTTTTTCCCTTTTTTTTCTGTGGTGTTAATAGTCCTCGCGCTTGCACTGACCTTGTGTACAGCCGGCACTTGGTGGACTATTGCCGCTTATCCCGTGACCGAGGCAATGCGTCGTTTGCCGGGGTTTGTTATGGGCGTTGCTAATCCAGTTATGATGTTTGTCTCTTCAATATTTTTCTCAATTTACAACATCTGTGCCACCTTGAAAGTGAATAAACCCTATAAGGAAGAGATTCCTAAAACAAATGGAGCAGAGGACGCAACTGCCCCTGCAAGTGCGACCGAGGGTTGCGCAAACGCTACAGCCGAAGATCCCCACGCTCATTTAGCTGAAGAAAGCGGCCACCCAGGCAATAGCGTTCCGCACTTATCTTTTTGGGAAAAATTTAAAAACACCTGTCGTCGTGAAAATATAGGGCAATTGATAAACCCCTTTCGGCTGCTGTTGACGGCGCTATTGGCGCCTTTAAAATTGGTGATGTTTTTAGCGCACCTGCTCAGTATGAGCGTCGACTCCGATAGAGTTCCGCATATTTCTAAAGCGATTACGACGGGCATTAGCTTTATAATGGAATTGTTCATCGATTGGCATTACTTTAGCTTCAACCACGCCCACCACCATCACGCGCAAAAAGCCACGCCCGAAACACCGAAACTTCTACAAAAGCGGCTCAATCTCAGCACGGCTCACAACCACGACAACGATTTACCCTCGCGGCTTCTAACCGTTCTTTTATTACCCATTTACGGCTTGTCGACCTGTTGGGAAATGACCGCTGTTGGCATTGGTAATTATATAAGTAAGCGGCGCAGAGAAGGCTGGAGAGATGTGGGATATCCCGATACACGCGAAGACTCTATAAACCAAGGGGGTTATACATCAACCCCAATCACCTGGAAAGAGGCTTGGTTGAAGCAGTTTGGTGAAACAATGCCTTCGCGCGTTGCTGTTGAAACAAAAGACAACCTGTCTCCCGAGTGGCGTACGGCTCAAACCAATTTCCGTTTGCGAAAAGAGTATAAGAAGATAGGCGCGCTTGATGTTTTGTTCACCGCTCCAGAGGACATTAACGACGCGGTGCAGAAAAAGGTTGCTCGTAGAGTTGCGCCTACCCTGTCGTTTTTTAGTGACAGACAAACAACGGTGGAGCCAGGTGCTGGTGCGCGTGCCTTTTCCGCTTCAAGGTAATACTTGTTAGTCCAATTTAAGGGGTTTGTCTAATAAAGTTTTTAACCCGTCCAAGTGCGAGCGCGCAATTGCGTGCGATTGCGCTTTATCCACCGAGTTGCGGCGGCCATACCACTCTAAATTTTTTTCGGGCAACTCGTCTAAAAAACGACTGGGCAAGCAGTCTTCAAGCTCGCCGCCGCGTCGTCTTTGTTTGGCAAGACTGATGCACAATTCTTTTTGCGCGCGGGTTATCCCTACATAGGCGAGTCGACGCTCCTCTTCAACCTGCTCATTTTCAATGCTGGCTCGATGCGGCAACAACTGCTCCTCAACGCCCACTAAATAGACAAACGGAAACTCGAGGCCCTTGGCCGCGTGCAAGGTAAGCATATGAACGCATTCGCTATTTTCTTCATCGGCTTGTTCTAAAATATCAATTAAAATAAGTTTGTTAATAATATCAGCGAGACGGTGCTCGCTGTTTTTAGTCGCAAGCCTGCCAATCCATTCTATTAATTCCCAAACATTGTCCATGCATTTTTGGGCTTTAGCCGGACTTTCTTGTTGGCTGTATACGTAAGCCTCGTAACCGCATTCCTCAACCAGCTGCTTTAAGGTATCGATACAAACGCCGTGGTTCAGTTTATCGGAGAATTGATGCAGCCATTTTTTAAACGCAAACAAAGCCTCACGCGATTTTTCAGCTATTTGCGAATGCAGGGCGAGGTGGTCTGAGCAATGGAGTAAACTTTCGCCTCTTGTGTGGGCGTAATTGCCGAGAGCAGTTAAGGTGGCACTGCCGATGCCACGCTTTGGGGTATTAATAGCGCGCAGATAGGCGGCGTCGTCTTGGGGGTTGCACAGCAGTTTTAGGTAGGCAAAGATATCTCTAACTTCGGTTTTGGCAAACCAGGACTCACCGCCACTAATGCGATAGTTGACGCCGTAATGGCGCAGTGACTTTTCAAAAATACGCGCCTGATGGTTGCCGCGGTATAAAATTGCGTAGTCGCAGTAATTCTTGCCAAAGCGTAATTTATGGCTAATTAAATCAGAAACTACTTGCTCGGCCTCATGCTGCTCGTCTTTGCAGCATAAAATTCGAATAGCGGCGCCAGAGCCAAAACTGCTCCATAATTTTTTTTCAAAAATATGGGGGTTGTTTGCAATCAGGGTGTTGGCTGCCTGCAAGATGATGCCTGTCGAGCGGTAATTTTGTTCCAATTTAATGAGTTTTAACTGCGGGTAATCGCTTTGCAACAGCGCTAAATTTTCAGGCTGGGCGCCGCGCCAGGCGTAAATTGATTGGTCGTCATCGCCCACTACCGTGAATTGTTGGCGGGCGCCGGTTAGCAGTTTTACCAGCAGATATTGGCTGCTGTTTGAGTCTTGATATTCGTCAATTAACAAATGGCGAATACGGTTCTGCCAGCGTTCTTGCACCTCAGGGAAGCGCTCCAGCAGTTGGACGGGCAAACGGATTAAATCATCAAAATCCACCGCGTTAAACGCGCGCAAAGCTTCGTCGTAGTGCTTAAAAATCAAGGCGCATTCCGCGATTACTTCCGAGGTTGCGCTCAGAGAGCTGGCCTGTTCGGGGTTTACCCCCTCATTTTTCCACCGTGAAATAAGTTGTTGTATTTGATAAACATAGCTTTTTTCAGAGGCTTTAGCCGCCGGCAAAAACGAGCGGATAAGCTGCTGGCAGTCGTCGCTGTCAAAAATAGAAAAACCACGGCGCAACGCGCATTTAGCCAACTCACTTTTTATAATGCGCAGGCCCAAGGTATGAAAGGTTGATACCTTGAGCCCCCGGCGCTGCGCTTGAGGCAACACTTTTGCAATGCGCGCGCGCATTTCATTAGCGGCTTTGTTGGTGAAGGTAACCGCAAAGATCGAATGAGCAGGATAGGCGCACTCCCGCAGTAAAAAAGCGATTTTTTCAGTGATTACCCGCGTTTTTCCACTACCAGCGCCGGCTAACACGAACAAGGGGCCATTTATATAGGTAACCGCTGCCATTTGTTGAGGGTTAAGCATGTAATTCCTGTAATTAAAATAGGGCGCAACAGTTTGTTTGGAAGCAGAGTAACGCGCATTATACCTGAAGTTATTGCGTACAAACTATGATAAAATTGCTATTTTTTCGAGGCCTATTATGATTGAAGCGGACAACCTACAGTCTTTTATATTTGAAACGGGTCCCGTTAAAGGGCAAATTGCCCATTTAAACGAGACCTACCTTGCTATCTTAAATCAGCGCGCCTACCCAAAAGCGGTGCGCGGCTTTCTTGGTGAAGCGATGCTTTCTTGTTTGCTACTAGCAAGCAGCATTAAATTTGAAGGGGTGTTGTCGCTGCAATTTCAAGGCGATGCGCGACTGCCCTTACTGCTGGTGCAATGCGACAGCAATAAGAATATCCGAGCCTACGCAAAACACCAAGCGGACTTGGCCGATGAGGCGTATCAGCAGGCCTTTCTTGACGGAAAAATGGCGCTGACCATTAATCATGCGAAGCATACCCAGGCCTACCAAAGCATTGTTCCTATTCAGTCCATCTCCATGGCCGATAACCTTACTCACTATTTTATTCAGTCTGAACAAATTGTAACAAAGGTGTGGTTGTGGACTGCCGAGCAGGCTGTTACCGGGATTTTATTGCAACTAATGCCCGGACACAGCAGCAGCGAACGGGAAAATTTTTGGCAGTATGCCCTGCACATTGGTCAAACGCTAACCGCAGAAGAGTTGTTTGAGTTGAGCAATGACGTTGTCTTGCATCGTTTATATCATGAAGAGGAACTGCGGTTGTTTGACCGCCAAGCGGTTCGTTTTCAATGCCACTGCACGCCTGTTAAAATGCAACAAGTTTTAGTAACCTTAGGCGCGTTAGAGATAGAGGAAATTCTTAAAGAACATGGGGTTGTTGAAGTTAACTGCCAATTTTGCAACAGCAACTACCGCTTTGATGCGGTTGATATAGGCTTACTGTTTAAAAACCCCCAATAAGCAGGCGCCAGGCTTGTTTATTAGGGATAATGCCATTTATTGAACCGGTAAATCCACAGCAAGAAAATGCGCGCGGCTTAAGTTGTACGGCAGATATTCGTGACGAATAGTCTGAAGAATTTTTTGTAAAGTCGCAAAGTGGAGGCTTAGTTGGCTGTATAAATCCGCGTTTTGGTAGTGGGCCATGTTGCCAAGGGATAGGTAAGCCGACTGTCCCATTTCTGAAAAATAGCGCACGCTGACGCGTCTTTTAGCGGCAAGACCTGGAAAAAGCCCACAAAAAAGAAGGCTTTTGTCGCCAACCTCACGCAGTGCCTCAATATACTGCGTGCCACAGCAGGTACTGACCTCTAAAAAATCCAAAGCAATAATCGACTCCATTAGTGTTGCTTGTTGGCTGAAGCGCATTAGCAAAAACACCAGATAACTTTCGGTATTTTCATTGAGAACAAGATGTCGCGATACCTGCGCTTCATTAATAAGCGCATGCCATTGGCTTGTTTCGGTGGGATGCAAAATTAGTCGTTTCATTAGCCGCTCCCTTATTTGTGCACTCACCCTAAGTGTAGCAAAGAATGGGATTTTTAATGGTGCAGCGGCTCAAAAAAAGCGTTTTCCCTAAGCGGGGCATAATCGGTGTTGCCGATGGGATTAATAAAATAATCAATGAGTTTTGGCCAAAAATCTTGGTACAAATAAGGGTAGAGGGGGTGGGTGTTTGTTGTCGGAAAACAGGGGCCGTGGTTTACCTCTAAAAGCCAAACCTGACCGTATTTATCGACTATAAAATCAACACCCAATAGAGCAATGCGCCCTTGTTGCCGATTGAGGCGCGTGGAAAATTGCTGAAAGATGGCGGTCATTAACCGCGTTAACAGGCTGTAAATTTGCGTCCTCAGCTCCGGGAAAAAAGCAAAGGTTGAGGTGGGTATTTGAACGACGTTGGCACAAGCGCCTGGAAGATGCTCGTTGGTTAGATGTGGGGCTAAATCAACAAAATTATCCGGCCTATAGGCTTTAGTGGCCACATTAAAGTAGCCCTCTTTGTACAGATAAGCACCGTTGTAATCGGTTAAAACAACAAATTGACGCAGGCTGTACTTGCGGCAATCCCGTAACAAATGCGGCTCTAAATACTCTTGCAGCACATGCGCGCCGCCCATGCGCTTGGAGCTGGAAAAATGGCGCCACAACGCTTCAAACTGAGTGAAAATTTTAATGTGTTGGCCATTGTTTAATAAGCTTGGTTTGGCAATACATGGAAAGCGTAGTCGCGGCGCAACAGCACTGAGCACCGCGCGCCAATTACAGTCATCAATACAGTAGGTTCGGGGCATTATTTGCGGGCAGGAGCCGGCGATAAGCGCGGCTAATAAATGTTTGTATTCCAAACTCTGAGCCACAGCGCTATCAAAGTTTAGATTAAAATCGCCAAAATGGGCCGCAGCGGTTGCCCGATTAGTCCATCCCGCTTGGGTCAAAAAGAAGGAAAGATTGTGCTGGGTGGGCAATTTGGTGTCGGTAAAATAAAAATTAGACGCCGCCATTAGCACGCTACCGATAAAATGTTGAATGATAACACTATAATTTCACAGCCTGTGTACTTGAATAAACGGTAATTCAAGCAAGCAAAAATTTCAATAGAAGTTTTTTTAACCCACCCGTTGCGCCGAGACGCAATGAAAAGACAATGGAGTGCGTCCGGATTTGTTCATATTCCGTTAATATTTGCACGCTATACTTAGCAATAATTTAACGATGCGAGAACGACATGCCAAAACATATAGTAGGTCCTTATAAAGATGTAATGCATGCCATCGATCCTCTATTGGCCCCTGACGTCAAAAAAGAAGCGGCTGCGGTCGATAACGACCTAGTTTTAAGGGATTTAGACTGCACTCCTTTCTACGCAAACGGTAGAGACTCGATTACCCACTATGTTAATTATTGGACCGTTAAACCCGTAAAAGATTATTTACAAGGTGATATAGACGCGGCTCTATTTCATCGGCGCTTAACGGACTACGACCGTGCTCACTTTTTTAAGAACAATCGTTCCGCCACGAAATACCCTGCCCCTACACGATTCTCCTTTGCCTACAAAAACGATGACGGTGCGTATTGTGGCCTTTGCGTCAGCCACGGTTCCCAAAGCTCGGAGTGGCTGGTTACCCAAGTCCGCTATGACGAAAGGGGCGAAGGCACCATTCAGGTTTTATGCTCAGACCAACTGGCGCAGTCTATTAACGTGAGCTCTAATGAGGCAGTCTATGATCCATTGGGAGCTAATTCTATTCCAGAGTTGGGAGATTTATCGGAAGAGTCAAGTGTTTTTGAGGCAGTCACGATTTTTTTGAATTCAAAGGACGTGGGTGTGTTTTTAGAGCATCAAGGACCGTTATTTAGGGCTAATAGTGACCTTCAAGAAGACGTACTTAAACGATTAGAAGAGGCTTTAAAGCTGCACTCCAGTAGTGCGAAAATCATTTCATTGGAAAAAGAAATAAAGGGGGTGGAAACTCGTATCCAACACTGTACTGAGGTGCTGAGCAATGAAGAACAAAGGGTTGCCTCCGCTCAAAAGGTAACTGTTGACACTAATACGTTGGAAGGCCGAAGAAAAAAGCTCCCCCCACGGGATAATCGCTCTTTCTTCAATCGTAATTACCAGTCTATTACCAGGGGTTTATTTGTCAGCGCTGTATTGGTAGGTTTGGCCGTAGGCGTATTTTTCAATCCGTTAACGACGCTTGTTGCCGCTGTATCTATTGGCTTGTCTGTTGCAGGAATTGCTGTGGTCGGGCTTATCACGGCGGTAAACATTGTCACTACAGAAAGGCGGCATACAAAAGTGGAAAAAGCACACGCAGCGCTTGATGCAGAGTTTGAAACGCTTAAGCCGAGCCGACCACTGTCTGCGAACGAGGAATACCAAATAAAATTCGCTCAGACGCATTTGAAGCCGGATGCAGCCAATTTACCAATCTTGAAGCAACAATTAGCGGCGGCCAAAAAAGACCAACCAACGACTGCGGATACGATTAGGGATTTAGTCGGGGTAAGACGCTCAGAGGCCCAAGCGCCTAGCCGCGCCGACGAGATTTCTTCTCCGGCTCCTTCGCCAAAGTAGAAAGGCATAATCGTCGGGGGTGGCTAAAGGCGCCCGGCAACACTCGCAATTTACAGCCGGTGGTGTTGCCGGGCATAAGCCCTACCCTTGCTATTCGTCCAAGCGCCTACCCCCCTTAGCGTAATTACTAGCCAGACCGATAGGATTTATTAAACAAGTAAGGTATAATGCCAGCCTAAAATTCACTCGAAATAAGCTTCAGTTAACCCCCACGCAACGTGGACAGGCTGAATTTTCACCAACAAGGTATTTTATGATAGAAAAAATCCGTAATATCGCCATTATTGCTCACGTTGATCATGGCAAAACCACGCTCGTTGATAAACTGTTACAACAAACCGGCACTTTAAACGAGCGCGCGCCAACCGTTGAGCGTCTAATGGACTCCAACGCCTTAGAAAAAGAGCGTGGAATTACTATTTTAGCTAAAAATACCTCCGTTCATTGGAACGGTCATCAAATTAATATTGTTGATACACCAGGGCATGCTGATTTTGGCGGTGAAGTGGAGCGCATTTTATCAATGGTTGATTGCGTGTTGTTATTGGTTGATGCCGTAGATGGACCAATGCCGCAAACCCGATTTGTGACCCAAAAAGCATTTGCTCAAGGGTTGAACCCCATCGTCGTCATTAATAAAATTGACCGGCCTGGCGCTCGTCCTCACTGGGTTATGGATCAAGTTTTTGATTTATTTGATAAGTTAGGTGCTAACGACGCACAGCTTGATTTTCCAGTAGTCTACGCCTCAGCACTCAACGGTTACGCTAAATTGGATCTTGAGGACGACGCCACTAATATGGACGCCTTGCTGCAAACCATTATTGACAAGGTAAACCCACCGGAAGTTGATGCCGAGGGACCTTTTCAGATGCAGATTAGTTCCCTTTCCTATTCTACCTACGTTGGTACTATCGGCATTGGTCGCATAAGTCGCGGCCAAATTAAAGCCAAGTCTCCCGTTAAAATCATTGATAAAGAAGGCGCTGTTCGCAGCGGACGATTGCTGCAACTGCTTGGTTTTAGAGGGCTGGACCGGGTTGAGGTGGAAGAGGCGCGTGCCGGAGACATTATTGCGGTTTCCGGTATTGAGCAACTCAATATTTCCGACACTATTTGCGATCCGAATACGGTCGAGGCCTTACCACCCCTAATGGTCGATGAACCGACTATCAGCATGACCTTCCAAGTCAACGACTCTCCTTTTGCAGGCCAAGAGGGCAAATTTGTGACCAGTCGTAAAATACGCGAGCGCTTGGAAACTGAATTGTTGCATAACGTTGCCTTGCGCGTTGATGACACGGTTGATCCCGACAAATTTAGAGTATCCGGGCGCGGGGAACTGCATCTGTCTATTTTGATTGAAACCATGCGCCGTGAAGGCTATGAGCTTGCTATTAGTAAGCCTGAGGTAATAATGCGTGAGGAAGAAGGGGCTCAACTTGAACCCTACGAAACCCTAACCGTGGATGTGGAAGAAGTGCACCAAGGCTCTATTATGGAAAAGCTGGGCGAGCGCCGGGCTGAAATCCAAAATATGATCCCAGATGGCACTGGTCGCGTGCGTATCGATTACGTTATCCCCACCCGTGGCTTAATCGGCTTTCACACCGAGTTCTTATCCAGCACTTCTGGTACGGGTTTGATGTATCACGTTTTTGATCATTACGGACCCATGGTAAAAGCACGTTTAGGCAAACGCAATAGCGGCGTGCTTATTGCCAACTGCCAAGGAACGGCGCGTGGTTTTGCGCTGTTCAATTTACAAGAGCGCGGCCGATTGTTTATAGAACCACAAATTGTGTGCTACGAAGGAATGATTGTAGGAATTCATGCGCGCGATAACGATTTAGTGGTTAATGTTACTAAAGAAAAACAGTTGACTAATATGCGTGCCTCAGGAACGGATGAACACATTGTGTTAACACCGCCTATTCGTCTTACTTTGGAACAGGCTTTAGAATTTATTGACGACGACGAGCTGGTGGAAGTGACTCCCGATTCTATTCGTTTACGCAAAAAAGAGTTAAAAGAAATCGATCGCAAACGCACCTCTCGAAGCGCGGATTGATTGGCGCAGCGGTTGAGCGCTTAAACGTTCTGCAGGGTGTGCGGGCAGACTAAAATAAACTTGAAATAGGGTGCAGCCTTAACAGCTTTGCACCCTATTCTGTTAGTGAAACCCTGTTTAAAAACAGCACGTTGAACCGGTCTTACGGCTCGTACAATTAAGCTCAATCTTGTCCAGGTACAATTATGAAAGCATTCACACGGGTAATTTTGTACGCGCGCCACCATCGTACCAATCAAGGCGTGAGCGAAAGCTTGCAATTGGTGCTTAATTTTTTGCAACGTCAATCCGTATCCATTTTTTTAGACAAAGATACCGCGGCTAATTTTGATTTGAATGCACCCACTCTTGCCCGCGAAGAAATGGATAAAAAAACCGACTTAATTGTTGTGGTTGGTGGGGATGGCAGCCTGCTCTCTGCGGCGCGTATGGCCGTGAGTTTGGATATCCCGGTGATTGGTATCAACCGCGGGCGGCTGGGGTTTTTAACCGATATCGCCCCCAATGACAGCGAGGCACAGTTAGCCGCGGTTTTACAAGGGCACTATCAAGAAGAGTCGCGGTTTTTACTGCACGCGACAATCCACGATGAAACCCACCTTTATTTTCAAGGCAACGCCCTTAATGATGTTGTGCTAAGCCGTGGCAATGAAACGCATTTGATAGAATTTGATGTTTATATTGATAAGCAATTGGTGTGTCACTATCGCTCAGATGGATTAATTATCGCAACGCCAACCGGGTCCACAGCCTACGCTTTGTCCGCAGGGGGGCCAATTATGCACCCTCAACTACAGGCAATAGTACTGGTACCAATGTTTTCGCACAGCTTAAGCTCAAGGCCACTGGTGGTGAACAGCCAATCGACAATTGATTTATTTATTAGCCCCACGAATGAAAGCTGTTTGCGTGTAAGTTGTGATGGCCACGAGTCACGAATGGTCAAGCCCTCGCAGCGGGTTTCAATCACAAGAGATAAGCAACAACTGCGGCTGTTGCATCCGCAGAATTACCATTACTACGAAACCTTGCGTATTAAACTAGGCTGGGAATCCAAGTTCCAGGGATAAATTATGCTCACAACACTATACATTGAAAATTTTGTTATTGTTAAACAGCTTGAATTGGATTTTGCCAATGGAATGACCGCCTTTACCGGAGAAACCGGCGCTGGTAAATCAATAATGATTGACGCCTTGATGCTGGCTTTGGGCGGTCGAGCCGATGCGGGTGTCATTCGCCAGCATGAAGATAAATGTCTCATTAGCGCAACCTTTCAACTAGACCCAGGGGCCGAACCTGCTGCATGGCTCTACGAGCACGCCGTTGACTTTGATAACGCCGAGGTAATCTTACGCCGGGTTTTGTACAAAGAAGGGCGTTCTAAATCCTACATCAATGGCCACCCGTTTCCTGTGCAAAAAATTAAAGAGCTGAGTGAAATGTTGGTGCACATTCATGGGCAGCACCACCATCAGACTTTGATGCAGCATGCAACCCATCGCAGGCAATTAGACAATTACGCAAAAGACAGCGAAGCTTTACAGCAAGTGCAAAGCCACTATCGGGGCGTGCAAAAATTTTCTCAGGAATTGCAACATTTACACAACAGGCAACAGCATAAAGAGCGTTTAGAACTGCTGCGCTTTCAAATTGATGAGTTAGAAAGCTTAAATATTGTCCATAACGAAATGCAAACACTCAGCCAAGAGCATCAAATGCTGCATCACGCTAAAGATTATTTGCAAGCAACCCAGCAGATAGAGCAGTTGCTAAATGACGAGCAAGAGCCCACCATCATTAGCCAGCTCAATCACGTTAGCCATCTTTTACAGCAGATGCCGCAGGAGCATAAAAGCATCAGCAACACCGTGGAACTAATTGCCACAGCGACCATTCAATGCGAAGAAGCACTGTCTGAAATCCACCACTTTAGTAACCACGTAGCGCTGGACCCCGAGCGCCTGCATGAAGTGGAAGAGCGCATTCGGCTGTTGCATTCAGCCGCGCGTAAATACCAGGTTGATGCCGACGAACTGGCCGATGAACTGCGTCGATTGCAGCAGGAATGGCAACAAATTATCGACGCCGATGACGCCATTAAAAATCTAGAAGAAGCCTATCAGCAAGCATGCGTTGATTATCAGCAATCGGCTGAAAAATTAACCGCAGTTCGCACCCAATCTGCGGATAAGTTGGCTCAGGAAATCACGAGCATTATTCAACAACTGGGCATGCCCAAAGGCCGGGTGCGCATTGATATGAGCGCGGTCGATAAAATGCAGGCCCATGGCATGGATAAGGTAGAGTATAAGGTTAGCACCAACCCCGGAATGCCGTTTGATTTATTGAGCAAGGTGGCCTCTGGCGGCGAGCTTTCCCGAATTAGTTTAGCCATTCAAATGGTAACCGCCGAGCGCGGGAGCACGCCCACTCTTTTATTTGATGAGGTGGATGTGGGAATTGGTGGTGCAACGGCCGCACTTGTAGGCCGCTTGCTGCGTAAATTAGGCCAGCGGCTGCAAATTTTTTGCGTAACCCATCAACCACAGGTAGCCTCCGCTGCGCACCAACATTTTGTGGTAGAAAAATCAAGCGACGAGCAAAACACCTATTCGAGCATTGTTGCGGTTAATGAGCGCGAGAGGGTTGATGAAATTGCGCGCATGTTAGGCGGTTTAACGATTACTGAGCAAACGCGCCTGCACGCAAAAGAGCTTCTTAGCCAAAGCCATGCGGTTCTTCAATAGCAAAGCCGTGCTCACTCATCCATGCATCGGTTGCAAATTTGGACATGTAATTGCGAACAGAGTCCGGTAATAAAACCAGGCACTTTTGGTTAGCGGTTAACACTTCTGCGGCCTTTAACGCCCCTGCCATAGCCGCTCCGGATGAGCCACCAATCAGCAAGCCCTCGTCTTTAATGAGACGCCGAGCCATGGAAAATGAATCGCGGTCGTGTACTTTTATGTATCTATCAATCAAGCCATTATTGAGTACGTCGGGGAAAAAATCATAACCAATGCCTTCAACTTCATAAGGCCTAACCTCCTCCCCACCGCCAAGAATAGAGCCGTGAGGGTCGACTCCGACAATAAGGATGGCGGGATTGTACTCTTTAAGCCGTTTGGCAATACCGGTTATGGTGCCACCGGTTCCAACACCGGCAACAACCATGTGCAAATCCATGCCGAAATCGCTAATAATTTCTTCTGCAGTTCCGTAATAATGCGCGTTGGGATTATTAGGATTGGCGTATTGATCAAGAATATGGGAGTGTGCAATTTGCTGGTGTAATTTTTTTGCTAGCGATATATGGCTATCGGGATGCTCAGAACCTACCTCTGTTGGGGTTCGATAGATGGTGGCGCCTAAGCGCTCCAAAACGGATTGTTTTTCCTGACTCATTTTCTCAGGCATGGTGATAATTACTTTATAACCCAGTATCGCGCCGGCTAATGCAATGCCAATACCGGTGTTTCCGGAGGTTGGCTCAATTAGAGTGTCCCCAGGCGAAATTTGCCCCATGGCCGCGGCCTGTTGCACCATACGGTAGCCAATTCTATCTTTCACCGAGCCACCAGGATTGAAAAATTCACACTTGGCGTACACGCTTGCCGACAAATTTTTAGCAATTCGGTTAATTTTTACAACGGGTGTTCTGCCAATGGTTTCTAAAATACTGTTATAAATCATACTATTCCTTGTTTCCTTGAAAGTGTCGGCTTCATTATAGATCAACGCTCGTAGATAATCCGTGCAGATAAGCAATTTATCTGCTATAGACTTATCATAAATAAAAATTCGCTAAAAAGGAGAAAAAAATGCCTAATAAAATGTTTGCTGAACGATTAAATGCAGAGCTTGATACGATGGATTTACCCACCCCACTTAACGAGCGCAGCGCTGCCGTCTCAAAATGGCTAAAAATACCGGTCTCTAAAGCCGACTCTATACTAAACGGTATGGTGCCAGAGCCTGAGGTGGTTCAACGCTTGGCGGATGAATTAGAAGTAACAGCATCCTGGTTGATTGGTGAAAACAATTAAGTTTTGCTTGTTGGCAGAGCGTAGTAATTGGCTTTGTCAGCAATTTTGCATGAGCGACAATAAACAAACCTCGGGCGCGGTTCTGATACCGTTTTTAATTATTTTTAAAGACATGTATTAGCTCAGACTAGATGATACTTCGCCACAATAGCACCTAGCAGGTTTTTAATGGAAGCTATTTTTTCCTTTTTATCAGTTTATACTATAAAAATCACACTTGCTTTTATAGTATAAACTGATAAAATAGTGGCCACTATTCATTAATAAAGAGCAAAAATGAAATTCACCGATTTAATTGATATTCCTTTTACATTTCTAATGCCCTCTACTACCTCTAACAAGAAACTGGCATCTGCTTTAAGTCTTTATCAAAAAAAAAGTGGTTACCTTTATAGCGCTCTTGATTACTATCCTGATGAAATATGTCAATTGTTTATGACTAAAAATGCTTACGAATTTTATGTTCAACGTTCGTTTGGTTTAGGTATTATTGCATCGCTTATTCCCGGGACAAAGGCGTTTCAATTAAGAAAAGATGTAGTTGTATCATCACTAGAATTAGAATCTTTTATCTTTGATAAACTAGCAAAAAATAAAGAACTTATGCTTTTTGAAAAGACAATACATTTTCTACGTACAACCCCTTTTTTCTTTCTGGACCAATTCTTTTCAAAGTATTCAACCGTCTTGCGTACGGCTAACAATAATATTATGTTCAGTAGAAAAGAGCAGTTTATAAGGTTGTTACTAAGACTTCCTGTATTAAGCGATATTTTTACTGCTGAAACGTTGGGTGAGGCTACGTTAAACATAATTCATACAGTCATTAATCCTGTGCGTTTGATAACCTCCTTGTTAACATTCATCCATCGTACGATAGATACTACTTTTGAAATAGGTAGCTCAAGGCGAGGACCATCAAATGGGTTGCGAATAGGATTAAAAAGTCTTTCAGCTTTATTATTTTTACCACTGCGGCTATTAAGTAGCACGATTGAGGGTTGTGTTGATACCGGCTTAAATTTTTTAAAGCATATAACGCTCTCGCCAATAGCGTTTCTTTATCAGTCAATCAAGCAAACGATAACTACTTTTAATAAAAGTACTTTTTTATCTACGGTAGAACAATTACAAGGAGGTAAGTCAGTAAGGCGCCTAATTAATTTTGCCCCAGAAGACGAACGAATTGTAAATAAAAAAGCAAATGAACTTTATGATGTTAGTGGTAACAGTCAGAACTCAAACCCATATCACGATTTAACAAAGTTTGCTTTGTTTAATCGTGCTGGAATAGGACTGCCAAAAAGAGCGCCTGTTGTTGTAATTACGACGTCACAGAAAGCTAAAGCAATTAAAGAGAATATAATAAAATACCATAGTTGCAAAGACAGCTTTTTCACGGCTGATGCAGTTTTTGATGCTGATAAAATTCAAAAATTTAAAAATGAGTTTGACCAAAGGAATTGCGATTACTATGAAGCACAACCTTACTGAAAAAAAATGCGCGCAATGTATAGTATTTTGACATCAAAATGACTTGTAAGTTGTGTTATAATTTTTAATTTTAATTATGAGTCATTCCACAGATATAAGAACAATAGTTATGAAATACATTGATTCAGGAGGTCTGATTAAGACAGCCTGTGAACTATTCAATGTAAGTCGTTCATCGATTCAGCGATGGAGAAGTAGACAAGAACAACTAGGTACAATATCCCCTAGCATCAGGGCTAATTTACCCTATAAACTAAAGGATGAGGTACTCTAATCGTATATGGATGCGAATCCTGACGCTTATTTAAGTGAAATAGCCACGCATTTCGAAGCAACGGAGTCTGGGGTATGGCGTGCTTTATGCCGTCTTAAAATGACTCGAAAAAAAAGACTTCGCTCTACGTAGAAAGAGACGAGGAAAAGCGCCAGTTATTTCTAGCCGAGCTCACAAAATACCCTAAAGCACAATGCGTTTATATTGATGAGTCGGGCATTGATAAATTTATATCACGTGAGTATGGATGGGGAAAACGGGGGCAACCTGTGTTAGGAGAAGTATCAGGAAAACGCTACGCTAGAGAGAGCTTTATTGCCGGTTTGCTTGGCAAAAAGATAGTTGCTCCACTCTGTTATCAAGGTACTTGCGATACCAATCTATTCAATTTTTGGCTAGAGACGTTTCTTTTACCTGCTTTAGGCCCGGGACACATCATTATTATGGATAATGCAGCATTCCATAAGTCCGAGAAAACTAAAAAAATAATTGCAGATGCTCAATGCACGCTATTATTTCTTCCTCCTTATTCACCAGATTTGAATCCAATCGAACAATTTTGGGCTAATTTAAAAGCTAATATAAAAAAAATAATAGGCCAATTTAATAACTTAGCTGGAGCTATTGATCATGCTTTTCAATCGATCATTTAGAAATCAAACGACTATAACACATGGCAAGATAGATGAATTGAAACGAATTTATGAGAATGAAATATGAACATAAGATTGCTAAAAAGCCAAGATACACAGGTGCTAGAAGAATATTTAGATCCCCATAAAGCGGAATGTATGTTTATTTGCAGCAACCTCAAAGCTGCGGGAATTGACTATAAAGGTGCAGATTTTGAAGGCGAATATTTTGGTTATTTTGATAAGCATGATAGTCATTTAGAGCGGCTACTTGGCGTTATTGTTCATTATTGGAATGGCAATGTCATGATGCACGCCGAAGGTCATGATGTATTAGAAAAGCTTATATTGCATCTCAAAAAGAATATTAGCAGGCCAGCAGCAGGGATTTTAGGTCCCAACATTCAAGCAGAACATGTAATCAAGAAGCTTGGTCTATCAGAGTGTAGTTTCAGGATTAATAGTAATAAAGAGCTATATGAAATCAATCTCGAAGCTTTAAATGAGCTTAATATTCCGAGCAACATGAAGGCTGTATCCGCACAAGATGTACCCAAAAGTATATTAATCGAATGGATGAAAAGTTACGATATTGAAGCGTTAGGAGCCTTGAATGATGAAACCTTAGAAAAGCAAGTTCAAGAACATTGGAATTTACGTCTTCAGAAAAATGATAGCTGGGTTTTATTATTAGATGAAACCCCGGTAGCTTTAAGTGCTTTTAACGCCCGTTTTGCAGATATGGTTCAAGTGGGCCCTGTTTGGACTCCTCCTGAATATCGAAATCAGGGCTTTGCAAGACTGCTTCTTGCCTATACTTTGCAACAGGAAAAACTTAAGGGGACAAAACAAACAATATTATTTACCGATAATTCAGCAGCAATAAAAGCTTACCTTGCAATTGGCTTTAAGAAAATCGGTAATTATCGCTTAGCGTTACTAGAAAAGCCCATAAGGTTGCAAGAGATAGAATTCACTAAATCTCCAATAGCAACTGATATCGATTTTCTGACGCAAAAAATTAATCAAGAAACGCCTGAGTTTGGCGAAGCTCATCCCTTTGCTTTTTTTTTGCGCGATGAACACAATCAAATCATAGCAGGCTGCAATGGGAGTGTTATCTTTGGCAGCATTTATACAGATCAATTATGGGTACATCCTGATCATCGCAAGAGCGGTTTAGGACATAAATTGATGATGCAAGTACATGATTATGGCCGCAAATCAGAATGCTCTGTAGCAACGGTTGCTACAATGAGTTTTCAGGGTGCTAAATTATTCTATGAAAAATTGGGATATGTAGTTGATTTTGAGAGGCTAGGCTATACGCGAAATTCTAGCTGCAGCTTTTTAAAGCGGAGCTTGTAATGTTTAAAGCTGATTGGGAAAAAACAAGCGTCACCTGCGCACTAACAGAGGGCCTGGTTAAGAAAATGGTACGGCTTGCCTATTCTAATAATATAATGCCACCAACTTTTCAGACACTTTCTCTGTAAATTAAAATCCTCATTTTGTAGAATTGGGGCAAACAGAGAGAAGGAGTTAATCGATGTCAAAGCGTGGCAAAAAATACACAGCTGACTTTAAAACAAAAGTTGTGCTTGAGTTGTTGGAAGGCGAGCAAACACTGAATCAGATATGTTCCAAATATGAGGTAGCCCCTAAGTCGTTGAAAGATTGGAAAGCGACGTTTCTAGCCAATGCAAGTCTGGCATTTAATGTTGAAAGTGCTGTCTCTGGGTATAAGGATGCACTGGCACAGAAAGAAAAAGAAGTGAATGAACTTCACCGCCAATTAGGCAAACGAATGGCGGAGTTGGAGTGGGCATCAAAAAAGTTGAAGAGCTTGGGCTATAGCGACCGGAAGTCGATGATAGATACCAAGCTTAAAGCGCCAGCAGTTGTGAGGCAGTGTGAACTGCTATCCATTAACCGCAGCAATGTGTACTATAAAAGCCAGGTTGATAACAGGGAAAAAATGGTACTGCTTCAGGCTATTGATGACATTTATACAGAAATACCCTTTTATGGGTATCGTAAAGTACATCAGCAGCTGATAGAGTCTGGTTTTTCTGTTGGCGTTAATCGAGTCCGCTCCTGTATGCGTGAACTTGGCCTAAAAACCATTTATCCAACGAAAGAAGTTAAAACAACGCTTGCTAACCCAGAGCATCGCAAGTACCCCTATTTGCTCAAAGATATCGTTATTAATAGGGCGAATCAGGTTTGGAGTACAGATATCACCTATGTTCGCGTTAATGGTGGGTTTATGTATTTGGCAGCCGTGATTGATTGGCACTCCAAAGCAATCTTATCGCATAAACTGTCGAATACAATGGATAGCACACTGGTCATGGATGTGCTCAAGGATGCTATTGCAAACTATGGTAAACCTGAAATTTTTAATACAGATCAGGGTAGCCAGTATACTTCACATGTTCACACGAGCTTTTTAAGTGAGAACGGCATCCAAATTTCAATGGATGGCAAAGGCCGTGCGACTGATAACATTGCAATTGAGCGCTTCTGGCGTACTGCCAAATACGAACATATTTATTTAAGTGATCATAAGTCGATAAAAGAGCTCAGAGCTGGAATAGATAATTATATTACTTTTTATAATCGTAGACGTTTCCATCAATCTCTCAGCTATGAGAAACCAATGGAAGTATACATAAAAAGTATGTCACATCAGGAGTTAATGGCTGCTTAGATTATGGGTAATTAAAGGCTGGAGAAACTGTCTTGACAAATGGTGGCACTATATAAAAAGCTCATTTGTTATGAATTAATTGCTGGTGGATGCGCTAACCTCAACTTTAAAGTGCTGCTAGAAGGTGAAAAGCATCCTTTGATTTTACATGTATTAGTTGTTTTTATTTTGCTGTTTAAAAGCATTAATTTATGGGCAGAAACAATCCCTTCAAGTATGATTAAAAACTGTAAAATTGACGTCGGTTTTACATTAAATGACCATAGAGAAATAATGGAAAAAACATGGCAAGATGTTTGTGCTGTTTTAGAGCTTCCAATTACAGATGTACCTGGCGGTGAGTTTTGCGTTAACCCATTTGGCAATCCAGTGTACGTACAATCTGGAGATTTATGTGCCGATGGTGCATTTAAAATGCCTATGAACTTTGGTTGGTGTGAAGAACCTATAGCATCCTGTCCAAATTCCTCATGGACTTTATCAGTAGATAAAATGACATGTTTTCGTCCAGATGATGCTTGTTGGAAGGACATTGATAATGTATCTGAATTAAAATTGCTTGCAGCCATAGCGTATGGAGAATCACATTGGTCAAATGTGTATGAAGAAATGGCCGGTATTGCCTCTGCAACAATACGGCGTCGTGATGCTGCTCACTTGGAAACGGTAGCAAGTCTTGTAAAAGCAAATGATAGTTTTTCTTATGTTGTATACAATGGAAACGAACGCTTTATAAAACTTATGTGTGGTCAAGAAAATGATTTCAAAAACGCCTATAAAGCAGCAGAAAATGCGTTAAACTACGGCAAAGATTACTCAAGAGGAGGCTGTTTTTGGGATGGTTATGATTTGAAAACGAGTGGTGCTAAACATTATAAATATAGGAGTGGATTTAAATATTCCGATCCTTCGCATAATATTTTCTCTACCCCTGAGCCACCCACTAAAAAGAGAAAAGGACGGAAAAAGGGGTATTATGAAACAACTTACATTTCTACCACCACTCAGGGTAAGACAATATTTTGGAAACTGGATAAGCAATTTCTTAAAGCTAACGGGGCAATACAATGCAATTAATTAAATATCTATTCACAACATGCATTCTCATAGGATTTATCAATCCTATATTAGCTAATCCACCTTATCAAATTCTACAAACTTGCATGAATGATAAACCTTATAATGATCAAATAACAATACAAGAACTCGAAGGAGCCGGCCCGGCTGACAAATCTCATGATGGTTGTAAAAACCAGTACGATAGAATCTTTCAGGAACGGGCTTTTGGTACACTAACGTGTCAGAGTAAATTTTATTTAGTTATTAACGGTAAAAGAATAGATCCAGAGCTATCGAAAAACTACTCCATTAATCCTGAAATAAAACCTGGTATGTTTTTTACGCCTAGAGCATTGTGGTACAAAATAGATTATGAGAATAAAGAATACCTTTGCATTCTTGCTCCTCTTGCTGAGCAAGGTATAGGTTCTGCTTATAATCAATATTATATTGTTGAAAATGCTTTTGATAAGAGCTTAACTCCAGAATTATATTTTTATTTCCTTACTAAAAATATTGCCCCTATTACTAGTAAAACATTATAAGTTTACTTCAAAACGAACACTTTTGGGGGTTCTTCCACAAGACCCCTTAGGAGAAGTATCAGGAAAACGCTACGCTAGAGAGAGCTTTATAGTATTTTGATTTCAAAATGACTTATAAGTTGTGTTATAATTTTTAATTTTAATTATGAGTCATTCCACAGATATAAGAACAATAGTTATGAAATACATTGATTCAGGAGGTCTGATTAAGACAGCCTGTGAACTATTCAATGTAAGTCGTTCATCGATTCAGCGATGGAGAAGTAGACAAGAACAACTAGGTACAATATCCCCTAGCATCAGGGCTAATTTACCCTATAAACTAAAGGATGAGGTACTCCAATCGTATATGGATGCGAATCCTGACGCTTATTTAAGTGAAATAGCCACGCATTTCGAAGCAACGGAGTCTGGGGTATGGCGTGCTTTATGCCGTCTTAAAATGACTCGAAAAAAAAGACCTCGCTCTACGTAGAAAGAGACGAGGAAAAGCGCCAGTTATTTCTAGCCGAGCTCACAAAATACCCTGAAGCACAATGCGTTTATATTGATGAGTCGGGCATTGATAAATTTATATCACGTGAGTATGGATGGGGAAAACGGGGGCAACCTGTGTTAGGAGAAGTATCAGGAAAACGCTACGCTAGAGAGAGCTTTATTGCCGGTTTGCTTGGTAAAAAGATAGTTGCTCCACTCTGTTACCAAGGTACTTGCGATACCAATCTATTCAATTTTTGGCTAGAGACGTTTCTTTTACCTGCTTTAGGCCCGGGACACATCATTATTATGGATAATGCAGCATTCCATAAGTCCGAGAAAACTAAAAAAATAATTGCAGAGGCTCAATGCACGCTATTATTTCTTTCTCCTTATTCACCAGATTTAAATCCAATCGAACAATTTTGGGCTAATTTAAAAGCCAATATAAAAAAAATAATAGGTCAATTTATTAACTTAGCTGGAGCTATTGATCATGCTTTTCAATCGATCATTTAGAAATCAAACGGCAATATAAGCTAATCTAATCTAATGTAGTGAGTGCCACTGCTAATTCGAGTTTCAGAAACGTTGAATTTCCCTCTAATTTTTTAATACGATTTCGCGACGAAGGGTTTATTTTTTGCTTTTAAAACTCTTCTATTCTTGTTTGGCTATAGCGTCTTATGGATTCAAGTTCTTGCCCTTTAAGAAAATTTCTTTGAGAAAACCGATACTCTAAATTTTGTTCTTGAGCGCGCGCCCACGAAAACAAAACTCGAATAGCTGCCAGTACAGCTGCTATTGTATTAGGTGCTGGATCTGAGTGGTTGCATAAAGTGTGGCATACCAATGTGGTTTCTTTTCATGATTAAGCAATAATGGATAACGTTCTCCATTAGAAAAAGTAATCAAACGTAGGCCAAACTTTTCTTCCATAACTCACGTATTGACAATATATTACAATTTAATAATGGCATCACATATCCTAAATTAATGACAATTAACACTTATAAAATAAAAAAGCCCTTATATAAAAGGGCTTTAAGAATAATAATTAACAATTTACGTTGTAGTAGGAATTAAAAAGGGATGTCATCATCCAATTGTTCAAACGCTTCGTGGGCGGATTCTGCTTGCGGTTCTTTTTTACGCGGAGCAGGCTGATGTTGGCTTGAGGGCGCATTGTCGTAATTATTACTGCCGCCACCCGCATTTTTGCTGTCTAGCATTTGAATGTCGGACGCAATTATTTCCGTTGTGTATTTATCTTGTCCCTGCTGATCTTGCCATTTTCGTGTGCGCAAACTGCCTTCCACATAAAGCTTGGACCCTTTGTGAACGTATTCTCCAGCTATTTCACCAAGACGGTTAAAGCACACAATACGGTGCCATTCGGTGCGCTCTTGCTTGTCGCCGGTTTGTTTATCTTTCCATGTTTCGCTGGTAGCCAAAGATAAACTAGTTACCGCATTTCCATTAGGTAAGTAGCGAACCTCCGGATCGGTGCCAACATTACCTACTAAAATTACTTTATTAATGCCACGTGCCATGTAGTACTCCTGGTTGCGATAGTTAGACTCGATATTATAACCATTTTATTAATTATTTCGTACTTTTTATTGTTAAGCATCGTTCATTGACGAATTACAACAAACAGCCACGCTAAACTTATTAGCGCATTATAAACAAAAACTCCGGTAATTCCGCTGTGTTGGTACACTAAGCCGGCGCTAAGTCCTCCAACAAAAATCCCTAAAAATTGGCAGCTGGAGTATACGCCCATTGCCGTACCTTTGTTATGCGCATCCGCTTTTTTGGATATCATGGAGGGCAGGCTGGCTTCTAAGATATTAAATACTAGGAAATAGAGAAACACCGCCCACCAGACACTGGCCCATTGCTGATGGAAAAAAGCGAGTAATAGCTGTGAAATGCCAATTGTAGCCACCGTAGCGATGAACAGGCTGCGGAATTTTTTCCGTTTTTCCGCCCAAAATATGAAGGGCAGCATCAGTAAAAATGAACCAAGAATTAAGGGAAGATAAAATCGCCATTGTTGGCTAATTGCCCCTTGTTCAATAAAGCGGTGCAGGCATAAAGGAAGGGCAAAAAAAGTGGCGGTAAAAATAAGATGTTGAAAAAAAATACCCGCATTCAAGGCGTACAGTTTTTTGTTTTTTACAACGTCCTGCAATAACGACCACGTGGTTTGGGAGGCGACTCGAATCTGGTTTGGGGTAGGAATAAGGGTGTGCACTATAACTAACCCAGCGAGCGCTAAAAAGGTCATCACATAAAAGAGACCCACAAGCCCGAAATGTTGGGTGATAAAAGGACTTATAACGATGGCAATACTAAACGATAGACCTATAGCCATTCCAAGGATAGCCATGGCTTTGGTGCGCTGTTCGGTTGGCGTAAGGTCGGCTAATAAGGCGATAAGAACGCTGCCAATAGCTCCCGAACCCTGCACGATTCGGGCGACAATCATGCCGTAAATGCTGTGGGTACATACCGCTAAAATACTTCCGGCTGCAAATAAGAGGAGGCCGATAGTAATCATTTGTTTACGCCCGTAGCGGTCGGATAGCACGCCAAAAGGAATTTGCAAAAGACCTTGGCTTAAACCATAGCACCCTAACGCAATCCCAATCAGCGTCGGCGTCGCGTAGTCTAAATTAAGCGCAAGAACGCTAAAAACGGGTATCAACATGAACAAACCCAACATGCGGAAAGCAAAAATAGCAGCGATGGGGAGAATACTTTTAGACCACGAATACGTCATGTGCACAACTAAACTGGTTTGGAATGATAAATAGTACAAAGTTGCAGTTTATTAAACAAGATATTTTTATGTTAATTCTATTTGACAGAGGCGAAAATTCTGGTTAGTTTCGCTATTTTCTGGAAAATTTATGAAAGTATTTAGTGACAAAGTGGCGTTAATAACCGGTGGCGCACGCGGAATAGGCAGGGCGTGTGCGTTAAAGTTGGCACAGGCCGGATGCGATATAGCGATTGTGTATTACAACAGTTCGGATGAAGCGGCAACCCTTTGCGAAGAAATTACCACGATGGGGCAACGCGCCTGTGCTGTACAAGCGAATGTTGCCGACAGTAGCTCTGTAAAATCGATGTTTGAGCAGTTTCAACAAACCTTCACGCGTCTTGACTTCCTAATCAGCAACGCGGCGAGTGGCGTATTAAAACCTGCTTTAAAAATGTCGACTAAACACTGGCGCTGGTGCTTAGAAACGAATGCTTTAGCGGTGAATCACTTAGTTGTAGAAGGCCGGTCTTTGTTGCAAGCAGGTGGGCGCGTTATTGCCTTGTCGAGCTTAGGCGCGGAGCGAGCCATTCCTAATTACGCGTTTATTGGTGCCTCAAAAGCGGCTTTAGAAGCTTTGATACGTTCCCTGAGCTTAGAATTAGCCCCACTGGGTGTAACCGCGAATACTATTTCAGCGGGTGTTGTAGATACCGATGCGCTCAAGCATTTTCCAAATCGTGAGCACTTATTAGAACAATACCAGGAGCGCGCGTTAAGTACGCGAGCGCTAACGCCGGCGGACGTTGCCAATGCGGTGTATCTGTTGTGTTTACCGGAAGCAGAAATGATTAATGCGCATACCCTTTACGTTGATGCGGGCTACAGTAGGATTGGTTAACGAGTGCGCAGCCACGCTTTTTTCCTTAATTGTTAATGCTCTTAAAAGTGGATTGAAAAAGGCGGGGTTTTGCAAACACGATTTAATTGGGTAGCGGTCTTTAAACCCGACCCGACGCTTGGCAACGGAAATAAAAGACCTTCGTTTTAGCGGTCTATATTTTGGCGACCAACAGCAAA
This sequence comes from uncultured Gammaproteobacteria bacterium, assembly GCA_963803545.1. Lineage (GTDB taxonomy): Bacteria > Pseudomonadota > Gammaproteobacteria > Legionellales > Legionellaceae > Legionella_C. The sequence goes on along the minus strand of CAWDMX010000001.1, from coordinate 375,042 downwards.
CGTTATTTTTATAATAGACCCGTCAAACTTGCCCAAACGATGCAACTAAGCGACAATAGCGCACTTCATTAAACCGTTATTTGAGACAAATGATTTTTTCAGAACTTGCTACTGCTGTACGGATGCTCAGTATTGATGCTGTTGAGGCTGCGCAATCGGGTCATCCGGGAATGCCTTTGGGTATGGCTGATATTGCGACGGTGCTGTGGACTAAGTTTTTGCGCCACAATCCAAAAAATCCACGCTGGTTTAATAGAGACCGCTTTGTGCTTTCTAACGGCCATGGGTCGGCACTACTTTACGCGCTTTTGCACTTGAGCGGATACGCGCTTTCGCTCGAGGAGCTTAAAAATTTTCGTCAATTGCATTCCAAAACGCCGGGCCATCCTGAAATTAATGAGACGCCCGGGGTTGAAACCACGACCGGACCATTAGCCCAGGGTTTGGCAAATGCGGTGGGAATGGCAATTGCTGAAAAAGTTTTAGCCCGCCGGTTTAATAGCAAACAACGTGCAATAGTCGATCATTACACCTACGTCTTCGCGGGTGATGGCTGTTTGATGGAAGGATTGTCCCATGAGGTGTGCTCGCTTGCCGGGACGCAGGCCTTGGGTAAACTGATCGTCTTCTATGATGACAACGCTATTTCTATTGATGGTAATGTTGGGGGTTGGTTTACAGACAATACCCAACAGCGCTTTCAAGCCTACAACTGGCATGTTATTGATGCGGTCGATGGTCACGATAGTGCGGCCATTGAAAACGCTATTCACAAAGCGCAGCACGTGCGCAATCAACCCAGTTTAATTATTTGCAAAACTATTATTGGATTTGCATCCCCGGTTGCGGGAAGCGAAAAATCACATGGGGCGCCTCTAGGCAAAGAAGCGGTTGCACAGGTTCGTGCCGAGTTGCAATGGCCGCATCCGCCTTTTGAAATTCCTGCAGAACTTTACCAGCACTGGGATAACTGTGCTCAGGGCCAAGCCGAGGAAAACAACTGGCTGAACGTGTGCCAACAGTATCAGCAAGCCGATGCAGAGAGTTATTCTCAGTTTTTGCGCCAAATAAACGGCGATTTACCGGATAACTGGGAGCAATTGAGTCAGGGCTTAATTGAGCGCTGCACCGCTCAGACACAGCCGATGGCTACGCGTAAAAGCTCGCAGTTTTGCATCGAGTATTTTGCGCAATTTTTACCGGAGCTGCTCGGTGGATCAGCGGATCTCAGCGGTTCAAACAATACGAACTGGTCCGGAACTAAAGCGATATCCGCCGAGGATTGCGCTGGTAACTATATTAATTACGGTGTGCGTGAATTTGGTATGGCGGCCATTATGAATGGTATAGCGGTGCACGGAGGATTTATCCCCTACGGCGGAACCTTTCTTGTTTTTGCGGATTACGCGCGCAACGCCATCCGGTTAAGCGCGCTCATGCAGCAGCGGGTTATTTATATCTTAACCCATGATTCAATTGGTTTAGGTGAGGACGGCCCCACCCATCAGCCTATTGAGCACGCTGCGATGCTTCGCTTAACACCGAATCTAACGGTTTGGCGTCCGGCTGATTTATTGGAAACAGCGGTTGCCTGGCAGCACGCATTAAGCTGTCATAACGGGCCAAGCGCCCTTTTGCTGTCCCGACAAAATCTTACCCCGCTGCCACCGGTTGCCAACCCTCAAGACCTTATTAGTAAGGGTGCTTATTGCGTGCTGGATTGTGAGGGTGTTCCGGACGTCATTATTATCGCCACGGGATCGGAGGTGCACATTGCCTTGGACGCGATTAACGGTTGCTCGTTAACGCGGAAAGTTCGCCTTGTTTCTATGCCGTGCCCAGAGCTATTTTTACAGCAAGAAGCCGACTATCAACAAGCGCTCTTGCCGGATGGCGTAAGAAATCGAATAGCCCTAGAGGCCGGCGCTACCAATTATTGGTATCGATTTGTGGGATTGGATGGGAAAGTAATTGGTATCGATAGATTTGGCGTGTCGGCCTCAGCTACTGACGCGTACACCTATCTAGGTATAACCGTTGAAGCCGTGGTAAAGGCTATAAATTCTTTTTGAATAGTACCAAAAACGGGTTCATAACTTTGTAGATAAAGCACACGATGTTGGAGAGATTAATGAGAGTAGCAATCAATGGGTATGGGCGAATCGGTCGCTGTATATTAAGATCCATCTTCGAATACAGTCGCCAACAGCAATTTGAAGTGGTAGCTATTAACGATTTGTCGGGTATTGAGACGACCGCTCATTTAACGCGTTACGACTCAACACACGGTCGCTTCGGTTGCGAAGTTGCTGTTGAGAATAATTTTCTCGTGGTGGACGGTCATCGGATAGAAATAATTGCCGAACGCGCACCCAATCTATTACCATGGAAACGTCTGGATGTAGACATAGTATTTGAATGTACAGGTCGGTTCACCAGTCGTGAACACGCTATGATGCATGTTCAGGCGGGGGCTAAAAAAGTTTTAATATCCGCGCCCGGTAAGGACGTGGACGCAACCATTGTGTATGGGGTGAACGAACAAAGCCTGCAAGCACACGATATTATTGTCTCCAATGCCTCGTGCACGACGAATTGCTTAGCACCGGTGGTTAAACCCTTGCATGAGGCTATTGGCCTGGAGTACGGCTTACTCAACACCGTGCACGCCTATACGAAGGATCAGATGCTGTTGGATGGGAGCCATAATGATTTGCGACGCGCGCGTTCAGCGACTCAATCAATTATTCCAACCAAAACAGGTGCCGCCTCGGCCTTGGGTCTCGTTATTCCTGAGTTAGCCGGCAAATTGGACGGTTTTGCCATGCGCGTTCCAACGCTAAATGTATCGGTAATTGATTTAACATTTACAGCAAAAAGAGAGACCTCTGTTGCTGAGGTTAATGCCATTATGGTCGGTGCGCAAAATAAAGTGCTGCACATCTGTGATGAGCCGCTGGTTTCATGTGATTTTAATCATCACCCCGCTTCAGCAATATTTGATATCACTCAGACTAAGGTCATGAAAAACTTAGTTAAAGTCGTTGCTTGGTACGACAACGAGTGGGGATTTTCGAACCGCATGCTGGATACCGCGGAAATAATGCTAGGTCATTAAGGATAAATAATGAATATTTTGAAAATGAAAGATTGTGACTTGCGCGGTAAAAGAGTTTTAATTCGCGAGGATTTAAACGTTCCAATCAAAGATGGAATCATTACAAGCGATCAGCGGCTACAGGCGGCAATTCCAACGATTAATGCGGCTTTAGAGTCCGGCGCAAGTGTTTTAATATTGTCGCATCTTGGTCGGCCCGAAGAAGGTCGTTTTGACCCCAACTATTCATTGCAGCCTGTGGTTGATTATTTAGCGCGTGATCTAAAGTGCCCAGTGCGTCTGGAAAAAGACTATTTAGATGGCGTTGAGGTAAAACCGGGTGAGGTAGTTGTGTGCGAAAATGTTCGGTTTAATAGTGGTGAAAAAAGTAACGATACGGAGCTTGCAAAAAAATTAGCGAATCTTTGTGACGTCTATGTAATGGATGCTTTTGGCACGGCACACCGCGCCCACGCCTCGACCTATGGGGTTGGGCTGTATGCGCCATTAGCCGTAGCCGGCCCTCTATTGGAGCGTGAGCTTGAGGCTCTTGCGCATGTTTTAAAAGATCCCATCACACCCATTATTGCGGTTGTTGGCGGCGCTAAAGTTTCAGGTAAGCTCTCGTTACTCAAACAATTAGTTACCCGAGTTACCTATCTTATTCCTGGCGGAGGTATAGCTAATACCTTTTTAAAAGCGCAAGGGTTTGAGATTGGTCTTTCGCTGTGTGAAGAAAGCATGCTTGAGGAAGCGCGTGAAATTTTAGCATTAGCTCAGCAACACGGTTGTGCTATTCCCCTACCCACCGATGTTGTCGTCGGTAAAGCGCTTAAAGACAATTGCCCGGCTTATAATAAAACACTGAGCAATGTTGCCTCCGACGATATGATTTTAGATATCGGTCCGGATACCATCCACCGCTATATTCACCTGCTTGATGATGCAAAGACTATAATATGGAACGGCCCGGTTGGTGTTTTTGAAATGCCCCAGTTTTCCTACGGAACACGAGGAATTGCTATTGCTATTGCCAATAGCGACGCGTTTTCTATTGCTGGCGGAGGCGACACCCTAGCGGCAATAGATCAATACAATCTGATGCAGCAAATTGACTACATATCAACCGGTGGCGGAGCGTTTTTAGAATATTTAGAAGGAAAAAAACTTCCAGCGGTCGTGATGCTGGAGTCTAGATTTAGCTAATTATAAGCAACTTGGGGGCTAATCTTCTTTAGCCAACCCAAGTTTTGATTTCAACCGCGCCCGGGTAAGCGCTTCTGAATCAAAGGTTCGCGTGGATTTGTGGGTAATGGTTACGGCCGATTTTGGCGCCGTCGTATTCGCGGTGCTGTAAATCGCGGGCTTATTATTGTGCACGGCGATTGCCGCATTGTACGCGTGTGGGGTAGCCGAGCGATGGGCTACTGGTCGCATTACCGGGTAGGGCGATTGCGATTTTTCTCTGGCCTCTCTTCGCGCGTTGCGAGCACTTTTTTCAACCATTTTTTTGATAGTCGATGCGGCCTTTTCGGCCTCTTCTTCCGTAACCAACTCCACCGGGTGGTTGTTTAAATCCACACGCATTTCACGATTTTTAAGGCAGGTCAAATAATCAATTCGCCGCGTAAAAGCGACCACAGCTTCTCTAATTTTAGAAAAAGAAATACTGGGATCGGCTTTTTCGGAGGCGTATTGTAAAATATCGTGCATAATTCCTTTTTTTAAGGGCTGAATGGAAAGCGTGGTATCAAAAACCGCAGGAAAGTGAGCGGCTAACCAAGCTAAGGCTTGCTGACGTGCTAACTTAGACAGTATTTTTTGTTTTTTGTTAATAAGGGCCGTGCGGGGATGAAGCTCATTTCTGGGCATGAAGAAACCTTGGTTTGATTGCTTTAAATTAGTACTTAAAGACGGCCATTTTACAAAAAACACCGCAATAAAACAAATGATATTTGAGGCTCGCTGTAAAAAATTGCTTAAAGCCCTTAATTATCTTTACAGCAAGCGGGCTAAAACAATCATCCCTTTCATAGGGCGCGTTGCGTGGAGCCGCAAAAATGCAGCAATTGCTGTGGAGTGGCTATTTCTTTGGCGTCAGACGTTAAAAACAAGTAGGCGATTGTAAAAAAATGCTAGCGACGCTGATTTTAAACCAAATCAACCCTAACTAATTTTTTAAGGGCACGCTGTGGCGGGACTCATTTACTCGATCGCGCAGCTGTTTTCCCGGTTTGAAATACGGCGTATATTTGGGTTTGGTTACCACTTTTTCTCCGTTTTTCGGATTGTGGGCGTTGCGCGAAGCGCGATAGTGAAGCGAAAAGCTGCCAAAGCCACGAATTTCAATTCGTTGATTGTTAACCAAAGCATCGCTCATGATTTCGACAATTTGATTGATTCCATCGGTAATTTTGTTTTCAGAAAGGTCCGTCATCTGGGCCGCAATTTGGGCAATAAGTTGGGATTTAATCATAGCCGCCTCGGTATTTAACGCATATTATTTAGTATAGACTGAGAATTAATTTATTCAATGGGATCAGTATACTTACACAAATAATTTGCATCCCCGGGATTGCGCAAATAATTAGTTCTATAACCTTAGCCGTTGAAAGCGGCCGCAACAGCGTTAAAAAAAACTAATCAATTTCATAACGGACATGCGAACCAAGATGCGACGCTTTAATTGTATAATCTTGGTTGACCGGACTAAGAACGTAGGTTTCAAAGGCGCTATTGGGTTTGTATTTCGCGTATTTAATTATTCCAAATTTATCGGGCGTTGACGCGCTGTGAAATTTAATTTCTCCAAAAATAGGCTTATTGGTGACAACGGTAATTACATAGTTTTGTGTGCTTTTAGGATTGATTGCGTGTACCAGAGGCAACACCTGGCCGTTGGAAATTCGATTGGATGTTACGATAAGAGACTCATTGGTGTTGTTACAAACGGCTATTTGAAAGCTGTCGTTTTTTGCAGCATGTATGCTGGTTGCGCATAGGAATGCAGCTAAAGTGAGCGCTATTTTTTTCAAAAGCTTTCTCCAAAAATTATTGGTGTCGGTTTCAATGACGCAATGATGCCAGATATTAAGCTAAAGTAATAATCTTTTAGATTGTTTTTTGAATAAAAGCCTCGGTAATACCCCAGCTCATTAGTACCTCGCATCTTTTAATTGCGCTAATGTGTGGATGAATAACGGGCTTACTGAGGCTAATAATTAGGGTTCCGGGATTTAGTGCGGCTAAAAAGTCCGTGCAATCTTGCCAATACGCGCCAAAATAGCAACTTGAGTTTACTAGTAAAATAGTGGCGTCCGTGAGGTGATGTTTCATAAAGTCACCTTCTACAAAAACTATCTTTTCGGATTTTTCAGTATACGTTTCCAGTTGATTCAGCTTTTGTTTTTGTTGATTGGCCAGGCGAATTAAATTTGGAAACAGTTCAATTCCATAATAGCGTTGGCAATCGTAAACCATGGCGGCCGCGATAACCGCTTTGCCAGCCCCGCTCCCTAAATCGTAAAATACGGTTGCCAAATTCGGTTTGCACACCCCCAAAAGGGCAATAAAGGATTCAAAGGTTATTTCGCCGTAGGTGTATTCGATAGCATCCGCTGCAACAGTTCGAGCCTGACGCGAGCTAAGAAACCCATCTACATTGGCGTATATTGTATTGAAGTTGTGTTGATGCTCGTGAATATTCCAGTATTTTCGCCAGCGAAAAACGCGCCACTGAGGTAGAAGTTTACCGTGCGTATACCAAAAAAATACCAAAACAACGCCCGCTATTAGTGAGAGCTTAAGATAAATCATAAGGGTCCACATCTATACTCAGGCGAATGGCCTGAGCGAGTTTTTTGTTGGTAATCCACAAGCGTAAAGCGGTAATGGCGTGATGCAATTCTGGGCGCTTAGAGGATTTAACAAGCAGTTGGAAGCGATGGAAATTGGCTCGACGTGCGAGAGGTGCGGCAACGGGGCCTAAGATTTCCACTGCGGCTCGCGCGCTTAAATAGTCCTTAATCTGTGCTAGCACCTGCTGAGCCTTTTCACCATTGCGCGCCTCGGCACGAATGAGCACCAGATAGTTGAAGGGCGGCATTTGTGCCTGCAGCCGATTGTCTAGTAAATGCGTTGCAAATTCAGAGTATCCTTTTTGTATTAATAAGTTTAATTGGGGGTGGTCTGGTATATGGGTTTGTATAACAATACGACCCGGCTTTTCAGCGCGCCCGGCGCGCCCGGCCACCTGGATTATTAGTTGGCCTAATTGCTCTAGGGCGCGAAAATCTTGATTGTAAAATCCCATATCGGCGTTGACCACCACCGTCAGCGTAACATTGGGAAAGTGATGCCCTTTGGCTAGCATTTGGGTGCCAACAATTAACTGAACTTCATTGTTTTCAATGCGATTAAGCGCGTGGTCTAAGCTGCCCTTGTGCGCAACCGCATCTCTATCGATAATCGCCATACTTACATCAGACAATACCTGCTTAAGGTAGCTAAAAACACGCTCCGTACCCGTCCCTACGGCAATTAATTCAGGGCTTTGGCAGCGCTTGCACTGGGTGGGTGGTTTTTGCTTTAAGCCGCAGTGATGGCACTGTAAAATTTTTAATCGTTGATGAAGGGTTAGGTGGCTATCACAGGCTTTACAATCGACCATCCATCCGCAGCAATGACACAGGTAAACGGGCGCAAATCCCCGTTTGTTGATAAAAAGTAAAACTTGATTCCCTTGCGCAAGTTGCTCTTTGATAATTCCTAAACTTGTTGCTGCAATTCCCTCGTTAACCGGTGTGCTTCGCATATCCACGACTTGATAACGCAGGGGGGAGCTTTTCAGGGCCTTACCGGTCAAGCGCACCTGGGTGTATTTTTTTAGGGCAACATTACGCATGCTTTCAAGGCTTGGTGTGGCTGAACCTAAAACAATAGGTACGTTCGCATCCTTGGCGCGTTTAAGGGCTGCATCGCGCGCTGAATAGCGAACCCCATCCATTTGTTTGAGCGAGCTGTCGTGTTCCTCGTCAATGATGATGAGGCCTAGTTGATGAAACGGTGTGAAAACCGCGGTACGCGTGCCAATAATTAATTTAATGCCCCCCTCTTTGGCCAGTTGCCAGGCGTACAAACGCTCGGTTTCATTTAAATTGGAATGCACAACCGCAATAGGTACGCAAAAGCGCTGTTGAAAACGAGCGAGAAGTTGCGGTGTTAGACCAATTTCAGGTACTAAAACTAGCACCTGTTGGTTTTGAGCCAATACCGCGTCAATAAGGTGGAGATACACCTCCGTCTTGCCACTGCCAGTTACCCCATGCAGTAAAAAAGCATGAAAGGTACCTAAGGAATGTAGGATGGTTGAAAACGCGACGGCTTGCTGCTTATTAAGCGCTAATTTGGGGCTTGTGGTTTTAGACTGGTAGCGACTTACATCAAGCACCTGCGTTTGAACGAGCATATTTTTAGCGACTGCCGTGTTGAGATAGGGTTTGCTAAATCCTTGCGTCATTAAAAAAGGCTGGTTAAGCTGCGACGTCGGATTGCAAAAAAGGTTCAATAAGCGGCGTTGCTTGGGCGTTATTTTTAGGGCAGCCTCCAATGCGGCGGGTTGATAAGAGGCGACCGTCGGCCATTGCAGGCACTGACCAAGGCGCAGCTTTTTCGGTAAAGCAAGCGGCAACACTTCAGAAAGCGGGGATTGGTAGTAGCGCGCAATCCATTGGCAGAACTGTAAAATTTCCGGTGAAATAACTGCATTATCATCAATAATTTCACTAATGTTTTTTACGGTGTACGTTGGATTATCGCAGGCATCCGTTTCCACAATGACGCCCAACCGCCGCTGGTTACGAAAAGGCACCCAACAGCGTGTTCCAATAACAGGATTGGCTTCGGTGGAATAATCAAAGTAATCATGGTGCGTGTGGGGAATACAGACACGGCAACGGGTACGATTTAGCGCAGCCATTGATGACTTGCGGACTGCCCGGGTGCGGAAAAGACTTTAATCACAACTTTTTCAATACGATGCTTATCGAGCTCGCTGCGATCTTTAATGAGCTCATCAACAAACCAGCGCGATAGTTCCTCAACCGTAATATTAGTCAGAGGCATAAGCGTTACGTCTTCTTTTAAAAAAGGGATTTTTTTGTGATTAAAAATAAAATAATAATAGCTTTCATCCTGGCTAAATTGCAAATAAGGTGAATGCTCTGGCATCAGGAAGGTTTGATTAAGGTGCTGGCATAGAGCGTGCACCTTTTTTTTATAGTAACGGTAATCGAAGGTCATACCGTTTTCGTCAACCCAGGTCGTTAGCGCTAAGTACACCGCATACATGTGGCCGTGCAGCGGTTCTCTCTCGGTTGCTGAGAAGATTGTGGTGTGACCTGCTGAAAACTTCATCGATTCTTTTTGCAGTTCAACAGTTGTTAAATATCCGGTCATTATAAACTCGCTCGCTTGTCGTAAAGTTGGAATCCCTTAAGAGGGGTATCGAATCCCTTGGTTAAAGCCATAACCTTAAACAGTTCACCCATTTCATGGGGCAAAGTTAGTTGTTTAATGGCCTGCTGCGCCTTCATTTGTACCGTTGGCGAGGCGCTGTCATCAATTAGTTCCAACAACCCATTGGCTAAGAGAAAAGACGCTTGGTTGGTAAAGCCTGCAATTGAAAATCCTGCGTCATCACCGGCTTCGGCCACGTGGGTAAAATCAACATGAGCGCTTATATCTTGCTCTCCGAGGTGCTGAAAAAAATTACTGTGCGCCTGGTGGCGGTAGTGGCAAATGAGCGTTCCCTGATTTCTATCAGGATGGTAGTATTCGTGGCGAGGAAAGCCATAATCGAGCACGAGCATCACTCCTTTGTCTAAAATTGCACTGCATTGCTGGAACCAACCCTCAAGAAATAGATTGGCTTCCGATATATAGGGTTGCGGCAGGTCTGGCAAAAAAGGGCTTAGGTATTCTTGCAAGCGGGTGGACGTTTTGCTGACGTATTCGCACAACGCTCCCGACGTATCAAGGCCTATAAAAAGTTCCTGCAGCGTATTCTCGTTGTATAAAAACCGATGAACCGGCATGGCGTCCAACACCTCGTTTGCTAAAATTATTCCCGAAAAAGGCGCCTCCGGCCAGCGACTAAGCCAGTGAATACGGTCTGCTAATTCAGGAATTAGCGCGGCAATAGTCTGCTGTTGGCGTTGCTTCAACTGCGCACTTACTTCTAAAATAAAATAGCGGTCCGGAAGGTCTCCCAACTGGTGCAGCCGTTTCAACAGATTGGCGCACAGCGCGCCGGTGCCGGCCCCAAACTCCAAGATAGTGGCGTTTGGTAGAGCCTGCAAAATCGGTTGGCATTGATGGGCAACCGTATAGGCAAACAAGGGGGTAAGCTCGGGCGCGGTAACAAAATCTCCTGCGGCACCAAATTTGGTGGAAACTCCCGTATAATAGCCGTACTGAGGATGATACAGAGCGTGCTGCATAAAATCCGCGAATGAAATTTTTGGGGTATTGCTCAAGTGTTGCTTTAGAAAATCAGCTAATTTTGTCATAATAATTTTGTTAAACTGAGGAACATACCTTGATTTTGCCAAACAAACAAGTTGCTTTAGTAACCGGAGCTTCGCGGCGCATTGGTGCGTCTATAGCCCGGCTATTACACGCCGAGGGTTATGATATAGCCGTTCATTACTACCAGTCTAAGGACGAGGCGCGCTCATTATTAGATGAGCTGAACAGGCGCCGACCCAATAGCGCGTACGGATTTAGGGCTGATTTAAGGGATGCGGTTGCCGTGGCGGGACTTATACCGCAGGTTGTCGCCTATTTTGGGGTAATGGATGTCTTAGTTAACAACGCGTCTTTATTTATCAAGGATACGGATGTATCCGATGAAGGTGGGTGGCAGCGCCTGTTTGCGGTCAATGTTCACGCGCCGTTCGTCCTTAGTAAAGCCTTTGCAGAAACTGCAGAAAGCCCTAATAAAGTGGCCATCAATATCACTGATATTCACAGCAGTAAGCCTCTGAAAAACTACAGTATTTATTGTCAAACTAAAGCGGCGCTTTCACTGCAAACCTTGGCTTTTGCAAAAGAGCTGGCACCGAAAATTCGGGTAAATGCGGTAGCTCCGGGTGCAATAATGTGGCCGGAAGACAGCAATCAGCTTAGCGACTATCAGCAACAAAAAATTATTGCAAAGACGCCACTTGCCCGACACGGAGACCCAATAGCTATTGCGAAAGCCGTGGTAGCTTTAGTGCAAAATAATTTTATTACCGGTCATAGTTTGGTGGTTGATGGTGGACGAAGCATTGGTTATTGAGGGGTGTTGGTGCCACATCCTGTGGCAAGGCACATTCCAATTGTAAAGCTTTGGGCTTAGACATCCTGTCTAACATCCTTGTCGTTCCTTGCCTCTCATTATATTGGATCACTCGCACGTTACCTACGGCTCTAAGCTCCTTAGCATGCAAGAGATCTCTTAAAAAGGAGACCGCACCGGTGTGGGTTGGGGTGCGTGGCTCCGACTTTACGACTTTTCCACGGGTTTATTGGTAAATTCGCATAAATCGGCAATTAAGCACTGCCCGCATCGTGGTTTGCGCGCCAGGCACACGTAGCGGCCGTGTAAAATTAGCCAATGGTGTGCGTTTTGTAAAAAATCAGCATCAATGGCTTTTAACAACCGCAACTCTACCGCAAGCGGCGTGTTCCCTTTTGCTAAGCCGGTGCGGTTAGCCACTCGAAAAATATGGGTATCAACTGCCATAGTCGGCTGGCCAAAGGCGGTGTTTAAAACTACATTAGCGGTTTTTCGACCAACACCGGGTAAGGCCTGGAGCTCGGCGCGTGTTTGTGGGATGCGGCTGTCGTACACATCCAACAATAGGCGACAGGTTTTGATAATGTTGGACGCTTTACTGTTGTATAAACCGATGCTTTTAATATAGTGTTTTAGCCGCTCTTCACCCATATCGACCATCGCTTGGGGGGTGCAGGCTACGGCAAACAATTCACTGGTTGCTATATTAACACGGATGTCTGTGGCTTGAGCCGATAAAATTACGGCTATTAAAAGCTCAAAAGAAGAGGAAAACTGCAGCTCCGTTGTGGGGGTTGGGTTGGCCGACCGCAATCGTTCAAAAATTATTCTGCGTTTAGTTTTATTCATTTTTTCGAGCTTGTACCCGGGCTAAAGCCTGTAAAATGTAATCTTGTTTAGCTTGGGTTTCCGGTAGATTCCCTGCGGTTGTTGCTGTTGATGCGGCTAAGTTTTTCTTAGCGCGGTAGCTGGTTTGCAGGTGGTCTTGTTGGCGTAAGTCACGAATTATACGAGCCTGATGGCGTTCGTGTGCGCGTTCTTGGTCGTAGGTGTTTTCTGCCTGCGGGACTAAATCAATGCAATCTACGGGACAGGGTTCCACGCACAAGCCGCACCCGGTGCATTCGGTACTCACTATTGCATGCATCGATTTAGCGGCACCGACGATGGCGTCCACCGGGCACGCTTGAATGCATTTTGTGCAGCCGATGCATTCCTCTTCGCGAATTAGCGCCAACTGCGGCGGCCGTGTTTTAGTGGCCATTTCGGGTAAATAAGGAGTGCTGTCGCAGTTGAGCACGTCTGCCAAGGCTTGCAAAACTTTAGTGCCTCCTGGAGGGCAGCGATCAATAGGGGCGGCTTTAGACGCAAGCGCTTCGGCGTAGGGTCGGCATCCTTTGAACCCGCATTCGCCGCACTGGGTTTGCGGCAGTATTTTTTCAATCCTATTTATAATGTCGTTAATCATGAAGCGCTTTGACCGGCATCGGTTGTATAGGTAGCAAGCAGTGCCTCAATTTTTTCTTTATCAACACGCATCATTAACGGCTGGAAAACATTGATTGGATGGTTGTATAAGGGTGTTTCGCAGTTGCGCCAATCAAAGGGGGCGCAGTTTAAAAAGTGCTCACATTGCATCGCCATAACGGGTAAAACCGGCTTCAAATAGGTCATCAGTAGGCGAAATAAATTTAGTCCTGTACTGCAAATCGATTGAACCTCTGGAAGCGTGGTGGGATCTTTTGCCAAAATCCAAGGTTTTTTAGAGTCGATGTATTGATTAATACTATCGGCCGCCTCCATTATACAACGCAGCGCTTTGCTGTAGTCGCGCTGAATATAGGCCTCAATTATTAGGGGTTTAAAAGCCAGTATTTGCTGATGTAAGTCCGGTTTTGCGCAGGAGTCGGCCAGGGTGTTGGCAAAAAATTTGCTCATAAATCCTGCACAACGACTAGCAATATTGACCACTTTTCCAATTAAGTCCGCATTGATACGGTTAAAAAAATCATCAAAATTTAGGTCAAGGTCGTCAATACGACCGTTCAATTTAGCCGCAAAATAATAGCGCAAATATTCGGGGTTAAGATGGTCTAAATAGGCACGGGCTTCAATAAAAGTACCCCGTGATTTGGACATTTTTTGGCCGGCTACCGTTAGGAAGCCGTGTGTAAATATGGCGGTGGGTAAACGATGACCGCTGCCCGCTAAAACCGCCGGCCAAAAAAGGGCGTGGAAGTAAACAATGTCTTTACCCACAAAATGGTACAATTCTGTCGTGCTGTCGGCGCGCCAAAACTCCGCGAAAGACAGGTCGTTTTCAGCGCAGTATTTTTGGAAGCTCGCCATATACCCTATCGGGGCATCAAGCCACACATAGAAATATTTATCCGTAGTTCCGGGTATAAGAAAACCGAAGTACGGCGCATCGCGCGATATGTCCCATTGTTTTAAGCCGGCATCAAACCACTCCTCCAACTTATTTTTCACCTCAATTTGCACGTGTCCTTCAGCAGTCCACGCTTTTAAGCGCTCGGCGTAGCGGGGCAGGTCAAAAAAATAATGCTCAGAATCTTTCTCAATGGGTGCCACACCCGAAAGCGCCGAGACGGCATCCAGCAAATCGGTTGGTGCGTAGGTGGCGCCACAGGCTTCGCAATTATCGCCATACTGGTCGGGAGTTTTACACTTTGGACAGCGGCCTTTAACATAGCGGTCGGGCAAAAACATGTTTTTCACGGGATCAAACGCTTGTCGAACTGTTTTAACGATTATATCGCCGTTCTCTTGCAGCGCGCGGTATATCTGTTCAGCCAAATCCTTGTTTTCAGCGCTGTGGGTTGTGTGGTAGCAGTCGTATTCAATAGCAAACGCTGCAAAATCACGCTGGTGGCTTGCTTGCATCGATGCGGTTAGTTGTTCTGGAGTAATACCCAGCTGTTCGGCTTTTAGCATTATGGGGGTACCGTGCGCATCGTCACCGCAGATAGAAATGCATTGGTGACCGAGCATTTTTTGAGTTCGCACCCAAATGTCGGTTTGAATATGCTCTACCAGGTGGCCCAAATGGAGCGGCCCATTCGCGTAGGGTAGCGCGCTTGTCACTAAAAGCTTACGAGCAGAAGTCATAATAATACCTGAAAAATAAAGGCTAGGATTATAGCGTAGGGCGGTTTAAAAACAAAATAGATTCCAGTCGCGCCAACGGTTAAGAGTCTAAGGCATCCGGTTGGAGCGCGCACTTTTTTAAAAAAAAACGCAGTCCGCTTTTTAGGGGGCACTAGAACCCTTGGCGAAATCCTGTTTTGCAGGCGGTCTTGTTCGAGGCGCAGCAGGTGAAAAAAATGGTCCAGACTTGGTTGATCGCTCCAAAAGCCCATCGGTGTCGTTAAGAGATGAGCCTTCTGGTTGTGGCTCCGGTTCTTTTTTAGTTGGACTTTCAGGAGCGTTGTTCGGCGTCTCAAGGGATAAGCAGCCTGGTTGTGGCTCCGGTTCTTGCTCAGTCGGAGTTTCAGGAGCGTTATCCGTCGGGTCAACAGGGGGGTAGAATGCGGCATCAATCCATTTTAGCACCGGATAGATTGCGTAAAAATAAAGGAGCAATCCCGTCCACAGCACCGAGGTGTGCAGTGCTGCCATCAGAACACTGGCTTGCAAAACTGAAATATTGTTAACGACGGCAAAAAAACTAAAACCTGCAAAAAAGCTAAGGAACGGTGGGAAAAAGAAGGCGAGCAATCCAATTACAAGCGCCGCGCCAACACCCATCACTAACGCCACTTTCAAGCGCCAATTCCTAAAAAAATAGGTGGATTGGCCGAGGCGGTCCAAGGCCTTGGACAGCTCAAACAACCCCAGAGCAACACCGCTCATAAAGCCGGTTATTAGAGCGGCTATTGCTGGCACGAGTGCTGGCGCCCAAAAGCCGGCCACACCCAAGGATGCCATCGGTATTAACGCCGGAAACACCGTAAAACCAACCGCGGCTATTAAGGCTCCGCTTAGCGCTAATAACAGAATCATCAGCGGATACAAGGAACGTTTACTCATAATTATTTCCTGCCAGTAAAAATTTAAATAAGGGTAAGTCTACGAACCATCCGAGGGTTTTTGAACACCAATCCGCATTGTTCGCCAGCATGCCTGGCCAATACCCTAGGCATTGTTGCAGACTTTTAAGACCGTAACAATGGCCACGACCCAGGCTTACCGTCCAAGGATAGAGCGCACGAAGCTCTGTGCCTAAAAAATATGTCAATAAAAGGGGCTTATCAGCTTGATTTTAACCGGTTAAATGTGTTATAAATTAAGACATATTGTACCTAATATTTTTCCAGGAGGCTACCTTGAGCAAATATAAAAATGGAGCTTCCGCAGGAGAGGAAGACAGCAGCCCGGTCAATTCGCCGCAGTTTGCAACCCTTGATTTATCAGAAATCTATGCCAATCGTGCGTGCATCAATGCAAAATCCGGCTATTATCAAAGAAAAATTTTAAGCACGGAAACAGCAATTATTCGCTATATGTCTGAGCCACAAAAAGAATCCCTTAGAAACGAATTGGTGGAAAGTATTGCTATCATTCATCAAAAATACCGTCTTGATAGGGCATTGAAAGTCAGTGATGTTAACGATTTAAAATTTTGTCTCGAGCGCGCTGTAGTGCTGTTAAACCGATTGAACGGCCTCCAATGCGAGGCCACCGCATTGGAGGCCAGTCGTTCTGTCACGATTTTTGGAATTATCAAAACCATCCTTCGGGACTTTTGGAGCAGGCCTGTTCATGAACCCAGTGAGCTGGTTATTGAGCTTATTAATAAACTTAACCAAGTGCGTTTATACTGGCTTTGGGGCGATGGAATTTTTCGAGCCTTGATCCAATTTGTCGCGAATCATTGGTTTTTTAATACCTCCGCCTTAAGTTTGGTAACGAATACGGCCTCAAGAACCGGAAGCTATGCAAGTTTTGTTTTTTATTTTCTGCGTTTTGCCTTGAACGCGATGTTAATTTTAGTGCCGTTAAAATACGACTCCACTTTTTCAAACATCCAGGTTTCTGACGGCAAGTATTCGGTGAGTGAAGAGCAGGAAGACCGCAACGGTCGCCTAAAATGGAGACAAGGCGTTGGTGCACGGGCTGTATCGCGTTTATCTTCTCTGGCTAATGATGGGCCATGGGGTCCGGCGAATTTACTTACTTTCTTGTATTTTACAGGCTACGTTGGATATTTAATCAACGGGGCTTTTTTTCTATACGATATTATAGCCACCGTGGTGCGTTGGATTGCAGTTACCCATTCTTTTAATCAACAGCGTCAGACACTTGAAGCCGAATTGACTGCTTTAAAAGAAAAGAAAGGTTTATTCGATTCGAAGGAAAATCAACAATACAATGCTTTGCTCGAAATGTTGAGTGCTCTTAATCAAGAGCAAAAAGCAGCGAATGTGTCGAATTGCCGTGATCTACTGTATTCACTAGCCTTTTTTGCGTGCAGCACGGTTTGTTTTTCATTCTTTCTACCCGCGAGTTTTTTTTCCGCAGCCACCGCCTCACTATTTTTAATCGTAGCGGCCGCCGCAGGCGTTGCGGTCGCCGCTATTTACTATTCCAGCGAGAATATTCTGGCTATCCGTGACTCGCTGAATGAGCTGGGCGATATAAAGAAAGAGGCTTTAAAATTTCAAAATAATGAATTCGGCACGGTGGATCTATACGTTTTAAAATTTACCCATTTCAACATTCAGCAACTTGTGAATCAAGCACGCTTTCATTGGCATTCTATTTACTTTAACCTGGGGCAATTGGTTTTCACCTTAGTGCTGTTGTTCGCGGTGCCGGCCGCAATTTTTGTAAGCCTGTTGTTTGCGCCTTTAAGTCTGGGCATTGCCTTAGCCACGCTAACGCTTACCATCGCCGTGGCAACGCAGGTGCTGCTTAACGCGGTTAAGCCTGTGCTTTCCACGCTGAAAGATACAGACGTTATTCACGAATGTAGTCTGGAGGATGCTTTTGGCGAAGACAGCAGCAATCCTTTGGCAAAGACGCGCAAACAGTTTTTTCCTAATAAAACTAGGGAAAATAATACTCCTAATTCAGATGATGATGGGGATGCGTGCGACGAGGTTCCGTTATGTCCCTGAAGGCTCTACCCTTTATTTGTTGCGCACTGCTGCAGGCAAGCACTGCGCTCTGTGCGGATGGCTTGGGGATGCCTTCGGCAAAAACGCAGCAACCGGACCAAACGATTGATATTCAGCCGGTGCCTCCGGCTGTAAACGCGCCTGCGACGCACGAACCCGTTCAACGTAACCCCAATAAGCCCGCTGTAACGCCTGAAAAACCCGTTGCCAGCACCCTGCCGTCGCAAGCCAATACCGATTACTAGCGTGAAAGGAGATATAGCCTTTGCTCTAAAATCAGGTATTATTAGCCATCGTTAACAATTGAAAGTGTAATGACTAAGCAAACGCAAACGACCCACTTTGGTTTTGAGTCAGTGGAATGGGACAAAAAAGAGCAAAAAGTACGTGAAGTATTCCACTCTGTTGCTCAAAACTACGATCTTATGAACAATCTCATGTCTTTGGGAGTGCATCATCTGTGGAAATACTTTTCCATCGCTTTAAGCCATGTTAAAGCCGGTGATTCGGTATTAGACCTTGCTGGGGGAAGCGGTGATCTTACGCGTCTGTTGTGCCGCAGAGTTGGTAGTTTGGGTGTTGTAACGCTTGCCGATATTAACAACGCGATGCTGCAGGTTGGGCGCGACCGTCTCATTAATGACGGCGTACTTGGGTCGGTGAACTACGTGCAAGCGAACGCGGAATCGCTGCCTTTTGCCGACGCGAGCTTTCACTGCATGACCATGGGTTTTGGTTTGCGCAACGTTCGCGATCAAATGCAGGCGCTGCGCTCGCTGTTTCGTGTAGGCAAGCCTGGTTGTCAGTTGATGATTTTAGAATTTTCAACCCCCACAAATCCTGTGTTTAAGTCAATCTACGATTGGTATTCCTTTACCATACTTCCTAAAATGGGCGAATGGATTGCCGGCGATAGCGCAAGCTATCAATACTTAGCTGAATCAATTCGAATGCACCCACCTCAAGAGCGTTTGCAGCAGATGATTGAGGAAGCAGGGTTTGAGGATTGCCGATATTACAATTTAAGCGGGGGCATCGTTGCTCTGCACACAGCCTACAAATACTGAGTTTACCATGATAAAAAAATACTCTCTGATTATTCTCCAAAAAGCAATAAACCATGCGTTGGCACTGGATGAAAATAGCGGCCAGAAAATGGATTCTTTGGATGGAAAAACAATCGAAATTATCGTAGCACCCTTGGATGTCACGTTTTTCATACGTTTTGAACAACAGCAATTGCTGTTGCTAGACCGAACCTCCGAACCTGTTGACACCTCAATTTACAGCAGCCCTCTGGGTTTAATCCGACTTAGTTTTTTGCCGGCTTCCGAGGCGCGCTCTTTGTTTAACAATAAAGTACGCTTTTCAGGGGACGTTGACGTAGGCGTGCGGGTGAAAAAATTATTTGACAGTTTGGATATTGATTGGGAGGGGCATCTCGCTGAGTTTACGGGCGATGTTGTGGCCTATCAAATTGGCTCTTTAGTAAAAAAAGGCTTGTCGTTTACGAGCCAGGTGCATCATTCGCTCGTGCAAAACTCTACCGATTATATTCAAGAAGAGGCGCGCTTATCACCGGGACGTGAAGAAGTTGCTGATTTGTTTACAGATATTGATACCTTAAGTCACGATGTTGCGCGTTTAGAAGCGACGCTTGCGCTTGCTTTGGCAAGCACGGCGGATAACGCAGATACGGCGTCATGAGTACTTTTAATCAACTGCTGCGCCTCATTCGAATTAATGCGGTTTTTGCGCGCAACGGTTCGGATCAGCTTTTACGCTCCATTCGTGTATTGGCACCGCTGCGCATTCTAATTTATTTAAATCCCTGGAATTGGGGTCGCAAAGTTGCGGTGAGTCGCGGCGAGGCGTTGCGTAAATCTTTAGAGGAGCTTGGTCCGATATTTATAAAATTTGGCCAGGCTTTATCGACGCGCCCGGATCTCTTGCCGGTGGACATTGCTTGTGAGCTTTGCAAACTCCAAGATCAAGTTCCGCCCTTCCCCAGTTCCCAAGCATTAACAATAATTGAGCAAGCCTATGGCCAATCCGCATTGGCCGTATTTGACAGCTTTTCAAATGAACCGCTCGCCTCCGCATCCATGGCCCAGGTGCACGCAGCCCGTCTTAAAACCGGCGAGGAGGTGGTCGTCAAAATTTTACGACCAGGAATGAGGCGAATCATCAAGCAGGATATAAAAATCTTGCACACCATCGCCTTGTTAGTCGAAAAATACTGGTCGGAAGGTCGGCGCTTGAAACCCAGCCAGGTCGTTCAGGAATTTGAACAGACACTGCTTGACGAATTAAACCTGCAAAAAGAAGCGGCAAACGGCTGCCAGTTGCGACGAAATTTTACAAACTCGCCGCTGTTGTTCGTTCCACAAATTTACTGGGATTACACCCGCGAATCGGTGCTTGTGATGGACCGCATTTATGGCATACCGATAGCCGATGTCGACCGCTTAAAAGCCGCCAATATCAATATTAAAAAACTAGCCGAAAGAGGCGTTGAAATATTCTTCACCCAAGTATTTCGGGACTGTTTTTTTCATGCGGATATGCATCCTGGGAATATTTTTGTCTCCACCGATAATCCAGAGCAACCCCAGTATATTTGTATTGATTTTGGAATTATGGGCAGCTTGTGCGATAAGGATAAGCGCTATCTCGCAGAAAATTTATTTGCTTTTTTTAACCGCGATTACCGTCGGGTAGCGGAGCTGCATATTGAATCCGGTTGGATTTCTCGCGAAACCAAAGTTTCAGAATTTGAAAGCGCCATTCGTATGGTTTGTGAGCCGATATTTGAAAAACCATTAAAAGATATTTCGTTTGGCCAGGTTGTCTTGCGATTGTTTCAGGTGGCGCGCCAATTCAATATGGAAGTGCAGCCGCAATTGGTTTTGCTGCAAAAAACCTTGCTTGCTGTGGAGGGTTTAGGGCGTCAACTGTATCCTGAGCTTGATTTATGGGCAACGGCGAAACCGTTTTTAGAGAAATGGCTAAAAGAACAGATAGGGCCAAAAGCGTTGCTTGCTCAAATTCGTGAAAATATTCCGTTTTTAACCGAGCAATTACCGCACCTGCCAAAACTGTTTTATGAGGTATTAAGTTTGCAAAAACAAGAAAAAATTGCGGCTTTGATTCCGCATGAAATGAAACAAAATGCGCAGCGCACTGTTTTTAAAAGCGGTTTAGGCTGGGGTGTTTCGCTCGCGTCGGCCGCACTCACCGTTGCAAATTACCTAAGCCAACAACCAAGTGATTTTTTATTACTCGGTTCAACTATCGGTTTATTCTTAGGTTTTAGCCTGGTGCTGTTAAACAATAAAAGGAGGCTGTAATGGGTATAAGTGGCTTTAGTCCGCTGTCTTTGCTGTTAATTTTAGCGATAGTGATTCTATTATTTGGCTCTAATAAATTGAAAAATTTAGGAAGCGATTTGGGTGCGGCTTTGAAAAGTTTTCGTCAAGCGCTGCAAGACAATCAGGACGATGCAAAAAAATGATTGGCGAATGGGTGGTGATTTTTATGGTGGCAGTTGTGGTGTTTAAACCCAGCCATCTACCCGCTGTTGCCGCCAATATTGCAACAATTGTTCAAGCAATCGAGACAATAAAACAGAAGTTTCATCGATTTTGGCAGACGCAATTACAACAACATCAGCTTGAAAAAAATATTATTGAGGCTGAAAAAATTGATGCCGTTTACAACAAAAACATCCGAACCGTCCCCGGATTAGAAGACCCGGAAACACGAAGATAGCACGCGTTGTGTAGGATGTGAGTTATCGTTTTAATCTAAGGTATGCACCAATGTACAAGTCTGCAACTATTCACCAGGCGCGCAGCCATCTATTGTTAACCGTTGCCATGGTTACGTGCTTAGTGCTGTTGATTAACGTTTCTTTTAAAATTATCGTCGTAAAAAACCTGACCTTTACCGTAACAAGCTTGCTCTGCCCTTTAGTGGCAGCCATTTTCTTGCTCTCTTTATACAGCGCAAGCGATGAGAAACGGTGGTTGTTCTTTAATCAATCGCTCATCGCGCTGTATGTATTTTCAACCGGAATTTATTTGTTGGTTAACTTACCCGCGGCCGATAAATTACACGACCAAATCGCCTACCAAATTATATTTGAAGATATTCCTAAAAAGTTTTTTTCTACAACCGTTGCCTTTGTGGCGAGCTTTTATCTGCCGCAACTCTATTTCTACTTTAGGAAAAAGCCTTGCAAAGGGACGGTGTATCGGCTGCTGATTGTTGCGCTGCTGGGTGGACTATCTTTTTTTACAATCGATTTCTGGTTGCTTTTCTCCGGGGGGCTTTCCGGTATTATTGTCTCTATTTTTATTAACTCCTTATTGATTACCATTATTGGTCTAACGCTCACCGCTTTCGGCTTTATTTTTTACGTTGCGCGGCGTGACCGCAACGCGTTAAAAACTAATTCTGCGCCCCAGTATCCGTACAGCTATCCGGTCTATCAATATTTAGTAAGTTTCAGCGTCGTTATCGTTTTAATAAGCCTTGCTTGTGAGTATCGCTTAATAGCTTTTAAAAACGGCTGGATACTAGGCGCGAGCACTATTTTGTCGCCCCTTGTGCTTTTGGTAAGTACTGTGTTAACGGAAATTTTTGATTATAAAGCCAACGTCCGATTTATTTTTATAGTGGTGGTTGCTCAATTCGCATTTGATTTATTACTGATGGCAATAGTCGCGCTTCCCTCGCCGGAAATGTTTAACTTAAACCCCTATTATACGTTTATAATGCCGCGCAGAATTCCGGCAGCAACGCTTGCTTTGCTTATTTCACTTGGAACCAACGCGTTTTTACTGGATTTTTTGAAGCGCACGGTTTATTTGGGCCATCCGGGCTTGCGTATTCTTATCGCCAATACAGCCGCCAACTCATTATTATGCCTTGTTAATTACAGTATTTTATTCGTAGGAATTTTTTCCTACGAGCAAATTTCACACTATCGGCTAATTCGTGGGTGTATAAATTTTTTATAACTTTATTAGCTATACCCGTAGTTTTGTCCATCAAAAAAGGAGCTCAAACTACGGCAATTATACCGAGTCACGCGTAGTATTTTTTGCGGGTCTCTTCCAACTAGAGATAGTCTTTTCCTGACTAATTGATAAGGTTAGTTGATGCGCCGGCGCATCCTTACGCAAGGTGCTACCCGCACCAATAGTTGCGCCGTCGCCGATGCTAATAGGAGCAATTAATTGCGTACCGGAGCCAATAAATGCGTTATCAGCGATGGTTGTTTTATTCTTATTAATGCCGTCGTAGTTGCAGGTAATGGTTCCCGCACCTATGTTAACATTGGCTCCAATGGTGGCATCACCAAGATAGCTTAAATGACTCGCCTTTGTGTTGCATCCTAGTTGCACCGCCTTTGTTTCAACGAAATTTCCAATTCGACATTTTTCGGCAAGTACCGTGCCGGTGCGCAAGCGTGCAAAAGGTCCAATACTGCAATCGGCGCCAATCAAACTGTCTTCAACTACGCTGTTGGCTTTAACAGCACTTCCGTTGCCAATAGTGCTGTTGGCGAGCACGCAGTTGGGACCAATAATACACCCGTCGCCAACAATCACCTTGCCAATAAAGATACAATTGATATCGATACTCACATCGCGGCCGCAGGTCAGCTCTCCGCGCAAATAAAAACTTTGGCTGTCGGCAATAGCGACCCCTTCGGATAAAAATTTCTCCGCTTGTTGTTGTTGCCAAAAACGCTCCAACTGCTCTAGCTGCAACTTCGTATTGACCCCTTTAATTTCGTAGATATTATCGGTATGCAAGGCTTCAATAGGACAAAAATCGGCAACGGCCATCGCTATGATGTCCGTTAGATAATGTTCTTTTTGCGCATTGCAATTACGAATATTGGGCAGCCATTGATGCAGGTGTGTTGCGGGAAGTGCACATACACCACTGTAAATCTCCTGAATTTTTTTCTCAGCGGGGTTTGCGTCTTTTTCCTCTACAATCGCAATAATGGATTGGTTGCTATCGCGAACAATACGCCCCAATCCTTGGGGGTTGGGCAATCGGGCTACAAGCAAGGCTAAAGCATGCGGATGGCTTAGCAAATTATGTAAGGTTTTTGCTTGAATAAGCGGCACATCTCCCGAAAGAATCAGCACCTGCGCATGTTTTGGAATGTAGGCCAAGGCTTGCAATACAGCATGCCCTGTTCCTAATTGCTGTTCTTGCAACACCCAATTCACCGAGGCATCGGGAAGCGCGTTTTTTAATTGCTCTCCCTGGTGTCCATAAATGACGTGAATTTGATCCGGTTTTAATTGTCTGGCGGTGCCCACGACTCGTTGAAGCATAGAAACACCGCCCAACTGATGAAGCACCTTAGGGCGTTCAGAAAACATTCGTTTTCCAGCCCCACCGGCTAAGATAACAATATGTAAGGCCATAATCATTTCCGTTGGCAAAAAGCTAATTTACCAGTGCTGAGCCTTTTTTAAAACAGTATTGTGTGCATTGCGTCAATTTTTTTTGCTGTTATTATGAAAAATTCGCGTACAGGAAGACAACGATGACCATTTTTTCAGATGCGGTAATAAAAAATTTAATTCCAGTTCTTAAAGATATTATCAGTACCTCTAAATACAACGATGAATCTACGACTAATAAATTTTTATATTATTTTAATTCATCCCGGGATCCAAAAATTTCTGCAGCAAAAAGAGCTGCGGTAAAGAGCTTGATTAAAGCAATAGAGGAATTGATTACCAATCAACAAGACGATGAAGCCTTGTATAAGGCTATAATGGAGCGCATTAAACAAACAAACACTAAGTGCTCGGATATTAGTCAGACGTTGCCTACAAATGGCTATACTGGCCCGGCTTTAAGTAAGGCGCGTATTTTTTTAGAGCACATATACGGCAAAATTACTTTTCTAGCACTGGTTAACGCCAAACCCTATGCGGATCCCTCAATAACTGCGCAGTATTTTCATGCTTTGTATGTAATTCAGGTTCTCAACCGAGAACACTATCCTTCACTATGCTCGTTTATGAACAATCGCTGCAGGCCAAGGAAGGTCGCAGACCGAGGCCTGTAGTCCCTGGTAGCCTTAGGGTCGGATGTTTTGCCGCAGGCAAAATATAAGACATACGAAAAGGCGTCAGTCATTGGGGAGCGCAAATTATGAGCCCCGTAAAGGGGATCATAATTAAGGAGGACCAGGACGGCCAGGGCGCCGCAGGCATACTTGTCGCGTTGGCGAGTGAATTTTGGGGACTTGGATGTCCCGAAATTTATAACGAGGTAGCGACACGCTTGCCAAACTGGAACAGTAATAAAGAGTTAGAAAACGAAAAATTAGAACGCTACCAAACATGGATTACCGAGGTTAAAAGCCGATGTTTTGCTATTAAAGATGAGTTTACCGTTGAAATGGCTGGGGCGGTGATTGATATGTGTAGAAATTTGAAGATTGAGAATAACAAGCTGTGCGCAGAACATGCGGTTAATTTTCCGCTTATGAAAATTATCCCATCGGAAGGACAGATGGGTTATTACCTTCAGCAAACAATAGACAGCATCACCGAAAATTTCTTAACCAAGGCGGCTCAACCGTCAATGGGTTAGTTCACCAATAATATTTTTTTGCATCAGATATTTAATGTGTTCAACGGAGTAGTTTTTGCTTAATAAAACCAATAATTTGCAATGAGCGGCTTCAAGCGTTAAATCAAATCCACTAATGACGCCCACGTCCTTTAACGTGTGCCCCGTGGCGTATTGATGCATTTGCACTTCTCCGTGCGGACATTGGGTGCAGTTCACAATAACGACGCCTCGCTCATTGGCGTCGCTTAATAAGTGTAGAAAATAAGGGTCATTGTTGGGCGCGTTTCCCGCCCCATAGGTTTCTAAAATTAAACCTTTGATGGGTTGTTGAAGGATTGCGGCTAATATGTTCATTGAGAAGCCGGGAAACAAACGAACATTGGCAACCAGATGGGGTTTGATGGTTTGCACGGCAAACGGCTGTGTTGGTTGCGCTAAAATGAGCTGTTGGTTCAATTCAATTTCAATGCCAATATCCGCTAAATGGGGAAAGTTGGGTGAGTTAAATGCTTTAAAGTGTTGGGCGCTTACTTTTTGACAGCGATTACCACGCAGCAAGCTTTGATTAAAATAAATGCAAACCTCGGGAATCGGTAAGTGGGCTATTATCCACAAAGAGGTGCAAATATTATCTATGGCGTCATTGCGTACCTGCGATAGGGGAATTTGCGAGCCGGTTATTAACACGGGCTTGGTTAAATTTTCCAACATAAAAGACAGAGCCGATGCGGTATATGCCATGGTATCGGTTCCATGGAAAATCAAAAAACCATCGTAGGCGTCGTAGTTTGTAGCGAGGTCTTCAGCAATTTGATTCCACTCGCTAACACCCATATTTGAGGAGTCTAATAAAGGGTCGTACTCTTTGATATCATAGGTAGGCATATCTGGATGATGCAGACTAACCAACGAGGATAAAACGGTGTGAATATAGTCGCGTACAGGTAAGTAGCCCTGGTCGCTGGGGATGCTACTAATCGTACCGCCCGTATTCAAAATAAGAATTTTTTTATTCATAGCATTACCGAAACATCAACAGTTAGCTTCTTATTCTAGCATACAGTTAATCAGGTATTCGTAGCCTTATAGAGTTATATTCATTATTATTAAAAAATAACGAGAGATTCATTTGCATAAGCCTAACATTATATGAAAAAATCAAGGCAATATTGGTTTATGTAAGCAGTACTATATGGTAGTAGATAGAGCAGGGTATCGCCTTAACGTTGGAATTGTATTAATAAATGATTTGGGGCATCTTTTTTGGGGGAGACGTCAGGGTCATGACGCTTGGCAATTTCCACAAGGAGGCCTTGTCAGTGGGGAAAGCGCGCTTGATGCCATGTATCGTGAGCTTTTCGAAGAAGTGGGCCTCGAAAAAGAGGATGTGGAAGTCTATGGAGTTACGAAACGTTGGCTGAAATATCGCTTGCCCAAACAATACCTTCGCCACGGCAGCGTGCCTTTGGTTATTGGTCAGAAACAAAAATGGTATTTGCTTAAATTAGTAAGCGCGCAACAGAAAATTCGTTTGGACTTGAGCGACTCACCGGAGTTTGATAGTTGGCGTTGGATTGCCTATCAAGAACCTGAAACGCAGGTTATATTCTTCAAGCGCCAGGTTTACGCGCAAGCGCTTAAAGAACTGGAATCTTTCATTAAAAAAAGACGAACGCCGTTTGGATTTCGCCGTAAACGAGGTAATCATAATCGCTAAATGTTAAAAATTTTAAAACGAATTGTACAGGATGTTACAACCGCTGCGCATTTAGTTGAAGCACTCACCATATTAGTTCAACGAGTTCAGAAAGCGGTAAATGCGGATGCGGTATCCGTATACCTTATCGACTTCAAAAATTCTGAATACGTATTAATTGCGACCGAAGGCTTGAACAAGTCCGCGCAATCTTCGGTGCGCTTTGGTTTAGACAGTGGCATTATCGGCCTTATTGGCCGGCGTGAGGAACCCATTAATATCAGTAATGCTTTTTTTCATCCGGATTTTCATCAAGACAGTTCGCTCGGAGAAGAGCATTTGCAAGCCTATTTGGGCGTGCCTATTATCCAGCATCGTAAATTATACGGCGTTTTAAACGTTCAACAGCAGGGAGAACGCTGTTTTGATGACGCCGATGAGGCTTTTTTAATTACGCTTGCCGCTCAACTGGGTGGCTTAATTGCCCACGCTGAGGCGACGGGTGAACTTGCCTTGATAACCCAACCGAAACCTCAGGGGAACGACAAATCTGAGGCCGTGCAAAATATTTTGTCTGGGGTGGGAAGCGTTCCAGGTGTGGGTATTGGGACGGCTGTAGTTGTTTACCCCCCGGCCGATATTGACGCCGTACCACGAGTCATTATTGAGAATGTTGAGGCGGAGGTCACGGTTTTTTTCACGGCCTTACAAAGCGCGCGGGAAGAGATGCAGCGCTTAAGTCGGCGTATGAAAAACACGGTTGCAGAGGAAGAGCACGCGCTCTTTGACGTATATGTGCGCATACTCGACAAGGACAGTCTGGGTGCGGAGGTTGCGGCAGTAATACAAAATGAGCATTTAAGCGCGCAAGCCGCTCTTGCATCGGTTATAAAGCGGCATATTCAACAGTTTGAGAATATGGATGATAATTACCTCAAAGAAAGAGCTAGTGATTTCCGCGATTTAGGTCGTCGTGTGTTAGCCGAGCTTCAACGAACGCAGCGCGAAGAAATTGTTTACCCGCGACGCACCATCTTAATTGGTGAAGAAATTACCGCCTCTGCTCTTGCTGAGGTTCCTGATGGACTGCTCTTGGGTATTGTTTCGGCAAAAGGCGCTAACAACTCGCACGTGGCAATACTGGCGCGTGCGCTTGGCGTCCCTACGGTAATGGGTGTGCGCGGGTTAAAAGTTGACAACCTGGCCGGGCGCGCGGTGATTGTGGACGGCTTTTTTGGACACGTCTATATCTCGCCTTCACGCGCCTTGCTTAGTCAATTTAAAAAAGTAGTGCAAGAAGAGCAGCAGTTAAACGCAAGTTTGGTAAGTTTGCGTGATAAACCTGCGGAAACCATTGATAATTATCGCGTCTCCTTGCAAGTTAATACCGGACTTTCTATGGATGCGAGTTTATCCTTAAGCGTGGGTGCTGAAGGGGTTGGTTTATACCGCTCTGAAGTGCCGTTTATGAGTCGTGACCGCTTTCCATCGGAAGACGAACAATACATCATTTATCGGCAAATTTTAAAAGCATTTGCTCCGCGCTTGGTTACCATGCGCACGCTCGACATTGGTGGGGACAAAGTGCTGCCTTATTTTCCGATTGTTGAGGACAATCCCTATCTAGGCTGGCGCGGTATACGGGTCACCTTAGATCATCCGGATGTTTTTTTACTGCAGGTTCGGGCTATGATGCGCGCCAGCGAAGAGCTGGGTAATTTACGAATCATGCTTCCAATGATAACAACCCTTGCAGAGGTTGATGAAGCCGCCGATTTAATCGAGCAAGCGTTTCAGGAATTATTAGTAGAGGGATGCATTATTAGTAAGCCCAAGTTGGGTGTAATGATTGAAGTACCAGCCGCGGCCTATCTTGCGCGTGATTTAGCGCGTCGGGTGGATTTTTTATCGGTAGGTAGCAATGACTTAACCCAATATTTACTGGCCGTGGACCGTAACAATGCGCGCGTAGCATCGCTTTACGACGCCTTTCACCCGGCTTTGTTGCAAACGCTTATTAAAATTGTTGAGGGCGGCCATTCTGCGGGTATTGAGGTGAGTATTTGTGGCGAAATGGCTAGTGATCCGGTGGCTGTCATTTTGTTAGTAGCTATGGGCTTTGACACCCTAAGCATGAATTCCTCCAGTCTTCCGCGAGTGAAGTGGGTTATTCGAAACATCTCGCTTGCGAAAGCGCGGAAAATTTTAAGTGACGTGTTAGAAATGGAACATGCCAGTGATATACGCCAGCATCTCTACGAAGCATTGGAGCAAGAAGGTCTGGGCGGTTTGATACGAGTTACTAAAAAATGTTGATGGCGCTCTCAACGCATACCTACGGTATTTTTCTAATAGTAGGGATTGTCGCGGGGTTTTTATCCGGCGTGTTGGGTATTGGCGGCGGAGTGATAATTGTTCCAGCGCTGGTTCTTTTGTTGCCTAGCAATCCGGCCATTGCCGCCGCTCAAGTGATGCACGTTGCGGTTGCAAGCTCCTTGGCAATAATGATGCTAAGCTCGTTGGCCTCGGTATATTCTCACCATCGCCTACAAAATATTTTATGGGTCAATTACCATAAATTGTGGCCGGGATTGGTGTTTGGAACGGTAGCCGGCAGCGTGGTGTCGCACGTCTTTTCTTCGCAACTTTTAGAGCGCATGTTAGCGGTATTTTTGTTGCTAATAGCCGTTAGAATGATGCGTAATAAAAAATCCGAACGAGTAATGGGCTTCCCTTCTCCCGTAGTCAATTTTTTGGTATCGACATTAATTGGATTGAACTCAGGCTTACTGGGCATTGGTGGCGGCGTGTTGATTGTTCCCTACCTGCATTTCTGCGGTGTCAATTTGACGCGAATAACCGCAATTTCCGCAGCGTGTACCCTTACTATCGCAATTAGCGGTACACTTGCTTTTATGCTGGTTGAAAATACAGCCGGTCTTCATTTGGATAACGCAATAGGCGCGGTTTATTTGCCGGCGGTAGCGTGCATAGGTCTTGCAAGTTGTTTAATGGCACCCGTTGGTGCGCGATTGGCTTATAAATTGCCGGTGCACTATTTACGGTATTTATTTATTATTATTTTGCTAATAAGCGCTGTTAATTTATTAGTTTGAGGTGTTGATGCTTAATTTTCCAGCAATAGATCCAATTGCTTTGTCTATTGGACCGCTACGTATTCATTGGTACGGGTTGATGTACGTACTGGCGTTTTCTATGGCTTGGCTTTTAGCCCGTTGGCGCGTGCATCACTACCATCTTAATTGGTCCTCGGAACAGATTAGCGATCTTATTTTTTACGGTGGACTGGGTGTAATTGTTGGTGGAAGACTCGGGTATATGCTTTTTTATAACACCAAGCAGTTGCTTGATACGCCCCTGTCGCTGTTTAAAATATGGGAGGGCGGGATGTCTTTTCACGGCGGACTTATTGGGGTGATTTGCGCTCTTTCTTTTTTTGCCTACAAGAATAAAAAATCTTTTTTATCGATTGCGGATTTTGTAGCACCCTTAGTGCCGTTGGGTTTAGCAGCTGGGCGTATCGGCAATTTTATCAACGCTGAACTTTGGGGGCGAGTCACCACGGTTTCTTGGGCAATGGTTTTTCCAAACAGCGATGGCCTTCCCCGGCATCCGTCGCAACTGTATGAGTTTCTTTTAGAAGGAATGGTCCTGTTTTCAGTAGTATGGATTTATGCCAGAAAACCACGTACTGCGGGCTGTGTTTCCGCCGTTTTCTTAATGACTTATGGGTTATGCCGCTTCTTGGCGGAATGCTTTCGCCAACCCGATTTACAGCTGGGATTTATCGCATTTGACTGGTTAACAATGGGGCAATTATTATCGTTACCAATGATTATTGCGGGTTTGATTTTATGGTGGGTGCAACGATGCAAGTCTATTTAGATTTTTTACAACACATATTAAACAACGGGGTTAAAAAAGACGATCGCACGGGCACAGGCACGCTTTCGGTTTTTGGTTATCAAATGCGCTTTGATTTGCAGCAGGGGTTTCCATTATTAACCACCAAAAAATTGCATGTGCGCAGTATTATTCACGAATTGCTGTGGTTTCTTAAAGGCGACACCAATATTGCGTACCTTAGCGAAAACGGCGTTAAAATTTGGGACGACTGGGCGGACGCTCAAGGAAATTTAGGACCGGTTTACGGCCAGCAATGGCGCAGTTGGCAAGCGCATGACGGACGAGCAATCGATCAAATCAGTGAGGTTATTGACCAAATTAAAACAAATCCTAATTCGCGACGACTTATCGTGAGCGCTTGGAATGTAGGCGAGCTTGATAAAATGGCGCTGATGCCCTGCCATGCACTGTTTCAATTTTATGTGGCTAACGGCAGACTATCCTGCCAGTTATACCAGCGCTCCGCCGATGTTTTTTTAGGGGTACCTTTTAACATTGCCTCCTACGCTTTGCTTACAGCGATGATTGCTCATCAATGCAACTTGCAGCTTGGCGATTTTGTGTGGACAGGGGGCGATTGTCATTTATACAGCAATCATCTTGAGCAGGCACGCCTTCAGCTAGAGCGCAGTCCCTTAGCACTGCCATCACTTAAAATATCAGGCCAGGCATCTACCATTTTTGAGTACCAATTTGACGATTTTTCGATTGAAAATTACCAAGCTTATCCGAGCATTAAGGCACCTATAGCGGTTTAATGCTCGCGTAAATCTGTTTACATAGAGCGTGTACTGCGATGGCTACAGTGTTTTTCTTGTACAAAAGTTAAGAGAGCATTGTAGGTCATTGCTTTCTTGTTGCAGGGAAATAAACTTGAAACAGTAAGTTTGCGTTGAATATTTAAGGCTCTATACAAATCACTGTTCTTATCCTCCAAAGCCCGCAGAACCCTTTCAAAATGTTCCCTTTTGTTAAAGCGTTCGCTGTCTTTTGCTAAGAAGGGGTAATAAGCGTCTACAATTCTCGCTTTTTTGATTAAATCCCGAGACTCGGATCCCATTGCAGTCAGACAGTTATACAGTGTATAAGCAATTGGATCAGCCGATTGAACAAAGCGTTGGAGTCGCTGCTGAAGCTGCTGTCGGAAAATGGAAGACGTATGCACCTGCGACACCACCATCAGAGGCGCGCATTGCAATCTATTCAACAATTTAGTGAGCCTCCATGACGTAAATTGATGCAAGGGGGCAAGCGTAAAGAGAGTTTGTTGTTGTTTATTCTTTTGCAAAAGCAATTGAGTAACATGGGGAGCGTTGCTATCAAGGGTGAGAATTTTGGCGATAATCCGCTCGCAATTGTCCCAGTTATACTGAACTGCAAGCATCGGTACGGAGTTTCCAAATTGATCGTGCACGCACAATAGCGATGCTTGCTCCTCAGACGTACAGGAGCTTATGTAGTCGAGCGCTAACTCTAAAGCATCGTTTTTGGAAAGCGTGGCTTTGAGTATAATTTTGTGCAGCAGTTGAATTTTTTGCTGAGCTGTAAAGTCGGCTGTAAATTGTAAAATCGATTTTATAGCGTCCGTATTGGTCGATGCATTTTCCACAAGTGTTGACAGCACAGTCGCTTGGTTCGCACCAGTGCTACAGGTTAGTAATGACAGCCGTTGTTCGTTACTAAAGTCAGAGGCAAAGTTTAATATAGGAATAAGATTTTTTGGGTTGCTGTGAATAGTGGCGTTTCCAAGTGAGTCATAGGTTTGTAATAATGCCAATCGGTCTTCTCTAGGAAGATGTTCTAAATATTGCAAAAGAAGTGAAAAAATTTGTGGATGAAAACGTGCCGTATAGGTTGCCATGGAGAAGCCGTTGCTCTTTAAAGACCCCTGTGCCAGCAAGCTTAGTATTTGCTCGTTCTTAAGTGCAATCACAAGCTGCAAAAAACGCCTAATGCCGCCCTCATAATCAAGGGATAATTTAGATAAAAATATTTTAAAGAAGGACTCTTTGTGCTCGGTTTCATCGGATAAGATAACGAAGCGCTCATCGGGAGTCAGTTTTTCTAGTTGGTCTAATGCAAATGTATTTAATAGTGCTGTACCACTATAAAGTCCTAGAAGCTCTCGTAAACTCTCAAATGTTGTCTGCATTTTGGACCTCCTTATGGGTTATTTATGTTATAAAAAGTAAAAATTAAATCCATAGTACCAAAATGTTGATCAAAATGGAATCTGTTAAGTGGTTCTCAGTACACAAACTATTTTTTTGTTCGGCTTACATTTGCCTACAATCGTTTTAAATTGTATAATTGTGAAGCATAAGTTACGGTACTTTTAATTAATTTTTACTAGAAAAAATACATACACCGTGCTAAAGATCCTGTTTAAAGATCAACATTAAATAACTAACGAGGTTTAAGTGCCAACTGCTCTCATCAATATATCCACAAGAAACGCGTCATTTTTTGCAGGCTTTTTAGTGTTGTATCAATTTTTAACCTACATTGCTAATGATATGATTATGCCTGCAATGGTGTCTATTGTAAGTAGTTTTCATGGTTCGGATGCGGACGTGGCGACCTCACTAACCGCTTATGTTCTTGGCGGAGCAAGTCTGCAAATTTTTTTAGGACCGCTCGCCGATCGTTTCGGTAGAAGACCGATAATGCTTGCGGGAGTGCTGCTGTTTGTTTTTTTTACCATAGTGATAACCGGGGCGCAAAACATTGAACAATTTTTTGTAGCACGCTTTTTTCAAGGAATGGGGCTTTGTTTTATTAGTGTGGTTGGTTATGCGACTATTCAAGAAATTTTTGCGGAGATGGATGCGGTGCGGATAATTTCGCTGCTTGCTAATCTTGCATCCCTAGCTCCGCTATTGGGTCCTTTAGCCGGTGCCTTATTTATAGCGCATTTTGTTTGGCAGGGTATATTCATCGTTATTGGTATTTTTGCGCTAATCGCTTTGTGGGGGCTGTGGCGGTTTATGCCAGAGACGGTAGGTACTGAACGTCTGGATCAAACGATAATCGAAGCGCAGCCACTCAATTTTGCTTCGGTATTTCAAAAATACTGGTGCTTGCTAAAAAGCCCAATCTTTCTAAGCGGCGCTGTCGCCCTGGGCTTGGTTTGTTTGCCGATTATTGCCTGGATTGCTTTATCGCCCGTGATGATAATTAAGGTAAGCCACCTTAGCGTTTACGATTACGCATTATGGCAATTACCGGTGTTTGCTGCGGGAGTTGCGGGCAATTTAGTTTTACGAAAACTAACCTATTATTGCAATCTGAAAAAAATGATCGAGGTCGGGCTTTCAATTTCAGCCTGCGGTTTGGCGCTATGCTATATACTGCCGGTGTTGATTGCGCCTAATTTTGTTTATCTACTTCCCGGGTTAATGGTTTATTCCTTTGGGGCGGGCATCATCACCGGCCCTTTGAATCGAAAAGTGTTGTTCTCAACGCCCATTAGTAAAGGCACGGTATCTGCGTTAACCAGTTTAATAAGTATGGCTATACAAGCTGTAGGTATTGAGGTCGCAAGTTTTTCTTATAGGAGCCAAAGCACGCCTCATTTCGGGCTTTTTTGCTTGCTAACAGGGGTGGTGCTTATTGGGGTTATTTGTTTGCATCTGTATTGTTTTAACCGCCAAACTACTGCAGAAAAAATCCAAATCCTTGCTAATTAAAAGAAGTTTTGATGATTTCACTTAAAAAACGCTCCGATCCGGCTTGTGACTTAGCAATCGACGGGACCTTTTCAACTTAAGACCGGGTTGTCTTTGCGCAACTTGAGGGTGCTTAACACTTTAATCATGGCTCATTATGAAGCCGAATGTTAGGGAAGTGGGTTCATTTCATTAGCATTCTAATTTACGTAGTTCCATGACCACTTTGCTCAACCCCATAGGTATTCTCAAAAAAATAAATATTATTTGTCGCTAATTCAGTGTTAAAGGGAGCCTCTATTAAATAATAGGCTTTGTCGCAAAAAAATAAGGATTGGTTTACAATTGGTGCCCTCAATACCAAGGGCGAGACTCATATGATTAGTTTCAAATGGCGTCATTTTAAGAAAGACATTATTTTAATGCTGGTCAGATGGTATATAGCCTATTCCTTAAGTTACCGTGATGTTGAAGAGCTGGCGCTGGAGCGTGGTCTTAAAGTGGATCATTCTACGATTAATCGCTGGGTTGTTGAGTATGCTTCCCAATTGAAAGAGACATTTCGTAAGCGCTATAAGCGCCCTGTTGGGATGTCATGGAGAATGGATGAGACCTATATCAAGGTGAAAGGCCAATGGGTTTACTTGTACCGAGCCGTTGATAAGGCAGGTAAGACAGTTGATTTCATGCTTTCAGAAAAAAGGGATGAGTCTGCGGCATGTGCATTTTTTGAGAAAGCCATCGGATGTAATGGCTTGCCCAACAAGGTAACAATAGATAAAAGTGGTGCTAACAAAGCTGGAATTAATACCATTAATTTACAATTAGCGCTGCTATTTATGTTAGGTGGACTCTTCGCTCAGCTCACGGTGAGACAAATCAAATATCTCAATAACATCGTGGAACAAGACCATCGATTTATTAAGAAAATCACCAAGCCAATGAAGGGCTTCAAGACATTTAGCTCAGCGCATGCGACGTTAGCCGGTATTGAATTGCATCACATGCTCAGAAAAAAACAGCATGCTCAATCAGCCAATCAAACTATTTTTAACAGTTCTACGGACTGGCGGCATAAAATCGTCCAAATTAAATCCGTCCGTGGACTAAAAATATTTTTGCGACAAAACCGTAAATAATCACCTTTTTGCTTTACAATTTGCTCAGATATATCTTTTTGGCATCCCATCGCATCAATGGTGATGATGCATCCTTTAATAGCCAAGCTATTTAGCAATTCAGGAATGGCCGTGATCTCATTGCTTTTTTCAGCCGTTTTTCTTGCCCTAATACAACGCCATTAGCAGTACTCCAAGCACTAACCATATGAATAGCTGATTTCTGATCAGCTGTGTTAAAACTGCGCCTTAATGTTTTTCCATCAATAGCTATAACATCACCATCTGTTGCTTTTGTTACTGCTTGAATCCAGCGTGTAAAGCAATTGGCAAACTGTTTAGTATCTAGTTTTCTCATTACGCGTGCGATGGTGTCATCAACTGGAATTCCATTTTCATAGGGTAGAAATTTTCTCAACCAATCGAGCTTAAGCAATCCAAAATCTCTAATTGATTTCCAGCCTTCACAGCCAGATATTGTTGCACTGATAATCAAAAAAATAATTTCAATCAATGGGTAGCGTTTAGTTCTGTCAATTCTGGGATCTTCGAGTGTTTGGAAGTGTGATAGCAAGTCTGATTGCATGATGTTCCCTAGAAAAAAGGAAGCATTTGATCATTTCTATACGGGTTTGTCGATCCTTGGAATAAAAAAATCGTCTGAATTAGGGCGTCAGCCATGATTTAGACGATCTTGCCTTACTCATTGCTCATTACAAATAATTTTATTAGAAATTTGGCAAACTAAATTAGTATTATTGGAAAATTCAAATCGTTGAGTATCTTGCACTTTGTTTCCAAGACATAAAACAAATATGACAGTTGAGGGAAGAAACTTTTCATCAGCGGTGGGATTTTTTTTATTCAATTCGACTGAACCATTCGAACTATAATTCATAAGGTGTAGAGAGGCATTAGAAGGAGCTTTATCAAAATCAGCTTTAATTGAAAGACTAATGTTTTTTGGAGCAGCAAAAGCGCAAAAACCTTGAATTGGAGGGCACCCCTCCAATGAATATGCAAAAGGAACATGAAGTACCAGAGAACATAAAATCAGAAGATTAAGAATTTTTTTCATTTTTTATCCCAAAAAAACTCATTAAGAGTAAGGAGATAATCAGTATATCTATGTAAAAAATTATATCTAATTTGGTCAAAGGTTTAGTTAGATCAACTTTCCCACCCAAAGATGTTTTTGTTATTTCATCAATTAATTCCCTATAAATTATTATATTTTGGATGATTGAAAATATCCCTAATAGGATAGAAAGGGAAATTAGAGCAAGCCACCATTGATTTTTTATTTCTTGATTAGAAGCTTTAAATGTCCAAAACAATAAAGCTAACCCAATAGTTACTAATAATATATTTATATTAAGGACATTATTTAAGTAATTAATAATAAAATCGGTTATGCAAGTTAGTTTTGATTCATCCATGGGCATCCTCTCTCTTTAATCCTTGGGATATATTAATCAACTCAGCATTAGAGAAGTATAGGTCAATATAGGAGTGAGATATTGTTAGCTTAATATGAAGATTAGCTAGGACATTTATAGAGGTACAAAAATAATTTTGGATCGTTATTTGGATCGACTTGAATGTCGCGGGGAAGAGGAATTTCTTAAAACCCCTACTGGGCTTGGTCGGGACGGAAGGATTTGAACCTTCGACCACTAGCACCCCATGCTAGTACGCTACCAGGCTGCGCTACGCCCCGAGAATTGGAGATAGTAGCGTTTTTGCTTAAGAATTACAAGATTAAAACTGAAACTTCAACCGTTGCTATTAACCTTTGTTTATTACAGAAAACTGCGCTGAAGTTTTTTTTGCATTTTAAGCGGCTTTACCGCTTCTTTGTTGCGGGTGATTTGCCGTGTCCTTTAAAAATTAAGTATAAAAAAACACCCTCCGCCGGGTTAGACTACTTGGCCGGCAGCCCACCCCGATGACCAAGCCCACTGAAAATTGTATCCGCCAAGCCAGCCGGTTACATCGACCACTTCCCCAATGAAGAAGAGACCCGGGTTGTTTTTAGCTTCCATTGTCTGTGAGGATAGTTCAGACGTATCCACACCACCGAGGGTAACTTCGGCGGTTCGGTATCCCTCGGTATTGTTGGGTTTTATTTGCCAATTACTAAGGCTATTGGCTATTTCATTTAATTTTTTTTCACTGCATTGTTGCAGACTTTGCTCTAAATCACTTGCTGTTAAAAAGACGGCTACGAGACGCTTGGGGAGCCATTGCTCTAAAAAATTTTTTACCCGTTGCGCCGGCTGTTTTAATTTTTGTTGTGTAAGCAATGCTTGCCAATTAAATCCGGGCTCCAAGCTAACGGCTAAAGTATCCCCTGGTTGCCAAAAAGACGATATTTGCAACATAGCCGGACCACTTAATCCACGATGGGTAAACAGCATGTCGAGGTCAAACTGCTGATTATTACAGGAAACTGACGTGGGTAAGGCTATCCCCGAAAGCATGCTGTATTTTTGTTTTTCAACCGGTTGCAAGGTAAACGGAACTAACCCGGGCCGATTCGGGAGAACAGTTAAACCAAAGTCTACCGCTAACTGATAGCCGAAGGGCGAGGCGCCCATTGTTGGTATTGACAGACCTCCTGTTGCCACGACTAATGAGGTCGCGTGGACTGTTTCCCCTGTTGTTAATACCACCTGGTAGCGTGCACCGTTTGTGGTAACAGACTGGATGGATCGATTTAATTCAATAGTTACCCGTGCTTGCTCACAGCATGCGAGCAGCATCTTTACTATTTCTGAGGCTTTAGTGTCGCAAAAAAGCTGACCGTGTGACTTTTCGTGGTACGCTATTTTAAAGCTTTCTACAAGCCGAATAAAATCCGAAGCAGTGTAACGATTAAGCGCCGATTTACAAAAATGAGGGTTGGCTGATAGATAGTGTTTTGGTTCTACACAAAGATTGGTAAAATTGCACCGCCCACCGCCAGACATTAGTATTTTCTTTCCGACTTTATTTGTGTGATCCACAATTAAAACACGACGTCCTCGTTTCCCGGCCTCTATAGCGCACATCAATCCTGCGGCTCCTGCGCCTACAATTATCACGTCATAGCTTTTCACAAAGTCCCACCTCTTACCGCTGAAGATGCTCAATTAACAATCCCACTCAGCACGCCTCCTTGAAGTACTGCCGCACTCACCTGTGTGAGCGCGTAAGGATGGTTGCCCCAAAAATAGCGTTATAGTGTATAAGCGCGCAAAATTCAATCACTCTTAAGTTTTAGTAATTTTAGCCGTCTCTGTTTTTAAAAAAGAGCGAACGGCTTGCCGTAAGAGGCTTCCTTAAGGCGGGCTAGGATTTCGACAAAAAATAATCGCTAAATCTTTCAAGTCAAGACTGTTTTTTAAATTTTTATTTAGCTATAATCAAAAACGCAAAATCTCCACCCAACGATTTTAAAGTTGTGGATAAATTTTCATTTCAAGCCAACATATTTTTCATTTTAAATTCCCACGCCTTTACTATCCGCTTGCAGTAACGAGTTTTTTTATTTTCCTATCGAGTGACTGGTGAAGTTATCCCCATTTTCTGTGGATAACTCTGTGTACAGCGTCTTAAATGCAGGCTATTAGCACCTGTTTTTCGCCTGCCCAAGCTTCGCACAAGGCTTAACAATGAAGACTCATTGCTTGAAAAAAAATTACGATGCGCTTGAGACAATCTATTCGTAATTTGAGAGCTCCACGGCAGCATTTTAAAAAAAAGGTAGCAACCGCTTTTAATTGCTTGTGCGGACAATAGGGCACCGGTTTCTTAGCGCACAGCTCCACTCCGGCTGCGTTCCGTAGTAAAGGCACGCGTAGGGCAGCCGGAGTCTACCCCAATGAGCGAGTATACTCTAATTCTAATGCTTAGTTGTTGCCAACCAATCGGTTATAGATTGCTGTAAAATAGGTAAGCTCACTAGGCCATTTTTTAAAACTTGATAATGGAACTGACGAATATCAAAATCATCTTCTAAGAAATTCTCGGCCTGTTTACGCAGCTTTTGAATCTCATTTTTACCCAGAAGATAAGCCGTTGCTTGACCCGGAAGCATCGTATACCTATCAACTTCACCTTCAATAATCGATTGGCTTAATGCGGTGTGTTTTTGCAAATAGTCTATTGCTTGTTGGCGTGTCCAGTAAAACGCATGAATACCGGTATCAACAACTAAGCGTGCTGCGCGTAAGGATTCATTTGAAAGCATGCCTAACCGCGATACCTCATCTCGATACACTCCCATTTCGTCGGCTAACCGTTCCACGTATAACGCCCAACCCTCGACAAATGCCGTACTATTTAAATAGCTGTTTACACTCGGGAGCGCCTTGTTTTCATTAAGTAGGGCAAATTGAAAGTGATGTCCGGGTATTAATTCGTGAAACAGCGTTGCTTCTAAATCCACACGACTGCGTTTTTCAGCCTCAAAAGTATTGATGAAAAAAATACCCGGTTCAAGGCCATTTTTACTTGGTGGTTGGTACTCACCAGACGCCCCTGTTTTAGCACGATGCAATGGATAGGGTTTAATTATTCCCGGGGTCTCCGGTACGTCGGAAAACCATTTGGGCAGCTCTTTCTGAACGCGTGCTAACGCGTCCAGATTATAAAGCATTAAATCGACATCGGTCGCAAAGTAACCTTGCGACTGTTGATTTGCCTCGGAAAAAATTGCTGGAATACTATCCGTTTGATAAAGCTTAATCCCTATAGCCTTGATTTCAACCGCCAACTTAGCAAGGGCGTTTTTGCCAATTTGATGAATTTCAGTAGGACTTTTATCCAGTGAGTTCTCTTGACGCAGTTTTGCCTGGTAGCACTCTACGCCCTGGGGCAAGAAATAAACCCCAATTGCCTGCCGTGCTTTAGGTAGGTATTGTTTTTGTAAAAATTGCTGGTATTTTTTTAAAGCTGGATTGATTGTATGCGCCACCAATACCTCAACTTCCTGCTTAAACACTTCATTATCATCGCGTCTTGCAAAATCAAAGAACGGGGATTGGATTGCTGGCCCATCAATCAGCAGTTGCAATTGCGCTATCACTTGCCGCACTGCCGACTTAGGGGCTGAAAATCCCTCGGTTAATCCGTAATTTAAATTGTCAATTTGCTCGTCAACATACCGGTCAAAACTTTTCCATCGCTGCAAAGCTAACGCACGCAATTGGGCTGTGCCCACAGGCTGCTGGGTCGCAACGAACGCCAGGGTATTGTGCCATCCCGTAACGGGATTAACATCCCACAGCTCTTCGTGGCAGATGCGACTGGCTTGGTTATTCAATAAAGTTTCTTTCAACAGCAAGTAGGTTGGGTATTGGCTGGATTGCTGCATAGCTTCGGTATCAAGCTCTTGTAAGTCGGTGAGGAAATGATTTTCTTGTGTGTGCCATTTTTTCAGAGCCGATAACGATGGATTTGTAAATCGGTCTAAAACTGGTTTTGGCCGACCCCAGTACAAACTTAGCTCCGGGAAGTGGTCAAATAAGGATTGTTCGTACGCGTTGGCCAATTCGGTAAATTGTTGCACCGCATACGCGCCTCGTGGTTCGGCCGCACTCACGCCTGTCTGATATAAAACTAATGAAAATAAAAAAACAAGACACTTAGTAAGGTTCATAGATTCAACTCCCTTTAAGACTAACGACCATTTATGTTAAATTTTGGCTGACAATGTAATGATTTTTCTATCCAATGGGAAGCGGTTACTCTATTTTTTATTGAGGAATTGGATGCGTTAGTAAATACCGTTAACTTTTTGCCGGTTATTTAACAAGCTTTACAAGAACACGTTTTTATTACGTTGGCTTTAAAGCGTTGCTTGCGACAGAACCCTGGTGCGCGATTAGTTGTAGCGCAATTCATGGTTTACTTCGGTACTATAAAGCCAATATGGGCTGATGGTGAGTACACGAAAGTAAGCTGACTGACCCGGCTCTTTACTCTTTTTGATATTGTTTGGACGGTGATTAAGCGACCCCGAAAGATATTTAAAATTGTGAAATTACGGTGCATAGTTGAGCGCACATTCGGCTGGATGAGTTATCAACGACGACTAAGCAACGACTACGATTTTTTGCCGCAGATTAGTGAAATATTTGTGAAATTTGCTGCAATTGGAATGATGGTGCGGCGAATTAGCCCAGGCTGATCAGATACGTTAGTTTAAGGATGGCACCGTATATCCATGGGTTGTCACAACAAAAATGGTGTTATTTTTGGTTTTTCAATACAGTTGCACGCGATCAAACGCTAAAGAATTGCATATTGATGACAAAGCGAAAGTCATTTTTTCACAGCTCCTTGATGAGCCGGCCGCACGGTTGGACTTTCCGGACACCCTCTTATGAACACGATGATACTTCGAAAAACTACGAACGAAGGCAAGCCCGATAACCCACAGCGCATTGCTAACACGACGTGAACCTCGGCAAAGGGTTGTGCCCCAATCAAAAGAATTTGGATGTTTTTCCACGTTGGGCGTGACAATTCAGATAAAAATGTTGTTAAAACTGCTAAAATCTCCGGCGTCAACGCTCATACTCCATGCATCGTTTTTAGTCGAACGAAAGCATAAAGCGTTTATCAGTGTTGGCAATCTATTTTTATTAATTTTCAAGCAGCGAATTAAAAGTGGCTAAAGTCGAGCTTGATTAGAGCATTTTAAGTGGAGCAAAATTAACTCAGGAGCAACTGAAATCGGCTAAAAGCTATCATTACACGGTGCTCCCAGATGGACCGTTAGCCCCTCCAAAGAGTGAATAGTACAATGCACTGTTGGATATTGACTTTATTAGCGCAGCATCCGTAAGTAAAACTACCGAGCCGTGTATCAATTATTATTAATTATGGAATACAGATTATGCCTTATTCGAAGACCGTCACTATGGGCAGCTTAACTTTGTTTGATGACGAGCGCCCAGTACCAGAAAAGTTTCTACCAATGGTAAACGCCGTTTTAAACCAATTATCCAGTCAAAAAGCATCGAACAAAATGAAAACAAGACAAATTAAAAAGAAGATGGCGACTTTTTATCTGTCTATATCCGATGAACAGACTGAGCCGACGGTTCATGTGGCTCTTTCTGGCTTTGGAACACCTGAAGAAAGCGAGGCACTGGCCGCTTCGTTAGCAACACTTGGTAATGAAAAAATAACATTCGTGCCCTTTTTGCCTAATTATCAGAATTTAGAGGTGAGCATTGCGGAACGTCTCTTTAAGGCACCCGACGATACGGATTGCTCGAATAAGCATACCGCGTATCTTAGTGAGTACCGAGAAAAGAAAAAAGTTTTTTTAATACGCTGGCTACCTACGGCCATACAGCGCGCACGGCTAACTCAAGACTCTGATGCGGGTTGGGACATTTTTTGCAAACGCTTTCCGTTTCTTAACAGTGAGTTTCGAAAGGATTTGCAAGTGATTGATGATTTTATGAAAAAGCTTGCCGTTAAAGAAGAGCACGCCAAGTTTCTTAAAACAAACGCAACAGGCGAATGCAACGAATTCTATCCCTTTGTACTAGACATGGCTTATTTTGCCAGTAGGCTTGAAGCCAACGTAAATTTTATTGCCAAATGCGTGCATCCTTTTACTTTTGAATCTAATGTACTTTACCCAAGGATGGAGTTGTTAAAGTCTTATAAAAAGGCCTTAATCCGTGTTGGTGTATCGTTTGCTGCGTTAGAGGCCGCTGTTGATAAGCTTTGGGAGCGCGTCAATAAATACACGGTGAGCGAAATAACCTATCTGATGCAGCATTGTGCAGAAACTAATTTACTATTTTATCTACAAGATAATAAAAAGATTCTGCAGCAACCCGGACAGCATTATACGTTTAGTATAAGGGTGGCGAATCACGAAGGTAAATGCACAAAAATGTGCGATCTATGTGGGATGCGCTCCTTACCAGACCTCCATGACTTAGTAAAAGTAAATAACGACGCCTACCACGGCATGCAGACTCATGGCGTTATTCCCATCTATCCGCCAACAGAGGAGCAAGTAAAGGCTTTGGCATCTGTTGATTCATCGCTTTTAATGTACGGAACAGTACCCAAGTCTGCCGCTAATCGGCAAATAAATATTTCTGTTGGGCGAGCGCCGGCTGCATTTTTTAGCCCGTCTTCGGCTCAAGCGGGGCGGTCTAATGAATCAGACGTTTCACCCGCGTCTAAAGACAGGAGATGCGCATAAATTACAGGCCTGAGGTTTTGCAACTTGCCCTGTTTTCCTGCGTGAGCCCGCATATCTTTTATACGGCAAGGCGATCGTGTTAACGGGTATCGGGCAATAAATGAGAATGAATAGCTGTTTTGGCTACGGATGAGGGTTGGCGTTGCCTTTTTTCGGGACACCAATGCTCCTGTTAGCTTAACCGACTGTTCCTAACTGTGTAGCCCATTTTAATGGACCCCATTGGTTTAGCGTTGTGGGCGGAATAAGAAAGGTTTCGGACAAAGCCCGTTGCAAAAAAGGCCACTTTAGGAGCCGCAATTCTAAGTTATCTCAGTGGCTGGCTGTTGGAGTGTTGCGCGTCCACCGAATCCAACCCTTTGATAGTAATATTGTTTCCTAAAATATAGCGCTGAATTATTTCTTTAACTCGAAGCTGCGTAAGCGGTTTTTCAAGCGCGCCTTCCATTGTGTAGTCTAAGCAGTCGGCTATAACGTTTTTTGCTGAAAATCCTGTGAGCGCAATAATAGGCACCTTGTAGCTGCTTCCTTTTTCTTTTTGCCGAATTTCTTTAGCAACAGCGTATCCGGAGTTGTTTTCTAAACCAATATCCATGAGCACAAAGTCGTATTTTCCTGGGACAAACAAGTTTAGAGCCGCATCGCCGGTGAGTGCGGTATCGACCCGACAATTGGCTTGTAAAAAAAGAGCTTGTGAGGCTTTTAAGGCGACAGGGCTGTCTTCTATTATCAACAGGTACGGTTCGGTATCGCTGTTGCGAATTACACCCGGAGGACGACTGGAAAAATAGCCATTCGCTGAAGGTGGTTTGGGCTTTAGCTGTTTGAGTTGGCATAGTTGCTGCTCGAGTTTTTTGCGCTCGCTAATATCCGTTAGTACGACCAAAAGTCCCTGCGTTTGGCTGTATTTATCTTTCAATGGCACCCGGGTTGCCTGGTAGTAGGTAATAGCGCCGGCCGCATCAACTACCGGAGGCTCAGCAGTGTCCGTCTGCTTTTCCCCGCCAAGCATGGTCGTAATATCGTGATTTTGTAAAACTTGTGCGCGCGTGCTTGAGAATCGATCGCACTCGGTCAGCCGATTGTACAATGTGGTTTGTAAATCACTGGCTTTTTCGATGCCTAGTAGCGTCATCAG
This sequence comes from uncultured Gammaproteobacteria bacterium, assembly GCA_963803545.1. Classification (GTDB taxonomy): domain Bacteria; phylum Pseudomonadota; class Gammaproteobacteria; order Legionellales; family Legionellaceae; genus Legionella_C. Next base: position 330,076 of record CAWDMX010000001.1, on the reverse strand, counting down.
ATTAGTATTTCCCTGCAAAAACCTCCCATCCTTGTCTAATATGTACACCAGATTCGGCATTAATTGGAGCAATTCGGCGTAATTTGAAAACAATCCATCAAGGCTATTTTCCCCGTTTAATGATTGCGACATAAGGACTCTCCGTATCGGTTTTCTATGGGAAGTATAGTACAAACTGGACTTTTGCATGGATTAAAAAGACTATTTTTATTTCATTCTATATATATTTAAAGCATTTTTCTTGTTTAAATACGCGTATTGTGATATGTAAGATGTTACAACATGCATGAAATTTGGTCTGAAACGGTCTCCTAATTAAAACAAGCACGCGGTGCAAAGCTTCTTTATGGTATTTCTTAAAGTTGTGACGTCGCCCTGAGCGCGTTTGCGTCGTTTTCAGCGGTCTAAAAAAGCGGGCACAACGAAAATAAAATGCTGTTCTATAATTTAACTAAAACTTCTGTAATCATTTTGGAGTTAAATGAAAAAAACTACGGACGATGCAAACTTTACAGGATCACAAAGCGTTTTTAACGTGGACCCTGAGCTTTTCCAAAAAGGCCTGGTTGTTATTTCTACGGATTTAACAGACTTGGGTCAAAATAATCGTCACGTTAGGGTCTCAAGCCATAATTTAAAATTTTCAGACGAACACTATCGTCCGCAGTCAAAAGCGTATAAAAAGGTATCCTCGTTATTAAAAAAGCTATTAACGTACAGCACTACAACCTGTTTGCCTATTTCTTCAGCAGCGTCAGTAAGTTTGTATAATCCTAAACGACATGGTGAGATATTTATTCCAATTTCATTACCTTCTGGGAACGGCATGTATATTTCTCCGTGGACATCACAAAAATACACCGATGATTTTAGGGGTTTTGATAGTTTTGTGAGCGCGGGATGCATGTTCGGAGGCGCTCTAAGCGCTGTTTTTAGCAATGGTAGTATACGGCCCCTTATTGACCATCAATTACCCATTCCCGAACATTGTATTATTGAGGATATCTCCTTAGCGACAAACAGTCCTTTTGAACGAGTTTTGTTTCATGATTTTAAAAAAAATTGTGAAATAATTAAGGCCTTATCCAACCATGAACGAAGGCCAAAATTACTTTTTCATATGTCTTCAGAAGGGTATATACTCTTTGGCTTTAAATTATTCTTGCAGAATAAAATGAGTCGGCACGCACTGAATAAGTTAATCACCATAATTCAAGAGCACACGCACGAGTACGAAACTCGACTTCGCGAAATAGGCGATGAATTTGGTATTGAGCTTTCAACGACCTCACCTTTTGAGAACATTTTCAGTGCGGTTAAAGGCCTCATTACCTGCGAGAAACTGTGCTTGCTCTTTGACCTCGATAGTAACACCGATTTTTTTTCTGCGGATGCTGAGAAAGACGCAACTATAAAATGCCTTCGGTTATTACAAGAAAACGGCGGCAATAAAACGCATAATGCTCTATGGCAAAAATGCAAACCTGTAACTCTTGACGTTGTGAGTATGGAAGCGCTCTTTAGCATTGGTAATGCGATTGTTATAGCCCAAGGCTCACAAGATTGGTCAACGCAAACCTGCTCTTTGCTTCCCCTATCTGAAAACCAAATTCAGATAAAACACCATTCTTTAACCAAAGCGGGCAAAAGCTTATTTCCACCCGTCGTCTATATCACAACCCTCGACTGGGTCATCCCGAACGATAGTAGGGGGCTTTTGTTTTACTCAAGACAGTCCGACGAACTAGAAAATTTGTTTGCAACCGATCTTTTATCTAAGGCCTCAAGGAACCTTGGGTTTTTTGCGCAAAGCACGTGTGCGGCCCAAACTTTGACCGTTTTGCCACTGAAACCGGAGGTGTGACCATGGATGCGCGTCAAATTGAAACTACGCAAAGGATAAAAGACTATTATGAAACCATCATAATGTGTATGCCGGGCAATGTTTATTGGTTTGATACCTCGCTTAAAGCGCAGGGATGCAATCAGAATGTACTTGATATGTTTGGACTCGAGGATATTAATCAATTTATCGGACTGGACTTTGAGGATATGGCTGAAATGTGCGGATGGTCAACGGAGGCTCGGCAGCAATTTAGAGAGGATAGTGAGCACGTTTTAACAACCAAGAAGCCGATTACTAATCGTGAAGATCCCCCAATCAAACACGCCAATGGAAAACTGATTTACTTCCTAACCGATAGAGTTCCTATTTTAGATAGAGATAACCATTTGCTAGGTATTATCGGCATATCCGTTGATATAACCGAAAGAAAAGAGTTGGTAAAAAAGCTTGAGCACGCAAATAAAGCGAAGGCCGAGTTCATTGCTAATATGAGCCATGATATAAGAACACCGCTTACCGGTATCATTGGTCTTTCGAGCGTGGTTGAAATGCAGTCGCAGGAAAATGAGATAAAACAATACGCTCGAATGCTCAATATTAGTGGGGAGCAGCTTTTATCCCTCTTAAACAGTGTGCTTGATATTGTGGCATCAGATACGGTTGGTCATAAATCTCTACGGGTGAGCGTATTTAACTTAGAGGATCTTTTGCGCAGTATTTTTGAATTGGAACGTCCATCCCTGCAAATAAAATCAATTGATTTCAAACTGGAAATGGATAAGGCCTTGCCTCAATTTATAGAGTCTGATAAAGAAAAACTGTACCGCATCATTTTAAATATTTTAAGCAATGCTATTAAGTTTACGCACAATGGTAGTATTACTGTTGTCGCAAGCCTCGTGGCCCAACAAAACGACACCATACTTACCAAAATCCAAATAATTGATACCGGAATTGGTATTCCAAAGGAAGAGGTCAGCAAGGTTTTTGAGCAGTTTTACCGTGCTAATACGGCGAATGAAGGAAAATTTGATGGCTACGGGGTTGGTCTTCATATTGTTCAAAAGTATCTGCAATTATTAAAAGGCGAGGTTTTAATTGAAAGCGAAGTGAATAAAGGCACCTGTATTTCACTAACGCTGCCGTTTAAAAAAGCAAGTTCACCCAACAACTACTCGCAATTGGCGTCTGCGTTGAGCCACGATAATATAAAAAAAATAGAGTACGAAAATAAGAATAAACACCCATCTGAAGACGATAAGCCCACAGCCAAAGTGCTTCTGGTTGAAGATAATCCAATTGCTAGAACCGTTACTAAGACCATGCTTATGCAGGAAAACGTACAGGTTTTAGAAGCAGAAAACAGCACGGATGCGTATGCCTTATTTGTGTCAAATTCTTTCGACTTCGTGGTGACCGACATTAGCCTTCCGGATTACTCAGGATTGGAGCTTGCAAAAAAAATGAGCCAATTCGAGGCAACTACGCATTGCACGAAAACCCCAATTATTGCCCTGAGCGGTCATAACTTAACGGAAAATATAAGCGACTATAAATTAAAATATGGGTTAACCGGAGTTTTTATGAAGCCCTTAAATAAACACGGGTTAACGCAGCTTCTTGAGCTTGTGGTTAACGCTCAAACTTCAGAAATACGTGAAAAACAACCACAAGATACTCAATATTCCCCAAACAAACTGTTCGACGAAGCGCTTGCCATCGACCAATTAGGGTCAATAGAGATGTGCCGTGAAATGATTCAAATGATGCTCGATGATGCCTTCACTACAACTATTTGTGATATAAACAAGCATTTTGAATCTCAAAATTGGATTCAATTGAAAGCACAAGTCCATAAGTTTAAGAGCAGTTGTACGTATTGCGCGACTACGGCCTTACTTGAGTGTGCAAAACAACTTGAGGCGCGGGCCGAAAGCCAAGACTTAAGCAAAATAGCGCCTGTCTATGAACGGTTTCTTTCTTGCGCCGACAAAACAAAGTACTGTCTTGTAACCTGGCTTGCTTAGCCGTGTCCACACACGCAAAAGCATGGCTTTAACTTTGGTGCAACTGGAAATACGACGAATAAAAATAGGAAAATTAAGACACGGCAACAATAGATTTACGTCAACAATCACCTGTCGAAATGGTAGTAAAACGGTATACCCTTTGCTTAGTTTCGAGTAATGGGATTAAGGTATCGTCCCGTAATCTTTCATCCATACAAGCGCTATTGGCGTATATATACGCATTGCGGCGTGTGCGCTTTGCCATCTTCGGGCCTGATAAAACGCGCACAGCGTAATAAAGTTTTTGTGAACCAACATGAACGCATACTACCAACCTACATTCCAATATTATTAGCCGGCGAAGCGTTCGTGTCGGCCTTTTGGTTTAGCGTGTTTTTCAATATAAGCAATGATTTTACCCGCAATATTAACACCGGTTGCTTTTTCAATGCCCTCTAAACCGGGTGATGAATTGATTTCCAACACCAAAGGCCCATGATTGGAACGAATCAAGTCAACGCCGGCAACCTTTAAACCCATCGTCTTTGCGGCACCAATCGCAATGGAGCGCTCTTGCGGTGTTAACGTAACTTGTATAGCCTGACCGCCCTGGTGCACGTTAGCTCTGAATTCGCCTTCCTTCGCTTGCCGTTTAATAGCCGCGATAACTTTTTCGCCAATCACAAAGCAACGAATATCCGTTCCACGGGATTCTTCAATAAATTCCTGAACTAAAATATTTGCGGACACCTCTTTAAAGGCATTAATAATACTCACGGCGGACTGGTGGCTATCGGCAAGCATTACGCCTTTGCCTTGAGTGCCTTCCATGAGTTTGATGACCACGGGCGCACCACCGACCATTTCAATTAAATCCGCGGCGCTATCAACGGACTGCGCCGCTTGCGCCGCAATACTTGTAACCGGCATCGGCAAACCTTTGCGGGCTAATAATTGCAACGAACGAAACTTATCGCGCGAGCGTGAGATAGCAATGGACTCGTTAATAGTGTACATACCCATCGTTTCCATATGTCGCAATACCGCCGTCCCATAATAGGTCATTGAAGCTCCAATACGCGGAATTACGGCATCAAATTGCGGCAAAGCGACTCCTCCTCGGTAATGAATTACAGGATTAGAGGCTGCAACGTTTAGGTAGCAGTATAAAGGGTTAATAATGTGTACCTCATGCCCCGCCTCTTCACCGGCGGATTTTAATCGTTGGTGCGAGTACAGTTGAGGATTGGTAGCCAATATTGCAATTTTCATAAACTATTCCTACATTAATGAGGGCAGACTATATGTATAGTAATTAGATGCTCCAACACATCTTCCTTGGTATTCAAGATAATCATGAAACGAGCAGCGTGTAATCGGCAGCTAATAATGCTGCTTGCTGAGGACTGGTGAAAAAAGCCTCAAGTTCACCACGGGGATTAAATAAAATTACGGCTCCGTTATGTTGAATATCGTAATTTTGGCTGGAATCTTTAGCGGGGGCAACGCGTTCGTAAGCAACACCTAAAGAGGCGGCGAGTTGGTGCACTTGTTTCTCCGAGCCACGAGCACCCAAAAAACTAGGGTCAAAAGCGCGAACGTATTTTTTTATTTTAAGCCGATCATCGCGCGTTGGATCCACGGAGATGAATACGATTTGCGGTAGTGGGGATACGTTTTTTTGCTGTAAAATTCGATAGGTTTTAGCAAGCTCGGTTAAGGTTGTTGGGCATAAATAACCGCAGTTCGTGAACCCAAAAAAAACGAGCGTCCATTTTCCGTGCAAGCTGTCGTTGTTAAAGGCTTGCCCATTCGTAGCCTCAAGCGAAAAAGGCTGCATGCTGCGCGGGTTGGCTAAGCGTGTGCCATGAAAATTGGCCAATGCACGCGTTTTAGACTGGTGAATTTGTTGTGAGACAAATACCCCGGTAATGAGTGCTGCAAATGCCAATAAAACCAATACAGTTATTGCAACGCGTCTATTTCTAGTCATTATTTCCCCAAAAAAAAGCCAGCACACTCGTGCTCAAATGAGATAGTGATCGGCTAATAAAAAAACAAATAAAAGCATTAAATACAGAATTGAAAACTTAAACGTACGCAGGGCAATTATTGGCTCGTCACGTCGATACAATAATAAAGACCAATATAAAAAGCGCGCACCCAGCGTTAATGCTCCAACTAAATAAAGCCAACCACTCATCGCAATTATAAAAGGAAGAGTAGTTACTACCACTAATAATATGGTGTAGAGCAGAATATTTTTTTTAGTAAAAGCAATTCCATGGGTAATTGGCAGCATGGGTATTTTGGCGTGTCGATAGTCTTCGCAGCGAAAAATTGCCAAAGCCCAAAAATGCGGTGGCGTCCAGGTGAAAATTATGAGCACGAGTAACAAGGCTTCTGGGGCTAAATGATTGGTAATAGCCGTCCAGCCGAGCAATGGGGGCGCCGCTCCGGCCAGTCCGCCAATCACAATATTTTGTGGTGTTGCACGTTTTAGATAGCCGGTGTAAATGCCGGCGTAGCCGATTAGAGTTAGAAACGTCAGAATACAGGTTAGCCGATTAACCCAAATATAGAGCGATGAAAGACCCAGCGCACCGAGAACAACAGCAAAAATAAGCGCATGCTGGACACTAATTCTTCCACCAGCAACGGGTCGATTATGGGTTCTATCCATCAAGCTATCAATGCGTTTATCGACAAGATGATTAATAGTTGCCGCCGATGCCGCGCTAAGACCTACTCCCAATAAGGCTATAAAAAAAGTAACCCAGGGAACGGCTTGCGTGGTGGCAAGCAGCATACCCACGATCATTGTAAGCAGCATCAGGGCAACTACCCGAGGTTTACACAGCTCTAAATAATCGCGCCATACGAAACTATTTACAGCAATAGGCTGGGCTGGCATTATCGGGTTCCTTTTGCAAAATACGTCATACACAGCAGTGTCGCCATCAGCAATGCGGCCACTCCGTTGTGGGCTACAGCTATCGGTAGCGGCAATAAATAAACGACATTGGCAACACCCAGACAAATTTGGCAAAACAGCAGCAACAGCGCAAAAAAAGCGCTGTTTTTTAAATAAACGCTATCGGATTTAAGCGCAACAAGAACGCTTAAAAAAACCAAGTAAACAGCGACAACTAAGGCGCCAATTCGGTGCACCATCTGGATAGACATGCGGACAGAACTATCCAAAACGCCGCCTTGATAATTGTCGCCAAGGTTGCTAAATAAATTAAATCCTTCGGAAAAATGCAAGCGGGGTAGCCCGTGTCCGTTACAGCCTGGAAATCCAAGGCAGGCAATGCCCGCATAATTGGCGCTAACCCACCCTCCTAAAGCAATTTGTAACAATACGAGAACGGCTCCTCCAGCAACGTAAACATACAGTTTTTTTTGACGCACTCGAATAGGTATTTTTTGCTGAATATACAGCAGGCTTAAGCAGGAAAAAATAAGAATGCCCCCTAATAAATGAGCCATTACGACGGCGGGTAACAGCTTTAATGTTACCGTCCACATTCCCAAGCACGCTTGAAAAAGCACGAGCGCAATTAGGGTAAGCGCAAGCGTCCAGGAGGGACTTTCAGGCGGATAGGGGCGCCTAAAGCGTTGCCATAAAATAGTACCGCAACTGACAGCCACCAATAGGGCTAATAGTCCTGCTGCGTAACGGTGCGACATTTCAGTCCAGGCCTTAATCGATTCGATAGGCGTCGACGGAAAGCTTTGTTGCGCGAAACGAAGCTCCGCACTGTTGCTTGGTAATACAATATGGCCATAACAACCAGGCCAATCCGGGCAGCCTAAGCCCGCATCGGTTAATCGCGTATAGGCGCCCAGCATTACCACACAAAGGGCAACTACTGAGGCTACTAATAATAACGAGGATAAGCCCGTTCGAAAGGAAATGTTAGACACTCTTTTTACCTGTAGTTAATAGCTGTTGTAAGTCATGAAAAATATCGTTTGAGCGCGCCTCACGACCGTAGCGTAAGACTAAGTACTGCGCAGGGTTCACAATGAAAACTGCGGACTTGCCCTCGGGAAGTACCGATTTTAGTTGCGTATCGGAGTTCAGGAGTACGGATATTTGGTTTTTTTCAAAGACTTGGTTAAGGGATTTGGAAAGTACGGCATTGCTGTTATCAAGAACCAAGTATTGGTCAACTTGATACAGGCGACGCCCTAAAGCTAAACGAATACGGGCTAACTTCTCAACGTGATGCAAGCACGTGTCCTCGCAATTTTCGGTGCTAACGTAGAGTAAACGCCAATGATTGTTATCCTTAAAATGCGGATATCGCAACGAAGGGTTTAACAGACTGCCTTTATTAAGCGTGCTTGAGCTAAGCCATTGAGGATTTTTAAAAAAGAGTAAAGCGGCTATGCCGGGCATTAGAAATAAAAAGGCAAGCACGCATAAAATCAACGTCTTTTTATTCGAGTTAGTCATTTCAGCGGGTTCCTGTTTAAACCTAGAAAAATAATTAAAAGAACAGCTGCCATAGCAAACCATTGCACAGCATAGCCAATATGTCTTTCTGCGGTCATGGCAATAATAGGCCATTCGCGCACGTATCCGTTTTTGTCTTTTGAGTCGAGGCGAATGATAAACGGATAGACGGTTTTATGCAAAAAATCTCCAATAATTTGTTGATCAAATTTTTCAATTACCGCTAAATCAGCCGATTTTTCATCTAAATTTTGTCCTAAAATCCACACGCCAGAATTGGGGTAATACACCTGCCCACGGATAGTTTGTACGCTGGTCGGAGTGGATATCAGCGGGAACGACGTTCGAGTCCGATGCGCGGCAATCCATCCTCTATCTACTAGAATAATGCTGTTGTTATCTAGTTCTAAAGCCGTTAACACATGGTAACCAAATTGGTGGTTGTAAAATTGATTATCGAGTAGGAAGCTGTGCTGAGAATAGCGGCCTTGTAACTGTATCTTTTGATACTGAATAGGAAGAGATCCGTCAGGTTGCCACCATACAGCGGGTTTATGCTGTTGGTGGCTAGCCGCAGCAAGCATTTGCTTCTTTTGAGCGGCGCGATGCAGCTGCCAAAAACCTAAGGATAACAAACAGCTAATGCCTACAAAGGTAAGCAAAGACATTTTTAGACTGGGTTTTATACGAACGTTTACGATTATAAATTCCTCAGGAATATGGCCGCATTTTTAATGCCAAGGTAGGCGCTTTACAAACCGCCACGTACAGGCGTTTTGAAAGATGGCCATTATAACGAAAAAAAGTCATTCTACAAATTTATTGGGCACGGTTTTTAGAGTTATAACTGTTAAATATATAAAAACAGACGGCGTTTTAGTATTCAGCGTTAGGATAATTTTGTACAATCGATTTTTTTGCCGTACGCAGTCTCGTTGGTGCAACAATTCAGGGTCGCTTGAGAAATATTGGGTGTTGTTTGCTGCATTGAATAGCTCCCGGTTGATAGCAACCTTCATGTGCATCGAGGCCCACCAAGGAAAACTATGCTAACCAGAGTTATTGTTTTAATTGTAATGCTCATCATTTTTTTGGCGCTGGGGAGCGGACTTTTTTTTCTCGTCCGAGACGAAGGCAAGTCCAACCGCACTGTGAAAGCGCTAACCTGGCGAATCGCCTTATCATTATGCTTGTTTGTATTCTTAATGCTGGGTTTTAGATTAGGATTTATTAATCCGCACTCTATTTAAGCGTTGGCTACATTAGGTACAGCGGGTGTTCCCTGTCCTAGCAAGCTCATTGCCAAAAGTCCTACAAAAAGTAAAATAAATAAAAAAAAGGCAACCTTGGCTACATTGCTGTGCACCGAATTTACCCCTCTAAACGCGAAGGCGGCGGTAACCAGCGCCATAATTAAAAACAACAACGCCCAACCTAACATAGTATTCTCCTTAATAATTCAGCTAATTTCCTAGTTTACGCTATTTTTTAAAAATTTCTAATTATCTTTCCGGCTTTGCCCAACTTGCTTGCACGAATACGCAAGCATCAGATTTTTTGTATAGTGAAACAGTGGTGGATGCGGGCATTTCTTTTGAAATCAATATCAATAGTTGCGGCAGTGATGTTTGCTACCTGATAGTCGTCATTCAGGCTTTGGTCAATTTTAAAATGGCGTAAATTGGTTGAAAAGTACAAGCAGCCATCGGGATTTAAAAGTCTCATGGCTGCATGAATAAGGGCTACATGATCCCGCTGAATGTCGAGGGTCGTGTCCATTCTTTTTGAATTAGAAAAGCTGGGAGGGTCTAGAAAAATTACATCAAAAGTATCGCGACTTATTTGCAGCCATTGCAAGCAGTCAAACTGCACAAATTGATGGCGTGAGCAGTCAATACGGTTAAGTTTAAAATTTTCCTCAGCCCAATTAAGGTAGGTGGTTGATAAATCGACATTTGTAGTAAAGGCGCCAGCAAGCGCGGCGTGCACGCTGGCTGAGGCGGTGTAACTAAAACAGTTGAGGAAGCTACTGCCAGGGCGCAGGTTTGCAAATTGCAATCGAAGCAGCCGGTGATCTAGGAATAGACCGGTGTCCAGGTAATCGTGCACATTTATTTTTAATTTAGCGCGGCCTTCCGTAACAACCATACCGGCATGCGTACTGGCGAGCTTTTGGTATTGATTGCTGCCTTTTTGCTGTTTGCGGCTTTTCAGGATTACGTTCTCAGCAGCAACGCCTAAAACAGCGGGAACAACGTGCAGTACTTCTTGTCGTCTCTTTTCGACTTTACTAGCGTCGATGGAGGAGGGGGCTGCGTATTCTTGCAAAACAACATGATCGTTGTAGACATCGATTGCAAAGGCATACTCAGGCAAGTCTGCATCGTATATCCGATAACAACTAATATTTTCACGCGCTATCCATTTTTTAAGGTGATGTTTGTTTTTCAGCAGCCGATTAGCAAGCATTTCGCCGCCCGCTGAAAAGGAAACGCGACTGCTGTGCGTTTTTAATTTGTTAGCAGCGTCTATGGACAAGCAATAGAGTTTACATTCTAAAGGGCCATTATACAGCGTGTAGTGTTTGTTTGAGCGCAGGCCGGTAGCTTTAGCCAACTCCGGATTGGAGGTCAAAAAAGCCGCTTGCCATCCCTGAAAGTGCTCAAAAGCTGAACGGCCCAATTTTTGGTAAAGAGGAACCAATTGGGACGCATCACCCAGTCGCTCGCCATAAGGAGGATTGGAAATGAGTAAGCCTTTTGGCGAGGACGCCTGCGCATCGCTAATATCACCTTGGGCAAACTGGACAATATGCAACACATCGGCACGCTCGGCATTGGCGTACGCGTGCATGATAAGCTGTGGATTTATATCGGTTCCCACTAACTTAGTAGCGAGCGGTTTAACCGCAGCGCGTGCTTTTTCGCATAAGCTTTGCCATATTTCAGGCTGATTAGCCTGCCAGTATTGGAAAGACTGATCGTGACGCAGCAGTCCTGGCGCTCTATTTGCCGCCATCATCGCCGCTTCAATTACAACCGTTCCCGACCCACAAAAAGGGTCAAGCAGCGAGTAAGATTGCTCCGCAAGCTCCGGCCAATTTGCGCGAATTAACATCGCAGCGGCCAAGGTTTCTTTAAGGGGCGCCTCTCCGGTGAATTGACGGTATCCACGTTGATGCAGACTGTAACCGCATAAATCATAACTCACCGTTAAAACATCGCGCTTTAAATGCGCATGAAGCCTAATATTCGCGTTATCTTTATCGATAGTTGGCCTTTGGTCACCATGCAGTGCTCGAAAATAATCGACAATGGCGTCTTTTACAACTTGAGCGCCGTACATTGAATTTCGAATAGTTGCAGACGTACCGTGAAACTCGATAGCGACGGTTTTATCAACGGTAAATAACGAGCTCCACTCAAAATCGCGTGCTAATTGATACAGCGACTTTTCGTCACAAGCCTCGCCGCTAAATAAAATAAGCTGAACGCGATTAGCAAGACGCGACCACAGGCATAATTGATAGAGTACCGAAATAGAGGCCTCACCAAAAACACCTTGCGGATTGACGCGGCTTACGTCCAGACCCAGGCTACGAACTTCATTTTCAAGTAAATATTCTAAGCCTTTTGCGCAACTAATAAATAAAGAGTAGTTCATTGTAAATTGGACCTTAAAAAACGCCACAAGGTTTTGCTTGCGCCTAGTGATTGTACGTTATCGCGTTCGGCAATTGCTTTTTTTATAAGCTGGCGCAATTGTTGGCTGTCGACGGTTGGATAGTTGCTTAAAAATTCGGTAATAGCTGTTTTATCATTGCTTAATAGACGGCTGCGCCAGACTTCCAAGTGGTGAAAATTTTGGGTTTTAGCGCTGTCTTCGGCCTCAAGGGCGTCCAGCCCCGCTATAATTTCTTCGGCATCAACTTTGCGCATCAGTTTACCTATTAACTGCGCTTGCCGACGAACAGCGCCATGACTTTTTAATCGCTTGGCGGTCAAAACAGCTTCTTTTAATGGAGCAACAAGCGGTAAGGAGTCCAGTTTTTCAAGGGATAAATCAATGAGCTGCACCCCGATTTTTTGCAAAAACTCGGCATCCCTTTTCTTTTGAGACTTACTAATAAACTCATCCATAGACTGACCTCGTTTTTGTTGTTAAGCCACACCCGATTCTGCAGAACGAGCCACCGCCAAATTGCTTAGGGCGCGTTGTTGGAAATAGGTACGGCTAATAGCGTAAAGATTATAGAATAAAATAAATAATAATAAGGTGTGCAACCATGAGATAGTGAGGTGTGGGAAAATTTGGGTGGCGATGTACACCCCAATACAACCGGACAAACTCAGGATAAGTGTTTTTTTAAGGGGTATTTTTCCTTGTTGTAAAAATACCATAGTGGTTAATGGCTGTTGCATAGCACCGGCGGTAGTCATTATTGGGAAAGCCGCGCTTGGTGAGACATTAAGCAAAAACAATACCCCTTGCACCATTACAAACAAACCGATCCCAACCGAGGTAAGACTGCCGCAGATAATCATAGCGATAAACCCAATTGCAAGTTTTGTCCCGTGCAACTCCATCACATCACCACCAACAGGCATCAGATTGAATTGGTGGGCGAGAAGCAACGCTATTAATAATAAAAAACAACTCATCATCGCAAGGCGAATGGCTTGTTTACTTAAATGGCTTATGACCGCTCCACCAATTAAACCACCAATGCAGGTACCAATAACCAGTGTCAAGAGTGTGGTTAAATCTACGTTTACTAATTTTATAAAAAATAAAGACTCTATAATACCCGGGATAACTTGTGCCCCATTGTTAACAGCAGGAAGCTCTTCGTCGGGGAAAATAGAAAAAAATTTACACAGGGCAATGGTGACCGCAAAACTGCCGAGCCCCAGAGTGTCGGCAATAAAGGAGGTAATTCCTGTGCCAACAAGCTTAATCGTGTCTAATGTAGATACTACAACTTTTGGTTGATGAAACAATTTATAAAACATTGCTACAATGCAGACAGTACTCAAAACAAGCATGACACAAATTATTAAGTTAAAAGCCATGAAATTCTCATAAACACGATGAACAGCGATTATACATTATTCCGCTAATTCAGCCAGCCCTGGAATAATGCGAATAAAAAAATAACTATCCGGGTGCAATGCTCAATCTGTTTATGCGATACTCTATCCATTTTTATTAGGGTCGGTATGAAATACGCTGATTTACGTGATTTTATTGCGCAACTTGAAGCGCGTAAGCTTTTAACTCGTGTGCAGTATCCGGTGTCACCCAATTTAGAAATGACCATAATAAGCGACAAAGTTTTGCGCCAACAAGGCCCGGCGTTGCTTTTTACCAATCCTCTTAACAGCTCCATTCCCGTATTGACCAATCTTTTTGGCACTGTAGAGCGGGTAGCTCTAGGCATGGGAGAGGAAAATATTTCAGCGTTGCGTGAAGTGGGTAAATTATTGGCGGCGTTAAAAGAACCGGAGCCGCCTAAAGGTTTCAAAGACGCTTTTAGTAAATTGCCCTTACTAAAACATGCTTTAACGATGGCGCCAAAGTACGTAACGAATGCACCCTGCCAAGCGCATGTGGTTGAATACGACGATGTGGACCTAACACGCTTACCCATTCAAACCTGCTGGCCCTCGGATGCAGCCCCCCTCATAACCTGGGGATTAGTAACCACAAAAGGCCCCCTGCAAACCCGTGAGAATATGGGCATCTACCGTCAGCAGCTGCTAAGTAAAAATAAATTAATCATGCGGTGGTTGTCCCATCGTGGTGGTGCTCTGGATTTTCAAGCTTGGAAAATCAAATACCCAAAGCAGCCTTTTCCTATAGCTGTAACACTTGGGGCGGATCCGGCGACCATTTTAGCGGCGGTAACCCCGGTCCCTGATAGCTTATCGGAATACGCTTTTGCCGGGTTATTACGAGGGCAACGAACGCTGCTTACTAAATGTATAGGCAATGATTTGCATGTGGCGGCCAATGCTGAAATTATTTTAGAAGGTTATATTGACCCTACAGAAAGCGCCCCAGAAGGTCCTTTTGGGGATCACACGGGTTACTATAATGAAGTACAAAATTTTCCTGTTTTTACCGTAGAGCGGATAACCCACCGTAGTCAGCCTATTTATCACAGCACGTATACAGGCCGCCCACCAGATGAGCCGGCGATTCTTGGTTTGGCACTAAATGAAGTTTTTATCCCTCTATTGCAAAAGCAATTTCCTGAAATTGTGGACTTTTATTTGCCGCCCGAAGGGTGCTCCTATCGTTTAGCGGTGGTCACTATTCATAAACAATATCCCGGTCATGCTAAGCGCATTATGATGGCGGTGTGGTCTTTCTTACGCCAGTTTATGTATACAAAATTTGTCATCGTTTGTGACGAGGATATTGATGCCCGCAATTGGCAGGATGTAATTTGGGCAATTACGACTCGAATGGATCCATTGCGCGATACCGTTATGGTGGATAATACACCAATCGATTACCTTGATTTTGCCTCTCCAATCTCCGGCTTAGGATCGAAAATGGGTATGGACGCAACGAGCAAATGGGCGGGTGAAACTTCTCGTGAATGGGGAAAAACTATAACCATGGATGAGGATATAGTGGCGAAAGTAAACGGCTATTGGCAGGAACTGGGGATTACTCTGTGAGTGTGCAGATAACAGATGCAACGGTAATGTCGATAACTTCACTGAGCGATACCGTCTTTAAGGTACTTATTAAACCGGCGGTGTTTATCAAATATAAACCCGGCCAATATCTCCAAATTGAACACCGTCAACAACTGCTGTCCTATTCTATAGCGAACGCCTGTAATGATAAAAACTATGAATTGCACATTCGCCACGACGCACACAACGCACGAATACCTTTCATGCAAAGTGCTAGTCTGTTACAAAAACTGCGTATTCGAGTTCCTCTAGGGGATTGCCATCTGGAAGTGCTTGCGCGTGCGAGGCCAATTATTTTTATTGCCGGTGGAACGGGTTTTGCCCCAATTAAGGCAATGTTTGAGCATCTTTTTGCGGCGAAGGATTCGCGGCGCTTAGAGCTTTTCTGGGGCGCACGCGCAGCAGATGATTTATACTGTGATGCACAAGTACGCGACTGGCAGCGCAGTAATAAAAATTTTAATTATTTTCCTTTAGTGCCAGAACAGGATACTAAAAAAAAATTAGCGCATGTGGTGCTAGAGGCGCATCCAACCGATTTACAATTATACCAAATAGTAATTGCGGGGCCTTTTGACATGGCGTTCGCAACTAAAGAGCAGTTACTAACCAACAAAGTCCAAGCTAGGGATGTATTTTCGGACGCGTTTTCAACAAACTGAGGATTACCATGGAAACACTTTATCAAATATTAGGATTACTGGGAGCAGGGCTGATTATTTGGTGGTTGTACCGAACGATCAAAAATAAGCCAGAGCAGTTTAGCCGTGAAAAAATGAGCAAAAGCGCCATGACCATGGGCATTCTTGCCATTGGATTAATAGCGTTTGTGAGCCTATTGATTTTTATTGTTCGTGCTACTTAGCAATGGGCGTAAAAAATAGACAGGTGCGCATTTTTCAGCCAGGAAATTATCTGCCTGGCGAAACCTTGCGTTTAGACGCCGAAGCTGCCCATCACACGGTGGTGGTATTGCGCCTGACCATTGGTCAACCGTTGGTATTATTTAATGGTGATAACTGCGTTTATGCTGCCACTATTACTGCCATTACTAGAAAAGAGGTAACCGTACAAATTGATAGCGCAGAGTTGATGGATAAAGAATCAAGCTGCCAAATTCATTTGGCGCAAGCATTAGTAAAAGACGATCGCATGGAATGGATAATACAAAAAGCGGTTGAGTTAGGGGTAACCGGTATTGTACCGCTTAGCAGCGAACGTTGCAGCGTAAAACTGTCTAATGACGCTTTGCAAAAAAAATACCGCCAATGGCGACGCATAATTATATCCGCATGCGAGCAATGCGGTCGCAATACTATACCGGGTATTCAAGATGTTCAGGGGTTAATAAATTTTATTAAAAAACCAAGCGCTGTTGATAATTATATGCTGCATCCCGGAGGGAGCGCCTCGTGGCGTAACTATCGGTTTAGTACTAACATCGGTCTTCTTATAGGTCCGGAGGGAGGCTTTAGTGATAATGAGGTTATGTCCTTACACGCCCATGGGTGCAAACCACTCATGTTAGGTTCGCGTGTTCTGCGCGCAGAAACAGCGGCGGTTGCTGCAATAAGCATTTTGCAAGCACAGGCCGGTGATCTATAATAATGAAGATATTTATCCAACTGAGGTGATTATGAGTACTACAATTGAAGCCGTTACGGATTCCAACTTTGAACAGGATGTAGTTAAATCGACAAAGCCTGTATTGGTAGATTTTTGGGCTGAGTGGTGTGGACCATGCCGCGCACTTACTCCTGTGTTAGAGGAAGTAGCACAAGAAAATGATGGCAGTGTGAGTTTTGTTAAGATTAATATTGATGAAAATCCCCAGGCGGCCTCGTTGTACGGTGTGCGCAGTATTCCAACATTAATGTTGTTCAAAAATGGGCAGGTTGAAGCGGTACAAATGGGTTTGCTGACTAAAGCTCAGTTGAACGCATTTTTAGAAAGCAACTGCTGAGTAAGGGGACAGTCCGTGGTCGCTGCCACTCGCGTATCGCAACGACCGCGGTTATGTAATAACAAGGTTGCGCCAAGTATTTAGCATGGTGCAAAATAAATCCGCTGTTTTTTCCGCATCGTAAATTGCCGAATGGGCCTCGTTTGCATCAAAAGAAATTCCTGCGCACTTAACGGCTTTTGCTAAGACCGTTTGCCCGTATAAAAACCCGGCTAAGGTTGCGGTATCAAAGCAGGTAAATTCATGAAAAGGCGATTTAAAATTACAACGCTTAATTGCTTCTTTAAGAAACAATAGATCAAACCAAGCGTTATGCCCGACTAAAACGGCGCGATGGCATTTACTTTTTTTCAAAGCATCCTTGATAGGTTTAAATAAATTGGTTAATGCCTGAGGTTCTTCAAGCGCGAATCGTAAAGGCTGGTAAGGGTCAATACCATTGAAAGCCAAAGAAGCGGGATCCAGCTCAGCGCCTGCAAAAGGTAAAACATGTTCAAAATGTGACGATTGACGATAAAAATGTCCATCGGCATCAATATCAATTAATACGACACAAATCTCTAATAAAGCATGTACATGAGGGACGACCCCGGCCGTTTCTATATCAACAATTACGGGCAAAAACCCTCGAAAACGTTGATTCAATTTATTGTGTACAACCGCATCAAAAGTATTCACAAACGCTCCATTGCAACGATTCTCCTGCACCCATCGGAACCACCCAATCATGCCCTAGAGGAAGACGTGCTGGAATAGTAATTTTTTTTGGCGCAAGTATTAAATGTCCTGAATTATAAGGAAGCTGATAAAAATCGGCACCGTATCGCGACATAAAATTGTTTAAAAGCGGTAACCGATTGTGCTGGGCGAAAAACTCCGCGTAAAAAGACAGTGAAAACGGTGCGCAATAGATGCCCGCACAGCCGCAAGCGCTTTCTTTATTTGTCTGAATGTGGGGGGCGCTGTCGGTGCCTGCAAAGAATTTGCGATTACCAGATAAAACGGCGGCTTGCAGCGCACGTTGATCGCGGCCTGTTTTCAGAATAGGCAGACAATAATAATGCGGACGTAGGCCCCCAGCTAACAAATGGTTGCGATTGTATAACAAGTGATGCGGCGTGATAGTTGCGCCAATACAGTCGGGAGCTGTTGTTATAAAGTCCACCGCAGATTTAGTTGAAATGTGTTCAAGCACGATGCGCAGTTTTGGGAAAGCCGCAACGATAGGTTTCAAATTACGTTCAATAAATAATCGCTCACGTGCAAAAATATCGCCGCGAGCTAATTCGCCGTGAATTTGCAAGACAAGATTTTGTTGCTGCATAATGTCAAAAAGCGGGTATAAAGACTCAAGACAAGTCGCTCCAGCGGAGGAGTTTGTTGTTGCTCCTGCCGGATAAAGTTTGCCGCCAACAATAAAAGGATGGTGTTTAGCGGCGATTAATTCATCCGCGTCAACAGTATTATTAAGATAAAAAGTCATTAGTGGGGAAAAATCACGCGACTCGCAATTGTTGTCGATGATACGTTGCCGGTAATCTAATAATGATTGAAGCGTTGTAACCGGCGGATTGAGGTTCGGCATTACCAACGCTCGTCCATAGTGGGTGGCTGATGCAGGTACCGTATCCAATAAATACGATTCATCACGCAAATGAACATGCCAATCATCGGGACGGGTTATCTCAATTGTTTCCATCGCAACCCCAAAAGGTGAATTTGTGCCTAAGAATACCACAGCTTAGAGCAATCGATAGAGCACGGCGTTAACAATAATGTACGCAAGGGCTGGACGGACACGGAGAATAACTGTTAGCAAAGTGTAAATATCGGGTTTTAAATGACAAAAATAGCGATATGTAATAAAAAACGAGTAAATTTTAAATAGGAGTTTGCTTTTTCATTTAAATACTACTATTCTCCACACGTGCATAATTGCAAAGTTTGTAATCTTTTATTAATTAAGGTTTTAAAAAGCATTCTCAGAATGTTTATAAAAGCTTGATGAGTAATCGGTTTATGAAATTTATAATAATTAAATAAAATTAGTGTTGACTTTGCACTAGAGGCGTTTAATAATTTGTCTATGTACGTTCTCGGTTAGAGCGATGATTGCGTACTGTCGTTAGTCATGTTGTGTGGTTTGGCGGCATATACCGGAAATTAATAATAAAAAAGTGGAGATGAAGCATGTTAAATTTGAAAAAGACAGCAGGTGCTGTTCTACTTGTATTAGGCAGTAGTGCTGCTTTTGCAGGAACAATGGGTCCTGTTTGCACACCTGGAAATGTTACAGTTCCTTGCGAAAGAACAGCTTGGGCTTTCGGTGTTCAAGCTCTTTATTTACAAACAACGGGTAATGAATTTGCTGGTGCAACAGCTACTCCTACAGCAATCTTCAGTGAATTCGATAACGATTGGAACTGGGGTTTTAAAGTAGAAGCCGCTTATCATTTCAACACTGGTAATGATTTCAATGTTAACTGGTATCATTTAGGTAACGACGAAACTTCTCATACTTTCAATTTCTCTGCTTTTGGCGGCGGTTTAACTACTCTTTCTGTAGAGCCTCGTTGGGATGCTGTGAATGCTGAGTTTGGTCAAACTGTAGATTTCAGTGCTCAAAAAACAATCCGTTTCCACGGTGGTTTACAATACGCTCGTATCAAAAATGATCTAAGAAGCGTGTCTGGTGCGTCTGTTGCTAACGCTGAATCTAAGTTCGACGGTGTTGGCCCACGTATCGGTGCTGATATGTCTTATGACTTAGGCAACGGTTTAGCAATCTATGGTAACGGTGCTTCTTCTTTATTAGTTGGCGACAGCAGCTTTTCAAGCGTAAGCAACAATGCTGCTTTTGCTAGCACTTTCAACGGTTCTAGAACTGTTATCGTTCCAGAATTCGAAGCTAAATTAGGCGCAATGTACACTCACGCTATGGCACAAGGCGACATTACTATTGACGCTGGTTACATGTGGGTTGACTATTTAAGTGCTCAAACTAACGTTTCTACCGGTAATGAAAATGACTTCGCTTTACACGGTCCTTACGTTGGTCTTAAATGGGTTGGTAACGTTGTATAGTTAGCAAGCACATTTAAAACGTAAAGCCCATCTTAGATGGGCTTTTTTTTATCAAAAGGATGGGTAGATGATAAATAGGGTAGTTCTATTGTTGAGTGTTTTTTTTGTTAGCTCTTCAGTATGGGCAGGAACAATGGGAGCTTTGCCTCCAATCTGCAATAAGCTCAATGTTTTGCAACCTTGCGCTACAAATCAATGGTTAATAGAAGCGCAATCCTTGTATTTAAAATCGCTTTATAGCGATAACTTTGCTTTTAGTCCCGCATCAGCCGGTGGCCTGAATAATTCAAACACGGATAGCAATTGGGGCTATCGTTTAACAGCAGGATACAGAACCAATAAGGGTAATGATATTACTGTAAGTTGGTTTGATTATTCCAATAAAAACAGAACCGCCCCACTAACAGGGTCGTATACGCAATTAACGGGTACAGGCGCACTGGTTGTCACTGCCCCATATTCTCAGCTGTTGGCTAACAAACTTAGTCAGTTAAACGTAGATTTTAATCAAAAAATTATTTTTTCTGACAAAGTTAGGGCTGATATTTCTACGGGCCTTCAGTACTCCAAACTTCGTGTTGACCACACCGATTATTTCAATATACCCCCCGTATATTTTGCCACAACCCAAGGCGTCTCTTCAGATACGTCTAATGATTACAGCGGGGTTGGGCCTCGATTTGCTATGAGTTACAGTTACCGAATAATTCCCAGTCTGCAAATCGTTGCCGGTGCAAGCACGTCTCTGTTATACGGCAGCTCACGCTATAATATGTCAACACTTTATGGTAACGGCTTAATAGCAAGCTCTATTTTTGGCAGTAAAAAAAATCTGGTTCCCGAGTTTGAGGCGAAATTAGGAGCCAATTACAGCCATCCTCTACCGCAAGGAACGGTGAACATTGAAGGTGGGTATAACCTGATGCAATACTGGGGCGCTATTCAAGCCGTCCTTAGCGGCCCGATGCAATTGGCTGAGGCTAATTTTGGATTGTCTGGGCCCTATATTTCAATGAAATGGATAGGAAACGCGTAGAATTTACCAGCTTGCAGAGTGCCAACGTGGGATTTGTATTTCCGACTTTCAAACGCTAATTCTTGGTTGCTCAAATTATTTTGTAATCCAATTCAGTTGTGGCAAGCGGATTATAGAAGCAAGTCTATAGTTAAAAATAGGGCGTTTTAAAGCATTAAAAAATTTTCTGACTTTGGTGCGTCTTAGTGCTGTCGAGGCAAACCTAGCTTATTGTAGCGTGAATTGGTGGTTGTGGACGACGCCTGATTCGGTGCGCCATCCTTTTTTAAGCATCAAGTTGGTTTTTACTGATCGGTTTAGCTCTCCGGGTTAAGCCGGTATTAACGCAGTCAATTCATTAAAATCCTACATTTCCAAAGTGAAGTTTTCAGCACAATCTTCTAAAAGTCGCACCTTAAAAAGTGATGACCTGGCACGGTCGTTGTCTCAGGGTGTAAACGACGGCAAACCAATAACTGGCACTAGGAACGAGACAAGTGTGACGCTAAAGTGGCTAAATAAGCTACAGCATAAAGCGCCAAATAGGCTTGCATGCAAATAAACATAAATAAAAACTCCTGCAAAACATCGCATAATTTTGTATTGAGGGTATAATCTGCGCTTATTTTGAAAGTAACTTTATTAGTTACAGGTAAGTACTTTCAAAACAATAATTGGAAACTTGTATCAACGAGCTGTTGGCACCGATGATTAGTAACGAATAATGTAGGAGATTTTTTGCATGAGATGTACAGCTTTAACCCTTTTAGTATTGATAACGCAAACAATATACGCTGCCCCGTCCACGGAAAAATCAATTGAAGACCTACAAAGTCTAACTCAAAAACTGCAGCAGCAAATTAAACAGCTTCAAAAAAAAATAAATAACGCACCCATCGATTTACCCGCCGTTGAAACTAAAAAAGAACAACCGGTTTCCTCACCAAATAAAAAAGAAAAAATCTACCACAGCTCCGCTTTATCAGTGCACACCTTAGATAAACCGCCACCGTCTCGTGGCCTCTACCCAACCGCATTAATTTCAGACGAGCGGGTAGTCACCTACATTGCCGGAACGCCGGTAGTCACATCCCCCTACACCGGAGATAGACAAGCGTTTGACGGCTCCGATTATTTAGTTAATATTTCAAGTATAAATCGAGATTTACGCTTAATGCAGCAACGAAGAAAATTCTATCGTGCCTATGAAAAAATTGGCTATCCTGTGCCTAATATCCCCATAATTGCTATCAGCGGGAAAGCGGAGCCGGTTGCCTCCTACAATCGGAGTTACAGTAATAAAAGAAGTAATGATTTAACTTTAGGCTCCAGTGAATTAGACGTGGCGGCCATTGTGAATCGATACGTAGAAGCTTTTATGTCTATTGCCTACGATGAGTCACCACCGGTTGTTGGGCCGCGTGTCTCCAACTCTTCTTTTGATTTGAAATTAGGCTTTGTCAATATTGGTAATTTGGATAAAACCCCTTTCTACTTCACAGCAGGACAGCTCTACGCACCCTATGGACGTTATTCGTCAGCAATGATTAGCTCACCGCTAACGATGTTGCTCGGCCGAACGAAAACAAGACCCTTTATTTTGGGTTATAAATCGCAACAAGTCTCCGGGCCTTATGCCGCGGTCTATGGTTTTATATCCGAAACAACCTTAGGTCACTCGGATATTGGCGGGGTTAATCTCGGATATTCATTTTTTAATCCAGTTGCATCCGGTGATATTGGCGTAGGCGTCATTGGTTCTATTACGGATTCGCAAGGAATGCAATCAACAGGCTCAGCTCCTCTTACCACCTTTGGCGGCTTTGCTTCACCAACAAACGGTAACGAGGCCGTTGAAGAAGTGCCAGGATTGGATATTCATGCCAACATCAGCATTGATAGGTATAGTTTTACGGCGGAGTGGGTTGGTGCTAGCAAAGCTTTTAAACCTCAATATTTAAGCTATAACGGCCGAGGAGCCAAACCAAAGGCCGCGCAACTTGAGGCGGGTGTAACGTTCATTTCCTTTACCAAGCCCTCCTCATTTGCTCTAGGTTACCAATGGTCGCAAGAAACCCTAGCTTTAAACCTTCCTAAAAACCGAATTAGTGGTTTGTATAGTATTTCCATATGGAAAGATACGGTTGAAAGTCTTGAATATCGACACGATCGAGATTATGGCACAAAGAGCTTTGCAAACGGAGCCTCCGCGCCCGGGAGAACGAATGACAACACTATGGGAACAGGACGCTCTGCGAACACCCTGATCGCCCAAGTGGGTGTGTACTTTTAATTAAAGCATGTTTGATTGGAGAAATCATGGCGATTAAATCAGATAAATGGATAGAAAAAATGGCTATGGAACAGGATATGATTAGCCCATTTGAAGGTCGACAAGTTCGTGAAAACACCAGTGGACGTATTATTTCCTACGGAGTTTCAAGTTATGGGTACGATGTGCGTTGTGCCGATGAATTCAAAATTTTCACTAATATTAATTCAGCAATTGTGGATCCTAAAGCTTTTGATTCCAACAGTTTTGTCGACGTTAAATCCGATGTTTGCATTATCCCACCAAACTCGTTTGCCCTTGCGCGCACGGTCGAATATTTTCGTATACCACGTAATGTTTTAACTATTTGTGTTGGCAAATCAACCTATGCCCGCTGTGGAATTATTGTAAATGTGACTCCACTTGAGCCTGAGTGGGAGGGGCACGTAACCCTAGAATTTTCCAATACCACTAATTTACCGGCGAAAATATACGCCCATGAAGGGATAGCGCAGATGCTATTCTTGGAGTCCGATGAGGTATGTGCGGTTTCTTATCGTGATAAAAACGGCAAATACCAAGGTCAAACAGGGGTAACTCTTCCTCGCACCTAAAGGGATTGTCTGGTATCGCTACGCGCTTCGTTTGGCCAACAAGGCGTAGCAGTTATTGGAGGACTAAGCCGCTTACGCACGCTTAGAACTTGGTTAATCCCGCGGATTCCCTACGGTTTAAACGTAACGCTTTCGTGCCTGTACACTTTTCGGCTCAAGTGTTTGAGTTGATAGAGGGTAGACCCCGACTTTTGGTCGGGGTTTTAGGCTTTCTAAAATTATTGATATAATTCCATAACTGTAAGGGCTGCCAGCTGGGGTTTTTGTCAGCGCTGTACAGTGCTAGATTAAGTGCTTCCAGCAAACGGCTTCCTTGTTCGTCGTTAATTAATTTTTTTACAGCAGTTGTATTTACAATGGGCGCATCCGGCCACATCTTTTTCGCCCAAAGCATTAATTGCTGTTGAATTTTTACCGCGTCTTTCTTGCTGCAGCTAATTTTAAAGGCGGCCATATCAAAATTTTGCTCTGAGGGTTTGAATTTTTTTCTTCGCTGGATAACCGTGAACGCAATAAGCCCCGCCAAAACCAGACCGAGGCTTGGCACTATTATCACTAAAGGTAATGCCACTTGGTTATTTTTGAGGGGTGTAGCGACTGCTGCAGGAGTTTCAGGGACTTTAATAGGGGCTTTTTTAGTAGGCAACTGCGGACTTGCGCTGGCTGTAAATGCAACGGGTGCCAGGGTTGCTGTGACAGCGGTTTTAGTGGAAGTATTAAACCAGTTAAGTTGCACTTTAGGGAGTCTAATAGGGCCGCTTTCTTTAATTAAATAAGAGAGTTTTATTTGGTTTTGCGCGACAAGCTCACCATCAATAAGCTGATTTTTTTCACTCCGTTTTTCCGGGTATACGCTGAATTTATCCTGGGTGCTGAAATGCAGCTCTGGGATTAACTGCGCGGGCGTACCCCGGGCTTTTACCGTTATGGTGCGCACAATACTTGTTCCTTGAGCCACCTTATCAAGCTTGGTATCAAATGTTTCACTAAGCTGCACGTCTTTTGCCGGAAACCACCGACCTTGATGAGGCGGTGCAGGCTGCACGTGTAAACCGATGGGATTTGCTACAGCCGCCACCTGTTGTGGTGCGTGATTGAATACCAATGCATTAAATCGTGGTGAAAGGATGGAAACAGACCCACTTTTTTGTGGAAAAATCGCGTATTGCTGCTCTTCAACATTATAAATTTTTTGATTTTTTGTCGTTTGATAACGCTTGCTTTCTCCTAAAGGAAAAAGCAAACCCTCTTTGATCGTAGGTGCTTGAAATGCGGCATCAATCAGCTGCTTGCTGTTTAAAAGTTTAACCGTATAAACGACCTGCTCGTTAAGGTAGGGTTGCGTCTTATCCACAGAGGCAAGCAGTAAAATGGCATCATCTTGTTTGCTTGTCGCTGAGTTAATCGTTTCCGCCGTCTCTTTTTTAACTTCTATAGTTAATGGATTGGTGTTTTCATGCTCAATTTTTAAAGAAGGCAGGGTTAAACTGCCGGTATGCTTTGGTATGAGCGTGATAATCCACTGACTGGAAATGGACGCGTGCCCATTAACAACGGAATACTGCGCCTGTTGTTCACTGCCTATAATCGAAAAATCCTGTTGCAGCGGCTGCAGCTCCACGGTGTTGGTTTTTATGGTGCCGCTCGTATTGGTAATTACTAAGCGAAAGCTTTGACCCGCACCTATAGTGGTATCACTAAGCGTTGCGCGAACTCCTGCATTGCTTAGGGCTGAGAGAATGAAACATCCAATAAATAGTACATAAGATTTCACAAGTTCACCTATTGTTGTCGATGCAAGTAATCGCGTAAAAATTTCTGCCGTAATAAGCCACCGGGGTCGTCTGGAATTAAACGCAGCCATTGTTCTTTAGCTTGTTGTTTTTCATCGTCCGTATTGGATTGTGGGGTCTTTGTGCCGTTCGCATCTTTCTCGGCAGCCGGCTCTTTATCGTCCGCTTTGCCGGGTTGATCTTTCTCATTTTTACGGGGATTCGATTCTGTATTTTTAGGCCCCGTTTTTTTATGATCACCGTCCTTTGTTGGATTTTTTTCAGGGTTAGGGGGCGGCTTATTCGCTTCCGGTTTCCTGTTTTTATGAGCGTTATTAGCAGCGCTACCAGAGTCAGTATTCTGAGGGTCCTTACTGTCCCCGTCTTTTTGCAGGTTGTCTTTTTGTGAATGGTCTTTATTCGTATCTTGGGGTTGCTTTTTTAATAAATCCGCAACAAGTTTGCGATTAAAAACGGCGTCTTTATTATTAGGGTTAAGGGTTAAACTGTGGTCGTAGGCTTCCAGCGCTTGCGGGTATTTCCCCAGCTGAGCCAGCGCGTTGCCTTGATTATAATAACTAAGCTCGGTAGGCGTCTTCGGAGTTAGTTTGGCCGCTGCTTCAAAGTCCCCATGGCGGTAAGCGGCTACAGCCTGCCAATCGCCGGGCATAAACTGTTGCATCGCTTTTTTATAGCGGTGCTTCTGCATGGATTGTTGACCTTGCTGATCCGGGGTAAACCATAAATCCTGCCAGGAGAAGGCAAAGCTTTTTGTGACCAGGAATAAACTGAGTATAAAAATTTTCATCCATCCATCCTTTGCAACCAATTGCGACGAAATACGGGTACTAGCAGCAACAATACTGGGATTAAAAACCATCGCCCTTCGTCACGATAAATAGGTGCAGCCTCGTTTTGTAAGCGTTCAAGCTTGTCGTTTTGGCGCGTCGATTTAAGCCATTGTTGAAGGTCTTCATTGGTGTTGGTAAAGCTCAAGAGCATACCGTTCCCTGCTTTAGCCAGCGGTCTATACTCAGAAGATAGCTTGGAATTTTTGCCTATAGGAAGAATGGAGGTGGTAATTTTTTGGCGGCTAAGCGCGCGCGCCGTAGCTATGGATGCGGCGTCGGGTGTGCTTGCGGTAATGACTAAAAGATTTCCATAAGTAAAACCGGCGTTTTTGACTAAATCTGCGGCCTCTAAAAGGGCATTGCTCAATACATACCCTTGTACGGGCATGATGTCGGTGGTTAAAGAGTCAACCAGACTGTCGATAGTGTTTGCATCCTCTGTAACCGGTGAAACTACAAACGCACGCTCAGTGAAAGCGATAAGTCCGTAAAGATCGCCTGTTTTTAGTTGAAAGAGATCATGCAGCTTAAATTTTGCGCGTGCTAAGCGACTGGGGCTAATATCTTTTGTATTCATCTCTTCAGACAAATCCAATAGGATTACTCTGGGAGCGTTATTCTGATAACTGGGAACAGCTAATTTTACCCAGCTAGGTCCGGCTAAGCTTATAAGCATGAAGCTTAGGGCGGTGCATAGGGTCGCCAGTGCGGAATATCTTTTTGGTGCGTCGATAACTAAAAACTCCATTAGTGGCGCGTCACAGACGTGACTCCAACTGGATAGCTTGTACAACTTTTTTCGCAAGAAAATTAAAAGCAGTAAGGGAATGAATCCGAGCAGCCAAAAAGGCCGTATCCAATGAAACGACGCTATCATGAACTTTTTTTCCTTAAACGGTTTAGCCCTGTAATGATGTTCAGTTTATAAAACAGCCAGAAGAGTACTAAAAACCAAGCAGCGGCTACAGGCCAATAATAGTAATCGTATTGCACACGAACAATCATAGCGTCTTGTTTAACTTCTTCAAGCTTGTTAATGGTGTGATAAATGCGCTGTAATGAGCGGGGGTCGACCGCGCGGTAATAGATACCACCGGTCATTTGGGCAATGGATTTTAATGTTTCCTCATCTAAATCAGCGTTGTTTTGCCCAAAAAAAGAACTTTCTTGTGAGCCAAGACCAATAGTGTACACTTTTATTTTATCGTCACGCGCCAATTGGGCGGCTTTCATTGGCGCCAAAATTCCTGAGTTGTTTACCCCATCGGTAAGCAGAATTATCACACGACTTTGAGGAGGAACATCTTGCAAACGCTTAACGGCAAGGCCCAAAGCATCGCCTATGGAGGTGGTTTTACCAGCAAGTCCGGCCGTTGCGTCATTAATACGCTCCAGCACGTTGGCTCGGTCGTAAGTCAGCGGTGTTTGCAGATAGGCGTGCGTACCAAAAACAATCAGGCCTATTCTATCGCCAATACGTTCGTGCACAAATTGCGTGGCAGCACGCTTGACAACACTTAAGCGTGAATAAAGAGTGCCGTGCAGTGGCATATCGTCTATTTGCATACTATCTGACAAATCTAAAACCAACATGATGTTGCGGCCGGCACGGGTCATTGGCAGCGGTTCGCTGACCCAACGGGGGCCGGCCAAGGCAATAATTAACAAGAACCATACTATGTAAAAAAATACAGACAAAGTAAAAGCGCGATTTTTGTTAATTACCAGCGTGCTTAAAGAGTCAAAAAAAGGTACCTGTAGAGCCGATGAGGCGATTGATTGCGCACTAGGCACGCAATACCACAGTAAAAATGGAATAAAAACTAATAACAGCAGCCATGGATTCGCTAATTCAAACATGGTTTACTCCGTTTTTTAATCCAGGTGCGTGCGCTATTATAGAGCGGTTTACAATCAAACTCATAAGCCAAATCTTGATAGGTAATTTGGGTGAGGCTGGGGTTTAGGTCACTGAAAGCATCAGGCTTACCAGTACAGTTTAAAAAATTGATCCACGCTTGGCCATGCAGCTTGGCAACCTCAGCTCGAGGATAATAAACCAGCGCTACCCGGCGGAGTAGATCACTAATTTGTAGAGCAAACTGCTGCGCGTTTTTATGGTGGTGATAGTTTTTTTCATAATCGGCTAATAGGCGTAAAGCCAAGCGCTTATAACTCGGCCGATACCGGCGACAGTACGCGAAATAGAGCGCACTGCAACAGGTTAGAAACGTGAAAACCAGCAGGATGCGCCAGCCAATGGCTAGGGGCCACACGCCTATTGCTGGGGGTAGGTGAATATCGCGTAATTGCGCTAAAGCCTGATTTTGATTAATCACCAGACCTCCCCAAATACGTTTGAGCAATCGTCTGGGCTAAGTCATCGCAGGCTTGCACCAATGAGTAACGGATTTGCAAGCGGCAGCATACATTTTTTACCAGCAATTGACGCTCAGCACACCACTGTTGGTAACGGTGGGTAGTGGATTTTTTTTCGGTAGAAAAGCTAAGCTGCGACGAGCCGTTGCTAATGGCGTAATTTCCAGCAGCAGGAGCGGCCAGCTCTAAAGCGTCTGCGCAATGATACATCAGTACACTGCAGTGACCTTGCAGATGGCGCAGGTGCTTTTCGGCTTCCGGGCATAGATGGTAAAAGTCGCTGATGATGACAAGGACACTGCCATGACGGGCCACACGTTTTAATCGAATTAAAGCATCAACAAAAGAAGAGGTGCTAGCAACCTTATTTTTATCCTGTAATCGCTTACTGCGCGCACTTAGGCCGGCAAGTAGCGGCATAATTCCTGCCTCACGCGCCCGGGGTGTAAATTCATTAAAATTGGTATCGGCGCCAAATAATAATGCTCCAACCTTATCTTGTTGTTTGACCGCAGTCCACGCAATTAAAGCGGCAAGCTTCGCTGCAACAACCGATTTTAGTGCGTGGCGTGTACCAAAAAACATACTGGGGCTAAAGTCGGTCATTATAATTACTGGGCGCTCACGCTCTTCTTGAAATATCTTTACGTGCGGGCGTCCCGTTCGCGCCGTGACTCGCCATTCCATGTGGCGTACTTCGTCTCCCGCCTGATAGTGGCGGGTTTCTGCAAAGTCCATCCCCCGTCCACGAAAACGGGACAGGTGGTTCCCAGCTTGCACGCGCGTTACCGGCAGACGGCAATGTTCACGCCGCACCCGCTGTTTTAAGGCAATTAATTCTTGTATTTCAACAACTAAAGGAGAAGTCATGGTGCATTTCCTTGCGGCATTAAGGAACCGCTACCGTTTGTAATAGTTCTGTTATGAAGTCATCGCTCGTAATTCCCTCAGCCTCTGCTTCAAAACTTAACAGAATACGATGGCGTAGCACATCGTGGGCTAGAGCATGAATATCTTCGGGGGTGACGTAATCTCGGTTATTAAGCCAGGCATGCGCTTTGGCGCATCGATCTAAGGCGATGGTTGCTCGAGGGCTTGCACCAAAACGCAACCACGTCACTAGTTTTTTGCTAAAAGGCGCTGGAGTTCGTGTTGCAATGATAAGCTCAATTAAATAGTTTTCTAAAGCAGGACTCATGTGAACCTGCAATACTTGGTGGCGCGCTTTAAATAAATCGGCTTGAGTAAGGTGAACAAAATTGGCTGCGCTGGAGAGTGAGCCTAATGCTTCACCGCGCGCAAGGGCAAGAATTCGTTGTTCAACGGCTGAGTCTGGGTAATCAATATTTACATACATTAAAAAACGGTCGAGCTGGGCTTCCGGGAGGGGGTAGGTCCCTTCTTGTTCAATTGGATTTTGCGTTGCCATTACAAGGAATAGCTCCGGCAGGGGGTAAGTTTTACGGCCGATAGTTACTTGTCTTTCCGCCATGGCCTCAAGCAGCGCTGCTTGTACTTTGGCCGGTGCGCGGTTAATTTCGTCGGCGAGCAACAAATGATGAAAAATAGGACCGGATTGAAACTCAAAAGAGCCGTCTTGCGGCCGAAATATTTCCGTCCCAGTCAGATCGCTCGGCAGTAAGTCTGGGGTAAATTGCACGCGGTGAAAGCTGCCTTCTACGGCTGCGGCAAGTTCTTTAATCGCCCGTGTTTTAGCAAGCCCTGGCGCGCCCTCTACTAAAAGATGGCCATCGGCCAACAAAGCAATTAATAGTCGTGAGACGAGCGCGGGTTGTCCAAGAATGCGCTGATTGAGATGGTCGTTAATGAGGGCAAATTGTTGCTGCACAGATGCCGCTATCGCGTGTTCCATGAAAGTCACCTAAGCTTGAAAAGAACTCATCCTAACGCGAAAACAGCCGTCTGCCAAGTGTCTGATGGTTGACTTTTACAACAGCTTCTGTGCAACCCAATCGACCCATGTGGCCTCTTAAAAGTTGAAGAATAGCGCTGGTTTGAGGTCAATATATTCAGGTACAATAGTTTTTTTGCATTTTGATTGAATTCTAAAGATATTTATGGAAAACGCCGCTTATTTCAACGCGCCTTTTTATTTAGGCAAGGTGCGCTTAGCCAACCGCTTGATCCAAGGCCCATTAGCCGGGTACAGCGCGGCCCCCTTTCGTCGATTATTTGCGCACTATAAAGCACCGGCTTACAGCGTTAGTGAGATGCTATCGGCCACCGATGTCGTGCATAAGCACTCCCCAATTGGTCGTTATTTATACCGTTCTCCCGATGAAAAGTTGCTTGCTTATCAGTTATCAGGCACGGATCCGGTGATGATGGCCCGAGCGGCGACACAGCTTGCGGCTTTAGGAGCGGATATCATTGATATAAATTGCGGATGCCCTAAAACAAAAATTCGCAAAAAAGGAGCGGGGAGCGCATTACTAACCAACCCCGACGTTTTGGTTTCCCTAGTTAAAGCGGTGCGTGCTCAAGTTCATTGCCCACTCACCGTTAAAATACGAATTCTTGCGCAAAGGGATACAGTTGAGCTTGCAAAAAAAATAGCCGATGCCGGTGCAGACGGTTTAATTGTTCACGCGAGACGCTGGACGGATGACTACGCCGTACCCTGTGATTTTTCTGTTGTTAGGGCTGTTAAAAATGCGCTTACGATACCTATCATTGCCAATGGCGACATCGCTGATTTTGAAAGTTTAGTGCGGGTATACGAGCAAACCCGCGCCGACGCCTTTATGATATCGCGCTCAGGAACAGGAAAACCCTGGCTCTACGAGCAATTATTAACACAACAGCAGCACCAAGTCTCCTGGGTTGATACCTTGAAAATTTTTCACCAACATTTGCAAGGATTGGCCGCCCTTGAAACAGAGCATCAGGCCGTACTTCAAAGTAGGTCGTTATTACCTTATTATTTTAAAGAGATAATAACCGAGGATTTTTGTCGCCAAATCTATCAATTAAAAAATATTGATGCGATTATCAATGCTCTTTCGACAGTTTGCCAAATGAATAAGGAATAACGGATGAAAAAAGCTATTGCAGTAGCCTGTTTGTGGTTTATCAGCGGGTCAATTTTTGCCGATGTTGTGGATTTTCCTTTAGATAAAATTGCGCTTCAGCTTACTAGTAAGCAATGGGTCACCACCGACAGCGCTTTAGTTGCCGCGGAAATTAACGCAAGCCTCACCCAACGTGATTTGAGTAAGGCGCGTGCGGATATTATGGATAAGCTTGCCAAAATAGCACAAGGTGATTGGCATATCGTTCAGTTTAATCGCTCACAAGACAGTTCCGGGCTTGAAAAATTATTCGTTTCAGCCGAAGTGCGGGTTTCGCAGAGCGCACTTAATAATTTGTATCAAAATGCTAAAAAAGTAAGCTCTCCAGGTGCAACCTATACGATTGCAACGATAGATTTCAAGCCGAGTCTTGCCGAAACTGAGCGGGTTAAGTCGCAGCTACGCACCCGCTTATACCAGATGGTAAACGATGAGATTGCTCGCTTGAATAAAGTGTACAGCCTTCAAAATTACAGTTTGCACCGCCTGTATTTAGTCGACGGAAATGTCGCCCCAATTAATCCCATGATGCACGAAAAGCAATTGCTTACTTTAGTGCGTTCTGCGCCTAATTTGAGTGTTAGTAATGAGGTTACCATGCACGCTTTTGTTGAAATTGCTAATTTGCGCAGTACAGGAGCCAATGTTGTACACCCATAATAAAATAATTGCCCACCGTGGCGCCTCGGCTTACGCTCCTGAAAATACGATGGCGGCGTTCAATAAAGCGTTTGTCTTGGGCGCGCGCTTTTTCGAATGCGATGTTATGCTTAGTGCGGATAACCAATTGGTTGTTTTTCACGATGAAACTCTAAAAAGAACCACTTCCGGTCGTGGTTGTGTAAGCGCCAGCAGCCTTGAGTCGCTGCAAAAACTGGACGCAGGCACCTGGTTTTCAAAGCGTTTTGCTGGTGAAAAAATACCGTTGCTGTCGGAGCTGTTGCAATGGCTGGTATTCACCGATACCAACGCCAATATTGAGCTCAAGCCCAACTCAGGAACGTGGCAAAAAACTACGATGGAGATGCTTTCACAACTCTATAAACATTGGCCGGCAAACAAACCTTTGCCGCTTATTTCAAGCTTCGAATGGGAGGCTTTGCAATTGTGTCGCTCGCTTGCTCCGGAAATGCCTTTGGCTTTGTTGTTGGATACCTGGGAAACGAATTGGCTCGAAAAGGCTAAAGAATTACGGTGTTATTCAATACATTTTAATCGTAAGGCGCTCAATGCTGAGCGCGTGCAAGCGATAAAAGGCGCGGGTTTTTTTCTTTTTGCGTATACCGTTAACCGTAAGCGGCAAGCAAAAAAATTATTCGAATGGGGTGTTGATGCTGTATTTAGCGACTACCCTGATTTGCTCGCATGAAGGTTGCACTATTAGGACTCGCTTTACTTTTTGCACCGGTGCTGCAAGCTCAAGGACTGCCCATTGTTGTGTGGCATTCCTTAAGCGGTTTTCTGGGTGAAAAATTTCAAAAAATTGCGCGTGATTTTAATGATATTTATCCTGAATACAGTATTCAACTGGTCTATAAAGGGGAGTATAGCGATACGCTCACAAGTTTTGCGGCGGCCTTTAGAGCCGGAAAACCACCAGCGATAGTTCATGTTTTTGAAGTAGGTACAGCATTAATGCTGCATCCGAAGGGGGTAATCAAACCCTTGGAAACCCTTATGCGTGAACAGAAAATAAGCCTGCCGGTTGACAGCTTCTCACCAGCAATTAGTGTTTTATACAGTGAAAATAATCGCCTGCAAGCGTTCCCTTTTACCAATTCCTTACCCGTACTGTTCTACAACGCAAAGGCGCTAGCCTCGGTTGGAGTAGACGCCACTAATTTTCCTAAAAATTGGCAGGATTTAGAAAGTGTCGCGCAAAAATTAGTGGATAAGGGATACCCCTGCGCGTACACCACGACCTATCCAGGATGGATTTTAGTGGAAGCTTTTGCAAGTTTACACGCCATCCCCTTACTTACTAAGACGTTGCAAGCCAATGTTGCCGACCCGCGTCTTATTACGCACATCAAACGGCTGAAAAGTTGGCAAAAAAAACATCTGTTTGTCTATGGCGGTCGCGCCAATGACGCGACGGTTTTATTCACCAGTCAGCGCTGCGCGATGATAAGTCAATCGTCAGGAAGCTATGCGGATTTTGTTAGTACCGCTAGTTTTGCTGTGGCCGTGGCTCCGTTGCCTCGAGATAGAGACGCCAAGAGTAATAATGTTGTTGGTGGAGGGGCGTTGTGGACTGTAGCAGGCCAAACTCCTCAGGTTGAAAAAGGGATTGCTCTATTTTATCACTACCTCGCCCGTGTGGTTGTTCAGTTGCAGTGGTTTCAACAAACAGGCTATATGCCGGTGGGGCAAAAAGGATTTTATCACGCCGTTAGCGCTCTTGCGGCACCCACACCAACATTGCTAATTGCGCGCGCGGATTTGAATCACGCACTTTTAAACACGCAAAGCACGTCTAATAAAGTTCCCCATAATCAACTTCGAACTATTCTTGATGAGGAGTTGGAAGCCATTTTTGCCAATCTGGCGTCGCCCGAGGAGGCCATGAATAATGCGGTGCAGCGCAGTAATATAGCCATTGACCGATTTAGTAAGAATACGGCGGTTGTATTGGAAAAATAAAGCCAATGGCTTGGTTTGGGTAGGTCTCGTTGCCCAATCCACGATTACCAAGTGCGCTGATTAGAGCCTCACACAGCGCGTAGTGGCAGCAAGTAATCAAGATTGACTATTTTTTTATCACCGTTACTTTCTTGGTGAATAGTAAAAAAAAGTGTATAATCTGCGTTTTTGCGCTGAATTTTTATGATTCTAGATAAACACTACGATGTTATTGTTATTGGTGGCGGCCATGCCGGTACCGAGGCGGCTTTAGCGGCTGCGCGCTCTGGGGCGCAAACGTTATTAATTACCCACAATCTAAGCCTCTTAGGTGAAATGTCGTGCAACCCTGCCATTGGCGGTATTGGTAAGGGGCATCTCGTTAAGGAGATTGATGCTTTAGACGGAGTAATGGCACGAGCGGCCGACCTAGCAGGTATTCAATTCCGCATTTTAAACAGCTCTAAAGGTCCGGCTGTACGGGCAACACGCGCGCAAGCGGATAGAGTTTTATACCGGCAAGCAATTCGTTTGTATCTGCAAAAACAAGAAAATCTTACGCTGTTCCAACAAGCCGTAGACGATGTTTTGGTTGAAGGCGACCGCGTATGCGGCGTTGTCACTCAGATGGGTTTAACCATTCGTGCTCGGGCAATTGTATTGACGGTGGGTACTTTCTTAGGTGGTAAAATTCATGTCGGGACGGACCAGTTTTCGGGCGGCCGGGCGGGCGACCCGCCGGCCCGTGCTTTAGCCGCGCGATTACGCGAGCTCAACTTACCCGTTGGCCGCTTAAAAACCGGCACTCCGCCACGCATTGATGGCCGTACTCTCGACTACTCACAAATGCTTGTTCAGCCTGGCGACACCCCGGTGCCGCATTTTTCCTATTTAGCGGATGAAATTCATCCTGAGCAAATTCCGTGCTTCATCTCGCACACAACAGAGCAGACCCACGAAGTTATCCGCAAAAACTTACACCGCTCACCCATGTACGCGGGTATTATTGAAGGAGTAGGTCCGCGCTATTGCCCTTCAATTGAAGATAAAGTTGTACGCTTTGCCGATAAAACCTCGCATCAAATTTTTGTTGAACCCGAAGGACTTACCACCTCGGAAATGTACCCTAATGGTATTTCTACAAGTCTGCCATTTGATGTGCAATTACAATTTGTGCGCACCTTGAAAGGCTTTGCTAACGCCCACATAACGCGCCCGGGATACGCGATTGAATACGATTATTTTGACCCCCGTGGCTTAACTACTTTTTTACAGACCAAGCCACTAGCCAATTTATTTTTTGCCGGTCAAATCAATGGCACAACAGGCTATGAAGAAGCGGCAGCCCAGGGGATTATTGCCGGCCTAAACGCGGGCCGGTTGGTTCAAGAAAAAGCCTTGTGGTGTCCCCGGCGTGATGAGGCCTACATCGGTGTGCTTATTGACGACCTCGTTACCTCAGGCACCATCGAGCCCTATCGTATGTTCACCTCACGTGCGGAGTATCGACTTTTATTACGCGAAGACAACGCGGACAAACGCTTGACTGCTAAAGCGTATGAGCTGGGTATTGTCGGTGCGCAACGTTGGCAACAATTCAGCCAAAAACAAGAAGCACTTGCTCAGGCTGAGCAATCGGTCATGAGTCAATGGGTGCGTGTCGATAACTGTGCGTTGGACAAAATTTTAGAAAAACCTTTGCAGCACGACTGCCAAGTCCGTGATTTATTAAAGCGTCCAGAAGTGAGCTACCAACAGTTGCAAGGCATTGAAAATCTCGAGTTACCCGTCCTTAGTGAGGAAATTGCGGAACAATTAAATATCACCAGCAAATACGCCGGCTACATTAGTCGTCAGCTGTTGGATATTGAGCGGTTAAAAAAACAAGAGGAAACGCCCATACCCGACTCTTTTGATTACGGCCTAATCTCAGGTTTATCAACCGAGGTTAGTCAAAAGCTTAATCTTGTAAAGCCAGCAACTATTGCGCAAGCGGGGCGAATATCGGGGGTTACGCCCTCGGCTTTATCGCTATTATTAGTCTACTTGAAAAAGCATCGGCAAAGCGCATGAACGATACGGTAGAACACGTATTGAAGGATGGTTTAGACGCGCTTGGATTAGATGTTGATCTGCCGCCTTTTTTAAACTATTTATCGCTCTTGGCTAAATGGAATAAGGTGTACAACCTCACAGCAGTTCGTAATCCCGAAGCGATGGTAATACGTCATTTATTAGACAGTTTAGCGATACACCCCTGGGTACACGGCACAACACTTTTGGATGTTGGTGCCGGAGCTGGATTTCCCGGAATCCCCCTTGCCCTAGCTTTTCCTGATTTGCAAATTACGCTCATTGACAGCAATGGTAAAAAGATACGTTTTTTACAGGAAGCGCAGCGCGTTTTATCACTATGCAACATTAATCTTGTGCAAAGTCGCGTTGAAGCCTACCAACCGGACCTACCTTTTGATACAGTTACAAGTCGCGCTTTTAGTGATCTTCAGCAAATGATGGTGTGGACTAATCATCTAATTGCCCCAAAAGGTATTTGGCTTGCAATGAAAGGTCGAACGCCTATCCAAGAGCTTGCACAAATTAAGCAACCTTATACCGTTAATACCTATACCGTTCCTGGTTTAAATGAGGAACGCTGCTCTATAATAATACACAATCTGGGATAATTTTTATGGCAAAAGTCATAGCCATCGCTAATCAAAAAGGTGGGGTTGGCAAAACCACAACAGCCGTTAATCTGGCCGCATCGGTTGCGGCAAGTCGCCAATCGGTATTGCTTATCGATTTAGACCCTCAAGGCAATGCGACAATGGGTTGTGGTGTTGATAAGGCGAGTCTCGTTCATACCACTAATGATGTTCTATTAGGCGATTGTCTGCTTGAGCAGGCGTCCTTAAGCACGTCCTTTTCCTTTGATATTGTTCCGGCTAATGGCGACCTGACTGTGGCCGAGGTTAGTTTGATGGAGCGCAACCATCGAGAAACTTTTTTATTTAAAGCGTTGAAACCGGCGCATAAAGTATATGATTTTATTTTTATTGACTGCCCGCCGGCCTTAAACACTTTGACTATAAATGCTTTAGTTGCGGCGCACTCGGTATTAATACCCATGCAGTGTGAGTACTACGCCTTAGAGGGCTTAGCCGCTTTGCTTACAACCATTGAGCAGGTGCGGGTTTCTATTAATCCTCTTTTGCAGTTGGAAGGGGTTTTACGTACGATGTACGACTCCCGAAATCGCTTGTGCTCGGATGTGTCAAAACAACTGTTGCAGCATTTTCATCACAAGGTGTACCGCACGGTAATTCCACGCAATGTGCGTTTGGCTGAGGCGCCCAGTCATGGAATGCCCGCCCTGCATTATGAGAAAAATTCACCGGGCGCTGCCGCCTATATGGTCTTAGCCGCTGAAATTATCAGTAAACAAACGGTTACGGGTTAAGAAGACTGACTCTTCATTATTTTATTTTACGATAGGGGATACTATGGCTACTAAGCGTGGAGGATTGGGGCGCAACTTGTCCGCTTTACTAAGCCAGTCACCAGCAACGTTTATCGCTGAATTGCCAACCTCGCAGCTGTTGCAATTGTCGCTTGATTGCTTGCAACCGGGTCAATATCAGCCACGAACAGCGATGGACGATGCGGCCTTGCAAGAGCTAGCTAACTCTATTAAGCAGCAAGGTATTTTACAACCAATCATTATACGCGCCCTGGATACTGGCCGTTATGAAATTATTGCTGGTGAAAGGCGTTGGCGTGCCGCGCGTTTAGCGGGTCTTTCGCAGGTGCCGGTTTTATTAAAACAAGTAGACGATGAAACCGCGGTTGCTATTGCTTTAGTTGAAAATTTGCAACGAGAAGAGTTGCATGCCGTTGATGAAGCGCGCGCAATGTGTCGGCTGATTGAGGAGTTTAATTTAACCCACCAACAAATAGCCGAACTGCTGTCGCGTTCACGTGCGGCGGTTACGAATTGTTTACGCCTGCTTTCGCTTAGCCCCGAAGTGTTGCAGCTCTTGGAAACCGGTGATTTAAATATGGGGCAAGCGCGCGCGCTATTATCGCTGGATTTTGCCGAGCAAGTGCAGGCGGCACACCTGGTAATTGCTAAAAATCTATCCGTACGGGAAACCGAGCAATTGGTGAATCGCCTAAAAAAAGGTCCCATTGTTTTGGAAAATAAAGCCCCACTGCTGGACTCCTCCTTTGACGACACGCTTGGTAGTCTTACTGCGTTGTTGCAAACAAAAGTCAAACTGAAGCCTGGTAAATCTGGAAAAGGGTCGCTCATTATTGCCTACCAATCGGAGCGTGATTTGAAAAAAATAATTAAGCAAATAATAGACAAGTCCTGATGTATTTTAATAGTTTCAGCGGGTAAATAAATTATGATTGACAGTATTGAAAAAAAACCGCTCACCGAATTTACCGAGAAAGCGTACTTGGATTATTCAATGTATGTGATCTTAGACCGGGCATTACCCCATTTAGCGGACGGTTTAAAACCGGTACAAAGGCGTATTATTTATGCTATGTCGGAGCTTGGATTAAAAGCTACCGCTAAATTTAAAAAATCTGCCCGTACGGTCGGTGATGTTTTAGGTAAGTTTCATCCTCATGGCGACAGCGCCTGTTACGAAGCAATGGTATTAATGGCGCAGCCTTTTTCCTATCGATATCCATTCGTAGACGGTCAAGGAAACTGGGGGTCGCCCGATGATCCTAAATCATTCGCAGCAATGCGTTATACGGAAGCGCGCTTGTCGGCCTACGCCGATGTAATTTTAGCCGAGCTGCAAAGCGGCACCGTTGAGTGGGTTGATAACTTTGATGGAACGCTCCAAGAGCCTTCGCTGCTGCCCGCCCGCCTTCCCAATGTTTTATTAAATGGGGCTACTGGCATCGCTGTAGGTATGGCGTCGGATGTATTACCGCATAATTTGTGCGAAGTAGCCAATGCATGTATTCATTTACTGGAAAATCCAAACGCTGATTTGGAGGCTATCTGCCACCACATTCAAGCACCAGACTTCCCGACCAACGCCGAAATTATTTCCTCAACAGCGCAAATTCGTTCAATCTATGAAACCGGTTTAGGTTCTTTAAAAATGCGGGCCGTTTATCGTATAGAGGAGCATCAGGTGGTTATTACCGCTCTGCCCTACCAAGTATCTGGAGCTAAAATTATTGAGCAAATTGCCTTGCAAATGCAGCAAAAAAAATTGCCAATGGTTGATGATTTGCGTGATGAATCCGATCACGAGCACCCTACACGGTTGGTCATTATTCCAAAGTCCAATCGCGTTGATATTGAAAATCTCATGTCGCATTTGTTTGCTACAACCGATTTAGAGCGCAGCTACCGAGTCAATTTTAATATGATTGGTTTGGATGGAAAACCACGGGTCAAAGGCTTAGTCACCTTACTTAATGAATGGCTGCAGTTTCGCTTAGCAACCGTGAGGCGTCGCCTCCAACATCGGTTGGACAAAGTTTTAGAGCGCTTGCATATTTTAGAAGGCCTGATCATTGCTTTTTTAAATATTGATGAGGTCATCGCTATTATACGCGAAGAAGACCATCCCCGAACGGCATTAATGAGCCGCTTTAGTCTTTCAGAACTACAAGCCGACGCTATTTTAGATATCAAGCTGCGCCATTTAGCGAAGTTGGAAGAAATGAAACTGCGTGGTGAACACGATGAGCTGTCGAAAGAGCGCGATGCCTTGCAAGCCATCTTAGCGAGCAACAGTCGGTTAAAAAAACTAGTAAAAAATGAAATTATTGCCGACCGCGATAAATACGGTGATGCGCGACGCTCACCTCTGGTTGCTCGTAGTGAAGCACAGGCTTTGCGTGAAGAAGATGTTTTACCCAACGAACCAATCACCGTTGTGTTGTCGCAGCAAGGGTGGATTCGAGCCGGAAAAGGGCATGAGGTTAGCGGAGACGAGCTTAGTTATAAAGCTAACGATGGTTTTAAAGCCCAAACATTAGCCCGAAGCAACCAACAAGTGTTGTTTTTTGACAGTGAAGGGAAAGTTTACTCGTTGCCAGGGCATACGTTACCCTCCGCTCGTGGCCAGGGTGAGCCGTTATCCAGTAAGTTAAACCCCAATGACGGTAGCGTCTTTGAAACACTGATAGGCGGCGACCCCGAAAGCTGGGTAATTCTTGCAACCGATGCGGGTTATGGCTTCACAACGCAACTTAAAGAGTTGTATGTTAAAAATAAAAATGGCAAGGCGTGCATTAAATTGTCCGACAACAGCCGGTTATTGCAGCCAAAGCTTGTTGCAAATAAAGAGCAGGTGCTACTAGCCTGTGTTACTAGTGCTGGCCGTTTGCTCATTTTAAGCGTTACAGATATACCTCAGCTCACCAAAGGTCGTGGTAATAAATTGATTAATATAGCTCAGGCTAAGGCGCAAGCTCGCGAGGAGTTAGTCATCGATACGCAACTGATCACGACTACGGACGCGCTTACCATCCACGCAGGTAAGCGTCATTACACGCTAAAGCCTGCCGATTTACTGCGGTACACGGGAGAGCGTGGTCGGCGTGGCAATTGCCTACCCCGGGGGCTGCAAAATGTAAGCTACTTAGAGGTTGTTAGTAGCACTTAAGCAAACAGACCCTCCAAGTTCGTTTTTTCAGCGGTAGAAAGCGCGGTTAAAGGGAGTGTTGCCTGAGCCAGATTTTTATACAATGCTAGGGTGCTGGTGTTTTCTAAGGCTGCGAGGTGTTTGACAATCGTGTTCGTATCACCTCGGGCAAGAGGTCCCGTTAAGGCCTCTTCGGTGACCTTGGTGCGTGCTAAATTTTCCAGTGTACCGTGCATTAATTGCTGAACGACTATTCGACTGGTCGTGGCATCAATCCCAGCTTGCTGCAGCAGGTCTATCGCTTCTGCGAACAGCGTTACTAAGTAGTTGCTCGCCATTACAGCGCCGCAGTGGTAGTTTGCTTTTTTTGCTCCATCAATTGGATGCACGATAGCACCCGCGGCTGCAAACAGGTCTGTAAGCACTTGCAGCGCTTGCGGATGACCTTCTGCAAAACAATGGCAGTCGCGTAATCCATCATTATCAACCCTATTCGTAAACGATTTTAAAGGATGGATGCTCGCAACTTTTAGTAATGAGCCCGGCGCTAGCAATTCAGTTGAGCGCAATATGCCACTGCAGTGCGCTATCAGCCCACATTTTTCAGGATTAAGCGCGCTGATAACCGAGGAAATGCTCGCATCGGTCGTGGTGACAAAAGTAATATCGACTGCGGGAAGTGCGTCTAGCGTGTTTACAGCACGACCAACACCCAGTTGTTGTATACAAAGCTCGCTGTTTTCAACAGTTCGATTAAAAACCGCTAGCAAGCGCAGCGCGCCGCAACGCATTAGCGACGCTAAAACGGTTTTACCAAGTCTTCCAGAACCAACTAAATTACAGGTATACATTGTAAATTCCTCAAATAAAAATAACCGATTATACTTTTTTTTCCCAATAAAACAGCGTTTATTTCCATGCAATGCGCGGTTTATTCCGACATCCCAGCACAAGAGGCCTTAGGTTGTGGGGGTGGGTAGTTTGCCCGGCCAATTAAAAAGACGTTTTAGGGACGGTAGATAAGATTGCATTTGCATTTGTTTTTATTCATGCCGTTGCATAGTATAAGGGAACAATCAAATGGAGTGTTGATTATGAAAATACGGCCTACAATGGCTTTTCGTGATACTCAGCTTTCAAGGGAGCACGAAGAGCTCCCCGTCTCTGGAAATGAGGTGTTTGTCGTGAGAATTCAATCCGAGAATGGCGGTTCGCAAAAAGCCTATTACAAACCTATTAACGGTTCCTATTCGCTCTTGCTCGCCTTATATTGTGTTGCAGTAAGCGTTAGAATGCGTATGTCTTTGGGTGTACGTGCGGCCGAGGAGCGCCTAGTATTTAACGATAACAATGAAATTGTAGGCACCGTCTCATTAGCCATCCCCGGTTTTAAACCCATGGCCTACAGCTGGGAATCAGCCGACCCCAACGAACGACAATGGACGCATCCGAATGTTTCGGATCTCATTGAGGCCGATGTCGCAAGACTTTTGATGGCGTGTGAAATTAATGAAAACGATGATTTGCACGCGGGTAATATATCGCTATTTCCGCATCCGGATAATCGCAAAATTCACGGCGGGATTATCGACTACGATATGTTTCTTTTCGGTCACGAAGTAGAGGTGATTAAAGGTCGACGCTTATTGCACGAATCCTCACTTGGCCAAAGAAATTCCAACTATTGGCATAATTGGCCAAATAATTCTCCGGCTACGCATTGGCTTTGCAAATCCTATCCTGAAAATTGCAATCTATTTAAAGTCTTTGCCTGTGCTGCTGAGGCCCAAATGTTAGTCAACAACCCCTGGACATTAGTAGATGGCAAAGAGGTGTATTTTCATCAGCAAATGTATCGGGCCATGTTTGCCGAGCTAATGGCTTTTGACCCGGAGGTTTTAAAAACAATATTAGATGAGTATTGCGGTGCAGTTCCTTTGGATTACTCCGGTTTAGAGCCAAAAAAAATAGCAGAGTTGATGTTAAAAAGTCCCCATTTATTCAACGAACATACCAATGGTCGACCGTTTAGCGAGCACATGGTGGATACATTTCAGGAGCGATACGATAAGTTTTATGCATCCGTGGTCTTTTATTTTGGCAGTTTTACAACCCCAAGCTTTCAAGACATGCTGGAAATGCATCCCACATGGGTTGCAAAGACGATTAAGGAATTAGTCACCAATAACCACCATTACGATGTAAAGCGGCTCAATAGACGTTTTCATCAGCTTTGGCGCGATTGCTTTGCCCCGTTTATTCACAACAATATAACCAAACTGCACAAATTAGCGCAGTACATAGGCAGTAAAAACAACTTAATAGCTCCTTTTGATTACCGATTAATCACAAAAAGCGCGCATTTATTTGATATTCCTGGTCCCACGATTATACCTTCAATGCTAACCAATCCAATTAATAAAGATATTCATCTGAGTCTATGCCAGCTGATTAGCTTTAATGGGGAGTTGCGCGAACGTACACACGCGTACATGAACCTACCCACCCAAGCGTTAGAGCCTGAAAGAAATAGTGAGTATTTAGCGGATTTAGAAAAATTAATAAAACAGTACTCTAAAATTCTTGAACAATATTTAAGTGCGAGCATCTATATTATTGAATTTAAGGAAATAATAGCTTCTCTTAAAGCGGAGTTAAAAAAATTTAATCTGGTTGAGCATTTAGAAAGGACCGAAGACTTTTATGTTTGTGAGCAATTAAGCAGTGTAATGTCGATAGATTTGGAGGTGGATCACACCGAACCAACTGTTGTTAATGAAGGACTTATCTTTTTCTATAATTGGCTGGAACGATTGGATAAGAAATATTTGGTGCATGAGATTATATTTGTGCTTAATTCTTACAATTCTAAAAAATACGCAGCCAGCTCACGTACCCCCCATGTATTAAAATATTTGGCAGAAACCACCGACAGTAATGCCAATATAATTGCTTACCTACTAAGTCACGGGGGTGCGCTTGAAACCTCTTTTAACTCGGCATTAATCACGCCTTTTATTAAGATGATGTGCTCAGGAAAAGATTGCGCTAACACCATGTTTGTGATTCGAAGCGCTCTTGAAAAGCACCGTTTTAATTATCAGCTTTACCTATCAACAGCTATTGAATTTGCGCGCGATAATTGCAGTTTTACTCATTTTCTCGGTGCGCAAACTATTGAGAATTTTTTGCAAGAGTTGTTTGATTGGGCGGATGAACAGAGCGTTGAAAACCTGATGGACCTCATTAATTCTGCCCAAGAAAAATACGTATCAGGACAGTATCTTTTGCGTTTTTTTTCGAGTCCTGCCCGCATTACAGATATTCTTCGCATTAAAAATGAAGACATACCCAACTCGCATAAATTAGCGAAACTGTTCCAAGAGGGAGG
Organism: uncultured Gammaproteobacteria bacterium; assembly: GCA_963803545.1. Lineage (GTDB taxonomy): Bacteria > Pseudomonadota > Gammaproteobacteria > Legionellales > Legionellaceae > Legionella_C. The sequence goes on along the minus strand of CAWDMX010000001.1, from coordinate 285,365 downwards.
ATATATTGATTGAGTCCGTATACTGCTGTAAAGTTTTGAAATTGGATTAATGAGCAAAAACGATACAATAATATTTTTGTGTATTTATCTGATTATGAAGGCTTGTAAGAGCCATCCACATTATCCAAAATATTGGTATTGAATCAAATATAAGGAGAGTAGGATGGCTGAGTACGATATTAAATTGAATGCGAATCAATTGGTAGATGTTTTAAGTAAAAATGATGCAATTAAGGGGCTACTGGAATCGGTATTAAACCAAGTACTGAATAGCCAAATGACAGAGCACCTTGGTGCACAACCGCATGAACAAACGGGTGAACGCACAGGATATCGGAATGGAACCCGGGTTCGCGAGCTTTATACACGAGTAGGGCCGTTAAATTTACAGGTACCTCAAACCCGTGATGGCAGTTTCAAAACGGAGATATTTAAACGGTATCAACGCAGTGAGCAGGCGTTTGTTTTAGGCATTATGGAGATGTATTTAGAGGGCGTTTCCTGCCGAAAAGTCACTAAAATCACTGAGCAACTTTGTGGAAGTAGCTTTTCTAAATCAACAGTTGTCAACTATGCGTTGATTTAGATGCGCGATTAGATGCCTGGCGCAACCGCTCATTGCATGAGATGAAATACCCTTTTCTAGTCGTTGATGCACTTGTAGTAAAAGTTCGTCGTGATGGCGCTGTTCGCCCAACGGGTGTTCTGGTCGTTTATGGCATTAATGCAGACGGGATACGTGAACCGCTGGATTTACTGGTGGCCAATAGCGAATCCGAGAGCAGTTGGAGCGAGATTTTTAAGCGGCTAAAGAGTCGCGGTTTGAATGGTCTTGAATTTGTAGTGTCTGATGATCACGCAGGTCTTGTAAACGCTGTGAAGCAACAGTTTCAAGGCGTGATATGGCAACGCTGCCAAACGCACTTTATGCGTAACATTTTAGGCCACAGCCCACGCTATTTAAAACAAGACATCGCAAATGACGTCAAACTTATTTTTAAGGCGGAAAACAAAGCTGTGGCCAAACAACTGGCACGAGAGACCATTGCCAGATATGAAGAAAAAGCATCTAAGGCGATGGATTGTCTTGAAAATGGCTTGGAGGATGGTATAGCCGCGCTTCATTTACCTCAGCGTTATCGGCAACGATTACGGACGTCCAATTTAGCCGAGAGAATGAATGAAGAAATTCGGCGTAGAGAGCGTGTAATACGTATTTTTCCCAACGATGAAGCGGCCATGCGACTGATTGGGGCTTTGCTTGCTGAGAAATATGAAGAGTGGCAGGCTTCATCAAAATACTTTGATATGATGGAGTTTTGGCAATGGAAGAATGAACAGGAAGACGTGTCTATTCAGAACAAAGTAGCTTCAATTAACAGTTAATAATTTAGCGGTGGGGGAATCGTGGATCTTTACAGCAACATTTGGACTTGACCGATATATTCATAAATCCTCATTCAATTCGTATCTATTTGAATGCCTTATTGCGCAATGGCCTCCCTCTGAAAAAAATAATCGCCTTACTAAATACTTGTCCACCGACAGTTATCCCGAGCACAGAAACAGATATTTTGAAAAGCTTAAAATGTACGCTGGGAAAATTTGTGAAAACGCCGACCAACAACAGGTATTCAAAGCCTTTGTCGTCGTTCCTTTAGACGAAGAGGAGCGGTTTGCAATGGAGGGGAAAACGACAAGCACGCTGTAAACTATTGGTATGTAGCTGCTACGTCAAAAAAATAGGCTTGGTGGTGGCTGCTTTAAAATCGTGTAATTTAGTAGGATTTCAAGTATGCTTTGCGTTCATTATTTAGAGCGTATTCCAGGTATGAGTAAACAATTTTACAAAGTAATACCCCATTATCTTACCCCTAAACATCTTCTTACCCACTTTGCAGGGTTTGTTGCGAGTATCCAAGTTCCTTGGATTAAAAATTATATAATTAAAAATTTTATTGAAAAATACAACGTTAATATGAGTGAAGCCGTCGAAGAATGCTTCGAGAAATACGAAAGTTTCAATCATTTTTTCATTCGAAAATTGAAAGCCGATAAGCGCCCTATTGATCCAGCGGCAATTATTTCACCAGTGGATGGGGTTATTAGTGAGGCCGGTACAATTGATAAGGGTCAATTGCTCCAGGCAAAAGGCCGTTATTACAGTGTTGAACAATTATTGGCCGAGAAAACCTACAGTCATCGCTTTGAGAAAGGCACATTTGCTACCTTTTATCTTTCACCTAAAGATTATCACCGTATTCATACGCCTATTGATGCACGCTTGCTGGAAATGGTTTATGTGCCAGGAAAACTTTTTTCAGTACAGCCGACTACGGTTCGAGCAATTCCTTATTTATTTGCTCGTAATGAACGCCTCGTTTTGATTTTTGAGACTGCCGTTGGATTGATGTCTATGGTATTGGTTGGAGCGACCATTGTTGGTGCAATTGGCACAAGTTGGCATGGCGAGTTGAAGCGTTCAAAGAAAAAGCAAAAGTTTAGCTATCATGATTCACCTGTGCACTTAAAAAAGGGCGAAGAACTGGGCTACTTTAAATTAGGGTCCACGGTTATTATGCTTTTTGAGCAGCACGCCGCGCTAGAGTGGACATCAATAAAGGCGCCAATGGCCATTCAGTTTGGGCAAGCAATTGTCAGCAGCCTCTAACGGACGATTTGAAACATAAAAAAATCAGACGGCTGGGTTTATAATTTAGTAAGCAATTCGAAATAATAACCAATATCAGGCTCTGCAGCGTTTTTTTGACCTAGCCAAAGGCATTCAGCTAAGCAGTCAATCATCAAATGCTCCACCTGCAGAGCGCTATTGTGCTTATTGAGTAAACCTTCATAAACCGCTTTTATCCCGGGCGGTCTGTCGGTGCTAATTTGTTCTCGCAAAGCCAAATGCAATCCCATATGTAAAAAAGGATTAGTTTGCCCTAGTTCAGGAAAGTAGGATTGACCCGCAGCCGTGTCTTCGTGGGTCAATAAAGAGTGGTATTCAGGATGGTCAAGGATGACCTGCACGAGCTGCTGTTCTAGTGCGGTCAAAACGTCTTGAGCGTTAAACTTACGCCAACTGGTAAAATACAGCTGGCGCACCTCTTCGATAGTGGTACCAAAAAACACAACTAATTCCTAGAAGATTAGACAGAAGGGATGCTAGAACACAGAATAGTTAACGAGCAGACCAATCCAACAGCCCAAACTAACGAGCGCAACGTACCTAAATTCCCCAGATAAAGTAGGGTATAAACCACACGTGAAACAAGATAAACCGCCGCTAAGTTTTGTACTAAGGGGGTTGTGGTTTGGGTGAGTAGGGCAACTAAAATGGCTATAGCAAAAATTAACAACGACTCAAAACTATTTTGATGCGCGGCAACCGCACGTGCGCCAAAACCAACGAGTCGTGCTTGCTGCTCACGCGGATGATTATTGTCGTAACCCCCAGCCTTATACATAGCGTAAACCACAGGCAATTTAGTGAGGTAGGGTAGTAAGGTTGCAATAAACAAACAAGTAAGTAAAAAAATCATTATATTCCTTAGTGTTGATTTGACAGGAGTACTGTAACCAAATATCTTTCGATAAGCTATACAATATTTTCTTGCAACCCAAATAAATTTATGGCAAAATATTTTCTGCGAGGTTGGACTTGCTATGTGTCATTCCACTGGGTCAATTGGCGACACACCGATTGGCCCTTTTTATTGTCCGTTGTGTCTTTAATATTCCTAGATTACGCCATTCATTCCGCATAAGCTCAAGTGAGCCGTTAAAATTCCGCAGATAAAAATTGCGCGCTCTTTTTGTAATGTAGTTACGCCTCATAAAAATACAATTCGCGACACTACCCCTAGTAAAGGGCTTAATTAGCTAATTAATTTTGCTTTTATGTCGGATATTACATACTATTTTCTCTTATAAATAATAAAACAGCATTGCATCTTCACTGACATGAAGTATAAAATGCTGCATTATTTTTGATGCCCAGAACCGTTTAAGAACAAGAAATTAAGGAGAAAGCGTGCGCGCTTCGGTTAAAAAAAGCTTTACCGTTACGACACTACTTTTATTAAGTCTTTTTTCCATAACTACCGGCTATGCGGAAAATTTGCGCGCAGCAGATACTATGGAAAACTACGTGGACGGCTATTATCCAGACTATCCGGCAACAACAGCGACGGCCGATAGGCCAGAGGACGCTATACAGCGGGGTGAGTATTTAGCCAAAATGGGCGACTGCATATCTTGCCATACGAATGTTAAAGCGAAGACGGGCGCTTATTCCGGTGGTCTGCCCATCAATACCCCCTTTGGTACTTTTTATACCCCTAATATTACCCCTGATAAAGAAACAGGTATTGGTAATTGGACGGAGGAAGATTTTATCCGTGCCATAAAGAAAGGGCGTGATCCGCAGGGTAGGAATTATTTTCCGGTATTTCCTTATTTGTATTTCTCCAAAATTTCAGACGACGACGCGCGCGATCTGTTTGCTTATTTTCAAAGTATTCCAGCTATCAATTTGAAAAATAAAAGTTTGCCGTTTCCCTTCAATGTTCCGGGTGCACGCTTTACGCTTTGGGGGTGGAACCTGTTGTTTTTTTACCCCGACGATAATGAATTAGTGTACGAGAAAGACAAGTCGAGCCAGTGGAATCGTGGGAAGTATATTGTGGATTCTCTTGGTCACTGCAGTATGTGCCACACGCCGCTTAATGTTTTTGGCGCACCCAAAACACAATTTTACTTAACCGGAAGCTTTATTGATGGCTTTTGGGCTCCCAATATTACCAAATACGGTTTGCACGCCATTAATCACAGCGAGGTTGCCGACGTATTTAAAAATAATAAATTGTTAAACAACGCAGGACCGGTCGCAGGTCCAATGGCGGAAGTCAATCACAATAGCTTAAAATACTTAACCGCAGAGGATCAGCTCGCTATTGCAACCTATTTGAAAACGGTGAAAAGTATCGAGCCTTTGGGTGTAAAAGGTTCTGATGCCGCACCGACTTTGAAACGAGGTCGGCAGGTGTATTTAAAAGCTTGTACCATCTGTCATCAAAACGGTGAAATGAGTGCGCCGTTAACCGGAGATAATGCCAACTGGTACCGCCGGTTGAAAAGCAGCGGCTTAACCGGATTATACCGCCACGTAATCCAGGGATACAACAGCATGCCTATCCGAGGCGCGTGTGTAACCTGCTCTGATAACGATATTATTTCGGCAACCGATTACATTTTAAATCATTCGTTATCGCGTTCGCAGTGGCGTGATTTAGCGGCTGGCCGCTCGGCAAAATACCCGGCCAATGGTCGAGAAATATATACTGAAAATTGCGCTGCTTGCCACGCCGAAGGAAAACAAGGCGCTCCTAAAATGGGCGATAAATCAGTTTGGGAGCCTTTAATTGCAAAAAACATAGATGTCTTACTTGAAAACACACTCAATGCAGGTGCGCATCCTAAAAATGCCGGTTGTAAACTGTGCACCACCGAAGAGGTCATGGAGGCGCTAAAATATATGGTTAGCCAATCAAAAACAGAGGGAAACTACTCCCTGTGGTAATCAAACCACGAATGTTTTTGAAACAGTTCTAACGATTACTAAGAATAAAATAAGGTGATAATAGGCATGGGTAAATGGGAAAGACTAAAGCAGGGTTTTACTGTTTTGATAGCGGTTGCTTTAAGTACAGCTCTGTATTCAGCACCGGATAATTGGCAACTGAACATGTATAAGGGGGTAACTCCCTTGAGCCATGATATGTATTCTTTGCATATGGTGGCAATGTTGGTGTGTGCACTAATAGGTGTTGTTGTTTTTGGGGTTATGATTTATTCGCTTATCTATCACCGTAAATCAAAAGGATTTACCGCAGCAAGCTTCCATCACAACACTCGTTTAGAAATTATTTGGTCGGTCATTCCGTTTTTAATTTTAATAGGATTGGCCGTTCCTGCTACTAAAATTCTAATGCGCATGGAAAATCCTGCGGACTCCGATATAACCATCAAAGTTGTTGGTTCGCAATGGAAATGGCAATACCAGTATTTGGACCAAGGGATAAGTTTTTTCAGTAATCTGGCTACACCCTATGCCCAAATCAATAATGAGCAAGAGAAAGGACCTTGGTATTTACTCGAAGTCGACAAACCGCTAGTACTGCCTATAAACCGTAAGGTTCGCTTTCTGGTTACCTCTACGGACGTTATTCATTCTTGGTGGGTGCCAGAATTGGGTGTAAAACGAGACGCGATTCCCGGGTTTATGCACGAAGCCTGGGCTACAATCGACACGCCTGGAACCTACCGAGGACAGTGTACGGAGCTGTGTGGGATTAATCACGGCTTTATGCCGATTGTTGTGCAAGCGGTGACCGAGGAAGAGTTTAAAAGCTGGGTTGCGGCCCAAACAAAAAAATCCGATCCGTATCTTGCCAGCGAAAAGATTGTTACGCCAATTCCGGATAGAACCCAAAAAGAGTTAATGGAAAAAGGCCGCAGCAAATACGAGCAGGTGTGTTCAGCTTGCCATAAATTAGAAGGCGAAGGCATGCCTCCTGTTTACCCTGCGTTAAAAGGCAGTTCCGTCGCCGTCGGCAAGCCTATTTCACGCCATATTATTATGATTCTTGATGGCGTTCCTGGCTCAGCCATGCAGGCCTATAAAGAACAGTTAACGGATGAGGAAATTGCTGCAATTGTTACCTACGAACGTAATTCTTGGGGTAACAATACCGGTGATATAGTTCAACCTAAAGATGTTGCTGAAGTGCGTAACAGTCGTATCCAACAACCTAAATTAGTTCGGAAAGCCGTACCCGGAGGTTTGCAATGAGTAGTACTTTTATAGACCATGATATCGATGATCACAACCATCACGGCCCCGAACAGGGTCGGGGGATTATGGGTTACATTAAGCGGTGGTTGTTTACCACGAATCATAAAGACATAGGAACGCTATACCTCTGGCTGGCTATGATAAGTTTTTTTGTGGCGGGCACCATGGCGCTTGTGATTCGGGCAGAACTGTTTCATCCTGGCCAGCGATTTGTAGATCCTAATTTTTTCAATCAAATGACCACTATGCACGGCTTGATCATGCTTTTTGGGGTCGTGATGCCTGCGTTTACGGGCATGGCTAATTGGCAAATACCGTTAATGATTGGCGCTCCAGATATGGCATTACCTCGGTTAAATAACTGGAGCTTTTGGCTGCTGCCCTTTGCCTTCCTACTATTAGGCTCTACAATGTTTCATAGTGGCGGCGGTCCTAATTTTGGTTGGACAATGTACGCGCCATTATCGACCAAGTTTGCTCCTCCTAGTACTGATTTCATGATCTTTGCAATACATATGATGGGTGTGTCGTCTATCATGGGCTCAATCAATATTATTGCGACGATTCTAAACATGCGCGCCCCAGGCATGACTCTTATGAAAATGCCAATGTTCGTATGGACATGGTTAATAACCGCCTTTCTTTTAATAGCTATTATGCCAGTTCTTGCGGGTGCCGTGACCATGATGCTTGCCGACAGGCATTTCGGCACCAGTTTTTTTGAGGCAGCCGGTGGCGGTGATCCCGTACTGTTTCAGCATATTTTTTGGTTTTTTGGTCATCCAGAGGTGTACGTTTTAGTATTGCCGGCGTTTGGAGTGGTTTCTGAGGTTATCCCAACCTTTAGTCGTAAACTACTATTTGGTTATCATTTTATGGTGTACGCAACCTTAAGTATTGCTCTCCTATCGTTTATCGTTTGGGTACACCATATGTTTACGACGGGTGTGCCCTTAGGCGCTGAGCTTTTTTTCATGTACACCACAATGTTAATTTCTGTTCCTACAGGGATTAAAGTATTTAACTGGGTAAGTACGATGTATAAAGGGGCGATGACCTTTGAAACGCCTATGTTGTTTTCAGTCGCGTTTGTGTTTCTATTTACTATCGGAGGGTTCACCGGATTAATGTTGGCCTTAGTTCCTGCGGATTACCAATACCAAGACACCTATTTTGTAGTAGGACATTTTCATTACGTCTTAGTTCCGGGGGTAATTTTTGCCTTATTTTCGGCAACCTATTACTGGCTGCCTAAATGGACCGGCCATATGTACAACGAAACCTTGGGTAAGTGGCATTTCTGGCTTTCGGTTATTTCAGTTAATATCACTTTTTTTCCGATGCACTTTTTAGGTTTGGCGGGAATGCCTCGACGTATTCCAGACTACGCGCTGCAGTTCACCAACTTTAATATGATTGTCTCTATTGGTGCTTTCATGTTTGGGATTTCGCAGCTACTCTTTTTGTACAATATAATTAGAACCATTCATCACGGTAAAAAGGCGACGAGCAAGGTATGGGAGGGTGCAACGGGCTTGGAGTGGACACTTTCCTCACCGCCCCCTTATCATAGTTTTACTACCCCACCTAAAATTCAATAAGGCCTATTTACGTGGTAAAATCGCATGTTCGGTTGGTGGGTATTTTAGTTTTAGTTGTGCTTGGAATGTTTGGTTTTGGATTCGCCTTAGTGCCAATTTATAACAGTCTTTGCCAAACGCTCGGTATTAACGGAAAGACGAATAAGCAGGCAATTGTTTACGATGCTGAACACGCGTTAATTGATAAAAAAAGGACGGTGACGGTTGAGTTTATTGCAACAAATAACAGCGGCCTACCTTGGGAATTTTACCCAAAGACCAGGCGGGTTAAGGTTCACCCGGGTGCAATAGCGCGCCTAGCCTTTTACGCCGAAAATAAAAGCAATTACCCGATGACTGTCCAAGCAATACCAAGCGTCACTCCGGGTATTGCGGCTAAATATCTAAAAAAGACGGAGTGCTTTTGCTTTACCCAACAGACTTTAAACGGTCATGAAGCAATGGACATGCCTTTGTTGTTTCATTTGGACCCGGATTTACCAAAAAATGTAACTGTTATTACCTTGTCTTATGCTTTATTTGATGTGACAAATCGCATAACACCTTAGCTAATTAAAGGAGTACTACCATGGGCGCGTCAAGCACCTATTATATACCATCCCCGAGTCATTGGCCTTTAGTCGGCTCATTTGGTCTTACTACTACCTTGGTTGGTGCTGCCTCATGGCTGCATCACGATTGGTACGGCCCTTATATTTTTACCATTGGCCTTAGTATTCTTTTCTTTATGATGTTTGGTTGGTTTGGTCAAGTTATTTATGAAAATGAAAAAGGCATATACGACCTGCAAGTGGATCGATCGTTTCGTTGGGCTATGTGCTGGTTTATTTTCTCAGAAGTATGTTTTTTTGGCGCCTTTTTTGGTGCCTTATTTTTCACCCGGTATTGGTCGGTTCCCATTTTAGGTGGCGAGATGCATCCGATTACTCATTACACTTTATGGGGTGATTTCAAAGCTACTTGGCCGTTATTAAACAATCCTGATAATCAAATATTTGTAGGCGCTTCGGAAAAAATGGGGGCTTGGGGACTTGCGGCAATCAATACTTTTCTGCTTTTAACTTCCGGCGCCACAATAACCTGGGCTCATTGGGCCTTAAAACTAAACAAACGCAAACAGCTTGTAGTGAGTATGGCTTGCACTATTGCTTTAGGCGTAGTTTTTTTATGTCTGCAAGCTTATGAGTACCATGAAGCCTATACAGAGTTAAACCTTACTTTAGATGCGGGAATCTACGGAACTACATTTTTTATGCTTACGGGATTTCACGGGTTGCATGTAACTATTGGCACAATAATGCTGATAGTAATTATGGTGCGCTGCATGCGTGGACACTTTACTCCAGAACGTCATTTTGCCTTTGAAGCCGTCGCTTGGTATTGGCATTTTGTCGATGTTGTGTGGTTGTTTTTGTTCATATTTGTGTATTGGCTTTAGATATTGAGTGCGCGTTAACGAGCAGGATTGAGAATCGTCTAGTTAAGACGCAAGCACTGCGATTTAAAAAACAGAGACCCACATCGGCGTGAGAAATGTTCTCTAAAGAAAACTTGTTTCACTTCGGTAACTGCTGTAATTTTAAGAGTGAAATTTTTCTTAAACATTTCGTAAGTGCTTGTAATTAATATAAGATACTCCCACAAGGATCAATTATGATAAATAAATATGGAATTAAACTTTTAGCGACAGTCGTATCGGCCACTTTTGTAACAAATGCGGTTGCCGCTACCAATAGTACAATGACTCGCGACGAGTGGTTATCAAAATTAAAAGACGCGGTACCCCCTATGATCTGTAAAAATTTTACCGAAAATGAAAGTATTAATAAGCAACTTATTACGGCAAAAATTGATTACACTAAATGTTTGACCCTCATCCCTCCAAGCGTTCATAAATGCCAAACCCAATATCTAAAGGACATACCCGAAACTATTGATGAAACGGCCGCTCAAATCTGGGGTAGTGCAATAGGAAAATGCATTGGCTTGGATTTTGTCAGCACACATTTATCCGCGATGACGCCATCAGACAGCAGTCGCGATACAGAAACTATGCCCAAGGATGAGTGGTTGAGTAAATTAAAAACTGCTGTACCGGACTTGATATGTAAAGGGTTTTTAGAAGATGCTGAGCTAGGAAAACGACTCGCCAAACTTGATATAAACTTTGAAAAATGCGTAACCCTGATTCCTAAAAGTGTGGATGTCTGTGAAAAAGAAAATTACGACGCGCTCCCGGCTACGATGAATAAGGACAGTGCTGATAAATGGGGACACACTATGGGTGAATGCATAGGCAAAAATTTTGCAATTAGTTATCTAATTCCTGATAATAAACCGGCAGAGAACAGCACCTCGGCCCATTAACGCACGGCCTATCACTCGTGGCTGGCTAAATCCTCCTGGGCATGAGTGAGTCGCAATACGATTAAATATTTTGCCTTTTACTAGCAATTTACGCATAATACCGCCACTGTTAATTAAGTGAGAAAAGCATGGGGTTAATGAATATTTCTAGTGGTCGCGATGTTCCAAATGAAATCAACGTCATTATTGAAATTCCAATGCACGGTGAGCCGGTTAAGTATGAGGTTGACAAAGAAAGTGGCGCCTTATTTGTAGACCGTTTTATGAGCACGGCAATGTACTACCCAGCTAACTATGGCTATGTTCCAGAAACACTGTCTGAAGATGGGGATCCTGTGGATGTTCTGGTAGTTACCCCCGTAGCATTGACAAGCGGTGCAGTCATACCCTGCCGGGTTGTTGGTGTGTTAAAAATGACGGATGAGTCAGGCGTAGATGCTAAAATTATTGCAGTGCCAATAACAAAGCTCACTAAAATTTACGCGAATGTACAAACGCATAAAGATTTACCCGAGCATCTTCTTTCCTCCATCGAGCATTTCTTTCAACATTATAAGGATTTAGAAGAAGGTAAGTGGGTAAAGGTTGATGGTTGGGAAGGGCCAGACGCCGCTCGCCAAGAAATTTTAGCAAGTATAGAGCGGCATAAGTCAAATTAAAAATTAGCACGCTTCTCAGTTTTCTAATGAGGAGCGTTTCTAGTAATTTTTTGAAGCTATAAAAGCATTATTAAGCGTGATTAATAATTTGCTACTCACTCAAAATTTTGTCGCTTGATGCTGCGCTCAGAGGGGAACCCTTTGTTGACGATAAAGCCTCATGATCAAGACATTAACAGGAATCACTTAAAAAAATACCGTTTTTAAAACCTGTTGGCCAATCCACGGCGTTAAAGTGCGGGGCAGAAGTGTTTAGATAAATAACTTTTTTTAAAACATAAAACTAATACAAGTCGACTAAAGCTTGTTTTTCACAGTATTATAAGCGCCAAACTAGCAATAAATACGTATAACGAGCCAAACAAATTAGGGTTGCCATGAGTAAAAAACAAACGCTGACTGTATTTAGCCTCACGATGATCACTGTAGGATCCGTTGATAGCATCCGAAATCTGCCGGCCACAGCGCTTTTTGGTAGTCAGTTGATATCATTTTTCTTGTTAGGAGCTTTATTTTTCTTAATTCCAACGGCTTTAGTATCCGCAGAACTAGCCGCCGCCTGGCCAAAGCAAGGTGGTATTTATGTGTGGATAAAAGAAGCGTTTGGCAAAAAAACAGGGTTTTTAGCTATTTGGCTGCAATGGATTGAAAACGTTATCTGGTATCCAACTATATTATCTTTTGTAGCCGGAACTATTGGCTATTTAATTAATCCATCGCTTGCTGGGAACCCCTATTTTTTATGGGTGGTCATTGTAGCGTCTTTTTGGGCGGTCACTTTCTTAAACTTGAGAGGCATGCGATCATCGGCAATTTTTAGCAATATTTGTGCAATTTCAGGGTTGTTATTGCCTATGACCTTAATAATTGGTTTAGGTGCCCTTTGGCTCTTTGGCGATAATCCTTCGCAAATACAATTTAGTGTATCCAGTATTTTACCTCACTGGCAGGACACCTCTCTCTGGGTTTCTTTAACCGCAATTATAATGTCTTTTTGTGGAATTGAAATTGCAACGGTGCACGCAAATGATGTTGACAATCCTCAAAAAGCGTTTCCACGCGCTTTGATTAACTCCGTCTTAATCATCTTAGTGACGCTGGTATTAGGCTCCTTAGCCATCGCAATTGTTTTGCCCCAGCACGATATAAATTTAGTGGCGGGAATCATGCAAGCCTTTGATGCTTTTTTTGATAGTTATCATGTGCATTGGCTTATGCCGATCGTCGCCGTGATGTTGGTTATGGGCGGTCTTGGCGGGGTTAGCAACTGGATAATTGCGCCTACTAAGGGATTGCTCGTGGCAGCAGAAGATGGAAATTTGCCATTTATTTTTCAAAAAACTAATAAAGAGGGCGCGCCGGTTGTCATGCTTATTGCCCAAGCTTTAATTGTTACCGTATTGTCTTCATTATTTTTATTCATGCCAAGCGTTAATGGTTCCTATTGGCTGTTGACGGCGTTAGCAGCGCAGCTGTATATGCTGATGTATCTTATAATGTTTTTTGCAGCAATTACCTTAAAACTTCGTCAGCCCGACCACCCGCGGCCTTTCAAAATACCAGGTGGTTTATACGGACTTCTGTTTGTTAGCGGCATTGGTATCATCGGTGTTTTGATTACTATTGTTGTAAGTTTTATACCCCCTTCTGGAATACAGGTTGGGAGCGTTTTTTCTTATGAACTCACGCTTATTAGCGGTTTATTGTTAATGTGTCTACCACCATTTCTATTTAGTTGGTTTGTGCGTGGACGCCCCTTACAAACCACCACAGGCGCTCGGGAAAATCTCGGTAATGTACAATAAAGAATTATCCCACCTCACGGCACGTTTACCGGAACTTGCTTGGCAATTAAATAAAATAGATAAACCTATTTTGCCAAATTTGCTGCCGCCGGGTTTATTCAAGAGCTGTATTGACGTTCCCGCAAGCTTCTACATTGATGAGATAAAAACCGATATTGAACGCATGAAAAAAAGCCGTAGTGACGCAGGTGAACGCTATCTTGCTAGTAAAATTCAACAGAAAATAACAGTGCTAGTGAGCATCTGCGATAAGACGGTTCGCGAGAAAAAAACACCTGCGAGCACGGATTTTTCTGTAAAGGCGATAGTCACTCGCCAACAATGGCTGCAATCCTTAGAGGCTACCATTAAGAGCCTGACCGAACAACGTGACGCTCTAATTAACTGCTTGGCGCAAAAAGACAGCCATGAGAACATTCAGCTAAACTGTTATAGCGAGCTGGGGCTGCTGGAAAAACGGTTAACTTTAGCCAAAGAAACGTACGCTAAGTCCGTATCTTGCTAGGCTAATGAATAATTATCTATCAGCCGAATAGTGCCAATGCGCACCGCAATGTACCGCCTGTTTGCAACGTCCATAAGATAGTCAACAGCAATCGGAAGATTGGCTAATGCCTCCAACAGAGAAGCACAATCCATTTTTTGTAAAAAACAAGCGGCAAACTTTTCCGCTTGTTGTCGCTCAACTAGAGTCAAGCGGTTGTTTCGAGAACTGTAAGCAAGACCGCTAGCTTCCCGAATGGTTGGGCAGGCAATAATATCAATATTCATAAAAAAGTCAGCAACCATAGATTTAATTAGCAGATATTGTTGGTAGTCTTTTTCTCCAAAATAGGCTTTCTGCGGCAGAATCAGGTTAAACAATTTTATAACCACCGTCATCACCCCATCAAAATGTCCAGGCCGGTGCGCACCTTCTAAACTAAGACTTAAATTACTTTCATGGACGCTAAAATCATAGCCTTGATGATAAATATCCTGGGCATTTGGTATCAGGCAGTAATCCACTCCAGACTGCTGTAGTAAATCGAGATCAGCTTCTACGGTCCTTGGGTATTGGGTAAAATCTTCCTGCTGATTAAACTGGGTAGGATTGACAAAAATACTCGCAACGGTGCAGTCGTTTTCGCAAACGGAGCGGTGTACAAGCGATTGATGGCCACGGTGCAGGTTTCCCATCGTAGGCACTAAGCCAATACTGCGGTTGGCTAAGGTTGGCCGGTAGTTCAACCATTCGTTTATGTCGGTAAATATTTTCATGTTAATAGCTGTGTTCAATAGTTGGGAACTGGCCGCTATTAACCTCAGCGCAATACTGATTAATTGCATCGAGCATACTCAGTTTGCAATTGGTATACGGCTTTACAAATCGTGGTTGAAAGGTGTTTTGAAGGCCAAGAATATCCTGCCACACTAAAACTTGTCCATCGGTGCTAGGCCCGGCACCGATGCCTATAGTAGGAATTTTTAACTGTTCTGTAATAGTTGCGGCAAGCGTTGCAGGAATGCATTCTAAAACTAAGGCAGAACAACCGGCTCGCTCCAACGCTTTGGCTTCGACGGTAAGCCGTTCGCATTCGGCTGGCTGCTTTCCTTGGATTTTATAGCCACCCAGTTTATGAATCGACTGTGGGGTTAAGCCAATATGGCCAACTACCGCAATTCCCGACTGAACTAGGTACGAAATAGTGGTGCAGGTATCTGCGTCTCCGCCTTCAATTTTTATGGCCTGTGCACCGGCAACTGTCAGACGGCGCACATTGGTCATGGTATCGGCCATTGAAATTCGGTGACTAAGAAAGGGTAGGTCTGTAATGAGCATCTGCTTTTGAAGACCTCGTGCTACGGCCTCGGTGTGCAACACCATCATCTCCATGGTTGCGTGCAAGGTCGTTGAAAAGCCATGTACCGCCATTGCTACTGAATCGCCAACGAGAACACAATCCAAATCGGTTTCGGAAACTGTAACTGCGGAAGGATAATCGTAACAGGTGAGCATAGAAATTTTTTTCTGAGATTTTTTTATATCTTCTAAATCGGTAATTTTCATAAAAAGAGCATTTAAAGGGCGAAGGCGGCGGTGTTTTGCAGTATAAAGTACGGGAAACAAATTGCAAGATAAGGTAAAATTAATATTTTTTCAGAGATATGTATGTTAAATCAAGAGCATTTTACAACACCCGGAGAACATTCGCTGTTCATCGACGGAGAGGTGGGGCAATTAGAGACCATACTTAGCGTACCGGAGCGTAGTGATACCACTTTTATAGCCCTTCTAGGTCACCCGCATTCTTTACAAGGGGGAACGATGCATAATAAAGTTGTAACAACTCTAGCGCGCAGTTTACGGGATTTAAATATTGCGAGTATTCGGTTTAATTTCCGTGGGGTAGGCAACTCATCGGGGGAATACGATGGTGGGTTAGGCGAAAGCCGAGATATGATTGTCATTGCCAAAGAATGTTTGAAAAGTTACCCACACAGTCAGCTCATAATTGCCGGATTTTCCTTTGGGTCGTATGTGGCTTATCGCGCCGCAGCATCCTTGGCGCACGCCTTATTGATAAGTATCGCTCCGGCAGTACATCATTACGATTATAACGCGCTAGGACGGCCGCCACGCTGGCACATTCTGCAAGGTGACGCGGATGAGGTTGTCTCCTTTAATGACGTACACGCTTTTGCAGAACAAGCCAAGCCCCCGATTCCAATAACACGATTTGAACGAACAGGCCATTTTTTCCACGGTCAATTATTAGCCTTACGCAGCAATTTAATTAGGATAATCCAACAAGAAATTACTGCTAATGAATGACTTGCAAGCAGCTTATGAACAGCTAGTTTGCAGTGGACGGCTCGCTGATAACAGCGAGCAGCGTCGCATTTTAGTTCAGTTCGACCAATTAACCACACAACTCAAACAACCGGCTCGGTGGGTGCTTCCCTGGAAAAAAAAAACGCTTAAAGGGATTTATCTGTATGGAAAAGTAGGCGTTGGTAAAACCTTCCTTATGGACTTGTTTTATACAAATTTAACGGGTGTTACAAAAAAAAGATGCCATTTTCATCAGTTTATGCAAGAGGTTGATACGGAGTTGCGTAAGTTGCAAGGCCAGAAAAATCCGCTGCAGGTAATCGCAGAAAAGCTCGCTCAGCAAGCTCAAGTACTTTGTTTTGACGAATTTATGGTGCACGATGTAGCCCACGCGATGATTCTAGCGGAACTCTTGAGTGCATTGTTTAAACGCAAGGTTGTTTTAATTGCAACATCAAATAGTGCGCCTTCCGATTTATATCGTGAGGGAACGTTACGAGCGCGATTTTTACCCGCGATTACAGCTATTGAGAGCAACTGTGAGCTTATTGAGCTACTTTCGCAACGCGATTATCGCCTAGGAAAAATTCAGACACTTAATGCCTATCTGTTTCCCCTCACCCAGGCTAACAAAGACTTTTTTAATCATCAATTTTTACAAGTGGCGCACCAGTTAAATGAGGCTACTGAGCTGATAATTCAAAACCGTTCGATAGCGGTGCGTGGGTCTTCGCCGCGTGTGGTGTGGTTCGATTTTAATGTAATTTGCCAGGTTCCACGCAGCCAGCTGGATTATTTGGAAATAGCCAATACTTACAACTGTGTTTTTATCAGTAATATTCCGGTTCTTTCTGAAAAAAATACGATGCAAGCTTTATTACTCATTTTGTTAGTCGATGTGTTTTACGATCAGGGCGTACGGTTGTTTATACTTGCTGAGGTCAGCATTGATGCGCTGTATACTCAAGGTGAGTTACTATCTGATTTTAATCGTACGATAAGCAGGTTGCATGAAATGCAGGCGGAAGATTATATTGTGCATCACCCACATCATGAAAATCTATCGCACGTTCATTAAATAACTGCGGATAAGAAAAATCGCAGCCATTCTAGTGCAATGAGCCACGATTTTAGGAGGTATTGCGTAATTCCATTACGCCTTAATACTTAATTGATTTGGGGACAAAGTTTTTAATTTGTTGCGCAAATTGGTGCAGAACATCAAGCCCGGATTCTTCGGCCTGTTTGCACCACTGCTGCAGTGATTCAACCAGCTCTTTTTGCGAGCTTGCCGTTTTCATCCACACGTTTTGTAAGGATTGTCGGTAAAGATAGACTACGCGCAGTTGTTCCCGTGCGGCTAAGAGCTTATCTAAGCGCATGCGCGCCATAGGGTTAAGCAGGCTTTCTTGTAAGCGCATTAGCTTTCCTGCCTGTTGAAATAGTTTTTTATCCGCCTTATCAGCCGACGGTTTCTGTTTTTCACTTTTGATGCTGGGCCGAATTACCGATTTGTAATAATAAGTCATAACTTGGAATCGGTTGTGGATAACGGCTTTAACAGTTTCCAAATCTACGTGTTTTTTTGCGGCGTCCAAAGCTAATTTTGGCGGTAACTTTTTAACTTTAGCCAGCCCTAAAAAAGACAAGCAGCGTATATAAAACCACCCCAAATCAAACTCCCACCACTTAACAGAGAATTTAGCCGAGGAAGCAAAAGTATGGTGATTGTTATGCAATTCTTCACCGCCAATCCAAAATCCCCAGGGAATAAGATTCGTCGCCGCATCCTGGCATTCAAAATTACGATAACCAACATGATGGCCCAGTCCATTAATTACACCCGCCGCATGAATTGGAATCCACATCATTTGAATTGCCCAAATCGTAATTCCCGGAACGCCAAACAAAATTAAATCGGCAAACAACATTATGACAATACCCCGTGCCGAATAGCGCTTGTAAACATTGCGTTCTACCCAGTCATCAGGCGTGCCATGAGAGTATTTTTTAACCATTTCTTTATCTTTAGCAGCGGCTTTATAAAGTTCAGCGCCTTGCCAGAACACTTTTTTAATGCCTAAAACCTTGGGGCTGTGTGGGTCACCCTCAACATCGGTGGTTGCGTGATGCTTGCGATGAATGGCTACCCATTCCGCCGTTACCATACCCGTGCTCATCCACAACCAAAGTCGGAAAAAATGACTTACAACAGGGTGTAACGTTAAAGCACGGTGAGTTTGATAACGATGCAGGTACAGCGTTACCCCAGCAATTGTAATTTGAGTCATTATAATCGTAGCAATTACATAACCCCAAAATGATAAGTGCAATATTCCAAACATTGAGTACTCCGGTTACAACAAAATTATGTAGTATAATAACCTAATTAGAACAAATAATATATTAGTGTTGCGGGTAAAAAAAAATTTACAATAATCATGAGATGTTGAGATTAGTTTTTAATCAAAAAACACCTATAATTGCGCATCACTTCCTAAATGAGGAACAAGCTATGAAATTAAACCTGAAGCCTATAGTTCGCGCTGCCGTTTCTCTGTTGCTATTAGTAGCGGCAGCAATTGTATTTCTTACAACCGCTTTGATTGCAGTATACACAACGATAGCGTTAATTGCTCTTTTTTTAGGTTATTCTGTTTATAAAAAAATTACGCGACGTTGGTTTTCACGTCAAGAATCCTCCGAAAAAACCCATCGAATTATAGAGCATGAGGATTAGATAATGCCCGAGTTACCAGAAGTTGAAACCACCTGCCGGGCGATTAGAGAGCATTTAGTAGCGAAACAAATTACAAAAATTGTATCGCGATGCCCCCGGTTGCGGTATCCGATTACCGACTTGTTAGTGCAACAGCCTAAAAATCAAATTATTTTGCAAGTAGAACGGCGCGCTAAATATATTATACTGCACCTTACAAAGGGCTTTATTCTTATCCATCTCGGCATGTCGGGTCACTTGAGGATTGTTTCAATAGATACTGAACTAATGAAGCATGATCACATTGACTTGATAACCTCGGATAAGAGCGTGTTGCGGTACAATGACCCACGCCGGTTTGGTCTATGGATTTATTGTACGTCCCCACCATCCGAACATAAACTGCTTTCAAGTTTGGGTGTAGAACCCTTATTGCCAGCGTTAAATGGGGACTATTTGTTTGCTCGCGCCAAAAATAAAAAAAAACCAATTAAGGCTTTTATTATGGCTAATGAAATAGTGGTTGGCGTGGGTAATATATACGCGACCGAGAGCCTGTTTTATGCGCATATAAATCCGCAGACCCCGGCTTCCCTAATCAGCTTACAACAGTTTCATTGTTTAAGTGTGTTTATAAAAAAAATTCTTATTCATGCAATTGAGCGTGGGGGCACTACGTTAAAAAATTTTAGTAGTGGCGATGGGAAACCCGGTTATTTCAGCCAAAATTTAAAGATTTATGGTCGTCAAGGCCAATCCTGCTTTCGCTGCGGCAGCTGCATTGAAAAGACTAAAATTAGCGGGCGAAGCTCAACTTTCTGCCCGCACTGCCAGCCAATATTTCTGTAAAGGGTCTGGTGTAAGCTTTGTGATTTCAATGGGGTGTATTTGCGTGGGTATGTGAGCTGGATGTTAGTAGGACGTACACGTCGCTTTTAACCGCACAGGTTTTCTTCGTGCTTTTCTGTATCCGGCAGGCTGAGTTGTTGAAAAGCTAAAACTCCTGGTGAACGCTTATTTTTTTGCGACAGAAGTCTAGTTCACGTATAATTTGTCAAATTCTTCAACATCACAATGGTCGTGTGTGCAATGAAAACTAGTAAGCTACGGGGATATTCAATAATTGTATTATCAGCTTGGTGTACTTTTAGTACCTGTTTACAAGCAATTTTAATGCGGTTTAGTAAGCAAATTAATCGCAGCTGGGTTGATAAGGCGCTTAGTTTATGGATTAACAAATTACTTCAGTTGGTAGGCGTTGAGTGTTCGGTCTATAATCCGCATCGGACGCAGCCTATCCCGGGCAAGGCCACAATAATAATGTGCAACCACAGCAGTATGTACGATATTCCTCTCAGCTATAAAGCATTTCCCGACAATTCAATGCGAATGCTTGCTAAAAAAGAACTGTCAAAAATTCCATTTTTAGGCAAGGGAATGCAAGCGGCAGAATTTCCTTTCGTGGATAGGCGCAATAGAAAGCAAGCTCTTGAAGATTTAGCCTACGCCCAACAGCTCATGGAAAGCGGTATTATTATCTGGATCGCTCCCGAAGGAACGCGTTCTAAAGATGGCGCATTAGGGGCTTTTAAAAAAGGTGCGTTTGTAACCGCTATTCAAGCCCAAGCAACTATTATTCCAATTGGTATCCGCGGTGCCTCTTCAATCTTGCCGGCTCGAACTATGCAGTTTAATCTTAATCAGAAAGCCGAAGTTCATATTGGCGCCGCAATTGATGCCGCAGAATACAGCTTAGACAGGAAGGACGAGCTTATTAAACAAGTGCATAAAATTATCCACGAATTGATAAGCTCCTAATGCGTTACCCCATAATGGGCCTGGTCGCCAACCACTACAGCCAGGCCAATGTGGCGTGGGTCGGACGCGGCGGTGATGATTTGCGCTTTTTTATCCCAGGTGATACTTTGCATATCACCGTAGTATTGATGTAGTGGCATCAACTGATACCCCATATGCTGCAACTGTTTTTGTAGTTTAGGCGAGAAAAACTCCGGTTCAAACTGCAGCCAATCAGGGAGATATTGATGGTGAAAGCGCATTGCCGATACCATGCTAATAGCTCCTTTAGAGTTGTAAAATTTCAAAGCGGCTAAAACAACCATAGACGGTATTCTACTTCCTCCAGGCGTACCCAATAGTGCAACTCGGTCTGGCATTTCTAAAAAAGTTGGGGTCATAAATGACACAGGTCTTTTGCCAGGCGCAATGCTATTGGCTTCACGGCCAACTACGCCAAAAACATTTTTAACGCCTACTTTAGAGCTAAAATCATCCATCTCATCGTTTAACAATACACCGGTACCCGGCGCGACAACCCCGCAGCCAAAGATATAGTTTACGGTTAAGGTTGCCGCAACCCGATTGCCTTCTTTATCCAATATGACAAAGTGCGTAGTGCTCGGCTGGTGCTTCTTCGCTTCATTCCCGGCTAGTTGCACGCTCGCGGTCGCTTTATCAGGCTTGATAAAGCTGCGTAGATAATCGGTGAACTCAACCGACAGTAATTTTTTTAGAGGGTTGGTAACAAACCCCGGGTCTCCAATATTAGTGTTCGCCTGCCAATAAGCAAGGCGCATGGACTCCACAACAAAATGCACAAATTGCGTTTGTGAAAAAGACGTAACCGGCATATTTTGCAAAAGATTTAATATTGTTATGAGGATATACCCCCCCGCTGAAGGTGGGGCGGCGGTGATAACCAACATGTTGTGGTAGGTACTTTGTAGCGGTTCCCGGAGTATTACTTGGTAGTTGGCCAAATCTTGAAGCGTCCAAATACCACCGGCATCACGAATTCCTTTAACAAGTTTTTGTGCGAGCTCACCTTGATAAAATCCCGCATGGCCTTTTGTACCAATCACACGCAGAGTCTGAGCCAGTTCAGGCTGAAAAAGGCGCTCGTTAAGCCGATAAGGCCTACCATTACGCAAATAGGTTTTAGCCGTTCCAGGGTATTTTTGCAATAACGGTAGTCGGTTTTCCATTGTGCTAAAAAATACAAATTGAGAGTCAACAAGAAAACCCTTTTCAGCCAGCTCAATGGCGGGTGTTAATGACTGTAGTAAGGGTAATCTTCCATAATTTTTCGCCAAATAAGCCAGTGCTGCGGGTTCCCCCGGAATGGCTGCAGCAAGACCTCCGTCCAAGGACAAACTCGGAACGACGCGACCAGAACTATCTTGATACATCGTTTTGGTGGCTGCCAATGGAGCAACTTCGCGCGCATCGATAAGTGTATTTTTATGTTTATGAGCATCGTACAGCAACCACATGCCTCCGCCACCAAGTCCAGAGTGATAGGGCTCTACAACCGCGAGAACCGAGCTTACGGCGATTGCAGCATCAAACGCATTACCACCCGCTGCAAGTATCTGCAGACCCGCTTTTGTAGCTAAGGGGTGGGCGCTAGCGACGGCAAAGCCAGGGGGCGTTGTGGGGGTTGCTAGGCTGATGAAACTTAACAGCAATAGAGCTAGAACAGTACAACCACGCAACGATTTATTCATAAGTCAGACTCACGACGATTTATTAGGGCCTCGGCTACCACATCGGGCACAAATTGGCCGACATCACCGGAAAATTTAGCAATCTCACGCACAAGACTTGAGGAGATAAACATAAGATGTTCGGAAGGTGTTAAAAAAACAGTTTCAATCTGTGGCGACAGTTTGCGGTTCATTCCCGCCAATTGAAATTCATATTCAAAATCATTAACAGCGCGTAACCCGCGTAAGATGATTGAAGCATTTTGTTGTTTGGCAAAATCAATTAATAAACCACTAAAGCCTATTACAGTTACATTAGGCATGTCTTTAATGACGTGCTCAATAAATTTTATGCGCGTAGGCAGCGAAAAATAAGGATTTTTGGCGCTGTTGTTGGCAACCGCGACGATTACTTCTGAAAACAAGCTCGTCGCGCGTTGAATAATATCAATGTGACCGTTAGTGATAGGGTCAAAAGTTCCTGGGTATACAGCACAATTTTTCATAGTGTCTAGGAGAATTGCAAAGTGAGGGAGTCTAGCGTATTGTACTTAAAATTGCACGAACCAATCTAAACCTCTACTTAACAAGGATTTGTTATGATAATGCGGCCAATAGCGGTACTTTCCTTTTTTCTACTTACTGCATGCGCTCCGCCAACCGCGCAAATTATTAGCACGGATGGCTTTCTAAATTCTTCTAAGACATCCTCTAATAAAGTTTCATCAACAAGCGACACGACAGCAGTAAAGAGTATATCCAGCCGCGTCCCGAGCTCTTGGGAGCTTTCAGGAGCTATTGCTGCGCGCAATGCTAGAAAGTCCTGGAGTGCGTCGATTAATTGGCTGCAACAGGGGGCGAACTCCTATCAAATTCGTATGTTTGGACCCTTAGGTAGTGGTTCGGTTCTCATCCAAAAACACAACGGTGTCGTCCTTTTTAAAGACGGTCCTAGAGAGGTGCGTTCATCAAATGCGGACGAACTTTTGAATCAGCAAACTGGAATTCGATTGCCCGTCAATAATCTTTATTATTGGGTTCGAGGAGTTCCGGCGCCTGGAGCTGTGCAGCGAATTAAACGTGATGCGAATAATAAATTAATTAGTTTGCACCAAGATGGTTATATAATTAACTATTTGAACTACAGTTCTGCTGGGAGCACGATTTTACCGAGCCAAATAAAAATGCAAGGTCACGGTGTGCGTATTAAACTTGTAGTAAAACAATGGAAAATTTAAAAAATAAACGCAATCATCGTTGACAAGCTGTCAATTTATTTGCAAAATACTTCCCTTGTTGTCGATAGTAGGCAACAGTCAAGGATGAGATAAAATCTACAACTTTTTTTGGGGTGTCGCCAAGCGGTAAGGCACAGGGTTTTGATCCCTGCATACCTAGGTTCGAATCCTAGCACCCCAGCCATTTTTTGAGGTTTTCCTAAGATTTCACCTTTAAAAATACGTGAGAAGAAACGCAGTGCTTCGGCTTGCACAGGTAGATTTTAGGTCAAGTAAACAGACGGCAGAAGATATCTGGAGAGGATGCGTCGACCAGATTGCTCAAATAATAATAATTTCTTTCTAGCTGTCTTCTGCTATGTGTTTAAGTTCACTGATAAATTAATCAAAGGCTTCTCTCACATGTCCACAATGATGATTTTCAGCGGCAATGCTAATTCTGAGCTTGCGCATAAAATTGCACTACACCTCCAAATTCCTATAGGTAAAGCGCGTGTCTCCAAGTTTAGCGACGGAGAAACTATGGTTGAGATTTCAGAAAACGTTCGTGGTCGCGATGTTTTTGTTGTTCAATCCACCTGCGCTCCAAGTGCCGATAATTTAATGGAGTTGCTTACGATGTCGGACGCGCTGCGTCGCTCATCTGCTGGACGAATAACTGCTGTAATCCCATATTTTGGTTACGCCCGTCAAGACCGAAGACCACGCTCTGCTCGAGTACCAATTACGGCAAAAATAGTTGCTGGAATGTTGGAGTCGGTTGGCATAGAGCGTGTTTTAACCACCGATTTACACGCCGATCAAATTCAAGGATTTTTTTATATACCCGTTGATAATGTGTATTCAACGCCAATTTTATTGCGTGATATTCAAGCCCAAAACCTTGATAACTTAATGATAATCTCACCGGACGTTGGTGGTGTTGTTCGTGCACGGGCCATGGCTAAATTGCTCAATGATACCGAGATGTCAATTATTGATAAACGTCGCAGTGGGCCTAATAAAATTGAAGTAATGCATATTATTGGGGAGCCTGCCGGACGCCATTGCATTATCATTGATGATATTGTAGATACAGCAGGTACTTTATGCTCAGCAGCTGAGCAATTGAAAAATAAGGGCGCTATAAGTGTTCGTGCCTACATTACCCACCCTGTTCTTTCAGGTCCCGCAGTTACAAATATAGCCGATTCTGCCCTTGATGAGGTGGTGGTTACGGATACTATCCCTTTGTCTATAGAAGCAAAAAAATGCAAAAAAATACGAGTGGTTAGTATTGCTGAAATGTTAGCGCAGGCAATTAAACGTGTTAATGGTGAAGAGTCTGTAAGCTCTATGTTTGAATAAGAATATTCGGGGTTAATAACAGAAACAATAGACTCTCCAAAAGCGCTCTTTTTGCTTGGAAAATAGTTGAATAATTAGTTCGGCTTCTCAATTATTCTTTGATTTTTAATTACGCGAGTTTGCCCCGTCCACAGTTGAAATTATAAATGCAGTTACAGTACATCAAGCTTTCCGGCTTTAAATCCTTTGTCGACCCCACCCTCATTCTTTTCCCGAGCAATCTTGTTGCGGTTGTTGGCCCAAATGGCTGCGGTAAATCCAATGTAATTGATGCCGTACGATGGGTTATGGGAGAAAGCTCTGCAAAGAATTTACGCGGTGAGTCCATGGTTGATGTAATTTTTAATGGCTCATCTGAACGTAGGTCGGTCGGGCAAGCAACGGTGGAGCTTGTTTTTGATAACAGTCTAGGACGTATAGGCGGAGCATACGCGAGTTATCAAGAAATTTCCGTCAAACGAATAGTTACACGCTCCGGTGAGTCGACTTATTTTTTGAATGATACCAGGTGCCGACGCCGTGATATTACCGATTTATTTTTAGGAACAGGAGCTGGTGCGCGCGGCTATTCTATAATTGGCCAAGGCACTATCTCTAAAATTGTAGAGGCTCGACCTGAGGAATTACGCACATTTATTGAGGAAGCGGCTGGGGTTTCCCATTATAAAGAGCGCAAGCGCGAAACTGTAGCGCGGATTAACAATACGCGCGAAAACTTAGTTCGAGTAGAGGATATTCGAACCGAACTTCAGTCGCATCTACAAAAACTAGAGCTACAAGCGCAAGTTGCACGAAGCTATAAAGAGTTGCAACAAAAAATACGTACTTATAAAGTTGAGCTTCTAGGATTAAAAGTTACCCGGATAGATCAAGTACTGGGTTTAAAACAAGCAAATGCACGCCGTCTTTTATTAGAAAACGAGCAATTATTAGCAAATTTAACCAGTCTCAATGCGCGCATTGAGTTAGAAAATCAGCAGCTGATTGATAAAACTGCGCTTATTAATAGTGCGCAATCCCGTATTTTCCAATTGCGAGTTGATATAGTTCGCTTGCAAGAACAGTACCAGCACCGAGTGGAGCGTCAAAAAAAAATACGGGAGGAAAAGGCTCAGTGTGTATCCCAGATGCAGCTTTTAAACGCGCAATACTCCGCTGATGAGCACGAGCTAGAGCAGCAAGGCTTAGACCTTGAAGACAAGCGCCGGATGCTCTTGCTGAATGGTGAAAAGCTGCGTGATAAAAAAACAGTCTACAACGAAGCCGCAAATGCGCTCGATGTTTGGCAAAAAAAATGGAATACGGTTGATGCCTGTAAAACGCAGCACGCGCACGCGTTGGACGTAACGCTGTTAAAACGCAGTAATCTGCGTCAGCGGCAACAAGAAATTTTTTGTAGACTCGAAAAAATTGAACAAGAAAGCGCTACGCTCATTGCCGATTCTCCGGTTCTTGATTCGAGCGTTGGTCAACGTGCTGCAATGGTTGCTCAAAAAACAAAAATAAGCGTTACGCTTGAAGAGCTTCACGCGCACCGCCAGAAACTTAAAATGTCGTTGTCTGAATGCGAAGAAGACTTTTTTGCGCTTCAAAAATTAGCGCAAAAGCTCGATAGTGAGCAGGCAAACCAGCAGGCAATTATTGCGGCAAACAAAATCGTTCTTCGTAACAACCCACGTGACACGTCTGTTGATACGGTTCTAACAATGCTTGATGTTGATGCTGTCTGGCAACCCGCGTGCCAGTGGTTGTTAGGCCGTAATTTACATGCTCAAGTAGTTGATAATTTAGATACAATGGATGCCGCCTTTATTAAGAAAAATGCCTCAACGCACGCCACAACAATAGCCTCGAGCACTAAGGCGGCAGCGCAAGCCTATCCAACTTTGTCCAGTAAGATGCGTGGTATAACTCCCGCCTTTTTACCTCATTTTAATTCAATTTATACGGCAGAAAATATTGAACAAGCGTTTCAATGGCTCCCCTATCTACAGGCGAATGAGTCCATTATTACCCCCGATAAGTATTGGCTCGGCGTCGGATGGCTGCAGCGGGAAGTAGACGCCTGCGATGAGCCAATTAATATTATTGCACTGCAACAAAAGATAGTCGCTCTTGATAAAAAGCGAGCTTTAGTAGGCGAAAAATTAGCGCAGTTACATACAGAACGACAGCAGAAGCACGAGGATCTTAATTCGACGGATCAGGAAATTGCTGTAGTGGAGTCCGACAGTGCGCGTTTAGGTGAACGCATCCGTGAAGCAGAAACAAAAACCTTGCAGTTCCAACACGCCCAACAACAGATTAATCACAGCGCTCAACGGTTAATGGAAGAAAAAAACACCAGTACTCAGCAACTAGAAGCACTGGTTTATCAAGATGAAATCTTGGCATTAGAGGCTGATGAAACAAGAACCATTTTGGCAAAGGCCGCAAGCGATTTAGAACGTATGGAGCATCAAAAACACCAAGGCCTGCAAGAACTCAACGCAGTGCGTTTAGAAGTACAGCAACTGGAAGGGCATGCTCAAAAGCAAATCCTGGCGTGTGAGAAACTAAAATTGGCTTACGAGCAACAGCAACGAAAGATTGCTTCCTGCTTGAAAGAGCAAGCGGTTGTAGCGCAGCGGCAATCGAAGTTGGCGCAAGAACTTGCAGAGGTTGATGGCCCCCAAGAAAAAGACCAGACTATTCTTGAACAAAAATACAGCGAGCAATCGGTGCTTGAACAGGATATATTGGATATAAAACAGGTTGTTGAGAGCAGTAGTTCCCAACTTGCAACGCTAAAGTCCGAAGTACAGAAAGTCGCCATTTTAGAAAAAAACGTACAGAATGCTAAACAAAAAACTGAAATTGAGGTACGCACTTTATCGGTCCAAAGGGAAAATTTTATCAGTGCGCTGGAGGAGTTAGGCGTCCTTTTCTCTTCTGTGAAAATACCTAGCGGTGAGAAGAATATTGAAACGGTTGAGCGGAATCTTTTAATAGCAACGGCAAAGTCTAATGAGTTTGGCGCGATTAATTTAGCGGCAATTGACGAATACGATACAGAGCTTGCGCGTAAAAACTACTTGGATCAACAATACGATGATTTAACGTGCGCACTCTCGACCTTAGAGGACGCTATAAAAAAAATCGATTCTGAAACAATATGCCGATTTCAACATGCGTTTGAAGAAATAAATAGGCGGTTTTCAGAGCTTTTTCCTCGCATGTTTGGTGGTGGCAGCGCACGATTGGAGTTAAGTTGTGACAACCTCTTGGAAGCCGGTATACTAGTAATGGCTCAGCCTCTGGGTAAGCGTAACAGTAGAATCCAGCTGTTATCTGGTGGTGAAAAAGCGATGACGGCCATAGCTTTAGTTTTTGCTATTTTTCAACTAAATCCTTCACCATTTTGTATGTTAGATGAAGTAGATGCGCCATTGGATGAGGCAAATGTTGGACGATTTTGCACTTTAGTAAAAGAAATGTCACAATTTGTGCAGTTTCTATTTATTACTCATAATAAAGTAACCATGGAGCTTGCTGATCATTTAGTGGGGGTAACGATGCGCGAACCCGGGGTTTCACGCATCGTTGCTGTTGATGTTGAACAAGCATTGGCTTTTGCTGAGGCTTAAAATATAAAGGGGCAATAATGCCAGCAAATTGGAGTTTAGTACTTAACGTATTATTATTAATAGGTGTGATTTTCGCTATTGGACGAGTCATGCAAAAAAGGCGGCATCAAAGCAGGCCCTCTGTACAAACTCCCACGCTTGGGAAAATTGAGCTGAAGCCCTTTGATGATATTATTGCAGTGCGTAAAATTTCGCCGCAACTACACTCCAATTCCCCAGCAGTGGCCTCTGCGCCGGTTTCTGATGCACTCCCCCAAGCTGATGTGAGCCATGAGGCTGCGTATGAAGAGGATGTTGCTCCACCAATAGAGGAGCAATCAGACGGGCCCAAAACGAATGTAATGTTGTTCTTATCGGCAAAAGAAGGCCGCTATATGGCGGGGTATGAGTTGCTGCAAACCATTCTAGCCGCGGGTCTACGCTTTGGTGAGGGGAACCTTTTTCATTTGCATCAAAACCGAAATGGACAAGGTCCGATAATTTGTACTCTTGCCGCGGCAACGGCCAGCGGTGCTTTTGATTTGCAAAATATTGGTGCCTTTAGTGTGCGAGGTTTGTGTTTGTTTATGCAGGCTTCTGGGAACAGCAGTATTGATACAGAGCGTTTCACCGTGATGTTAGAAACGGCTAAACAGTTAAGTGAAGATTTAAATGCTACTCTACTTGATGAGTCGCAGATGGTATTTTCCGAGGCGAGTTTGCAGCGATATTTGCAAAAATTGGCTTTTAATACAAGTGAAGCGTTCGCAACTATCTAGGAATGATAACAATGAATTTAGGAGATATTGCCAAGCTTTTTGGATATTCACACCCAAGCCTTCAACCAATACTAGGCGTGAGTATCGATAGTCGCCTTGTCAAGCCCGGTTACCTTTTTCTTGCTTTGAAGGGAGGCCGGTTTGACGGACATGATTATATTCAATCGGCCGTAACTAATGGGGCGGTGGCAATTATTTGTGAGCGTTCCGATAGCTTTGTAGGGGAAGCCTTGCAATTGCAGGTTGACGATAGCGTGCAAGCCCTAGGTCGACTGGCTCACTTTCACAGAAAATCCCTCTCTAGTCCAATGATTGCAATTACCGGTAGTAACGGTAAAACCACGGTTAAAGAAATGGTGGCGGCCATTTTGCCCCCCCCGGCTTTAACGACGGCAGGAAATTTTAATAACCATATAGGCGCGCCATTAAGCGTTTTGCAATTAACTCACGACCACCAGTACGCGGCATTCGAATTGGGCGCTAATCATTTGGGCGAAATTGATTACACTACAAAAATTGTACAGCCAAATGCCGCCGTTATCACGAACATTGGACCCGCTCATCTTGAAGGCTTTGGTTCGATAGATAATGTGGCACGCGCCAAAGGTGAAATTTATCAAGGTTTAACCGCAGATGGCGTGGCGGTTATCAACGCGGATGATAAGTACGCTCATTTTTGGGATGAAATCGTTAAAGATAAAAAAACGATTCGGTTTTCTAAGCAAAAAACCGCGGACGTATGTGCAAAAAACAGCAGTATTAATGCGCAAGGCTACCCGCAGTTTACGTTAGTTTTACCGGATGAATCGGAGTACGCTGTGAGCTTGAAAATTCCAGGGGAGCATTCCATTAGCAATGCATTGGCTGCGGCAAGCGTGTGTTTTGCGGTAGGTATTGACGGTTCAAGAATCGCTGAGAAGCTTACAAGCTTCTCAGGTGTTGCCGGCAGAATGGCTCTTCTCGCCGGTCTGGATGGTTGTACGATAATCGACGACACTTATAATGCTAATTTAAGCTCTGTTCTTGCCGCCATTTCAGTACTTGCTCGCAGACCTGGTGTAAAAATTTTAGTGCTTGGCGATTTGGCTGAGTTGGGCGATTCGGCGCAATTACACCATGAGACTATCGGTGAGTCTGCTCGTCAACAGGGTATTAACTACCTGTTCACTTATGGGAAACTCAGCGTTGCTAGTGCCAAAAGTTTTGGCAAGAACGCAGAGCACTATACCGACCAAATAAAATTGGCAAGAGATTTGCTTGTTTACTTACATAAAGATTGTACGGTGTTGGTTAAGGGGTCGCGCTCAGCTGCTATGGAAAAAGTTGTGCATCAGTTATTACAGTAATTTTTGATTGTGTTATGCTTGCGCTTTTTTTTTACTATCGTACTACTAAAGGAAATGGATCATGCTCTACTGGTTAACACAATTACTACAAGGACAGTATCATGCATTTCGTGTTTTTCAATACCTAACTTTTCGCTCAATTTTAGCCGTTTTAACCGCATTACTGGTTGGTTTATTATGCGGACCGGCCATGATCCGTTGGTTGACCAATTTGCAGATGGGTCAATTTGTTCGTGAAGATGGTCCACAAAGCCATCTAATTAAAGCGGGAACCCCGACCATGGGTGGTTTGCTTATTATTGTTGCGATAACGGTCAGCACCCTTTTGTGGGGGGATTTACGCCAGCCCGCAATTTGGGTCGCGTTACTCGTTACGATAGCCTTTGCGCTCTTAGGTTGGATGGACGATTACCGTAAAGTGATTGCAAAAAATAGCAAAGGTCTCAGCAGCCGGGGTAAATTTTTTTTGCAATCAATTATTGCCATTGCTGCGCTCATTTATTTAGTAAATAGCAAAAGTATTCCATTGCAAACGGAGCTCACTATTCCGTTTTTCAAAAACACGTTCGTGTATCTGGGGGTCGCCTTTCCTTTGTTGGCTTATTTTGTCCTTGTTGGCAGCAGCAATGCGGTTAATTTAACCGATGGATTGGATGGATTAGCGATTATGCCTATAGTAATGGTTGCCGGTGCTTTAGGTATCTTTACATACGCTAGCAGCAACGCTCAGCATGCTCATTATTTGTCTATAGAATTTATTGCAAATGCCGGAGAGCTAACAATTTTTTGTTCGGCTATAGTTGGAGCGGGGTTGGGTTTTCTCTGGTACAACAGTTATCCGGCGCAGGTTTTTATGGGGGACGTCGGCTCACTTTCATTAGGTGCCGCTATAGGAATAGTCGCGATAATAATTCGTCAAGAATTGGTGCTATTAATTATGGGTGGGTTGTTTGTCCTGGAAACCATTTCTGTTATTTTGCAAGTTGCGTATTTTAAATACACAAAGGGAAAGCGTTTATTTTTAATGGCCCCTCTTCATCATCATTTTGAATTGAAAGGCTGGTCGGAACCAAAAGTAATTGTTCGGTTTTGGATTGTCACGGTTATTTTTGTGCTGTGTGGTCTTGCTACTTTAAAATTACGCTAGGCAAACGGCATGAGTAAAAAATATTTGATAGCGGGTTTAGGTTTAACAGGAGGGTCGGTAGCGCGTTATCTTACCCGCCGTAATATTCCTTTCGTATTGTACGACACCCGTACAACTTTAGATAATAGTGAAGAGCTTCAGCAAAGCTATCCGGGAAGTGACATTTTTTTGGGGGAATTTCCCGAAAAAGCGATGGGCGGTATTGAAAAAATCATTGCAAGCCCGGGAGTTGTCTTGAGCGCCGCTATGGTTGAGCAAGCCGTTGCACATACTATTCCTATTATTGGTGATATTGAATGTTTAGCCCTAGAAATCACGACGCCCATTATTGCGATTACCGGGACTAATGGAAAATCAACGGTTACAAGCCTCGTTGGAGAAATACTTAAAGCGGATGGATTGCGAGTCGCTGTCGCGGGTAATATTGGTACACCCGTTCTTGATCTATTAGATGACACGCAAAAATACGATATTTGGGTTTTAGAACTATCAAGTTTTCAGCTGGACTTAACCTGCTCCCTTAAGCCTAAAATTGCCACCATACTCAATATATCGGCAGACCACCTAGACCGTCATGGTAGCATTGTCCAATACATAAATTCTAAGCACCGTATTTATAATAATGCTCAAGCAATTTTATATAATACGGAAGATCTTAAAACGGCTCCAAGGTCGGCGTACCTTCCTCTGCCACGTATTGGCTTTAGTTTAGGAGAACCCGAAAACGATAACTGGGGAGTTGTGTGCAGCGATGGGACTAATTATTTAACACAAGGCAGTAAAAAGCTGATTGCGATAAATGCACTTAAAATAAAGGGCAAGCATAATTGGCAAAACGCATTAGCGGCGGCAGCACTTGCAAGCCATGTTGGCGCGAGTGTTGAGTCAATTGTGGGTGTTTTGCAAAGCTACAGTGGTTTGCCGCATCGTTGCCAATGGGTGCGAGCTGTCGATGGGGTGAGCTGGATAAATGATTCAAAAGGTACCAACATTGGTGCCTGCGCTTCGGCATTAGCCGGAGTGGGGGAGAGCTGCTCAGGAAAGGTTGTAGTGATCGCGGGCGGTCTAGGTAAAGGCGCTGATTTTAGCGCACTTTACCCGGTTGTATCGCGTTACGCACGCTGTCTGGTATTGATAGGCACGGATGCGGATAAAATAGCGCAGGCCTTAGATTCAGCCGTACCCACCTACCGTCAAAACAGCATGAAAGAGGCTATACTCTGCGCAAAAAAACACGCGCAGATAGACGACGTTGTTTTGCTATCTCCAGCCTGCGCAAGCCAGGATATGTTCCGTGATTATAACCATCGCGGTGAAGTGTTTACCCAACTGGTGCATGAACTGTGACTATGAATCCTCGGCATTACACGCAACGTGGCAAAATTACAAACAAACCCTTAACACTTTATGATAAATGGCTGATGACGGCCGTTTTAGGGCTCGTTATTATTGGGATATTGATGGTGGCGTCAAGCTCTGTGATGGTGTCAACAAAATATTATCACCAGCCTTTTCATTTCTTAATTCGCCAATGCGTGTATTTAGGAGCGGGCTTTTTACTTGCTTTAATAGTTATGCGTTTGGACACCAGTATTTGGGAAAAATTGAGCATGCCGCTGCTGATGGTCTGTCTGTTAATGTTGCTTCTTGTTTTAGTGCCCGGAATAGGTCGAATTGTGAATGGCAGTCGCCGTTGGCTCTCTTTAGGTCCTATTGGTATTCAAGTTTCAGAAATGACAAAAATGTTTGTCATTTTCTATATAGCAGGCTATCTCGTTCGCCAAAAACAAGCGATATCGGATTCCATCGTAGGCTTTATTAAACCAATGGCTGTATTAGCGGTGATAGGGGTATTGTTATTGCAAGAACCTGACTTTGGGGCAACGGTCGTAATTGCGGGCACGGTCATGGCGATGCTTTTTTTAGCCGGAGTCAAGCTGCGCTATTATGTCGGGCTGATGCTTATAGTTATGACGAGCTTAGCAATATTAGCGGTTTCCTCGCCGTATAGAGTGGCTCGTTTAACCGCTTTTTTAAACCCCTGGGCGGATCAATTCAATAGTGGTTATCAACTTACGCAATCATTGATTGCGTTTGGTCGTGGTGGATGGATGGGTGTGGGACTGGGAGATAGTGTACAAAAATTATTTTATTTACCAGAGGCACATACGGATTTTTTATTTGCGGTTTTAGCAGAAGAGCTGGGTTTAATTGGAGTTGCAACCGTTCTAGTTTTATACAGTATCGTTGTTTGTCGAGGATTGTCTATTGGTTACACCTCATTTATTCAAGACCGTTTATTCGCGGCCTATACGGCTTATGGGCTTAGCTTTTGGTTAGGTTTGCAGGCCTTCATAAATATGGGAGTGAACATGGGATTGCTACCCACTAAGGGATTAACGCTGCCTTTGCTAAGTTATGGAGGAGCGAGTATTGTAATTAATTGTATAGTTATTGCATTATTATTAAGAATTGATCATGAAAATAGGTGGCACTCGCTAGGATTGCGTTCGCCACGCATATAAGGGGAAAGCTGTGAATAATTTGGGTAATGGTATTTCGCCAAGGATGCGCCGAGTAGAACATATCCATTTTGTTGGGATTGGTGGGGCTGGGATGTGTGGAATTGCAGAAGTATTGCATAATGAGGGTTATCGTATAACAGGCTCCGATCTCAGTGAAAATAATGCGGTCAAAAATTTAAAGTGCTTGGGTATTGATGTATTTTTTGGTCATGAAACCAAAAACATACAAGGCGCAAATGTGGTGGTGCGCTCAACAGCAGTTGATAATAACAACGTTGAAATAATTGCTGCACGTGAACAGTTAATCCCGGTTATCCCACGGGCTGCAATGCTTGCCGAGTTAATGCGCTTTCGTTATGGCATTGCCATTGCTGGAACCCATGGCAAAACGACTACTACGAGTTTAGTAAGCTCGTTATTAGCCGAAGGCAATTTTGACCCCAGTTATGTTATTGGCGGAAAATTAAACAGTGCCAATAGTAACGCGCAATTAGGAAAGTCCACCTACTTTGTAGCTGAGGCGGATGAAAGTGACGCTTCGTTTTTGTTTTTGAAACCAATGATGGCGGTGGTAACTAATATTGATGCGGATCATATGGGCACCTACGGGGGTAGTTTTGATAAGTTGCGCAATACTTTTATTGAGTTTTTGCACCATCTTCCTTTTTATGGTCTTGCCGTTGTTTGTATCGAAGACTCGGAAGTGCGTAACATTTTATCCGCAATACAGCGACCTACGGTTACTTATGGCTTTCAAGAAGAGGCGCATTATCGGGCAACCGATTGGACGCAAAATGGGTTGCTAAGTCGGTTCACCGTAACGCGCCCCACGCCCGCCCTACCACTAACCATTCAATTGTCGGCGCCCGGTCGACATAATGTATTAAACGCCTTAGCCGCCATTGCCATAGCGTCGGAGGTTGGAGTCGACGACGGCTCTATTATACAGGGTTTGTTAAAATTTCAAGGAGTAAAACGACGGTTTCAAGTACTAGGCGAACGGTGCTTTAAACAAGGTTCGGCACTTATTATCGACGACTATGGTCACCACCCGCAGGAAATTACCTCAACAATAGAGGCCTGTCGTAAAGTCTGGCCCAACAAACGCCTTATCCATATTTTTCAACCCCACCGCTACACGCGCACACAAGAATTATTTAGCCAATTTGTTGCGGCTTTGCGTTTGGCCGATGAGCTCGTATTATTAGATATTTACACGGCTGGAGAGGAGCCGATTTCTGGGGTGAGTAGTCAAACTTTGCTGCACGAGGTAGCAACTAGCTACGTAAGCGCTCAAATAGGTGATGAGGAGTGCTTAACCGAGCAATTGGATAGAATCGTTCGTGAAGGGGATATTATTCTAATGCAGGGGGCTGGCAACATTGGTCAACTTGCTATTAATCTAATGCAAACTGTACAGGAACCCGCATGAGTATACAGTCTACTAACGGACAACTACTCTTCAATGAGTCCTTAGCCTCATACACTACTTGGCGAGTTGGCGGAGTGGCTAAACAATTGTATAAACCAAGTGGTACCGAGGATTTGAGTCATTTTTTACAAGGCTTAGATGAAGAAGAGTCTGTGCTATGGTTGGGGCTTGGTAGTAATTCTTTAATTCGAGATGGGCGATTTGACGGCAGTGTAGTGCTCACCCAAAACTGTTTAAAAAATATAGGCTATCTAGCGGACAACTGTGTGCGCGTGGAAGCCGGCGTTTCCTGTGCCTCTATGGCGCGCTTTTGCGCCCGAAATAATTTGGCAGGAGCCGAATTTTGGGCGGGCATTCCAGGGACCATGGGCGGAGCACTGCGCATGAATGCGGGTTGTTTTAATGGCGAAACCTGGCAGTCTGTTATTGAAGTAGAAACAATTGATAGAGCCGGTCGAATATACCGACGTAAGCCATCCGAGTTTACCATTTCTTACCGGCATATCACGGGATTGCGCGATTTAGAATGGTTTGTGGCGGCTACCTGCCAATTTTCTCCAGGTGAAAAGTCCAGGTCTCTAGAATTAATAAAAGAACTTCTCGAGCACCGCGCCAATACTCAACCCACCAGCGAGTACAACTGTGGTTCGGTTTTCCGCAATCCACCGCAACAATTTGCCGCACAACTGATTGAACAATGCGGCTTGAAAGGAAAGCAAATTGGTGGCGCTGTGGTATCTCAAAAGCACGCAAACTTCATTATCAACTATCAAGGAACGGCTTCGGCAAACGATATTGAATCCCTAATTAATGCAATCAAAGAAACGGTTTACCGAGAAACAAATATTGAGCTAATTCAAGAAGTCCACGTGTTAGGAGCGCAATAATGAGGCATGCGATTGATTTAATTTTATTATACGGTGGAAAATCAAGTGAGCATGAAATTTCACTGCAATCCGCGGCTTCAGTGCTTCAGAATTTAGACCGAGATAAATACAACGTTATTCCTATCGCTATTGATAAAAATGGAGAGTTTCTGGTTAACTCTTACCAAGAATTGTTGCACCATCAAAAGAAGCTTCCTATTCATACGCCTCAATCGAAAAGGCTTCCTAGCCTGATTGAAAATGGAAATTTAGCGCTAAAAGCGGACGTGGTTTTCCCAATGTTGCACGGGCCCTTATACGAAGATGGTTGTATACAAGGCTTATTAAAATTAGCAAATGCAGCCTATATTGGCTGCGATCCAATTGCCTCAGCAATGGGAATGGATAAAGATATAGCTCGCCGGATTGCTTGCGTAAACGGTAGTCAATGCGCGCGTTATTTCTCTTTAGGAATACGCAGCAGTCAAGCCGAGCGGCAGCAATTTTGCGCTCAAGTTATCAACGACTTAAAGTGGCCATTGTTTGTAAAGCCCTGCTCTTTAGGATCAAGCGTAGGCATTCACAAAGCCACCACACGCTCGGAGCTGGAAACGGCCATCGCAGATGCTTTTCGCTACGACGAAGAAATTTTAGTAGAGGAATTTATTGTTGCCAGAGAAATTGAGTTAGCGGTTGTTGAGAGCGATAACGCTAAAGAGCCCCTGGTAAGTTTACCAGGCGAAATAAAAGTACTACAGCAGGGCAATTTTTATTCTTATGCAGCCAAATATTTAGACAGTCACAGCACCGAGTTGATAGCACCTGTTGACTTACCCCAGGCCGTGGTTCTGAAATTACAAAAAAATGCAGCAGAAATATTTACGCGACTGAAATGTCGAGGAATGGTACGGATTGATTTTTTCGTTAATCCTACAAGCTTCGCTATTTATTTTAATGAGATTAATACGCTACCAGGTTTTACCTCAATAAGTATGTTTCCCCGTTTGTGGGAAGTCAGTGGTTTAAGCTATTCTAAATTGCTAGATAAACTGGTCAATAGCGCCCTGCACCACCAGAAAATACGCCAAAATATTATAACGAGTTACCGATGAGTTTTTTTGTAAAAGCAAACCTAAGGTTCGAGCTTCTTAATGGGTTGATTCATGGATTTTAGTAAAGAACGTGTGCGTTACATAAGTATGGTGACAGGGCTTTTAGCCTGCGCCTTACTCTTAGCGGCTCATTTAGCCTATGTCTACCTCGCCGACGCAAGCCGCTTTCCAATAAGCACCGTAAAAATTATGGCCCCCTACATCCATCTTTCCCATCAAGAAATTGAAAGGGTGGTAGGAAAATATTCAAACGCTAGTTTTTTTTCCGTGTCAGTCAAAGATCTTTCTAATGAATTACAAAGCATTAATTGGGTGGAGGATTCAACCGTCGAACGCGTTTGGCCAAATACACTTAAAATAAAGATTGAAGAGAAAACACCCTTTGCGGTGTACAACAGCTCATTGATTACCAAAGATGGCTTTATTTTTGCCGATAATAAAAAAAATTACGCTATTGACGTACCAATTTTACAAGGTCCTGAAAATCAACAGAAAGAAGTCTTACAAGTTTTCGAAAAATTGAGTAAGATATTAACAAATTATGGATTAAATGCTTCCAAACTTGAATTACGAAAGAATGGAGCATGGCAACTTACACTAACCAACGGGGTTTTATTGCGGTTAGGAAAACAGGATTTAGACGTTCGGATTGCGCAATTTTGTAAGGCTTATCCTGCAGTTTTTGCAGGTAATGATGATAAAGCAACGCAGTTATTTAGTGCGGATCTACGCTATCCGCACGGTATGGCCGTGCAATGGAAAAATAAACGGGAAGATAATGGCTAAAAGATCTGAAAAAAACATCATAACCGGGTTGGATATTGGCACCTCAAAAGTAGTTGCATTAATTGGTGAAATTGGTGCGGATAAATCGATCGAAATAATTGGCTTAGGCTGCGCTCCTTCGCGAGGTTTAAAGCGAGGGGTCGTAGTCAATATTGAAGCAACCGTAGATTCAATACAGAGAGCCGTGCAGGAAGCCGAGCTTATGGCGAACTGTGAAGTTCGAACGGTGTATGCGGGTATAGCCGGCAGTCATATACGCAGCTTAAATTCGCACGGGATTGTTGCTATACGCGATAAAGAGGTATCCTCCGCGGATGTGGAGCGTGTTATTGAAGCGGCAAAAGCGGTTGTTATTCCGGCAGACCAAAAAATCCTGCATATTCTGCCGCAAGAATTTATGATTGACAACCAAGGCAGCATCCGTGAGCCCGCAGGTATGGCCGGTGTTCGTTTGGAAACACGGGTTCATATTGTTACCGCAGCAGTTAGTGCGGCGCAGAATATTGCAAAATGCGTGCGGCGTTGTGGTTTAGAAGTGCAGGATGTAATTTTAGAGCAACTGGCCTCAAGCCATGCAGTACTGACGGAAGATGAAAAAGAGCTGGGGGTTTGCGTCATTGATATTGGTGGTGGAACCACAGACATTGCTGTTTTTTGCGAGGGGGCTATTCAATACACCGCGGTAATTCCTATTGCGGGCGATCAAGTAACGAATGATATTGCGATGGCCTTACGCACCCCAACTAAAGCCGCTGAAGCGATAAAGGTCAAATACGCCTGTGCGATTCCTGATATGGCCAGTGGTAATGAAATGATTGAAGTCATGAGTGTGAACGAACGGCCTTGTCGCAAAATTTCAGTAAAAGCGCTTTCGGAAGTTGTTTCGGCTCGGTATGAGGAATTATTTGGTCTAGTCCGTAATGAGCTAAAACGCAGTGGATTTGAACAGCGCATCGCCGCGGGGATGGTTATAACAGGAGGTGCATCCTGTGTTCAAGGAGGCATTGAGCTTGCTGAAATATGTTTTGATATGCCTGTGCGTCACGGTTTTGCGGTTAATTTAGCCGGTCTTTCTGAGGCAGCAACAAATCCCTCTTTAGCAACAAGCGTAGGCTTATTGTTGCACGGCTATCACCAACAGTACGAAGGCGGGTATTTAGCTCCAGTTAATAGTGATAATGGTCAAAATATGTGGTCACGTGTGCGCGAGTGGTTCCAAGGTAATTTTTAATT
This sequence comes from uncultured Gammaproteobacteria bacterium, assembly GCA_963803545.1. Taxonomy (GTDB): domain Bacteria; phylum Pseudomonadota; class Gammaproteobacteria; order Legionellales; family Legionellaceae; genus Legionella_C. Next base: position 245,618 of record CAWDMX010000001.1, on the reverse strand, counting down.
GTGTAATTATAAAAAGAATAGGAAGGAGAAACAGAGATGATGTTTGAGCCGAATGATAAATCAGATAATAGTGCCGAAATTATTGTTGTGGGTGTTGGTGGTGGTGGTGGCAATGCGCTAGAGCATATGGTCGCTGAAAAAATTGATGGCGTGCGCTTTGTCTGTGCAAATACCGATGTTCAAGCGCTTAAAAATTCCAATGCTCAATTACATCTTAAGTTGGGAGAGGAGTTAACTAAGGGACTTGGAGCCGGCGCTGACCCCCGAATCGGACGTCAAGCAGCGGAAGAAGACAGAGATCGCATTCGCGAAATTTTAACCGGTGCTGATATGGTGTTCATTACCGCCGGGATGGGGGGTGGTACGGGGACCGGTGCCGCACCAGTTTTTGCTGAAATTGCTAAAGAATTAAATATTCTAACGGTCGCGGTGGTTACTAAGCCGTTTTCTTTTGAAGGCAAACAACGTGCACTTGCTGCAGAAGAGGGTATTAAACGCTTAGCTGAGCATGTGGATTCACTTATTACTATTCCTAATAATAAACTGCTGAGTGTTTTGGGCAAAAATATTAGTTTACTGAATGCCTTTAAAGCGGCCAATAATGTTTTATTGGGCGCTGTAAAGGGTATCTCGGACCTTATTACTCGTCCAGGCTTAATCAATGTCGATTTTGCAGACGTTCGTACTGTTATGTCGGAAATGGGTATGGCTATGATGGGCACGGGTGTTGCAACCGGTGAACAACGCGCGCGGCAAGCTGCAGAAGCGGCAATTGCATCCCCATTGTTAGAAGATGTAAATTTTTCCGGTGCAAAAGGTATTTTGGTCAATATTACCGCTGGATTAAACATGTCTATTGGTGAGTTTGAGGAAGTTGGGGATGTTGTAAAAGAGTTCATCTCCGACGATGCGACTGTTGTGGTTGGAACGGTTATAGACCCTGATATGACGGATGAAATGCGGGTGACGGTTATTGTTACAGGCCTTGGTGGCGATGTACGGCAGCGTCAAATTAACACCGCGGTGAATGCAAGCAATGCCCGCGCAAGCGAAACCTTGCGAAGTGACGGTTCATTTGATTATCAGCACTTAGATAGGCCGGCTGTAATGCGTAAACAAGTTTCTCAATCCCATGCAGTTAATAATGGTCCGCAATCCGGCGTGAGTAGTGAGGATTCTGAGGAAGGCGATTATTTAGACATCCCTGCTTTTCTAAGACGGCAAGAAGAAAAAATATCCTAATAATTTGGTTCACTTTGCTGTAATTTTGCAAAGTGAACTAAAATTTTTTTAAATAATACGGCTTCACGTGACAGTTTCCTGACAATTGTATACACTCTTAATTAATTCTTGTTGTCTACTGTTAAACATGCTCTCACAAATTCCAAATATTTTAACAGCATGCCGCTTGTTGCTAATATTTCCATTCGTATTTTTTTTATACCGTGGAAATTTTACCTGGGCGCTACTGGTTTATGTAGTTGCCGGCATAACCGATAGCTTAGATGGGTGGATAGCACGCCATTTTCAGTGGCAAACCAAACTGGGCTCGTTTATTGACCCCTTAGCGGATAAATTATTAATAACACTGAGCTTTATTGCGTTAGCGTTGCTAAAAAGCTTGCCGTGGTGGTTGGTTATTTTGGTTTTCTTACGTGACTTTACCATCTCATTAGGAGTTATTGTATGGTATTACTTAGTTCGAAACCCATTGGAATTTAAACCAACATTACTAAGTAAAATTAACACCGGATTTCAATTATTATTAGTGACAACCTGTTTGTTTCAACTTGCGTTCCCGAACTATCTTTCTTTATCCTTAACTAATTTTTTAATTGTAATTACGGCTATGTCGACAACCGCAACCTACGGCGATTATGTGTGGACATGGGCACGTAAAGCCTACTCTATTAGAAATGTTTGTAAATGATTCATCAATTAGCCTTGCAATTGCAGCTCAATTACCAATCGTCCTTAGCTGATTTTTGTTGGGGCGAAAATTTACTGCTCCAGCAGCAGACGCAGCAGTTTCTACAAATAAATTCAGAACGATTTTTATACGTTTGGGGACCATCGGGATCCGGTAAGTCGCATTATTTGCAGGGATTGTGTCAATTGTTAAGTGCTAAATTTACATCCGTGATGTATCTCCCCCTGGCCTTTTTAAAAGAGTGGGGGGCGGACTGCCTTGAAGATATAGATAAGCAGTCGGTTGTAGCTATTGATGATGTAGATAGTGTTGCCGGTAGCATTCAATGGGAGGAGGCGCTCTTTCATTTATACAATAAAATCAAAGACAACAACCGCACCAAGCTTGTTATTTCTGCTAAATCAACCCCGCTCTCACTGCCGTTGACTTTACCCGATTTACGTTCAAGGCTGGCTGAGAATTTAATTATTCAATTGCACGAGCTTAGTGATGAGTTAAAAATTAAAACATTGCAAGCGCATGCGACAAAAAGAGGCTTTGATTTGCCCGTTAAGGTCGCTTTCTTTCTAATAACCCACTACGAACGTAATATGAGTGCTTTATTTAAACTGCTTGACCGGTTGGATGGCGCGTCACTTGCGGCTCAGCGTAAAATTACAATTCCTTTTGTAAAAGCAATAATTGGCGGTGAAGATACTCCTGCCTAACTATTCGGTGAGCACTCAGGCGCACTAGCGGCAGGGTCAGCCGCAGCATTAGCTTTGAGCACTAGATAATTGCGAGCATCTCTCTTTGAATGGGAAACATCATCCTTGACTGCTTGAAAAAACTGAGGTTCTACCCTAAGCTTCTCCTGATTAAAACCGACGAGCTTACCCACCAAAATCTCAATTCTTGGTCGCTCCACGTTCCAATAAAGCGTGAGGGCGGCAAAACCAACTAATAGACTTACGGTAATGATTGGCCATGCAGTCGGACTAATGGATATTAAAAACAAACTGCCTAAGGCCACAGCAACAGCCTGCCCGGTAAAGAAACCACTACTAAAAAAAATGATACCCGTCACAATAGCAATTGAACGCTTCAGCATCTTTAAGATAGGGTTGTCGAGCGAGCGTTGTAATGAGGTAAATTTTTTCTCAAGAGAAGAATTTTTCGCCTCTAAAATTTCGAGGCTCGCTATTATTTCATTGATGTCTTCAGCAGTTAGCGTATGACACTCCTCTGATAATTGATTTTGAAAACGCCTATTAATAGCCTCAAGACAGGTCATTTCTTCTCGGAGTATGTCCAAGAAAACCGGCGTGTTTTTAACACGCACACCCATGTGTTTAGAAGCCTCCAAAAAATTAAACGCAAAAAAAACGGCGACAGATAGCATGGAAAATATAAAGCCTGAGACTAGGAGGATAGAGGTTGAGAGTGCAAAAAGGCTCAAAATAGCGGTTATTCCGTCAAAGCCCTCGCAGGCGAATAAAAATATTCCAGAAACACCTACACAAAATAATTTAAAAAGTTCGTAATAATAATTCTCTTTAACCGCAGGCGGTTCTTTGTCAGCCGGGAAAGAGTCACGCAGCGAGCACAGTAAAAAATATTCAAGATACTCAAGTTCTTCGACGGATAAAGGAGTCTGTGCTAAGGCAGGATTGATTTTATTTGAGGCAATTTCACTCGTAATTTTTTGAAACACAGCTAAAAATTGGTTGTAACTAGCGTGTGAAATGCGACTACCGTCAGTATCTTCATTCGTGGACAGCTCATGTCTGAACGCACGGATATTTTTAGAGCGTGCAGCGCCTTCATCTTCAGAGGGATTATAAAAATCAAGGAGAGCATTGCAAACTTTAGTAAGCAATAAAGACGTTTTATTTTCGATAGGTATAAACATGATTAATACCAACTTTAATAAAATTAATCAGATAAAAAATCCTTTTTGGAGTCTCCTACCAATTAGTTAATTTTTAAACGATAAATAATTGCTGTATTACCAATAAATTGAACCAGTTCAGCACTTAAGTGGTTGCATAATTCACGAGCCATAATCAAGCGCTCTTCTTTTTCAGCGCCGTTAATTTTTATTTTTATTAATTCATGCGCGTTTATTGCAACCTCAGTTTCAGCTACAATAGCATCTGTTAAACCTTTAGAGCCTATCAAAACAACGGGTTTCAAGTGATGTGCTTTAGCTTTTAGCATTTTTTTGGCTTCAGTGTTCATTAAAATTCCATCTAAATAAATGTAAAATTATTGCACGTTTTGCTAGGAAAAGATAGTCTAAATGCAGTATCATTATGAAAATTTATCAAATATAAAGGATTTATGAAGCGTACAAAGAGTAGCACAATTTGGTTGCAAGAGCATTTCAACGACATTTATGTTAAAAAAGCCCAAGCCGAAGGCTATCGCAGCCGTGCGGTTTATAAGCTTAAGGAAGTTGATGACAAAGAGCGTTTGCTTAAACCTGGGATTAGTGTTGTGGATTTAGGAGCGGCGCCTGGTGGTTGGACGCAGTATATTAGTGAAAAGCTAGCGGGGAAAGGTACTATTGTGGCTTCAGACTTATTGGCTATGGATAGTGTCGCTGACGTTACCTTCATCCAAGGTGATTTTAACAGTGATAAAATTTTATCGCAGCTAACCTCTGTAATACCCCTGAGGTCGTTGGATCTTGTATTATCCGACATGGCACCCAACATGAGTGGTAATGTAACGGTGGATATGATCAAAGCGATGAATCTTGCAGAGCTTGCGTTTGATTTTGCTGATAAAATGCTCAAACCAAACGGTTCTTTGTTGATGAAAGTCTTCCACGGAATTGGCTTTGATGACTTGGTCAAGCTTGCGCGTACAAAATTTGATAAAGTTGTCATTCGTAAGCCTTTAGCGTCGCGATCACGCTCTCGAGAAACATATTTGCTGGCTAAGGGTTATAATTTATAGTAACTTTATCTTCTCACGTCGTAGAAATACGCCCTAATCGAGGTTAATACATTGAGCGATATGGTAAAAAATATTTTTTTATGGCTGGTAATAGCCATTGTGTTGGTATCGGTATTCAGCAATTTTGGTCCGCGCCATTCTTCAACAGAAAAAATCTCGTATTCCCAATTTCTAACCAATGTTGATCAAGGTTCGGTGAACGCAGTAACCGTTGAGGACAATAAAATTATCAAAGGAATGACTAAAAACAATCGTCATTTTGTTACCTACATTCCTTTACAAGACAGTGCTTTGTTGGGTCAACTATTAAAGAACAAAGTTGATGTGAGTGGGCAAGAAAAACAGCAGGAAAGTTTTTTATTACATCTGTTTATCAACTGGTTTCCAATGTTATTGCTTATTGGCGTTTGGGTTTTCTTTATGCGCCAAATGCAAGGCGGAAGCGGTCGGGGAGCAATGTCCTTTGGTCGCTCGCGGGCGCGGTTGTTGGGCGAGGATCAAGTCAAAATAACTTTTGCTGATGTTGCCGGAGTCGATGAGGCAAAAGAAGAAGTCAAAGAATTGGTTGACTTTTTGCGTGACCCCTCTAAATTTCAAAATCTTGGTGGCCGGATACCACGAGGCGTACTGCTTGTCGGCTCCCCAGGCACGGGTAAAACCCTATTAGCCAAAGCGGTAGCTGGTGAAGCCAAAGTTCCTTTTTTCACCATATCTGGCTCAGATTTTGTTGAAATGTTTGTTGGTGTAGGGGCCTCTCGTGTGCGTGATATGTTTGAGCAGGCAAAAAAGCAAGCCCCTTGCATCATTTTCATCGATGAAATTGATGCCGTTGGTCGACACCGTGGTGCAGGCTTAGGCGGAGGTCACGACGAACGTGAGCAGACGCTCAATCAATTGTTAGTTGAAATGGACGGTTTTGAGGGTAATGACGGTGTTATCGTCGTTGCCGCAACAAATCGGCCTGATGTTTTAGATCCTGCTTTATTAAGACCGGGACGCTTTGATAGGCAAGTAGTGGTTCCTTTACCCGATATTCGCGGAAGAGAGCAAATTCTGAAAGTACATTTGAAAAAAATACCGATGGATAAAGATGTTGAGATGATGCCTATTGCACGCGGTACCCCTGGGTTTTCAGGGGCGGATCTCGCTAATTTAGTCAATGAAGCGGCACTTTTTGCGGCTCGTGAAAACAAACGCACCGTATCAATGAAAGAGCTGGATAAAGCAAAAGACAAAATCATGATGGGTGCAGAGCGCCGCTCTATGGTTATGAATGAAAAAGAAAAACGGTTAACGGCGTATCACGAAGCGGGTCATGCCATTGTAGGCTTAAGCGTTCCAGAACACGATCCGGTGTATAAAGTAACGATTATTCCTCGCGGCAGAGCTTTAGGCGTTACTATGTTTTTGCCGGAGTTGGATAAATACAGCTACAGTTTACAAGCCTTAGAAAGCCAGCTCGCCACTCTTTTTGGTGGACGCGTTGCGGAAGAATTAATTTTTGGGCAACCAAACGTCACCACGGGTGCTTCAAACGATATTATGCGTGCAACAGAAATTGCCCGCAAAATGGTTATGAGTTGGGGGTTGTCTTCTCTTGGCCCTTTAACCTTTGGGGAAGAGGAAGGCGAAGTATTTTTGGGGCGCAGCGTTAATCACAATAAAGAAGTATCCGACAATACTGCGCAACTTATTGATGAAGAAGTACGGAAGATAATTGATCGCAACTACGCTCGTGCAGCACAAATATTGGCTGATAAGATTGATATTTTGCATTTAATGGCGGAAGGATTGATCAAGTATGAAACAATCGATAGTAAGCAAATTCGAGAAATTATGTCGGGACAACACCCAACTCCTCCTGCCGATTGGGATTCGGTTCAATCGGACAATAAGCAAGGACCAACAGACATAAATCCTAAAAAATCCACACCTAAGCCACCCATTGATAATCCTGTTGGCGATCATTGATTGGCTGTATAAGCGCCTAAATAGGTGCCTATTGGGATTAGGCTTGTATTAAGTGCTGTAGCTGCATTTGGTTCGGCAGTACTTAGTACCTAACAATGCTCCACATTGGACTGGCAATCGGACGTGAATAAAAATCAGTTTGGGCAGTGGCTAAGAGATTACGCGCAACAACCAGAGTTGGCCTTGCCATTAACAATGGGAATATTAAACCGTACTCCGGATTCATTTTCCGATGGTGGAAAATTTTCGATTTTGGAAAAAGCCTTGCAACAAGTTCGAGCTATGTGTCGCGAGGGCGTTGATTTAATCGATATCGGTGGCGAGTCTTCTCGCCCAGGTTTCACGCCAATAAGTGTTGATGAAGAACTGGATAGAGTTATTCCGCTAATTGAGAAATTGCGCGCTGAAACCGATATTTGCTTATCGCTTGACACCACCAAACCAGAGGTAATGAAAGCCGGAATAGAGTTTGGGGTCGATGTTATCAACGATATTAGTGCGTTAGCGAACCCCCAAGCATTGCACTTGGTTGCTGAAAACAAAATGCCTGTGTGTATTATGCATAACGGCAATGGCGCTAATTCAAGCCTTTTTTTTGAGACAACCTTAAGCCATTGCATAGCTAATGGGATTAAACCAGAAAATATAATTATTGATCCAGGCTTTGGTTTTGGAAAAACCACAAAAGATAACTTAACCGTGATTAAATACCTTAAAAAATTGCGTATCTATGGTTACCCTATTTTAGTAGGTTTTTCTCGTAAAAGTTCTCTAGGTACGCTCGTAAAACAGCCTGTTAACCAACGGGTTTATGCGGGCGTAGCAATGACAATCTTAGCGTGGCAGCAAGGCGCTAGAATCTTTAGAACACACGATATCCTAGCAACGAGACATGCTTTTATGGTAGCGTTGGCAATTGAAAAAATTTAGTACATGCTAATCTAATTTGCATTACTCTGCGTATTCTATATAAGGCATTTGATATGGGTCACCGTAAATATTTTGGAACCGATGGCATACGAGGAAAAGTGGGTGCATCCCAAGTCAATCCTGAGTTTATGCTTAAGTTAGGCTGGGCCTTAGGTCAAATTCTACCAGAAGGTTCTAAGAAAGTAATCATTGGAAAAGACACGCGGATTTCCGGTTATATGCTTGAGTCGGCACTTGAAGCAGGATTGTCTGCCGCCGGAGTTGATGTCAACCTGCTGGGACCAATGCCTACTCCGGCCGTAGCGTATCTTACGCAAACGCTACGGGCGGATGCTGGCATTGTGATAAGCGCGTCTCATAATCTTTTCGAAGACAATGGCATAAAGTTTTTTGCAGCAGACGGCAGTAAGTTGCCCGATCTTGTTGAGTTAGCCATTGAAAAACAAATTGCAAAACCATTACAGATGGTAGCCTCCACCCATCTTGGCCGCGCTCGTCGAATTAATGATGCGCCCGGGCGTTACATTGAGTTTTGCAAATCGACTATTCCTTCGTTAACGCGATTATCCGGACTTAAAATTGTCGTAGACTGTGCCAATGGTGCAACCTACCATATCGCCCCAAACGTATTTAGCGAGCTTGGCGCTGCAGTAATTACAATGGGCGTACATCCTGATGGGTTTAATATTAACCAAAACTGTGGTTCCACAGAGCCTGAAACCCTGCGTCAACGCGTATTACAGGTAGGCGCTGATGTTGGGATTGCCTTGGATGGTGATGGGGATAGAGTGATTATGGTTGATGCCGAAGGCTGCTTAGTAGACGGAGACCAAATCCTTTATATTATTGCTCAGGAGCGCCATCAGCGCGGTCAATTAAAAGGCGGTGTGGTTGGTACATTGATGAGCAATCTTGGTTTAGAGCACGCGATAAATGCAATGGGGATTGCCTTTGAGCGCACAAAAGTTGGCGACCGCTATGTGTTAGGAAAATTAAAGGACAAGGATTGGAAAATTGGCGGTGAGTCTTCAGGACATATTGTTTGCTTAGATAAAACCACTACTGGTGATGGCATTGTCGCGGCTTTGCAAGTTCTCGCGTGTATGGTAAGACAACGTAAAACCTTGCAGCAACTTACAGAAGGTATAACATTGCTACCGCAGACCTTAATAAATATTAAAACAACGAACGCTCTGTATTTAACCGAACACGAACACGTCAGGGCTGTTGTCGCGAGTTTATCGCAAAGTATGCAAAAATCGGGACGAATATTATTGCGACCGTCTGGCACGGAGCCTGTTCTACGCGTTATGGTAGAAGGAGAAAACAATCAGCAGGTTATCGAGTACGCGGAGAAAATACGCGCTGAAATAATCCAAATAGATAAAAACTTGCCGCAATCGTAAAAAGATAGGCTCACGCATTTTGTGATAATAAACAAGTGCCAAGCGCATTTTTAAGAGCCGCTTCATTCGTATATGGATGCGAAGACCTGGCGCTATCAGCTGGTAAGTCTCAAGGCTTTAAATTGACGAGTCTCTAGATTTTAAGGTATATTGCGGCCTGAAAAAAAGGTGAATTATGAGGAAAAAACTGATAGTTGCAAATTGGAAGATGAATGGCACGTTAGCAACAATCACCCATTTGCTCAATGAAATAATCGCAAATACGGCATCAAAAGTATCGACCGAATGCGTTATTTTACCTCCTGCACTGTATTTAGCCGCGGTCGAAAAACAGTTGATGTCAACGGATATACGATGGGGTGCGCAAAATGTATATCCTAAAAGTGCGGGCGCGTATACGGGTGAAGTATCCGCCACGATGTTGTCTGATTTCAATTGCGATTATGTTTTGGTAGGTCATTCTGAGCGAAGAACTAAATTCAATGAAAGTGAAAAATTTGTTGCGGATAAATTCCACCATGTAAAAGAACATGGTATGATACCGCTGCTTTGTATAGGGGAGTCTCTTGAGCAGCGTAATTCAGGGCTTACAGAGCAGGTATTAGCACAGCAACTAGTGGCGATTGTAGAACGTAATAAAGATGCTTTTAGAAAGTGCGTAATTGCTTATGAACCTATTTGGGCTATTGGGACTGGTCAATCAGCTTCCCCAGAGCAGGTTCAAGAAGTGCATAAAATTATTAGAAAACTGATAGCGGAATACAGCATCAGTGAGGCGGATAAAGTCTCTATTTTATACGGTGGTAGTGTAACTCCGGCAAATGCAAAGTCCTTATTTGCAATGTCAGAGGTGGATGGTGGATTAATTGGCGGTGCGTCGTTGCATGCACAGCAGTTTGCGGATATTTTTAAATGTATCAACTAATTTTAGTAATTCATGTTTTAGTAGCTATTACGTTGATTGGATTGGTTTTAATCCAACACGGCAAAGGCGCTGATATAGGGGCAACATTTGGCTCGGGAGCCTCCAGTACTGTTTTTGGTAGTCAAGGAACCGGTGGCTTTTTGTTCAAATTAACGGGTGGTTTGGCAATTACTTTTTTTATAACGAGTTTAGCATTATCATCAATGGTATCCTCAAAATATCAAAGGGCAGAACGGCAAGCAATTCCTCATCCAATTACTGCGCCCGACAGTAAATTACCGATACCCGAGGATAGCAATAAACATTAATCAATATGCCGAAGTGGTGGAATTGGTAGACACGCCGTCTTGAGGGGGCGGTGGCGTAAAGCTGTGCCGGTTCGAGTCCGGCCTTCGGCACCATTATCTGAGTGATACAATTATGCTAGCTGAGTATTTACCTATATTTGTATTCATAGTAATCGGCTTTGGTTTAGGATTAGCAATGCTAAGTGTTAGTGCTCTGCTATCCAAACATCGACCCGATGCCGCTAAAAATGCGCCTTACGAGTGTGGTTTTGGCGCTTTTGAAAGCTCTCGTATTCCTTTCGATGTACGATTTTATTTGATTGCAATATTATTTATTATTTTTGATCTTGAAACCGCATTTTTTTTCCCATGGGCTTTGGTATTGCGTAAATTAAGTTGGTTTGGCTTTTCTGCCATGATGCTTTTTTTAGGCCTTTTAGTTATTGGCTTTATTTACGAGTGGAAACGGGGTGCTTTAGATTGGGAATAAGCCTATCACATCAATTTAAGTTAGAGGCGGGTTATGGCGGTTGCTGAGTTACAAAAAAGAGGCTTTGTTACCACATCGGTAGATAAATTAGTCAACTGGGCGCAAAGCGGATCCATGTGGCCTATGACCTTTGGTTTAGCCTGTTGTGCCGTCGAAATGATGCACGTTGGTGCAGCACGTTACGATTTAGATCGCTTTGGAATTATTTTCAGACCCAGTCCACGTCAATCCGATGTGATGATTGTTGCGGGCACATTATGCAACAAAATGGCGCCGGCCTTGCGAAAAGTTTACGATCAAATGTCTGAGCCACGATGGGTTATTTCTATGGGTTCATGCGCCAATGGAGGCGGTTACTACCATTATTCGTATTCGGTTGTACGCGGCTGCGATAGAATAGTTCCTGTGGATATCTATGTCCCAGGTTGTCCTCCTACGGCTGAGGCGCTACTGTACGGAATTATTCAATTACAAAATAAAATTAGGCACAAACGTATAATTGATGCGTAATTTAGAGAGTGATTTTATGACAAAATTAGTGAAACTAGCAGCAACTATCGATCAAACCTTGTCCAGCTTATTAACGTCTGCGGTTATAGCTGCTAATGAACTGACGATAGAGTGCGACACCGGTCAATTGTTGGATCTATTGCAGCAATTAAAAACCAACGAAGACCTTGCTTTCGATCAGTTGATAGATGTCTGCGGTGTTGATTATTTGTTATACGGCAAATACGATTGGCAAACGGACAGTGCTTGCGACAGCGGATTTAGCCGCGGTGTGGAGCAACAGGAATACGAGCAAGCGGATACGGTTGACGACCACGTGTCAAACACGCGACCTCGTTTTGCCGTGGTCTATCATCTACTTTCCACCAGTTTAAATCATCGTCTTCGTGTTCGCGTTTATTTAAATGAAAACTATCTGGTAATTCCTTCAGTCCATCAACTTTGGAAGGGTGCGGATTGGTTTGAGCGTGAAGCCTATGATTTGTATGGCATATTATTTACAAATCATCCTGATTTGCGTCGCATTCTTACGGATTATGGATTTATTGGGCATCCTTTTCGTAAAGATTTTCCGGTCTCAGGCACGGTTGAAATGCGCTACGATGCAGCGCGTAAGCAGGTTATATACGAACCCGTTGATATCGAACCCCGCGTTTTGGTTCCAAAAGTAATTCGTGACGATAACCGTTATATGACTAAGTCAGAAAATTAAAATGGCAAACCATTATGATTGAATTAAAAAATTACACATTGAATTTTGGCCCGCAGCATCCTGCGGCTCACGGTGTCTTACGCTTAGTATTGGAACTTGAAGGCGAAACCATTGTCCGTGCGGACCCGCATATTGGTTTGTTGCATCGTGCTACAGAAAAGCTCATTGAAACAAAACCGTATCTACAAAATATCGGTTATATGGATAGGCTCGATTACGTATCGATGATGTGTAATGAGCACGCGTATGTGTTGGCAATTGAAAAATTATTAGGTGTGGAGGCTCCAATACGAGCACAATATATCCGAACACTCTTTGATGAAGTAACACGAATTCTTAACCACCTACTTTGGTTGGGTGCTATTGCATTGGATATTGGTGCGATGACCGTGTTTTTGTATTGCTTCAGAGAACGTGAGGATCTATTCGACTGCTACGAAGCTGTCTCTGGCGCACGAATGCACGCCACGTACTATCGGCCAGGTGGCGTTGCTCGCGATTTACCAGAAACTATGCCGCAATATAAATCCTCACGATGGCACAACGAAAGACAAGTTGAGAAAATGAATGATAATAGGCAAGGCAGCTTATTGGATTTCTTATGGGATTTTACAGAGCGATTTCCTAAATGTGTTGATGAGTACGAAACCCTTTTAACCGATAATCGCATATGGAAACAACGTACTGTCGATATTGGCGTAGTGAGTCCGGAAGAGGCTTCTCAGTGGGGTTTTAGTGGTCCAATGTTACGCGGATCCGGAGTGGCCTGGGATTTGCGAAAAAAACAACCCTATGCAGCCTACGACAAGGTCGACTTTGACATTCCTGTTGGTAAAACAGGTGATTGTTACGATCGCTACCTTGTCCGGGTTGAAGAGCTGCGCCAGTCGAATCGTATCGTTCGTCAATGCATAGAATGGCTCCGAAACAACCCCGGCCCCGTTCGCATAGACGATCATAAAATCACCCCTCCTCGTCGTGCCGAAATGAAGCATGATATGGAAGCATTAATTCATCATTTCAAGCTTTTTACCGAAGGATTTTGCGTGCCAGAAGGGGAAATCTACAGTGCCGTAGAGGCTCCAAAAGGGGAGTTTGGTATTTATCTTATTTCCGACGGAGCCAACAAACCGTACCGCTTAAAAATTCGCGCACCAGGCTTCGCCCACTTATCGAGTTACGATGCCATGGTAAAAGGGCATATGCTCGCCGATGGCGTTGCAATTCTTGCAAGTCAGGATATTGTGTTTGGTGAGGTTGATAGATAAATAAGACACCATAGGCTTTTCCTCATTTTAAATAAAGTACTATTAATAGCTTTTTAAGGTAACGAAAGTATGACCGAGCACTCAGAAAAAATTCTTTGTCAATTGATTTCACCCGCGCAATTACAAGACATTGATAACTGGATTGCAAAATATCCTCCCGATCAGAAACAGTCTGCCGTAATGAGTGCATTACGCATTATTCAGGAGAAAAAAGGTTGGCTGTCTCCTGATATAATGGATGCTGTTGCGGACTATCTAGATATGCCAGCAATAGCGGTATACGAAGTTGCTACTTTTTATTCAATGTATGAACACAAACCCATAGGCAAAAATTTAGTAAATGTTTGTACTAATATTTCGTGCCAATTACGCGGATCAGCCAATGTTGTTGACTATCTTGAAAAAAAACTTAGCATTAAATTAGGTGAAACTACAGCAGATAATCGCTTCACATTGCGCTCTGTAGAATGTTTAGGTGCCTGTGTTAACGCTCCGATGATGCAAGTAAATAAAACCTATCATAAAGATTTGACCAATGAAAAAATTGACCAGGTTTTAGAAGAGTGTTTATGAAAAAGAATAAAGTCAAACGGCATTACCTAGCGATACCTTATGTTTTGCTAAAGATGAGCAGGGGTTAATTTTATGCTATTAAATCAAGTCTGTTACCGTACCTTGCATCTCAATGATCCATGGTCATTAAAATCTTATGAAAGTGTCGGGGGTTATAGCAGTTGGCGTCGTATACTTGCTGAAAAAATACCGCCGCAACAAATCATTGATGAGTTAAAACTTTCTGCATTGCGCGGTAGAGGCGGTGCGGGTTTTCCGACGGGATTGAAGTGGAGCTTTATGAATCGTAACGCTCCGGTTCAAAAATACGTCGTTTGCAACTCCGACGAGGGTGAGCCTGGAACCTGCAAAGATGTTGAAATTTTAGAAAATAATCCACACCAGCTTATAGAAGGAATGGCTATAGCTGGGTATGTAATTGGAGCAACCGTAGGGTACAATTATATACGCGGAGAATTTTGGTTGGCTTTTGAACGCTGCGAAGAAGCTTTGCGTGAAGCCTATGCTGCAGGGCTTTTAGGCAAAAATATTGTATCAAGCGGTATTGATTTTGATTTGCACAATCACCTGGGCGCAGGCGCTTATATTTGTGGCGAAGAGACGGCTTTACTAAATTCTTTAGAAGGTAAAAAAGGAATGCCACGTTTCAAGCCACCTTTTCCCGCAAACTATGGTTTGTATGGTAAGCCCACCACCATTAATAATACAGAAACCTTTGCTTCTGTACCGGTTATCATGGAAAAAGGCGGGGATTGGTTTTTAAAACTGGGTAAACCGAACAACGGTGGAACCAAGTGCTTTAGCGTAAGCGGCCATGTAAATAAGCCGGGCAATTATGAGATTGCTCTAGGCACGCCTTTTAAAGATTTACTAGAGTTGGCAGGTGGCATGCGCCATGGCAATAAGATTAAAGCTGTTATTCCCGGTGGCTCATCAATGCGCGTATTGCCCGGTTTGGTAATGATGAATTTAGACATGGATTACGATAGTATTCAGCAGGCGGGTTCGGGTTTGGGTTCGGGTGCGGTTATTGTTATGGATGAAACAACCTGCATGGTGGATGCGTTATATCGCATATCCGAGTTTTATATGGATGAGTCCTGTGGTCAATGCACGCCATGTCGTGAAGGCACGGGATGGATGGTTCGCATCATTCATCGTATAAGACACGGTCATGGTGAGCCCGGTGACATTGAGAAATTAGTGAATGTAGCTGACAAAATAGAGGGTCGAACTATTTGCGCGTTAGGCGAAGCCGCCGCGTGGCCTGTGCAAAGTTTTGTTAAGCATTTTTATAATGAATTTGATTACTTCATCAAGCATAAGCGTTCGTTGGTCGAGGCGTAATTCGGAAGGTTTAAAGCATGGCAAACATTGAAATTGATGGAAAACCATTTGCAGTTGAAAATGGTAAAATGATTATTGAGGTCGCAGATGACGTTGGAATTCATATTCCTCGATTTTGTTATCATAAAAAATTATCCGTAGCAGCTAATTGTCGCATGTGCTTAGTTGAAGTTGAAAATGGGCGGAAACCCGTTCCAGCTTGCGCAACACCAATAACGGATGGGATGAAAGTTTATACCAAATCCGAAGAAGCCTTACGTTCGCAAAAAGCCGTGATGGAATTTTTGCTAATTAATCATCCATTGGATTGCCCTATTTGTGATCAAGGCGGAGAGTGTGAGCTGCAAGATGTGTCCATGGGCTTTGGTTACGATGAATCGGAATACGGTGAAGAAAAACGTTCGGTTAATGATGATAATTTGGGTACGCTGATTTCAACAGAAATGACCCGATGCATACATTGTACGCGTTGTGTTCGATTTGGAATGGAGGTTGCAGGCGTGCGCGAGTTGGGTGCGACAGGACGGGGCGAAAAAGTTCAAATTGGCACCTTTGTCGAGCACAGTATGACCTCCGAGGTGTCTGGAAATATCATCGATCTCTGCCCAGTTGGCGCCTTAACGTCCAAACCCTTTCGATTTACCGCCCGTCCTTGGGAATTAAGTCAGTTTAGCGGTGTTGCCCCACACGACTGCCTAGGCTCAAACCTGCACTTACACGTACGTCGTAATCAATTAATGCGTGTGGTTCCTAAAGAAAACGAAGCAATCAATGAAACCTGGGCGTCCGATCGCGACCGGTTTAGCTATTTAGGGCTGCAAAGTCCAGCGAGGGCAAGCCAGCCAAGAATCAAGGTTAAAGGTATATGGGAAACGGTAGACTGGCCGACTGCTATGAAGTTTACGGCTGACGGACTGGCAAAAGTCATAAAACAGCACGGCCCCGAGCAGTGCGCGGCGTTTGCAAACCCATCATCCACAACAGAAGAGTTGTTTTTACTACAAAAATTAATGCGCGCTCTAGGTGTGCAGAACGTAGATCACCGGCTGCAACAAACGGATTTTGTTGATCAAGCCCAAATTAGAACGCACGGGAATAACACCCTCAAATATTCAGCTTTAGACAGTCAGCAAAACATTTTGCTAATTGGCTGTAATATTCATCGGGAAATTCCGTTGGCAGGAATTCGTATGCGCAATGCTTATCGCAACGGTGCCTCAATATACAGCATTAATTCGGTTGACTACGATTTTCATTTTGGCCTATGTGGTAAAACAATTGTATCTCCGCAAGATTTACCAATAACCTTAGCCAAAGTGTTAATGAGCCTTGTTCAGGATGCATCCACATTCCCGGAATCATTGCAACGGCTTGTTATTGGACTTGAGCCGGATGATGCTGCATTGCAAATTGCGCAAATGATGAAGCAACCAAACAGCGTACTGGTAACCGGAGCTCTGTTTGCAAATCACCCAAATGCGGCATTATTACGCAGCCTCGTTACGGCAATTTGCGAATACAGCCAAGCAAAAGTTATTCAATTTACACAAGGGGCAAATAGCAATGGTGCCGCTATTGCAGGAATGCTGCCTCATCGCTGCAGTACGGGTAAAACTGTTGCTGAGCCAGGAATGGATGTTCAGTCGGCTTTAAAAAATAATCTCAAAGCTTATGTTCTTTTTAATGCAGAGCCTAATTTTGATTTTGCAAATCCCTACGGTGCACGGCAGTCAATGCTTGCCGCTGAATTTGTGGTAATGCTGTCCCCGTTTGATAATGAAGCGATGCATGATTATGCCGACGTTATTTTACCAATCGCAGCCTACGCTGAAACGTCCGGTACCTTTGTAAATATTGATAATACTTGGCAGTCTTTTGTTGGTGTCTGTGCTCCTTTTGCCGAAGCGCGTCCTGGTTGGAAAGTTATTAGAGTGCTGGCGAATCTATTACACTGTGATGGATTTTCCTACAATTCATCAGAAGAAGTCTTAGCAGAAGTCAAAAGCCATTACAATGCACGTATTGAGTCGGCTTATCAGCCTTATTATCCAGCCTCTCTCCCCTTAGCTAATAAACAATTGGTGCGCGTGGGAGAATGGCCTTTGTATCGTGCGGATAGCTTAGTGCGCAATACCAGCGCACTGCAGCAAAATGCTGCTGCAGAAGCTGCTTGTGTAAAAATCCATCCCGATACCGCAAAACGATTGAAATTAGATGAGGTTGCTACTATTTCTCAAGGTGAGATTGAGATAACATTGCCCCTGAAACGTGATGAGCGGGTAGCACTCGATGTAATATGGGTAGCAAATGCACTACCAGAAACGGTAGATTTAGGCTATGCTTTTGCTGCAATCACTATAAAGCGCTAATTAGGTAGACAAATGCTCCAAGATATTGCAGTTTTACTGTGGATAGTAATCAAAATTTTAGTCATTGTGGTGCCGTTATTACTGGCCGTGGCCTATCTAACTTTTGCTGAAAGAAAAGTGATTGGCTATATTCAAACACGCATTGGCCCAAATAGAGTTGGGGTTTGGGGTCTGTTGCAACCTATTGCTGACTTGATAAAACTCATTCACAAAGAGATTATTATTCCCACCAAGTCAAATAAATTTTTATTTATTGTGGCGCCGCTATTTTCCTTAGTTCCCGCCTTAGTCGCTTGGGCGGTTATTCCTTTTTCAGAACGCGTGGTTCTAGCCAATATAAACGCCGGTCTACTCTATGTTTTCACGGTAAGCTCACTCGGGGTATACGGTGTTTTAATAGCCGGCTGGGCCTCGAATTCTAAATACGCCATGTTTGGAGCATTACGCAGCGCCGCACAAACGATATCTTATGAAATTGCTATGGGTTTCGCTTTGGTTGGAGTATTAATTGCCGCTAATAGTATGAATCTTTCAAGTATTGTACTGTCCCAGCACGGTGGAATTCTACATTGGTGGTTTGTTCCATTATTTCCATTATTTCTAGTTTTTTGGATTGCAGGAATTGCAGAGACAAACCGCGCTCCCTTTGATATGGCGGAAGGCGAGTCTGAAATTGTTGCCGGATTTCATGTGGAATATTCAGGTATTGGTTTCGCCCTATTCTTTTTATCCGAATACGCGAGCATGATTTTAATATCAACGTTCATTACGGTTCTTTTTTTAGGCGGTTGGCTCTCTCCTTTTGAAGGGCTTCCGCTACTAAACAGCATCTTTTTCATGGTGCCAGGCTTTGCATGGTTTGCCCTAAAAGTTTGTTTTTTCCTGTTTGTTTATTTATGGGTTCGCGCTACTTTTCCACGCTATCGTTACGATCAATTAATGCGTTTAGGTTGGAAAGTGTTGATTCCAGTTACTATTGTATGGGTAGTAGTCACTGCTCTAATGGTAGTGGCTCACGTCAAGCCCTGGTTTAACTAGATACTGAGTACGTTGATGAAAAAAATATACCTCTACATTAGACACTATCTACGAAGTTTTTTGCTTTTGGAGCTGTTGTCAGGCCTTAGATTAACCGGTAAATACTTCTTCAAACCTAAAACCACAGTGCAATTCCCAGAAGAGAAAACACCAGTATCTCCACGATTTCGAGGCTTGTTAGCGCTGCGCCGTTACCAGAATGGAGAGGAGCGCTGTATTGCTTGCAAATTATGCGAAGCAGTATGTCCAGCTTTAGCAATAACAATTGATGCAGAAGAGCGCGCGGATGGCTCAAGACGAACAACCCGATACGACATCGATATTTTTAAATGCATCAACTGCGGCTTATGCGAAGAAGCCTGTCCGGTTGATGCTATCGTGAGCACACCCGAACGGCATTATCACATTGAAAATCGGGGTGAAAACATCATGACAAAGAAAAAGTTATTAGAGCTAGGGGATTTGATGGAACCTAGATTGGCTGCAGATCGTGCTGCAGATGAAAAATTTAGATAATGGGGTTGTAAATGCATGAGCTTTTAGTACCTATACTTTTTTACTTTTTTGCAGGATTGGCTGTTTTTTCTGCTTTGATGGTCATTAGTCAGAACAACCCGGTTCGCTGTGTGCTTTTTTTGGTACTAACGTTTTTTGCATCAGCAGTACTCTGGTTATTGGCACAAGCGGAATTTTTAGCGCTTATCCTCGTACTGGTATATGTTGGTGCGGTAATGACTTTATTTTTGTTTGTCGTGATGATGCTTGATATTGATATAGAATCCAACCGCAAATATTTTATGCGCTACTTACCGTTTGGATTGATTTTAGTTGCGTTACTTGTTGGACTGTTACTCGTTGCGGTGCCGGAAGGTTGGAGCACGGAAAACAGACAACCAACACCCCTACAAACAGCAGCAATCGATGTCATAACAACTACGCCAACCTCTAATACGCAAGAGATAGGGCTAGCTTTATACACAAATTACGTGTTTGCTGTTGAGCTTGCTGCAGTCTTGTTATTAATAGCAATAATATCCGCAATTACCCTGGCGCATAGAACCAATATTCGTACTAAACGCCAGAATATTACCAAGCAAATAATGACGAGCCCTCGTGATCGGGTAACGTTAATAAATATGAAATCTGAAAAGTAATTTTAGGAAAAACAATGATCCCACTTAATAATTATCTTATATTAGCGGCCATACTTTTTGGCCTAAGTTTAGTAGGTATAATACTAAATCGTCGCAATGTAATCTTGTTACTTGTTTGTGTGGAATTGATGTTGTTAGCTGTAAATACTAATTTTATTGCGTTCTCCCATTATTATAATGGTATAGATGGACAAATATTTGTGTTTTTTATTTTAACAGTTGCGGCCGCAGAAGCGGCTATTGGTTTAGCTATCGTGATGTTGCTGTATCGAAACAGAGGCAATATCGATGTCGATAAAATGAATCATTTAAGAGGTTAATCACGTGAGTATTCAACAATTGTGTCTTATTCTAATAGCAGCACCGCTTTTAGGCTCTATCCTTGCGGGTTTATTTCGTAATCAAATTGGTAAGGTGGGGGCGCATTCAATAACAATTTCTTTGGTCGGTGTTTCTTTTATCCTTTCTGTAATAGTTGCAACTACTATAATATCCGGCACCGTTGCGCCCTTAAATGTCAATTTGTATACTTGGGCAAGTGGGGGATTGTATTTTCCTTATGCGTTTCATATTGGTCTTCTAATTGACCCTCTGTCTGTTGTGATGCTGGTTATTGTAACCTTCGTATCATTGTTAGTACATATTTACAGCATTGGTTATATGCACGATGACGAAGGCTACCAACGGTTTTTTAGTTATATTTCGTTGTTTACTTTTATGATGCTGATGTTGGTTTCTGCAAATAATTTCTTGCAATTATTTTTTGGATGGGAAGGCGTAGGATTGGTCTCGTACCTACTAATTGGATTTTGGTATCAAAAAGACTCGGCAATAGAAGGTAATTTGAAAGCATTTTTAGTGAACCGTGTAGGAGACTTCGGGTTTATTTTGGGCATTGGGTTTATTTTAGCTTACACCGGAACTTTAGATTACGCGCCAGTTTTTAAAAGCGCTGCGGTTTTAGCTAATGAAACAATCCAAATTTTTAGCGGTCATAATTGGTCGGTTGTCACGGTTACCTGCGTATTGCTTTTTATCGGGGCAATGGCTAAGTCAGCCCAGGTTCCCTTACATGTTTGGCTTCCTGAGTCAATGGAGGGTCCTACGCCTATTTCCGCTTTAATTCATGCGGCGACAATGGTCACGGCTGGTGTGTTTATGGTTGCAAGAATGTCACCCTTTTTTGAATATTCCCCAACAGCGCTAAATTTTATAATTGTAATCGGTGCTACCGGGGCCTTGTTCACAGGAATTTTGGCCTTGGTTATGAATGATATTAAAAGGGTCGTGGCCTATTCTACACTCTCGCAGCTGGGCTATATGATGGTTGCAATGGGCGCATCGGCTTACAGTGCGGGAATGTTTCATTTATTAACTCATGCGTGCTTTAAAGCCTTACTCTTTTTAGGGGCAGGCTCGGTAATTATTGGCATGCATCATGAACAAGATATGCGTAAAATGGGGGGGCTGTGGAATAAAATGCCCATTACCTACGCAACTTTCATAATTGGCACTTTGGCGCTATGCGCTATACCGCCTTTTGCAGGTTTCTATTCAAAAGATACTATTATTGAGGCGGCTAAACTTTCAGCATTGCCCGGAAGCAGCTACGCGTATTTTTGTGTAACGGCTGGGGCGATGATTACAGCAATTTATAGTTTCCGTTCATTATTTATGACTTTCCACGGAAAACCTCGAATGGATAAGTATACTTGGGATCATGTTAAAGAATCTCCCTGGGTTGTATGGCTTCCGTTGGTCATTTTGGCAGTTCCATCTACCATACTTGGCTTTATTTTATATATGCCCATGTTATTTGATAAGCCTACGTTGCTCGCATCCTCGTTGTTTATACTGCCTGAAAATAATGTTCTCTTGCAGCTGGGAGAAGAAGTAGTCTCCCCAATAATGACCGCTGTGCATGCGCCTTGGACTCCCACTTTCTGGTTAACACTAGCGGGTGTATTTATCGCCTGGCTTTGTTACTGTGCGCTGCCAACACTCCCAGCTTATTTAGCACGCACATTTTCTTGGGTATACAAAATTCTGCTAAACAAATATGGGTTTGATTGGTTAAATGACAAAGTGATAATCCCGGCAACTAAAGGTTTAGGTTCTTTTTTTTACCAAGCTGTCGACAGGCGAATTGTTGACGGATTTATGGTGAATGGCACAGCTAAATCGGTGAAGTGGTTTGCGAGTAAAGCGCGATTGCTACAGAGTGGTTATTTATACCAATACGCAACGGTTATGATTTTTGGTCTTTTTGGTTTTTTGTGTTGGCTGTTACTCGGCTAAAGTTAGGATGAAGGTATGCATCATTTGCTTAATTTATTAATTTGGTTGCCCATAGTTGGGGGTGTTTTTGTATTTCTTACCGGAGATGATGAAAACCCCAACATCTCGCGATATTTAACATTGTTTATAGTTTTACTAACATTAGGATTGTGTATTCCTCTATTGACCCAGTTTGACCCGACGGTTAATAGCATGCAGTTTGCAGAAGAGTTTAGTTGGATGCCCAGTGTTGGCATTAACTACAATCTTGGTGTAGACGGCTTATCTATAGTCTTAATTGCTTTAAGTGTTTTTACAAACCTCATTGTTATTTTAGCGACTTGGAATAGCATCACAAAGAAAGTTGGCCAATATTTTTCACTATTTCTCATTATGCAAGGTCTTTTAGTTGGTGTATTTGCCGCAACCGACGCCATTGTTTTTTATATATTTTGGGAAGCGACGCTAATACCAATGTATTTAATTATTGGTATTTGGGGTTCAGAAAATCGCGTATACGCAGCTATTAAATTTTTCCTGTACACGTTTTTAGGCTCTGTTTTGATGCTGGTATCGTTCTTGTATCTTGGCTTTTTACTAGGTTCGTTTACTATTGAGACTCTGTATGCGGTTAAATTAGGAATGCACGCCCAAACCCTAATTTTCATTGCCTTTTTCCTAGGGTTTGCAATTAAAATCCCGATGTTTCCGGTGCATACCTGGTTGCCCGATGCGCATACGGAAGCCCCGGCGGGAGGCTCAATTGTCCTAGCGGCAATATTACTAAAGCTGGGTGCCTATGGATTTATTCGCTTCGCTTTACCGATAGTCCCTGATGCCTGCCGTTATTTCGCACCATTGATGATAGGGCTTTCACTAGTGGCCGTAGTATACGTTGGACTAATTGCAATTGTGCAGCAAGACATGAAGCGACTTATCGCCTATTCTTCTATATCTCATATGGGCTTTGTCACCCTAGGATGTTTCGCAATTTTTACGCTTGCTAATCAAGCAAGCATTGCTAATAGCGGTCTTTTGTTAGAAGGCGCTATTATCATTATGATTTCGCATGCCTTTGTCTCAAGTGCCATGTTTGCAGGGGTAGGTTTTATTTACGACCGAATGCACACACGCCAACTTCAGGATTTTGGGGGCGTGGTTAATACAATGCCAATTTTCGCATCGTTTTTTATGCTGTTTGCTATGGCTAATGCTGGTTTGCCAGGGACATCAGGATTCGTTGGTGAATTTATGATTATTTTAGCGAGTGTTAAAACGAACTTTTGGATAGCTTTTTGGGCTGCATCCACTCTAGTTATAGGTGCGGCTTATACCTTATGGATGTACAAGAGGGTGATTTTTGGCAAAGTAGCCAATAAAAAAGTAGCGCAACTTACCGATTTAAATAAACACGAACTAGCCGCCTATATACTTTTGGCCATGATGGTTCTTGGAATGGGTATTTATCCAAAACCGGTGCTTAATTACATTCATCAAACGGTCAGCCATACTTTGGCACAAACCGATACTACAAAATTATAATTTAGGGTAAACATACTATGATGTCGTTATTAAATAATATTCATGTTATCGCCCCAGAAGCTATTTTATTGCTTACGGCCTGCACAGCATTGCTCGCTGATTTGTTCATAAAGAAATATTCACCAAATATTTCACTTATCATTAGTTTGATCGGCCTTGTTTTTGCCGCTGCGGCATCGGCATTTCAACTGGGTAACTTTAAAGTATTAACCCTGGGGGGCTTATTCATAAGCGATGATTTAGCGCAATTAATGAACCTGTTTATTTGCATTACAGTTTTTATGTGTTTTATTTACTCGCATGATTATGTTGAAGAACGGCAGATGCCGGCTGGAGACTATTACGTACTCGGTTTATTCTCCACCTTAGGGATGTTGGTTTTAGTTTCAGCGCATTCGCTATTAACGATTTATCTAGGTATAGAGCTGCTGTCTTTACCGCTTTATGCGATGACTGCTATTCGTCGAACCAACAGCGATGCAGCTGAAGCGGCTATGAAATATTTTGTAATGGGAGCTATTGCATCCGGAATGATTTTATATGGATTCTCATTGCTTTACGGTTCCACAGGAAAGCTCGACCTACTGGAAATAGCCAATGTCATATCAATTAATTGGCAGCAACACAATACTCTACTTACCTTTGCTGTAGTCTTTATTCTTGCAGGGGTTGGTTTCAAACTTGCAGCGGTTCCTTACCATATGTGGGCGCCGGATGTTTACCAAGGAGCTCCTACAAGTGTAACCTTACTGCTTAGTACCGCCCCTAAAATAGCGGCAATGGCAATGCTTATCCGTATTCTCTCCATAGGGTTGATGGACGTTGTAGCGCAATGGCAACAAATTATTGTCGTGATGGCGTTATTATCTGCGGGTTTTGGCAATCTGCTTGCTGTTGCCCAAACCAATATCAAACGCTTATTTGCTTATTCAGCAATTGCGCATATTGGTTACGCATTATTTGGTGTCTTGGCAGCGACCCACGCTGGCTTTTCGGCCTCAGTCTATTACATATTGGTTTATGCGCTAATGACCGCCGCTGCGTTCGGGCTTATTACTCTGCTCTCACGCTCTGGGATTGAAATTAATGATATTGACGATTTAAAAGGTTTGAACAAGCGCCATTCATGGCTTGCTTTTATGATGCTTATCGTATTATTTTCCATGACAGGCGTTCCACCAACAGTCGGGTTTTTTACTAAATTTATGGTGCTTAAATCTTTAGTCGATGTGCACATGACCTGGGTGGCGACAACTGGATTGTTGTTTGCAGTAGTTGGTGCTTTTTACTATATTCGAATGATTAAAATTATGTACTTTGATGAGCCAGTGGACTGCACCCCAATAAAACTACCAGTTCCGCAGCTCATTCTTTTTTCCGGAAACAGTTTAAGTTTATTGTATTTCGGCCTATTTCCAAGCGTATTGCTTAATGCATGTATCAGTGCTTTTGCAAACTAACAATAAATAGAAATAATTAGGAAAAAGCCTTGTTATAATAAAATAAACGCGTATAATTGGCCTCAGTTGATGCGGGGTGGAGCAGCCTGGTAGCTCGTCGGGCTCATAACCCGAAGGTCGTAGGTTCAAATCCTGCCCCCGCTACCACTACTTAGAAGCCCCATTTATGGGGTTTTTTATTACGCATTTTTTAAGCTTTTTTGTAGTGCTTAGCAGACTGAGGTGATAATAAAGTATATTTTGCTAATGCATGGTACCGTTGGAAAGATGCATCAATTGGCTTGTTCGTGTCATTTAGGTGTAGTGCATTAACCCTCCGATTTCGCTTCGTGAAAACAGTTCTGGTAAGCCACCGATAGTGGCCCACATAAACCATAATGAGGTTTATGTGAAGCAGTATTACAACTGTGCTACAGTCCTGGCTTCAGGGTTTTACTGGTAATGTCTTATGAATAAAACAGATTTAGAAAAATTGTTGCAGCCAATTGTCAATCAATTAGGCTATGAGCTTTGGGGTTGTGACTATTTGCAACAAGGCAAACACTCATTGTTGCGGATTTACATTGATAAAGAAGATGGTATTGGCGTAGCTGATTGTGAATTAGTAAGCAGAGACGTTAGCACAATGCTCGATGTTGAAGATCCAATTACTGGGAACTATAGTTTAGAAATTTCCTCACCAGGGATACCACGACCTTTATTTTATAAAGAACAATTCGACCGATATATTGGTAGTGAAGTAGAGCTTAAGTTGTACAAGCCACTTGACGGCAGTCGGAAAGTAATAGGTACTATTTGTTCAACCGATTCAGAGACATTGATCATTGATCTTGGAGATAGTCAGAAAAACATACTATTTTCTCAAATAGTTAAGGCAAATTTGATAGGCGAGTGAGGCCAATAATGAGCAAAGAATTATTATTAGTTGCTGAAGCATTATCTAACGAAAAAGGTGTTAGCAAAGATGTAATTTTGCTTGCCATTCAGTCAGCCCTAGAGTCCGCTACCCGCAAACTTGCTGGGTCGGATATTAATGTTCGTGTTAAACTTGACCCCCGTAGTGGTGAATACGAAACGTTTCAATTTTGGGAAGTCGTAGCCGATGACGATTTTGAAAGCGACGTGTACCAAATGCGATTATCAACAGCAAAAGAGCGCCAACCGACTATCGAAGTAGGCGAGCGTATTGAAGAGCCTCGGGCGTCTATAGAGTTTGGCCGAATAGCCGCACAAACCGCTAAACAAGTAATATTACAGAAAGTCCGAGAAGCCGAGCGCGAACAAATTATTGATCAATACCGCGATCGCTTAGGTCAGATAATTTTTGGTACTGTCAAAAAAACTACGCGTGACAGCATTATTGTTGATTTAGGTGGTAAAGCCGAAGCATTTTTGCCCCGTGAAGAGATGCTGCCTAATGAAATGTTTAGACCCAATGATCGCGTTCGTGCGTACTTGTACGAGATTTCACCTCAGATACGTGGCCCACAACTTTTCATAAGTCGCAATCGTCCAGAAATGCTAATCGAGTTGTTCAGAATTGAAGTCCCAGAAATTGGTGAAAATATCATCGATATTAAAGCCGCTGCACGTGAACCTGGAAATCGCGCAAAAATTGCCGTTAAAACCAACGATGGACGTATAGATCCTGTTGGAGCATGTGTTGGAATGCGTGGTGCACGCGTGCAAGCCGTTTCAAGTGAACTTGCTGGTGAGCGCGTAGATATTATTTTATGGGATGACAATCCTGCGCAGTTAGTAATTAACGCAATGGCGCCTGCGGAAATATCCTCTATAGTTGTTGATGAAGATACCCACACAATGGACTTAGCCGTTCATAAGGATAATCTTTCACAAGCTATCGGTAGAAGTGGGCAGAATGTACGTTTAGCAAGTCAACTTACCGGTTGGACGCTTAATGTGATGACTATTGAGGACTTTGATAACAAGAGTCAAGAAGAGTCCACTAAAGTGATTAATCTGTTCACCACAAACCTACAAATTGATAGAGAACTTGCATCTTTGCTTGTTACCAATGGCTTTTCTTCATTGGAAGAAATTGCTTACGTGCCTAAAGAAGAGTTGTTAGCTATCGAGCAGTTTGATGAAGAAATTGTAGATGAATTACGAAACCGTGCTAATGATATTTTATTAACACAGGCACTAACATCGGACGTTTTAAAAACGAGTGAACCCTCAGAAAGTTTAGTCACGATGGAAGGCATGACACCGGAGCTTGCAACCGTCTTGGCTGGGAATGGTGTTACTACGATGGAAGAGTTAGCGGAATTATCAATAGATGACTTAATTGATATTCAAGAAATGACCGAAGAGCAGGCAGGCGTTCTCATTATGAAGGCCCGCGAACCATGGTTTCTTTAAATAATTTCAGTAGCTAAGCTCTGTTTATTTAATTGAAGCGCAAAAAAGGCGCAAAGTATTGTAGATAAGCAATTGAAAAAAAATTGCTGTAAGGGGATAAAAATATGGTGGATGTAACGGTTAAACAATTGGCTCAGTCTAAAGGTATAACGGTTGAGCGTTTATTCAGCCTGTTGCAAGAAGCTGGTTTATTATTCAAAAGTGAAGATGAAACAGTGTCTGAGGATCAAAAGTTAACCCTCGTTAGTTATCTGAAATTAAAGGGTAATAGTAATAAAAAAACCTTGGAAAGAAAAAGCCAAACAGAACAGACACTCAATAACGCGATTAACGTCAAATACGTTAAAAAAAGAGTTTTTTTGAAAAAGCCCAGTCTAGTGAATGAACCTGCTGCTCAACCCGAAGCCGTTGATGAGTCGACAATCGTCTCCACTACCGAGTCTTTGGATAGAGCTTCCCCCGATTTGGTAGTGGACAGTGCTACAGAGCCCTCGAAATCTCCTTCTACTACTACCCAGGATGCCAACGCACCTGTTCGCGCAGAATTAGCGGATTCTTCTGTAGAAATAAGTTCGAATACCACCGGCGCGACTGAAAAGTCTACTGGCGAGGCTGAAAAAAATTCCAACAATAAGTTGGTAGAAAAAAAACAGATTGAAAACGAAAATACGAAAGTAGATAAAAAACCTAAGAAAAAACCAAAATATCAACCAGCGCAACGTGAAGAAGAAGACAGTGCTCAAAATCGGTTTAAACGTAATAAATTGAAAAAACGACGCGGTGAAAAATCAGAGAAATATCGTGAAGCTGAAGAAGCGTTAACGCACGGATTTGCTATGCCAACGGCTCCGGTAATCCGTGAGGTTCGTATCCCTGAAACCATTTCTGTTGCTGATTTAGCAAAACAAATGTCGGTGAAAGCCGCCGAAGTAATAAAAAAAATGATGGGGCTTGGAGCAATGGCCACCATTAATCAAGTTATCGATCGAGATACCGCTGTGATTGTGGTTGAGGAAATGGGTCATAAAGCCCGTTTATTCAATGAGAATGCCGTTGAGCAAAATTTAGATGATACGCTGAGTAAGGGCAGTCAAAAAAGCTCACGCGCCCCTGTTGTCACTATTATGGGACATGTTGATCACGGTAAAACGTCGTTGTTGGATTATGTACGCCGCACCAAAGTTGCCTCCGGCGAGGCTGGCGGTATTACCCAGCATATCGGTGCATATCACGTCAGCACGCCTAAAGGTGACATTACATTTTTAGACACACCCGGTCACGCCGCGTTTACGGCAATGCGCGCACGTGGTGCGCAAGCAACAGATATCGTAATATTAATTGTTGCTGCCGATGATGGTGTAAAACCGCAAACAGTTGAAGCGGTACAGCATGCAAAAGCGGCAAAAGTTCCCATTATTGTTGCCGTTAATAAAATGGATAAAGTTGGCGCGGATCCAGATAGAGTTATGAATGAGTTAACCGCGCTCGAAGTGGTTCCTGAGCCCTGGGGCGGAGACACTATGTTTGTTAACATATCGGCCAAATCAGGTACGGGTATTGATGAATTGCTGGATGCTATTTTATTGCAAGCGGAAGTATTAGAGCTTGATGCGCATACCGATGGCGCTGCCAAAGGCGTCGTAATTGAATCGCGTTTAGATAAAGGCCGCGGTCCAGTCGCTACTATTTTGGTGCAAAATGGCACCTTACGTAAAGGCGATATTTTGTTGGCCGGTTTGCAGTATGGTCGCGTCAAAGCGCTTATTAGTGATAATGGCACATCTATAGATAGTGCAGGCCCCTCGATGCCGGTCGAAGTTCTTGGCTTATCGGCTGTTCCTCATGCGGGTGACGATGCGGTTGTCGTCAATGATGAAAAAAAAGCACGCGAAGTTGCTTTGTTTAGACAAGGAAAATTCCGCGATGTTAAACTTGCTCGAAGACAAAAATCCAGTATTGAAGGCATAATGGAGAATATGACTGTCGCGGGTGCTAAATCGCTAACGGTTGTATTGAAAGCCGATGTGCAAGGTTCGGTTGAAGCCATAGCCGATGCGTTAGTAAAACTTTCAACGGATGAAGTAAAAGTTGAGGTTATCGCTAGTGGTGTAGGCGGAATTACTGAGTCGGATGTACATTTGGCAATTGCTTCAAGCGCTTTATTAATTGGCTTTAATGTTCGTGCTGACGGTAGTGCTAAGCGGCTCGCCGATGCAGAGAATGTTTCTCTGCATTACTTTAGTGTTATTTACGATATCGTTGACCAAGTTAAAAATGCCTTAACAGGGATGTTAGCTCCTCAGTTTAAAGAGGAAATTATCGGAATTGCTGAGGTTCGCGATGTATTTCGTTCACCGAAGTTAGGCGCTATTGCCGGATGTATGGTCACAGAAGGTTCTATTAAACGTAACAATCCTATCCGTGTTTTACGTGAAAACGTCGTTATCTACGAAGGAACACTGGAGTCGCTACGTCGCTTTAAAGACGATGTACTTGAAGTTCGTCATGGGTTTGAGTGTGGTATTGGCGTTAAAAACTATAACGATATCAAGCCAAAGGATTTAATTGAAGTGTTTGAAACAATTGAGATTAAACGTAATTATGAGTAGTAATTTTAAACGAACCGATAGAATTGCTGAAAATATGATGCGTAAGTTATCGCAGATAATTCAGCAAGAAATAAAAGATCCCCGGCTGCCGGCTTTTATAACCATCTCAGCAGTGAAGGTAGCTGCTGATTTGGGGCATGCTAAAATCTATTTCACTGTGTTAGAGAAAGAAATTGCCCCTACGGCATCACAGATACTGAACGCCTCAGCAAGCTATTTACGTACGGCACTTGCACGTACACTGACGTTGCGAACGGTTCCTCAGCTGCATTTTATTTACGATGAATCGATAGATTATGGTCGGAAGCTGAGTAAACTAATCGATGAAGTAAACATCGACAATGAAAGTGATGATGAAAAAAACTGATTTATTACCAATTAATGGAATAGTGTTAGTTAATAAGCCTCAGGGATTGTCATCGCATAGCACCGTTAAAAAAGTTCAATACGCTTTTAAAGCCGCTAAAGCCGGGCACACCGGAAGTTTAGACCCTTTGGCTACGGGAATGCTGCCCATCTGTTTAGGACAGGCTACTAAATTTTGCAGTTATCTTCTCAATGAGAACAAATCCTATACTGCTACGGGGATGCTCGGTGAAAAAACCGCAACCGGGGATGCATGGGGCGAAACCATTGCAAGAAACACTTCTTTTGTTATAGAAAAAACGCAGTTGCAGCACGCGCTTCAGCAATTTATAGGTCCTATTCAGCAAATTCCACCCATGTATTCGGCGCTTAAACACAATGGCGTTCCTTTATACAAGTTAGCGCGTGAAGGTAAAACGATTGAGCGGCAAGCCCGTGAAATAACAATATACGCTCTAAAACTTGTGCGTTTTGAAGCGCCGTATTTTGAAATTGAGATTTCCTGCAGCAAAGGCACTTATATTCGCACTTTAGTAGAAGATATTGCACACTTTTTAGGGCTGCATGCGCATTTGACCGCTTTACACAGAACCTATACCGCTGGATTTCAACACGAAACCATGTATTCACTTGAACAAGTGTTGCAAGCGTCTGAAAATGAGAACATGAAACGACTGCTCCCTGTTGATAGAGCCGTTGATTATTTCCCGAGCCTGCAACTACCCTTGGCTGCCGTCAATAATTTACGCCAAGGGAAGGTTATTACTACAGCGTCGACAACGCCAATCGGGGTAACCCGTGTTTATAATGAGCAGGACTTTATCGGGCTAGCGGATATATCCGCATCAGGAATCGTAAAAGCAAAAAAATTACTATCCTTTTAAAGCCATTCTTTTCACAGGTCAGCGCGCAAATTTTCAACCCTATTTAGAGCATAATGGTCATCAACTTAGAAAAAAGCCGGGGTTGCTGTAGGCTTTCGTCTTCTCTTCGTCACATGAAAAATCTCTTGATTCACTAGGAAATGCAGAAATTGCGATAACAGCAAAGATATTAAATAATAAGTAAAATAATGCTTGCCTGAATAAAGCCTCCTTGCTAGAATGCTTCATTTTCTCAGTACAGTTAGGTTATCCAGGAGTTACTATGTCGCTCAATAGCGTCCAAAAAGCAGAAATCGTTACTCAGTACCAACAAGCTAAAAAAGACACGGGTTCTCCCGAAGTTCAAGTTTCTCTAATGACTGGTCGTATTAAGTATTTAACGGAACACTTTAAAGAACATCGTAAAGATTTTCATTCGCGTCGTGGTTTGCAAGCTTTAGTAAACAAACGTCGTAAATTGCTTAAATATTTGAAAAAAAATAGCCAGGAACGCTATAAAAATTTGATTCAAAGCCTTGGTCTTCGTGATTCCTATTAAATTTCTTAAAACACGCAATTTTGATTAAAGGCGCATATATTGCGCCTTTTTTATTCAATATTTTCCAGGAGTAATTAGAAAGTGGCAAAATTCATAAAAGAAGTACAGTTTGGTGGTCTTTTTCTTGTCATGGAAACGGGCGAGATTGCTCGGCAAGCGGACGGCGCCGTACTGGTCAACTGTCAAGGGACGCAAGTTTTAGTTACTGTGGTCGCTAAAAAACAAGCTAATCCACTTCAAGATTTTTTTCCTCTTACGGTAAATTATCAAGAGAAGGCCTACGCTGCGGGCAAGATTCCAGGAGGTTTTAATAAGCGTGAAGGGCGTCCAAGCGAGCAAGAAACGCTAACCTCTCGACTGATGGACAGACCACTACGTCCTCTCTTTCCCGAAGGTTTTAAGAATGAAGTACAAATTATTGCGACGGTAATGTCCTTGAATCCTGCGGTTTCACCAGATATTTTAGCGTTGATTGGTGCGTCAGCCGCACTCACAATTGCGGGAATCCCTTTTCAAGGGCCAATTGGTGCGGCTCGTGTTGGTTACCACCAGGGGATTTATTTACTCAACCCAAGCCATGAGGAATTAAAAAATTCCGAGCTGGACTTGGTTGTCGCTGGTACCAAAGACGCTATTTTAATGGTCGAATCAGAGGCGTCCGAACTATCGGAAGATATTATGTTGGGTGCGGTCATGTTTGGTCATGAAGCCTATCAATCAATTATTCGCGCAATTAATGAGCTAGCTGAAGAATCAGGTAAAACAAAATGGCATTGGACGCCGGATGCGGCCAATGCCGAGTTGCAAGAGCTTGTTGAAAACGCAGCCTTACAAGACTTAACCGACGCCTACTTATTAAAAGACAAACAAGAGCGTCATCAACGGTTGGATGAAGTACGCGCGTTGATTACAAATAAAATTGCGTTAAACGAACCCGAAGTGGACAACAAAGTTGTGAGCAGTTTGTTATCCGATTTAGAAAAAAAGATGGTTCGCGAACGCATTTTAGCAGGCGAGCCACGCATCGATGGCCGCGATCATCGTACGGTCCGTAATATTACTATTCGACCTAATTTTCTTGAACATACTCATGGTTCTGTGTTGTTTACTCGTGGTGAAACCCAGGCTGTTGTTGTAGTAACATTAGGCAATGAACGCGATGCGCAAACACTTGATGGTCTGATAGGGGAAAGTAAAGATCGCTTCATGTTGCATTATAATTTCCCTCCCTATTCTGTTGGTGAAACAGGTATGGTTGGCAGTCCAAAGCGTCGTGAAATTGGTCACGGGCGTCTTGCAAAACGCAGTTTAATGGCAGTCCTACCAAGCGCCTCCGACTTTCCCTATGTGTTGCGCGTAGTATCTGAAATTACGGAATCAAATGGCTCCAGCTCAATGGCGACTGTCTGTGGAACGAGCTTAGCTTTAATGGATGCTGGAGTACCGCTAAAGGCTCCAGTAGCCGGTATTGCCATGGGATTAATTAAGGACGGCGAGCGATTTACCGTTTTAACCGATATCTTAGGCGACGAAGATCATTTAGGGGATATGGACTTTAAAGTTGCTGGTACCGAAAAAGGTATTACTGCTTTGCAAATGGATATCAAAATTCTAGGTATAACCTCAGAAATTATGCAAGAAGCTTTGGATCACGCACGCACCGCTAGATTGCACATTTTGGCAATTATGAATAACGTTCTTGCAGAGCATAATACCGAGTTATCAGAGCACGCCCCTCGCATTGCCACAATGAAAGTTGCTGAGGATAAAATCCGTACTATTATTGGAAAAGGTGGCGCTACCATCAAAGGTTTAATTGAAAGCACTGGGGTATCAATTGATATTGATGATACCGGTTCGGTTCAATTATTCTCACCCGACGCCATTGCTTTGGAAGAAGCGCAACGTCAAATTAAAGCGTTGATTGCCGACGTCGAAGTAGGTCAAACCTATCTTGGTAAAGTTAGCAAAATTGTAGATTTTGGTGCGTTTATTAATCTTTTGCCTGGGAAAGATGGGCTGCTTCATATCTCACAAATTTGCGCAGATAGAAATCAAAAAGTTGATCAAGTGCTTACCGAAGGCCAAGATATTGAAGTTTTTGTTGCAGGAGTTGATAAACAGGGACGCGTTAAATTAGAGTGGAAAGACAAGCCTGCACCTGGAAACACGGAAGAAACCACGCAATCAGCAGGGCCTGCAGCGGCCGCGATATTGGCGACGGAGTTGCCTAAAGCCGCGGTTGTTCATTCCGAAGAGGAATAGCCGAACGGATTGCAAACCCCGGTGCCTAAGCTTTAATTAGCGATTAATGGCGAGGGTTCAAAGGCTTATTGACTGCGATTTGTGGAGTTAATAAGCCTTTTTTATTTTACACGTATACGGCTTCTGTTTTTAACATACAGCGTATAACAGTTATTTATTTTCTTGCTTAATTACGTTAGAAACAGTGGCGATTTGTAATAGCACTTCACGGTTTCAATTTTTCAGAAATCATTAAAGTTTCTCTCGCGTACTCAATAATATATTTAAGTACAGCCATCATTGACCGTAGATTTTCTTAAAAATCTTAAATGTCATAAAAAAATAATAGTAAACTAGCGTCCCGCCGTCTCCGCACGGGTTAAAAACGACTGATGCAGATAGCGTGGTAAATATAGATAATAAGTTAAAAGTTATGATATACTGCACCCCTTTTTAAAAGCTGATGCTGTTGTTTAATTTGCTAAAATAATACCTTCGCATCCAGAGGCACCATTTTTTAGTTAAATCCATGGTACAGCTGTCGTGAATTCTTGAGGAATAGTAATGAATGTAACAAGCGTGTGCTCCAAAGTTAAAGAGATTGTGGCCGATGTTTTGGTTATTGATGAAGAGAGTATTGCTCTAAACAGTCGCCTCATTGGGGACTTAGGGGCCGAATCTATTGATTTTTTAGACTTAGTTTTTCAACTTGAAAAAGAGTTTGCTATTAAAATCCCTCGCGGCCAGCTTGAAAAAAATGCGCGCGGTGATTTGTCAGAAAGTGAATTTGAAAAAAATGGGGTTTTAACCGAAAAAGGGTTGGTGGCTTTGAAAAACTATTTAAATGAGGTGCCGGAATCCTTTTTTAAAACCCCATTAAAAATGAATGAAATTCCAACACTTTTTACAGTAGAAACTTTTTGTAAACTTGTCGTTAATGCTAAAAATCAACAGCAAGTAGATTCTGTAGCGTCCTAATGCGCTTTCTATTTGTCGATAGAATAGTAGAGTCTATCCCCGGTGAGTACAGTCGTGGCATCAAACACGTTACAGCCGACGACTGTTTTTTATCATTGGATGAGAATGGGCAGGTCAGTTTTGCAGCCTCTCTTATAGGGGAGTGCCTCGGGCAGCTGGCGGCGTGGAATGTTATGAGCCTTACGGACTTCACCCATCGGCCTATTGCCGGCATTGCCAATTCAGTTCGTATTTATGGTTCTGCTAATTTAGGAGACACCTTAGTATTAGAGTCGTTTATAGACAGTCTGGATGAAAGCTCCGTTCAATACCACAGTATTGCGTCTGTAAACGGCAGCATCGTTTTTGCCGTTGATGGGGCTATTGGCCCTCTATTGCCGATGCAGCAGTTCATTTGCAAAGAAACAGTAAAGCAGCAATACGCAATAATTAATCGCCCAGGAGATTGGTTAGCGAGTAAGCCATCCACCTTGATAGAAAAAACCAGCCCTATTATTATCCCGCTAAGTTTTGATAATATTTTAGGCTTTGAGCCAGGCCAGTATATTCACGCTGAGAAAAAAATTAGCGGTAGTGCTGCGTATTTTGCGGATCATTTTCCTTTAAAACCCGTGCTACCAATGACCGTTCTCTTGGAATGCATAAGCAATCTGACGCGTTTATTTTTAAAGAGGTCCGCGTTTAAACAACAGTACGTTATGCACGAACTTCGTCGCATTAAAATGAATGATTTTGTGCTTCCGGGTGATAGTGTGTTGTGTAAACTAACAGTACAGCATCAGGATGAATCGCAATTGCTTTTACGCGTTCGATGTGAAGTGCAAGGTCGGCGTGTTTGTGTTAATGAAATTCTTTTAGTAGCTTAAGATCAAGGTGCGTTATGAACATTAGGCGAGTTGCAGTGACTGGAATAGGCGTGGTTTCGCCGCTGGGTAATGATGCGGATACGACCTGGGAAAATTTAATGGCCGGTCAATCAGGTATCGCATCAATTACCCATTTTGATGCTAAAACATTTCCAACGACTATTGCTGCGGAAGTTAAAAATTTTAAACCCCGTTCTGAGGTGAACACCAAGTCCAATAGGTGGGCTACACCCTTCACTCATTTTGGGTTGGAGGCGGCAATACAGGCCGTTGAAAACGCGGGGATTAAACCACAAAAACACGACGCCGATCGATGGGGAGTGATCACCGGTTGTGGCATGATGACTTCTGAGTTTGATTATTTGCACCGATTTCAACAAGCAAGTGGGTCGGGTGGCGAGCTTGATTGGAACGCATTCTATAAAAATAAAACTGATTTTCTTCGCGTCAGCGATTTTGGTAAAACCTTAGTCAATTCCGGGTTATCCCTACTCATACAGCATTTTGGCATAAAAGGCGTTGCCACCTCCGTACACACCGCTTGCGCATCAGGTGGTCAGGCTTTAGGCCTAGCACTGCAAACTATCCAACGCAACGAAGCGGATATTATTCTTGCGGGCGGTTATGATTCCATGATTAATCCCTTAGGCTTATCCAGCTTCTGCCTGCTCGGTGCGCTTTCAACCTATAACGATACTCCAACTACAGCCAGCAGACCCTTTGATAAAAATCGCAATGGATTTGTTCTGGGAGAAGGGGCTGCTTTTTTACTGCTTGAAGAGTGGGAGCACGCTAAGGCGCGTGGGGCAAAAATTTACGCGGAATTGGCTGGGGAAGGAAACTCTCTTAGTTCCTATCGCATTACAGACTCGCATCCGAATGGAGATGGGGCGCGTCAAGCTATTGAGCGCGCGCTAAAACAGGGAAAAGTCCAAGTGTCTGAAGTCGATTATATAAACGCCCACGGCACTTCCACAAAAATGAATGATTTAAGTGAAACCAACGCTATTAAAGCCGTTTTTAAAGAAAAAGCCCAATCCATTCCCGTCAGTTCTACAAAATGCCAAACCGGTCATTTAATCGCCGCAGCAGGAGCATTGGAAGCCGTTTTTTCAGTTTTAGCGATTGATAAGAGCATTATGCCGGCAACGACAAATTTAACCACGGCCGACTCCGATTGTGATTTAGATTATATTACCGAAGGCCCTCGTAAAAAATCATTGGCGGTGGTGGTATCCAATTCATTTGGTTTTGGTGGTTCTAATAGTTGCTTATTGTTCAAACATCCAGAATACAGTCAGGGGTATACATGAGTAAGAATAAACGGGTATTTATTACCGGTTTAGGGGCTTTGACTGCGTGCGGTCATACAGCTGAGGCATCGTGGAACGCTATTGTTAGTGGTAATAGCGGGATTGCACCCATTACCCAGTGGGATATAAGCAGCTGGCCTTGTAAACTTGGCGGAGAAATTAAAGATTTTCAAGCAAACCGTATGGTGTTCGACCGTAAATTACTAAAGGCAGTTTCACGGCACGATATTCTTGGTATTAATGCGGCTACTCAAGCCGTTGAGGCTAGCGACGTTTTAACGTATAGGAACGATTTAACCTCTACGGACGACTTTAACGACAGCACGGGTGTCTTTGTCGGGTCGCCGGGTAATAAATATTATCAACAGTACGACTTTTTAAATTTGATTGCTGAAACACAAGGCAACATGCAAGAATTTGCACACGATCTGTTTGCTCAAGTACATCCAATGTGGTTGCTGCGAATTTTGCCCAATAACGTTTTGGCGTATACCGGGATTCACTACCAATTTAAAGGGGTAAATCACAACATTACTAACCACGCCATTAGTGGTGCGCAAGCGCTCATTGAGGCTCACAATAGTATTGTTTCCGATCAGTGTGAACGCGCCATTGCTGTTGCCTACGATGTTGGAATGGAGCCGCAGGCTTTGTTGTATTACCAAGAGTTAGGAGTGGTAAGCGAAACACAACTGCGGCCATTTGACGCGCTGCACGACGGTACAATTCTCGCTGAAGGGGCTGCGGCAATATTCCTAGAAAGTGAAGCCTGTGCCAAGAAGCGTGGGGCTCAATGCTACGCTGAGATTTTAGGCGGTTTCTCATCAACAGAGGCCGCAGGTCTTTTTTCGGTGGATGAATCCGGTTCATCGCTGGAGCAACTGTTTATAAAAACCCTCAACTCACTCGAACTTGCAGCGAGTGATATCGATATGATTGTGGCGCATGGTAACGGCAACCAACAATCCGATGAAAGTGAGGCAAAAGCTATTACCAAAATATTTCCACACCAGCCATTGGTAACGGCGTTTAAATGGTCTTTAGGGCATACCCTGTCGGCATCAGGCTTACTTGATGCCGTTTTTACAGCTTATGCTTTAAAAGAAAACTGTGTGCCTGGTATCGCTACACTTACTAAAGTTGCGGCAAGCTGCAATACCATTAATGTGCACGCGCAGCATCGAACGCTGTCTACAAAAAAACCGCGTCATGCCTTGCTGATAAACCGTGGTTTTTCGGGGATGAATGCTTGCTTGGTACTAAAGTCTTGTGAGTGATTTAAAGGATAGAATTAATAATTTACCAATTTCATGGGCCGGAAAATTCTTATACCATTGTTTTCCGTACCGTAAAAAAATTGTAAAAAGCAATATCGCTCAAGTATTTGACGGCAAACTTTCCGTTGTTGAACAAAAACACTTAGCACAGGCGTTTTACTCCCATCTTGCGCTCTCCATTAAAGAGGCCTTTTCGCTGCGTTTTCTGTCTGAGGAAAAACTGCGTAGTAAAGTATCGGTTAAAGGTCATGAATATGTATTGCAGGTTGCCGATAAGCATCAAGGCACATTGATTTTAACCGGGCATTTTGGTAATTGGGAATACGCCCCGATTGGTGGAATTCTAAATTTCAAAGCCTTTCAAGGCCGGTTTCATTTTATTAGGCGTACTTTAGGAAATAAATACATTGAGCGCGTTTTATTTCGCCGCTATTACCAAGCGGGTCTAAATGTGATTCCTAAAAAAAATTCGCTTGCTCAGGTTTATGATGCGCTAGAGCAAAACCACGCGGTGGTTTTTGTGTTGGATCAACATGCATCGCTTGCGAACCGAGACGGTATAGCGGTGGAATTTTTTGGCAAAAAAGCCGGAACGTACCGCAGTCTTGCAAGTTTTGCTCGCCACACGGAAATTCCGGTGGTACCGGCATCAAGCTACCGCTTAGCCAACGGCCATCATGTCTTGGAGTTTCACGAGCCTTTATTTTGGGAAGAATTGGGTAAAGCGCAGCAATCCTTATACCACAACACCCGACGCTACAACCAAGCGCTCGAGGCAATCATTTTGAAAAACCCCGAACAATGGATGTGGTTGCACAAGCGCTGGAAACTCGCGGCTACATAACCGTCGCTTCATAAACAAACTCCGCTTTTCCCTTAAGAAAAATCGATTGTTCGTTATCCGGCCAGTGCACAAATACCCGCCCTCCGGGCAACTGCACTTCTATTTGAGGCGCGGCTTTGTAAAATTTTCGCGCCACCGCTGCGGCGGCTACGGCGCCACTTCCGCAAGCACGGGTTTCACCGCATCCGCGTTCATAGACCCGCAGCTTGATGGTAGACGCATCGATAATCTCCATAAAACCCGCGTTGCATCCTTCAACAAATAGCGGATGCGTACTGATACGAGCGCCCAAACCGTTGA
Source organism: uncultured Gammaproteobacteria bacterium (assembly GCA_963803545.1). Classification (GTDB taxonomy): domain Bacteria; phylum Pseudomonadota; class Gammaproteobacteria; order Legionellales; family Legionellaceae; genus Legionella_C. Next base: position 205,885 of record CAWDMX010000001.1, on the reverse strand, counting down.
GATCCGCCTGCGCAATATTGCTAACGCGTGTTACGGCATGAGGATTTCCCACACTTAAGGCGTGCACAAGGTGACTCGTCTGATTCTCAAGAGGCAGGGCGTAGCAGTTTTCAACAGATTCAGCCAACAAGGGGATAGTGTCAGGCTGCCATTGAGGCGGCCCAAAATCAACCGTCACGCAATTGAGGTCGTCTAATAGCAAGCGCATAGTGGTTGTAGTTGTGGCTATGGTTATCTCTGATTTAGAGCTTAAATTATAGTGCTTCACAAACAGACCCAAGCAACGCGCACCATTCCCACATTGACCAACTTCTTGCCCATTAGCATTAAAAATCCGATACATAAAGTCGATACCTTGACGCGTGCTTTTCTCAATGACTAAGCACTGATCAAAACCTACTCCTGTAAAGCGGTTGGACCAAGACTGAATTTGTTGACAACTTAAATTCACCGACTGGTTAATGCCATCAATAACCATAAAGTCATTACCCAAACCGTGCATTTTTGTAAACCGTAATCGCATAACCGTCTACCCTTTTATTAGCAGAAAATAAAATTTAATAGTACCATTGTTAGCCTTAAATTATTCAACAAGGATGTTCAATGAATATTGCTGAGTTATTAGCTTTTTCTGTAAAAAATAAATCCTCAGATTTACACCTGTCTGCGGGTTTACCACCGATGATTCGAGTGGATGGGGATTTACGGAAATTAAATGTTGCCCAATTGAACCATTCCGAGGTCATCAAAATTATTTATGAAATAATGAATGACAAGCAACGCAAGGAATATGAAGAGTTTTTAGAAATTGATTTTTCTTTTGAAATAAAAGGACTCGCGCGGTTTAGGGTGAATGCTTTCAATCATTTTCGTGGAGCAGGGGCGGTCTTTCGAACGATCCCTTCTGAAATATTGAATATGGAGCAACTTGATTTGCCCGAAATATTTAAAGAGATAGCCTCTTTAAAAAAAGGCTTAGTCTTAGTGACCGGTCCAACAGGGTCGGGTAAAAGCACGACGCTTGCGGCCATGATTGATTATATTAATTCAAATAGATATGAACACATCTTGACCGTTGAGGATCCAATTGAGTTTGTCCAAAACAGTAAAAAATGTTTAGTGAATCAGCGAGAAGTGCACCGCGATACCTTAAGTTTTTCCGCGGCATTACGCTCGGCTTTGCGTGAGGATCCGGATGTTATCCTCGTCGGGGAATTGCGCGACTTGGAAACCATTCGCCTAGCTATGACCGCGGCCGAAACAGGTCATTTAGTGTTCGCAACCCTTCATACGAGCTCAGCTACCAAAACTATTAATCGGGTGATAGATGTATTCCCAGGTGATGAAAAAGCAATGATTCGTTCTATGTTATCGGAGTCGCTGCAAGCCGTTATTGCGCAGACTTTATTGAAAAAAATAGGAGGAGGCCGGGTTGCCGCATTAGAGATAATGTTGTGCAACTCCGCCATTAGAAATCTTATTCGTGAAGACAAAGTAGCGCAAATGTACTCAAGCATACAAACCGGTCAGGCACAAGGGATGCAGACCCTAGATCAACATTTAACCGAGCTTGTGCACAATAAATTAATCACCAAAAATACCGCTTTGGGGGTAGCGCTTAATAAAAGCGCTTTCAATTAGCGAAAAAAACGAGCGGGGTAACAAAAGCTGCCGTAATCACGGTTGCTTTTGCAGAGTAATTAACTCTTTGATACCTGTTTCTGCAAGCGTAAGCATAGACTGCAACTGCTGATGCGTAAAACTTTTGTCTTCAGCGGTTCCTTGAATTTCAATAAACTCACCGGCGTCATTCATGACTATATTCATATCCGTTTCGGCTAATACATCTTCCGCATAGTCTAAGTCAAGAACGGTTTGACCTCGATATATCCCAGCAGATACCGCAGCAACATAGGTAAAATTAGGCATTCGACGTAATTTTTCACGTTTAACCATCCAGGTCAGCGCATCGTGCATAGCTACACACGCACCAGTAATTGCCGCCGTTCGGGTGCCGCCATCGGCTTGAAGTACATCGCAATCGATGAGTATTGTATTTTCACCCAGCTGTTTCATATCGATGCAGGCGCGCAAAGAGCGACCAATGAGTCGTTGAATCTCTAAGGTGCGTCCACCCTGTTTTCCGCGACTTGCTTCGCGATCGCAGCGCGTGTGTGTTGCGCGTGGCAGCATGCCGTATTCAGCGGTTATCCAACCTTGTCCCTTGCCTTTAATAAATTTAGGTACTCCGTCCATAATTGTTGCGTTACACAGAACACGTGTTTGGCCAAACTCCACTAAAACCGAGCCTTCAGCGTGGTTTGTAAATTGACGAGTAATTTTAATAGCACGCAACTGATTAACTTCACGATTGCTGGGACGCATGGGTAAATTCCTTAAAAAAAAGAGGCATTATAGCTTGGAAATTGTATTGTGACAGTGATTTTTATTACAGGAAGGTACAAAAAAACATTAGACAAAATAAACCATTCCATTACACTAACGAACATTATTTTTTGTAAATGTCTAATTTGTTTAAAAATGAATAGTACTTATCTGGGAAATTTATTCATCGTTGCCGCACCCTCTGGCGGTGGAAAAACGAGTTTAGTCAAACGCTTGGTTGCCGAAATACCAAATTTAGAAGTTTCCGTGTCGCATACCACTCGTGCGCCTCGCCCCGGCGAAAAGCAAGCAGTTGATTATTATTTTATCGATAAAGCCCAATTCCAAACGATGATTGCCAATCAAGATTTTATTGAATACGCACAAGTTTTTGATAGTTTTTATGGAACCTCCGTTGCGGAGATTAATCAACGACTAGCCCAAGGTATCGATGTATTTTTAGATATTGATTGGCAGGGTTCTCAGCAAATAAAAAATATATTTGCAGAAGCTATTAGTATTTTTATCATCCCACCCTCCCTAGCGGCCTTGCGAGAACGTTTGCAGCAACGAGCGCAAGACAATTGCGATGTTATTGCACGAAGAATGCAGCGTGCGCAACAGGAACTATCCCATTATTCTGAGTTTGACTATTTAGTAGTAAACGACAGTTTTGAGCAAGCGCTGAGCGAATTAAACAGTATTATTTTAGCCAATCGCTTAAAACAATCGCGGCAGGCGAGGAAAATTTCAAAATTGCTATCATTATTGCTTGCATAACAGTAAAATAGTTGTTTAATTTTTATATAAGGTTTGATGAATATGGCTCGTGTAACGGTAGAAGATTGTTTGGAGCATGTAGACAATCGTTTTGAGTTAGTGATGGTTGCCGCCAAAAGAGCGCGTCAAATCGCCAACAGAGGCGAACAACCTTTAGTCGCGTGGGAAAATGATAAGCCAACAGTCGTGGCTCTACGCGAAATTGCTGCCGGCTTAATTGCAGCCAGTATTTTAACGGACGACAACTAACCCTTATTTTTTGTTATGAGTCAGTTGGCTGCCCCTACAGACGTTGAGGCATCCCTTGTAGTGGCGGAGTGCTCTATGGGTTACTTTAAAGAGTTAAATGAAGAGTTACGTTTATACCTGGATCAACATCAGGTTGATAAATGTTACCAAGCTTTTGTATTAGCCGAAAAAGCCCATCATGGACAAATGCGTCGCTCCGGCGAGCCGTATATTACTCATCCCGTTGCTGCGGCGTTGATTCTGGCGCGAATGCGTCTGGATCACGAAACTATTATGGCAACCTTATTGCATGACGTGGTAGAAGATACCTCTGTTAGTAAAGAACAGCTCACGGAGCAATTCGGTGAGGAGGTAACCGCTCTAGTGGATGGGGTAACAAAATTAACTAAAATTAAATTTGAATCAAGAGCGGAAGCCCAAGCTGAAAACTTTCGCAAGATGGTTTTGGCTATGGTTAAAGATATACGGGTAATTATCGTAAAATTAGCCGATCGGTTCCATAATATGCACACCTTAGGCTCGATGCCTCGACGTAAGAAAAAACGTATCGCTATTGAAACCCTAGAAATATACGCCCCCATTGCCAACCGTCTTGGCATGCACGCAATTTATGTAGGCTTAGAAGACTTGGGTTTTCAAGCCTTGTACCCAATGCGCTATCGCGCTATTAAATCCGCAGTGGAACGGTCGCGTGGAAACCGCCGCGAGCTTACACAAACTATTGAAAGCGATTTACAAGCCGCGCTTAAAGACCTTAATATTCCTTACGAAAATGTTTTTGGCAGACAAAAACATCTGTACAGTATTTATCGAAAAATGCGCCTTAAAAAAACATCGTTTGCGGAAATTACCGATGTGTTTGGTTTTCGAGTTATTACGGAAGATATTGACGCCTGCTATCGGGTTATGGGGGCGTTGCACCGCACTTATAAACCGGTGCCACAACGATTTAAAGACTATATAGGCATACCAAAAGCGAATGGGTATCAATCATTGCACACCACCTTATTCGGGCCCTTTGGCGTACCACTTGAGGTTCAAATTCGAACGCAAGACATGGATAACGTCGCGAATAACGGTGTTGCTGCGCACTGGATATACAAATCCTCCGGTCAAGAGGTCAATGACGCCCAATTGCGCGCCCGCGAGTGGGTGCAGCGTCTTCTAGAAATGCAACGCAGTACGGGCAACTCTCTGGAGTTTATCGAAAACGTAAAAATAGATTTATTTCCTGACGAAATTTATGTTTTTACCCCTAAAGGGCATATTCTTGAGTTGCCTAAAAACGCTACTGCGGTTGATTTTGCTTACACCGTTCATTCGGATGTTGGCAACAGCTGCGTTGCGGCCAAAGTTAATCGTCGGTTAGTGCCTCTTAGTATTAGCTTGGTGAATGGCCAAACGGTTGAAATTATCACAGCCCCAGGCGCGCAACCCAATCCGGCGTGGCTGCATTTTGTAGTAACCGGTAAGGCGCGTTCAAATATCCGGCATTATTTAAAAGATCAGCAGCACGCTGAATCTATTAAATTAGGTGAGCGCTTAGTACAGCAAGCGCTTAGTGAGCTGTCCTGCGATTACGCAAAAATTCCACCAGAATCCCTACAAGCTTTATTAAGCGACCTAAATTATAGAGTGCTGGAAGATTTGTTATACGCTATTGGCATTGGCAATCAGATGCCCATGGTCATTGCCAAGCGGTTAGTCGTGACTCCGGGGAATGCAAATTTTGATGACGAGTTAAAAACCGGTCCTTTAGTTATAAAAGGTACAGAAGGGATGGTGGTTCGGTTTGCCGAGTGCTGCCAGCCTATTCCCGGGGATCAAATTGTCGGCCGTTTTCAACAAGGACGGGGCATATTAGTTCACTGCAGTGACTGTCAAAACATTAAACAAATACGCAACAATCTTGAGCAATTAGTGGCGCTGCGCTGGGACGATCGGGTTAGCGGTGAGTTTTGGGTAGATATCACCGTAGATGTGGCAAACGAGCGTGGAGTACTCGCCTCGCTTGCGGCCGCAATTGCTGAGGCTCAATCCAACATCGGTAACATAAGCCTCGACCCCCGAGATGGACGCCACAACGCTATAACTTTTTCGATAAGTGTAGACAACCGTGTGCATCTTGCTCGGGTAATTCGGCGTCTGCGCTCTAACAAATCGGTGTTGCGTTTATACAGAAAAAGTAAGGAAAACTAATGGAAGTTATTGAAACTAATTTAGCCCCAGCAGCAATTGGCGTATACAGCCAAGCAATCCGCGCGGGTGATACGGTTTATCTTTCGGGGCAAATTCCACTGTTACCCGAAACGGGGAAGCTTTGCAGCGACAACATTGAGGAACAGATAAACCAGGTCTTGGATAACCTCCGAGCCGTGTGCAACGCCGCCGGTGGCAGTTTAGCGAATATTGTTAAATTAAATGTGTACCTTACGGATTTAAAGCATTTTTCTTTGATAAACGAGCGCATGCTGGCCTATTTTAGCGCGCCCTATCCTGCTCGTGCGGCGATCGGAGTTGCCTCGCTTCCCTGCGGCGCTCGTGTTGAGATGGATGCTATAATGATTGCTACCAAAAAATGAGCCTTATTACCTTAAATCGTCTTTTTTTGCACGTGGGTGGCAATTGTTTGCTGGATAATGTGGATTGGCAAATTCAGCCAAACGATCGTATTGCCTTAGTAGGCCGCAACGGCGCCGGTAAATCTTCATTGATGAAATTATTGCAAGGACAGCTGCAGCCAGACTCAGGACAAATTTCGCAATTAAATGGTATTCGGGTGGCGGGTTTGACCCAAGAGGTTCCTGTTTCCACTGACGAAACGGTGTACCATTTTATAGTGCACGGACTGGATAAAGTAGGCGATGTACTTATCCGTTTTCAAAAGCTATCGACAACAAGCGACGTAGACGCACTAGCACGCTGCCATCAACAAATGGATAACTTACAGGTTTGGGACATCTTGCCGCGAATTGAAACAATGGCCGGTCGTCTTGGTTTGGATACCAGTCAGCGGATGAGCGATTTGTCCGGAGGCATGAAAAGACGCGCTTTATTGGCCGCAGCGCTCATAGCCGCCCCGGATGTCTTGCTACTCGATGAGCCTACCAATCATTTAGATGTGAATACGATTGAGTGGCTTGAGTCTTATTTAAAAACATTTTCCGGCAGCTTGGTCGTTGTAACTCACGACAGGCAGTTTCTTAGTCAAGTTGCGAATCGGATTGTTGAAATCGACCGAGGTAAACTGCACCCCTATAATTGTGATTACGAAACTTACTTGGATAAGCGAGAGGCCAAACGCTTAACAGAAGACCGACACAATGCCTTGTTTGATAAACACTTAAGTGATGAAGAAGCTTGGATACGAACCGGTGTAAAGGCGCGCAGAACACGTAATGAAGGGCGAGTACGCGCCCTGAAAGCGCTGCGCGAACAGCATCGCAATCGACGCGAACAGCTTGGTAAGGTCAAAAAAACAGCAATTGAAACGGCGCAATCGGGTCGTGTGGTGTTTGAGGTTGATGACTTGCAGTATGCTATTGGCAACAACCAACTGGTGCGCAATCTTTCCTTATTAGTAACTCGCGGTGACAAACTTGGGATTATTGGCCCCAATGGCTGTGGGAAAACGACACTGATCCGCTTATTATTAAAAGAGCTTCAACCCGATGCTGGGCGTGTTCACCAGGGAACCGCACTCGACGTTGCCTATTTTGATCAGCTACGCCGGCAGTTAAATGAAGACGAAACCGTTCTGAAAAATGTCGCCGATGGTGCCGACTACGTTGTCCTTGGTGAAAAAAAAATGCACGTAGCAAGTTATTTACGTGATTTTTTATTCATCCCTGAGCGCTTTAATCAGAAAGTTTCATCCCTTTCCGGCGGGGAGCGTAACCGCTTGTTACTGGCTAAATTATTTACCAAACCGGTTAATTTATTGATAATGGATGAGCCCACTAATGATTTAGATATTGAAACTTTAGAGATGCTTGAAAATAAACTGATGGAATTTAACGGTACGTTACTGCTAATAAGCCACGATCGCGCCTTCATTAATCAGGTGGTTACCTCGGTTTTAGTGTGGGAGGGAGAGGGACAGTTTAAAGAGCATTTGGGTGGCTACGATGATTATAAGCTGTGGAAACAGTCGCAAGAGCCGGTGCTCGCCCGCAAAAGTAAGGCTCAGGTCAACAATAAACCCAACCTAAAGATGAGTTTTAAAGAGCTGCGCGAACTTCAAGACTTGCCAAAAAAAATTGAGAACTTAGAGCAGGCAATTTCTAAAAAACATCTTGAGATGGCTAACCCGGATTTTTACCAGCAGGATACGGCCTCGATTAGCCACTACACCCAGCAATTACAGGCCGATGAAGCGGAATTAGCCGTTTTATTTCAACGCTGGGAATGCTTAGAAGCGAAGGAGCATTAGACATGTATGGGAATCTTGCCCTTGGCTTATTCATTATTACAGTGATCGTTTTATTTTCCAAAGATTGGCACAACATCTATAAGAAAATAGCTTCCTATAGAGGACTGCGATTAGTGCTGCCAGTGCTATTAGCCTCAGCATTATGGTTGAAGTTTGACTTTTTTATTGATGCAATTGTAATCCGCATTCATATTGTAATTTTACAGGCCTCCCTGGCCTTATCCCGCTATTTTCCCAACCCACGTGTTGGACACTTTTTCGCAAGCACGCTAATTTTAGTCGCGTTACCAACGATTATTAGCGCGCTCGGATATCTATGGAATAAGTACAACCCTTTTCATCGAATCGGTTTTATAGGAAAACTAAATGTATTTGTATGGATTTTTGCAACGCTTATTCTTATCAGTGATTTATCCCTGCAGTAAGACGCGGCCCATCCATTTAAAAGCCATCCACCAGGGTAATGGTTGTGGAAGCCAAACTTTTGCCTAAAAAAGTAGCGCCAACTTTTTGAAAACGGGTGACAGAATCGGTTACCAAGTAGCGAGTATCCCGTGGTTTATCGGCGTTAGTAAGTAAATTGTTTGCTAATAGCAACCGTCTTAGTTGACTGGCCGTGGCTTGAGCCGAGTCCACAATAGTCATGGACGGGGGCACCAGCGACTCCAATAAAGAGGTAAAAACAGGAAAATGCGTACACCCCAACAACAAAGTATCCTCGTCTTTCAAATCGCTTAAATAATGCGCGAGTGTTAAGCGCGTGATAGCATTATCCACCATTCCCTCTTCCGCTAAGGCAACGAGAAGGCTGCACGAGCGGGTTGATACATGAGAATTCGGTAATTGGTTGTTAATTATTAATTGGTAGGCTTGTGAAGCAATAGTTGTTTCGGTTGCCAAGACCGCTATCCGTTGGTTGCGGGTAGCGCTGATAGCCGCTTCAGCTCCCGGAATGACAACACCCATCACAACAATATCCGGTAGTAAGGTTTGCAAATAACTTAAAGCGGCAGTTGTTGCGGTATTGCACGCAATAACAATAGCTTTTACCCGATGCTCTACTAAAATTCGCGCCATTTGTTCGGCGTAATGCTGAACCGTTTCCAGACTTTTGGTTCCGTATGGAAGTCGCGCCGTATCGCCCAGATAAATGAAGGACTCCGTAGGTAGCATGCGATGCAAGGCGCGTAATACGGTTAAGCCACCCATTCCAGAATCAAAAACGCCAATTGCGCTGCTGCGGTCCATTCTTTTCCTTAATCTGTTTTAGCAAAGGATTAAATATATCGACCAGGTGCCCTAAAAGCTAGTACTAAAAATTCGGTGCAATGGCGTCGCGCGCAAGCTAAGCGTGCGGCAACGGGCGCAACCGGGCGCACAATTGCCGAAAATTGTAGTGTATGGGGCGCTTATCCTCCCTTCTTAAAAGACAAACTGTCAATATCATGGCCTTCAACGGCCGCGGCAGCCTTTGTCGTATGCGTACTGAGAGCCTTCAAAGCCGCTAGCTGCTCTTTTATGGTTGAAGAATTAACATTTTTAGCCGCGGATACGCTCTTTGCACTCTGCATAAATTCTTTAACCAAAGGATTGTTGGTAAATCCTTCTCGATGAAAGGCATTAGACCGTCCGAAAGTGCTTGTTTTTCGGTATGCCTCGGGAAAATTAGGGCAATTAATGGTTACACCTTTTAGATTGATTTGCACATTAGGATCGTTGTTAGCAATATAGGCGCAAGCATTGTACAAGTACCTTACTTCCTCAGGATTTTTGCCAAATAAAGGGATGGCTTCCACCTCGTTACTTTTCAAACTAGCGATGTATTGATAGATAGTGATAAGACTTGTTAAACCGCGCGCATCTGCGGCTTTTGGAAAATTATCGATATCAATTTTCGATTGGCGCTCATTCTGGCGACTAACACGAAGTGTGGTTTGATGCGGTCCTTCTTTGTAGCCATAAGGGTTTCCCGTCGGATTAATCGTAACGGTAACCTCGGTACTCAACAGTTCTTGATCACGTTCTTCACCACGTTCTTGATCATGGCGTTTGAGCGCAACAAAGTTAGTCGGCTGTCTCAAGGGCTGTATTGCTTCCCGCGTACCCACCCCAAGCTCAGCGTCCTCCACCTCTTCTTCTTCATCATCAATCGAGTCGCGATAGCTAATAGTGAAATTGGCGGTGTTATTAGCGCCTAGCTTATACAAATAGGTCTGCTCACGACCTTCAGTCACCGCATTACATTGGTGGATAGTTGTGCTAATTTTCTCTTTAAGCTGGGAATACTGTTGCAGAACACCCTCTACCTGAGTCATTTTTGCTTTGATGGCCGCTTGAAGAGCGTGTATTTTTGCAGCGTTGGCCGTGGCCGAGTGCCTGCCTTCTAAATCTGAAAGACCGTTGTTGAGGTCTTTAAGGTGCCGTTGATAGGAGGTAAGATAGTCCAAAGATGACGCGATGTTCGTATTCAACTGCTCGAGTTCGGGCAAGGTTTTATTCGCAGCCTCCTGAGCCGTTGCATTATAGCCCTGTTCTAAAAACGAACCAAAAGAAGGGGCTGTTAAAACGGTAAGCGATTTTTTATGCTGTGATAAAGCCTTCTCCAAGGTTTCAAAATCCGTATGCAAACGCGCAATCTGTTTTCGAATAAACCCAAGATTGCGCGTTTGCTTGTACTCGTTATAATGGGCTTCGGTGAATTGAAGCTTAAACTCTTCGGGCAATAAGTGATTTAACTCAGGCAACAGGTCATCTTTAATAGCGTTTATGAAGCCGTCATAGTTTAGACTTTCTTTAAGCGCGGCTAAGAGTTTTTGCTGCAACGCCAGGGTAGCATCGGATGTTGTATCAGCCTCCAAATTAAGAGGCAGACGAAAATCGGCAATTCGCAATGAGTGCTGTTGATTTTGAATGGCGTTGAAGAACTCATCTTGATTAAAATTTTCATCAGATGCATTCTGTAAAAACGTCACAGGCTCAAAACCTTTAGGAAATTCATGAGCTATTATCTGTTGTATGCGTTTAGTTGCTTCGGCTCTTTGGAAATCTTCCGCGTATTCATCGCGCAGAACTTTTGCCTGGGCATAAATTTTAGATAAGCATCGATTGCACCCTTCCACCTGGCGTTGGGTAATAGTACTAAAGGTGGCTTGTGAATAAAGCTCCGCAAGGTAGCTGTTGTTAATTTTAGACAACATTAGCACGCGTTTATTTTCGCTAATAATTTCATATAAGTCTTGTTCTGAGGGTGCTTCTTGAGCTCGAAAAGGTCCAAGAGCGTTAAGGATATCAGCACTATTAAGAGCAAGAGGTACCGCTGAAATATCCATATATAGGTTTGATTTATGTAGAAAATTTTTTAAATAGGGTCGATGTAACATAATAGCGCCTCACGGAATCGAAAATTAGAAAGCTCAAGCGGTTCGTGCTTTAATCCTGCGTATTTTTATCAAAAAGATTTAAAACTAAAATCAGTCCAGCGCAGGCAGAAAATTTTTTTAGATACACCTCTTAATTATAAACCACAAACATTAAGAAATAATTAAGTTTTAAAAATATAAAAAAATGAACTTTGAGCGCCTATTTAAGAGCGCCGGTATTTTTTTAATTCAGGGCAGCAAGCCTATTCCTACACTGTAAAATTAGAGACGTGCGGAGCGAGTAGCATTTATAAAAAATATAAAATATACTGGTTTAGGATTTGCTCATTAACTAAAGGACAGAAGAAAAATTATGAGAAAATATTATATTGCAGCATTAGGGATAATGGCTATTTCCAGCAGCTCTGTTTTCGCCGGAACTATGGGTGAATCCGTAGAGGCTTTTAACTGGACAGGATTTTATGCCGGTGGCAGTGTGGGTTGGACAAATATTATGGATACCAGCCGCAGTATTTTGTTTGATACCAATTTAGATGGTCAGTTTGGCGATACGGTTCGCACGGTTACCGGCGCCAATGCTTTTTCTCCCGGGTTTTGTAGCGGCGCGGCTTTTGGTGCGTTACCGGGCCAAGGGTGCAGAAGCAATAACGACGACAGCGTCGATTTGGCCGCACGTATTGGCTACGATTGGCAGACCAATAATCTTGTGTTTGGCGCCGTTGGTGAATATATTGGCTACAATGCTCATAACAGTGTTACCGCTTTTAGTACCACACCTGCTTTTTATACGATGAATTACGAGCTTAAAAATGCTTGGTCTGTACGTGGGCGCGCGGGTATGGCTTTTGGAACAGACAGCTCTTGGTTGCCTTATGTGACCGCCGGCGCTACCTGGCTTAAGGTAGACAGCAATTTTAGCAGCAGTAATACCGCAAATGCGTTTGTCCAAAACGAGCGCAGCAATACCGTAGCAGGATTCCAAGGTGGTCTTGGTTTAGAGCATCTTTTTACAAGAAACATATCCGTAGGTCTGGAATATCTGTATTCAACAGTTGATGACGACTACCGAGTTCGTGCAACACGCGGAAGAGCTGGGGTAACAAATCCGTTTATTCTGGTTAATTCAAATGGTACCAACTTTGCTCGCAGCGAAGACAAGATAAATTATGGTAGCCTTCGCTTAACAGCAACCTGGCGAATCTAGTTTAGCGTTAAGCAAGCTTAGACGGTCTTTACTTTTTTCAATAGTGAATGGAGTAAAGACTGGGTTTCTTCGGTTGGTACTACTCTAAAATGCATCGTTGGATGCAGCGGTCAATAGCCCCCATACCCCAATCAGCTATTCAATATCAATTTTTTTCGCCAATGCTGAGCGATGGCGCTCGGCCTTTTCAATATCGATATATCTGTCCGTTGTAGCACTTGAACTGTGCCCGGCGTCATCACGTACGTGTTCGCGAGGGCGAATTTTTACATCCTCAGATATTCCTGTATGGCGTAGCCAATGCACGGTTGCCGCATCAAGATTATCAGCCTCCTCTAACAAATTACTTATTCGCAAACGTTCGGCTGCGTTGTCAAAACAAAGTTGCACAAGCCGACGTAGGGGTGCGGTGTCTTGCATCGGCCCATTGCCTCGGATTTTAGGAATTAAGGCGCTTGTATCGGCAGCCGATGGGAGCGGTGTTAAACCTAAAAATCGCCGCCAGCGCTTTAAGCTCGCAAGCATTTCGTCACTTACCGCAATTTGCCGTTCTTTGTTGCCTTTACCAACCGTGGTAAACCACCAACAACCGCTGCTGTCTTTGGCAAAGTCATTCATGCGCGGCACCCAATGGCCGCTTGCCGCCAGTTCAGAAATCCGCAGGTACATCCCAAACAGCAAGCTCAGGATAAATCGCGTTCTTTCGTGTTTAATAGGATTTTCTTGCGCCATAATTTCGGCGGTATCCAAAACGGTTTGCCACTGCAAAATGGACAGCCGTCGCACTGGGGCGCTGTGTTGACGCTTACGAATAAATTTACTTTTTTGCCGAATTAAGGCAATTGGATTTGCGTACAAATATTCTTCGGCAATCAAAAAGTTAAAAAAAGTGCTTAAAACGGCGAAAATTTCCTGTATTGCTCCTGGTGATAAACTAAATAAAGGCGCTTCTGGAAGCGCGCCATTTTTACGCGCAGCTTTACTGACCGTTGCAACAAATGGTCGCCAGAGCGGGTTTGCAACCCTTGTTCCGTCCTTGTCAAGATAACGCGGAACTTTGGTGAGGCTAATCCAGCTCAATGGTGGGTTTTGGCAAAATTTTAGATAAGACTCAATATCTTCTCGTTTAAGTTCGGCAAGTGTGGCTTTGCGAATAATCCAGCACCACTGCAGTAAGCGTTCCACCTCGCGTCGATAGCTGTTAAATGTTCCTAAGCTTCCGGTATAACTTTTCAAAAAATCAAGGCTGTGCCTAAATTCGCATTGATACCGTGGCGAAGGGAGCACGGCGTATTCAAAATTTTTATGAATATGTTGCAGGCTATCAAAAAAAGGAGGGCTCATTTTATTCATAGTTAACAAGGATAATAAGAAAAAAAGCTATTATAAAGAGTAATAGCAAATAAATCGTAATTTTTTTAAATTATTTGATGAAGGTTCTTGACCTTACAATCGGCTGCTAGTATCATTTGCGCTCTGTCGTAGTACAGGATTACGGGGTGTAGCGCAGCTTGGTAGCGCGCCTGCTTTGGGAGCAGGATGTCGGGGGTTCGAATCCCTCCACCCCGACCACTATGCGCCCGTAGCTCATTTGGATAGAGCATCGGCCTTCTAAGCCGAGGGTAGCAGGTTCGAATCCTGCCGGGCGTACCAGCCCTAACTACAGAGTTGTAAGGTTTATGGTGATCGTAGCTCAGTTGGTAGAGCCCCGGGTTGTGATCCCGGTGGTCGTGGGTTCGAGCCCCATCGTTCACCCCAAATAAAGTTTGCTTTGGATTCACTCTGAATCTTTACAATAGTATCATAATGTTTGATAATTCCCCCCGATATGCGAAAGTGGCGGAACTGGTAGACGCGCTGGATTTAGGTTCCAGTAGGGTAACCTGTGAGAGTTCGAGTCTCTCCTTTCGCACCATTTTTTATAATTCCAAGAGGTGACTAAATGGCAGTTTCTATGGAGACTTTAAATGGTCTGGAACGTAAACTTACGATTTCAATACCTAGCGAAAGAGTTGAGCAAGAAGTAACCAAACGCTTACGAAATTTAGCCCGTAACGCAAAGATTGATGGCTTTCGCCCAGGCAAAGTTCCCATGAACGTTGTTGAAAAACGCTTTTCTAACAGCGTACGCGCCGAGGTAGCTGAGGAACTAATCCCCTCCTTCTTGTTCGACGCACTGAAAGAAAATAATCTTTCTGCTGCAGGACAACCAACAATTACCCCTGAACACTATGCCGCAAATGAAGATTTGCGTTTCACCGCAGTTGTTGAAGTGTTTCCAGAAATAAGCGTCGCGGAACTTACCGGTGAAAACGCTATTGAGCAATTAACCGCTTCCGTAAGCGATGCGGATGTTGAGAAAATGCTGCTTAAATTACAAGAGCAAAATAAAGTTTGGGACGTTAGCAGTCAAGACAATGTACAGCAGGGTGATAAGCTAGATATTGACTTTAAAGGGTTTATTGGTGATGAGCCATTTGAAGGCGGCGAGGCCAAGAATTTCAATCTGGAAGTCGGTTCAAAATCTATGATTCCAGGTTTTGAAGAAGCAATGATCGGCCACAAACAGGGCGAGTCTTTTTCAATAGATGTCAGTTTCCCTGCGGACTACAACCACGCATCGCTTGCGGGAAAAGACGCCAAATTTGATATCACCATCAACAAAATTGAAAGCAGCCAACTACCGGAATTGAACGACGCCTTTGCAGAAAAATTCAATATTACCGAAGGTGGTTTAGACGCGTTAAAAAAAGATTTACGACAAAATATGGACCGTGAGTTAGAGCGCAAATTAAGTTCCATGAATCGCGAACGAATTTTTGACTCGCTTTTAAAGGTTAACACCTTCGACTTGCCAAGCAGTCTCATCGAGCAAGAAATAGAACATTTAAAGCATGATATGTTCCATCGTATTTACGGTGATCATCACTCGGATAACGAAAAAATTCCCGATTTCCCTAAAGAATTATTTATCGACCAAGCAAAACGTCGCGTACAACTGGGATTGTTATTCTCCGAATACGTCGAGTTGCACCAGATAAAAGTTGATAAAGATCGTGTAAGCGCCATGATTGATAAAATGGCCAATGCCTACGAGCATCCCCAAGAGCTTCGGGACTATTACTACGGTAAAAACGAGCACTTGGCTGAAATTGAAGCGTTGGTCATGGAAGAGATGGTGGCTGAAAAGGTGAGTGCTTCGGCAAAATTATCAACTAAAAATGTTAGTTACGATGAGATAATGAATCCGCAAAAAAATAATACTACGATGGAAATTGAAGAAACCGGAGATGCCGCATAATGGATAATGCAATCACAAATGCTGGTGGCCTAGTGCCTATGGTAGTTGAACAAACTTCGCGTGGTGAACGCGCCTATGATATTTATTCGCGCCTGTTAAAAGAGCGGATAATTTTCTTATTAGGTCCGGTCGACGACCCCATGGCTAATTTGATTGTTGCGCAATTATTATTTTTGGAATCAGAAAACCCAGAGAAAGAAATTTCGATGTATATTAATTCTCCGGGTGGCGTTGTTACTGCAGGGTTAGCAATTTACGACACCATGCAATTTATTAAACCCAAAGTTAGTACCTTATGCATTGGTCAAGCCGCTAGTGCTGCGGCTTTACTACTGTGTGCCGGTGCTGACGGTAGACGCTACAGCTTGCCAAATGCTCGAGTTATGATTCATCAGCCATTAGGCGGATACCGCGGCCAAGCAACGGATATTGAAATTCATGCTCGTGAAACACTTGCTGTGCGTGAGCGCTTAAACTCAATTATGGCCAAGCACTGTAACAAGACGCCTGAGCAGATAATGCGCGATACAGAAAGAGATAATTTTATGAGTGCGCCACAGGCTATGGAATACGGTTTAATTGATCAGGTTTTATACGATCGTGAAAATTTAAGCTAATAAGCACTACCGTTGATAGCGCAATGATGTACCCATGCTAAAAGGTTAATAATTAGGTACATGCACCTGGTTATTAACCTTTTTAGCATGCTGGTAAATTAATACCAGGTTGCACTTTGACGGTACCATTAAATGTGTAGCGCATCGGCAGCAATTACGGCAATCCACTTTATTCTAAAAATCATGGTTTTCATTTTTTAATTAAATTCGTATGTTTTCAGGGATGCTATTATAATTTAAGTCGCTAAAATTAGCTGTTTGTACAATCTTCTGGAGTAAGTAATTTATACAACCAGTGTCATTCGTATAAATTTAATTTTCTAAACGAGGAAATTGCTAATTTGAATGATATAATCAACTCAAATTTTAATAATTATCCGCTAATATTTTGGCAGTAAGAGGGCTTTATAGATGACTAAATCCAGTAAAGGTAGCAGCGACAAAATTTTATATTGTTCATTTTGTGGGAAAAGCCAACACGAAGTAAAAAAGCTTATTGCCGGACCATCGGTATTTGTTTGCGATGAATGTGTGGATTTGTGCAACGATATTATTCGTGAAGAAGCTCAGGAAATTGCCCCTTCTCCGGAAACCGCATTACCCACGCCCAAAGAAATCTCTACTTTTCTTGATCAATATGTTATTGGCCAGCCCCATGCAAAAAAAATTCTTTCAGTAGCGGTATACAATCACTACAAACGCTTAAAACACAAAACAGAAGACGGTATTGAGCTTGGTAAAAGTAATATCCTACTCATTGGCCCAACCGGAAGTGGTAAAACTTTATTAGCGCAAACTTTAGCGCGATTATTAAACGTACCGTTTACCATGGCGGATGCCACAACACTAACCGAGGCGGGTTACGTTGGTGAAGATGTGGAAAATATTATCCAAAAGTTGCTGCAAAAATGCGATTACGATGTTGATAAGGCTCAGCAAGGCATTGTATACATTGATGAAATTGATAAAATTTCTAGAAAGTCGGACAACCCCTCCATCACACGCGATGTTTCGGGAGAGGGCGTGCAACAAGCCTTGCTTAAATTAATTGAAGGCACAATTGCCTCAGTTCCTCCTCAAGGTGGTCGTAAGCATCCTCAACAAGAGTTTTTACAAGTAGATACCTCTAATATTTTATTTATTTGCGGTGGTGCCTTTGCAGGATTAGAAAAAGTGATTCGTGAACGAAGCGATAAATCCGGTATTGGGTTTTCAGCGCAACTGAAAAATCAAAAATTAAGTAAAGATAATGAAAAAATATTGGATGATTTACAATCCGATGATTTAGTGAAATTTGGTTTAATTCCCGAGTTTGTTGGCCGTCTTCCGGTGGTTACAACCTTGAAAGAGCTGAATGAAGATGCGTTGGTTGACATCTTAACCCAGCCGAAAAACGCCTTAACAAAACAATTTCATGCTCTGTTTAAAATGGAAGGGGTCGAGCTGGAGTTTCAAGAAGAGGCGGTGCGCTTGATAGCTAAAAAGGCATTAACTCGTAAAATTGGTGCTCGCGGATTGCGCGCAATTTTAGAAAATATCCTTCTTGATACGATGTATGAGTTGCCCTCGCTCTCCGGGATAACCAAGGTTCGTATAGATGAAAATGTAGTTGCCGGTACAGCATTGCCTGAATTGATAAAAGCGAGCGAAGAGCAAGCAACGGGTAGCGCCTAAATTTTTGGTGTCAAACTTCACCTATGCTATTATATGGTAATTGGTTTAGCTGCTTAAAAGCAGCTAAAATTATAAACCTTATTCCTAAGAACAAGGATTATAATCACACTATTAAGCGCGCATTAAGACTTTATAAATTTGATGCTTGTAACTTATCACCATAGGCGAGCTGTGTTTTACCTATTCAGGATAAAATTCATTAATTAAATTGTGTAATAGCTGTATAAAGAGTCGCATCGGTTGATTTACTATGACCAAAAATAAAATGCCCTTGGTGTTTTAAATTCGCAGCTGAAAATTGCGCAGTTC
Organism: uncultured Gammaproteobacteria bacterium; assembly: GCA_963803545.1. Classification (GTDB taxonomy): domain Bacteria; phylum Pseudomonadota; class Gammaproteobacteria; order Legionellales; family Legionellaceae; genus Legionella_C. The sequence goes on along the minus strand of CAWDMX010000001.1, from coordinate 187,554 downwards.
TATAGCACTATTGATGGCAGTTAAAGCAGTAAGTTCGCAAGGCGGCGTTGAAGACTATTTTGCATGCTCCAGAATGTAATTATAAATTAATGCTAAGACTTTGCGGGCAGTTTTTTCCACACAACTGTTTGGGTTTACAATCGTCTGATTAAGGATTCCGTTATGTCTAGCGAAAATGAAATGAATATAATTGAAAAAGAAGATTCCGTAATTTTTGATTTATCTGCCCCTTTACCTGTTTTACCTTTACGCGACGTCGTGGTTTATCCTCATATGGTAATTCCGCTATTTGTTGGACGTGAGAAGTCTATAAAAGCACTTGAAACAGCAATGTTAGAAAACAAACACGTTTTTCTGGTAGCACAAATAAAATCCTCTAACGATGACCCCGGCATTGAAGACGTGTATCACATTGGTACAGTCTCCGCAGTTCTACAGCTGCTTAAATTGCCAGACGGTACCGTCAAAGTGTTAGTAGAAGGGTTGTTTCGTGGAAAATCGCACGCTTATACTCAGGATAATGGGTTTTTGGAAGCGGATTTAGAGGCTTTAACCGAAGTAAATAGTAATCTTAAACAGCAAGAAGTCGAAATTTTAATGCGTTCTTTAATGTCGCAGTTTGAACAATACGTTAAATTGAATACAAAAATTCCTCCCGAAGTTATTAATGCATTAGCCGCAATTGAAGAACCAGGACGTCTAGCCGATACCGTGTCGGCGCACTTGAGTTTAAAAGTAGAAGACAAACAAGAGTTGCTGCAAATCTTAGACGTAGGAACGCGACTTGAGCGTTTAATGGCCGCCTTAGAAGGTGAAATTGATTTGCTGCATGTAGAAAAAAGAGTGCGCGGACGGGTTAAGCGGCAAATGGAAAAAAGTCAGCGTGAATACTATTTGAACGAGCAGATGAAAGCAATTCAAAAGGAGCTTGGCGATACTGAAGAAGGCAATGAAATAGATCAACTGGAAAAAACAATTAATGAAGCAGGAATGCCTAAGGATGCTAAAGATAAAGCACTTTCGGAATTAAAAAAATTGAAAATGATGGCACCGATGTCGGCAGAGGCTTCTGTAATTAGAAATTATTTAGACTGGATGATTAAAGTACCTTGGAGCAAAAAAGATAGAATTCAGTTTAATTTAGACAAAGCCAATGCATTGCTAGATAAAGAACACCATGGGCTAGAAAAAGTAAAAGAGCGGATAACAGAATATTTAGCAGTTCAAAAACGTGTAAAACGGCTCAAAGGTCCAATTTTATGCTTAGTTGGTCCTCCCGGTGTTGGTAAAACGTCGTTAGGCCAGTCGATTGCCAATGCTACGGGTCGCAAGTTTATCCGTATTGCATTAGGAGGCGTTCGTGATGAGGCCGAAATAAGAGGGCATCGTCGAACCTATATTGGTTCTATGCCAGGTAAAATTATCCAAAATTTATGTAAGCCCGGTGTTCGTGTCAAAAATCCGCTGATAATGCTGGATGAGGTAGATAAGATGGCTATGGATTTTCGGGGCGATCCAGCGTCTGCGTTATTAGAGGTTCTAGATCCCGAGCAAAATCATACGTTTAATGATCACTATTTAGAGGTTGATTATGATTTAAGCGATGTCATGTTTATTGCCACCGCCAATTCCTTAGAAATACCGGAACCCCTTCTCGATAGAATGGAAGTTATTCGATTGCCGGGATATACCGAAGATGAAAAAGTCAGTATTGCGATGACGTATTTAATTCCTAAGCAAATGATTTTAAATGGTTTAAAGAAGAACGAAATAACTATTAGCGAGGGTGCCGTTCATGAAATTGTACGCCACTACACACGTGAAGCCGGTGTGCGAAATTTAGAACGTGATATTGCGCGTATTTGCCGAAAAGTTGTTAAAGAAATTTTAACAAGCAATCGAACCGCTAAAGTTAGCGTTACCCGCTCTACAATTGGAAAATATCTTGGTGTTAAAAAGTTTCGCTACGGTTTAGCTGAGGAATTTGATCAAGTTGGCCAGGTCACCGGATTAGGATGGACCAGTGTTGGTGGAGAGCTACTGACCATTGAGGCTACCATGATGAACGGCAAGGGTAAAACGATGCACACCGGGCAGCTGGGTGAGGTGATGCAAGAATCAATACAGGCCGCTTTAACCGTGGTGAGAAGCCGCGCTAAATCGTTTGGTTTAGAAGAGGGATTCTACGACACTAAGGATTTTCATATACATGTACCTGAAGGCGCAACTCCGAAGGATGGTCCAAGTGCTGGTATTGGCATGTGCACAGCACTCGTTTCCGCATTAACTCAAATACCGGTGCGCGCGGATGTAGCTATGACCGGTGAAATAACTCTACGCGGGCAGGTACTGCCAATTGGCGGTTTAAAAGAAAAATTGCTAGCGGCGCACCGTGGAGGAGTTAAACATATTATTATTCCTGAAGATAACGCAAAAGACTTGGCCGAAATTCCGGATAATATATTGAAGAAACTTAAAATACACCCGGTGAAAACTATCGAGCAAGTTTTAGAGTTAGCCTTGCAATACTCCCCAATTGTTGCCAATAATGACGCAAAAATTAAATTGAAAGATAAAAAAGAAAACAACGACTCCAAAATATTGTAAAAAATTAAAGATAATGATTTACATGCTTAAAAATTAGGGGTATATTCCAATTCGTTGTCGCGATTAACGGATAACCCAAGGATGCAGAAGCAGCTTGACTACTAAAAGTATATTTGATTTAATCAAGCTCAATTAAAGGATGAATAACTGGATAGGGGATAAGATGAATAAAGGTGAACTGATAGACGCAATTGCTGAACTTTCTAACGGAACTAAAGCAGAAACCAGTCGTTTTCTTGATGCGCTTACAAAAATTATTACTGAAACATTGCAAAAAGGTGATAAAGTTCTTCTTCCTGGATTCGGTTCATTCCAAATGAGTTATCGCGCTGCGCGAACAGGTAGAAATCCTCAAACGGGTGATGAGCTTGAAATTAAAGCCAGTAAAAATGCTAAGTTTAAAGCAGGTAAGTTGTTGAAAGAAGCTTTACAAGAAGCGTAGTTTCATGGGTGCTTAGCTCAGCTGGGAGAGCATCGCCCTTACAAGGCGAGGGTCGCAGGTTCGATCCCTGCAGCACCCACCAAGTTTGGAGTGGTAGTTCAGTTGGTTAGAATACCGGCCTGTCACGCCGGGGGTCGCGGGTTCGAACCCCGTCCACTCCGCCAAATTAGCGCGCCATATGGCGCGTTTTTTTTATCTAAATTTACACTCATATGATCTTGCCCTTACAATTATAAACAATGGAACTCCAATCATGTTGCAGAAGTTAAATGAACGCATACAAGGTGTTGTGGCTTGGGTTGTAATTATCTTAATTGCATCAACCTTCACTTTATTTGGAGTGGATTATTATATGCAGTCTCATCAAGCAAGCAGTCTTGAGGTGACGGTAAATGGTGAACCAATTAGTAAGCAAGCGTTTGAGCTTAATTATCGTCGTGCGAGGCAACAGCGCGATCCCGCTTTATTTACCGCAGCAAGTGAAAAAGCTTTGAAAAACGAGGTGTTGCAGGACAGCATCTCTAATCTTATTGCTGTACAGGGAGCCATCCAAAGTGGTTTTAGCGTTAGTAAAGAGCAAGCGACTGCCGCTATTGTAAATATTCCCCAATTCCAACAAGACGGCCACTTTTCAACGGACCGTTACCAGCAGGCGTTAAACGCGGCCTTGTTTACCCCGGAGACATTTCAACGCGAGGTGCAACAAGGAATGTTGTTGAATCAACAGAAATTTGCTCTAATTGGAAGCGCCTTTGCAATAGCTAAGGAGATCAACCATTTTGTAGGCTTGTATTTACAAGAACGTTCTTACGCATTCTTACGTATTCCAGCAAAATTATTTTTAGATGCAAAACGCGTAACAGAAAAGGATATTGAAAGCTATTACCAGCGCAATCAAACTAAATTTCAAAGCCCTGAGCAAGTCAGTATCGATTATGTACGAGCTTCTCTGCAATCGGTTAAACGTACTATAAATGTCACCGATGATGATATTCTTCGTTACTACGATGAGAATAAGGACATTTTTAGAAGCCGTGCTAAATGGAAGGTTGCGCACATATTATTTGCTTTTTCAGCGAGTGATGAGCAAGCGCAAAATCAGTCTAAGCAACAAGCCGAACAAGCGTACAAAATTCTCAAAAAAAATCCTGAGCAATTTGAGTCATGGGTATTAAAGCATTCTGCGGATAAGCTTTCCTATGCTAAAAAAGGTATTTTGCCTTGGATTTATGCAGGCCAAACAGAATTTGACCCGGCTTTAGTGCGCTTAACAAAAACCAATCCTATCTCCGCGCCCTTGAAAACAAGCAACGGGTATGAGTTATTTAAGTTAATAACAAACAAGCCCAGCGCGTTAAAAACGGTGGCTCAAGTTAAAAATCGGATTATTGACCAATTAACTGCTGACGCGGCGCAAGTAAAATACGCCCAGCTTTTAGATCAGCTAACGGAACTAAGTTACCAAACACCAGATAGTTTAAAGCCAATTGCTGACGAACTGCATTTGCGTATTGAGCACTCACTACCCTTCAGTAAACAAGGCGGGAACTCAGACATCACGCGTTCTAAAGCACTCATTAATGCAGCGTTCACCCATGAGCTCATTGATTTAGGAACCAACAGCGAGCCTATTCAAATTAATAATGATACGGTTGTAGTTTTTAGGGTTAATAAGCATATTCTCGCGTCTAAGAAAAAGTTGGGGTTGGTACGAGAAGATATAATCAGGACTCTAACCCTGTCTGAAGCGAAGAAAGAGGCGCAAGCTTTTGGTGAAAGAATTATTGCAGCGGACAGTGCTTTACAAAGTCAACTTATTAAGGATAAAAAACTGCAATGGCATGAGGTAGCTGATGCCTCACGCGACACCGATAAAGTCGATCCGGTGATTAATTATATGGCTTTTAAAAATTTAAAATCGGAAAAATTTACAGGGCAATCGTTAGAAAATGGGGATTACGTACTAATGAATATAGTCGCTGTTCGAAAGGGTAGCTTTGATAAATTAGACAAAGAACATCAGGCGAGTGTAGTGCAGCAAGTCGAGACAAATTTTGGATTAATGGATTATGATTTATATATTAATAGTCTTGTTAAAAAAGCAAAGATTGAGCAACCAAAATAAAATTGTTGCACGTATTTTAAAATTATAGATAAGTTTAATCCAAATTTTATACGACGATTGTATAGTAAAGGGAATATTAAATTCGGTTGCTTTTTAGTTAGGCGCATGATAGTTGCTAACCTAAGCGTCAATCGTCGAGAAAAATGGTATTCATGCCCGGATTGAAAGACTTAGAAAAATACACTTATATGTTGGAAAAATTTTGTAAGTTGAGTTTTAAAAAGCTTTCAATAAGCGTATTTTAAAAAAGCGCCTAAAGGCCATAGCCGGAATATATGGGATTAACGGTCCGCATCATCGTGCCACTTAGGTAACACGTCTACGCCAAAATTGTTGAGTTGCATTTCAAGCTTTAATAAATAGGGGCACTCAAGTATCAATAAAAATTACCCTCCTACTGTATCAGAGCGTAAAGCACGTACATCATTTGTTTTCCCTGCACAGCCCTAATGCGCCTTGGTCTAAGCGTTTAAAGAGACGGTGTTGGAAGCGCGGGTGTTTGTTTAGAAGTATTGCCAGGCAGGTGCTGTTGATAGGCTAACAGAGGTTGGGCGACTCATAAAACATCGCCCACGGGCTTATCTTCGAACAATTAAATTGTTTTTAACACTGTTGATGCCTTTAACACGGCGAGCAGCTTGTTCGGCAGCAACCTTTTGTTTGTTAGTTTTTACAAAACCACTGAGGACTACTAAACCTTTATCAGTTTGAACATGAATAGGTAAAGACGTGACCCGTGAGTCGTCTAGTAAAGCTGTTTTAACATTAGCCGTAATAGCTGCGTCTGAACCGTATTCATTAACGGTTTGTTCGCCAGCTATAACTTGACAGCCTACTAGCGCACTAAAGAACAAGCCAATAAGAGAAATCAAATATTTATTCATAATCGCCTCACTGTTAATTGTTTTTATTACGATTTTTTTCAAGCAAGGAATTACTGAAAAAAAACGGAGTTTGGAAATATTTTAATATTTCTCCACGTAGAATAGTCTATTACTGCCAGAAATTCTATATCTACATACCACGCGGACTTATTGGAAATACATTCAATGAACGCATCTCACTATTGTAGTGTGCAATTGAATTGAGGCCTTAGCCTCCGGATGGCACTTAATGGTTAAACAAGAAACAAAAATAATAGTTATTGAATTATGCGTGGCTAATGCACTAAGATATTTAATCGTAAATGTGGGTGAGTATTTTTGGGGGGTTAGTTATGAATAAAAAATTAAGCACTATTATTATACTAGTTATAGTTGCAATAGGGTTTGCTTTTCTAATGCTGCCTCGCGCAGTGATGCCGCCTTCTGCAACTACCAAGATTGATGTTCCTTCAAAATCATAAATTTCCGCGAAACAAACCGTGAGGTGATACTATGTTAACGACTAATGAGGCTAAAACGTTGTGGGATTTAGTTAAACCCCTGGAAACCGCAATGTTGATTACCAAAAATGACGACAGTTTGCAGGGTCGACCGATGCACTTAGTGCAGTCGGAGTTTAGTGGTATCTTTTATTTTTTTAGTGGTATGTCGTCGGCAAAGGTAAGTGAAATTGAGGAAGACAGTGATATTTGCTTAGCGTTTAGCTGCCCTAAGGCACAAACCTATGTATCTGTTTCCGGTCAAGCAAACACCCTCGCTGACAGCAAACTAATAGATAAATTGTGGAGCCCCATGATTGAAGCATGGTTTCCCCAGGGGAGACGCGATCCTAATGTTGGACTCATTGCGGTGTCGGTCTATCAAGCTGAATTTTGGCGGGGTAAAGGTAATTCCCTAACTCAGCTGTTTAAATACGCAAAAGCCTTGTATTCTGGTGCGCGTCCTGATATTGGTGAACATGGACAAATGGACTAAACTTGAAGCAGCAATGGACAATCACCTTTCGCCTTTCAGGGCTTTTAATAAGCAGAAAATGTCCAAGCAGTTTTGGAGTATATGAGTAAACGAAAGCTTAATAAACAACAGTTGGCGCGCATCGAGCATGCGCAAACCGCAATTCGTCAGCAGTACGAAGACAATGGTTTTTGTGGTGAGCAAGGGCTTGTACTTACTCGCTTTGGCAGACGCGTTGAAATTGAAAGTCCTGAGGGTGAACGCTGGCATTGTGCGGTACGCCCGCACGTGGATGCTTTGGTCGCTGGGGACTTGGTTTTATGGCAGAGAAGCGATAACCAAAAAGGTATTGTTCTCAGTCGGTTTCCCCGAAAAACCGTATTAGAGCGTGGCGCTAAACCGGTAGCGGCGAACATCACCCAACTTATCATTGTTACCGCGGTTAAGCCCGAGTTGAGTTTTGAGCTGTTAGACAGCTACTTAATCATGGCGGAAGTGTTGCGCCTCAAAGCGACTATAGTTTTGAACAAGATAGACTTGGGTGGTGCGGATATTAAGCAGCAATTGCAGGTACGCTATGGTCCTTTAGACTACGAAATTATCTGCATGATGAAAACCGATAGCTTTGGAATGGAGTATTTGCACGACGCGCTAAATTTTCAGGTTAGCGTCTTTGTCGGCCAGTCGGGTGTTGGAAAGTCCTCTTTAATTAACGGGCTTTTACCGGATGAGTCTATTGCCACAGCGGCAATTTCAGTGCAGTCTGAACTGGGTTGCCACACAACAAGCAACTCGCGTTTCTACCATCTGAAAAGTGGAGGTGCCTTGATAGACTCTCCCGGCGTTCGTGAGTTTGCTTTAAGCGGCTTGTCCCCAGCAAAAATCCTGTATGGGTTTCGTGAGTTTCGCGACTTAGCAAGCGAATGCCACTTTCGTAATTGCGTACACAGTAATACACCCGGTTGCGCCATAAGTCGAGCGGTAGAGGCGGGGTTGCATGCTCCACAACGCTATCGGCATTTAATAAAACTCTTACAGGAAAGTGCTAGTAATCGAGGCAATTAAGATGAAAAAAATTGTCGAATTCTTAGGCGAATGGATGAAAATTGTCGTTGTAGCCTAGGTCTTAACTGTGCTACTTTATCGCTTATACTTTATTCTAATGGCTTGCTATGCACGCGCTTGAAATTACCCAACTTCGCAAAATATATCGAAATGGTATTGCAGCATTAAAGGGCATTGACTTGACGGTCAAGTCCGGCGACTTCTTTGCTTTACTGGGTGCGAATGGGGCTGGAAAGTCCACTACCATAGGTTTAATAAGTACGTTGTTAACCAAAACATCTGGCTCTATTTGCATTCATGGCTATGATTTAGACGCGCAAGCGGACAAAGCAAAATTTTTGTTAGGTATTGTTCCCCAAGAGTTTAATTTAAATATTTTTGAAACCTGTGAGCAAATTTTAATTAATCAAGCGGGGTTCTATGGTATTAGCAGAGCGTTGGCGAGGGATCGCGCTGGGTTGTTGTTAAAAAAATTAGGCATTTGGGATAAAAGAAACGCAATTATACGGCACCTATCCGGTGGAATGAAGCGTCGGTTAATGATTGCTCGGGCGCTGATGCATGAGCCGAAAGTATTAATATTAGACGAGCCTACGGCGGGAGTCGATATTGAAATTAGACGCAGTATGTGGGAGTTTTTAACAGAAACTAACGCTGCTGGAACGACAATAATTCTTACAACGCACTACCTCGAGGAAGCCGAGCAGCTGTGTAAAAATATCGCTATTATTGATAAAGGACTTATTGTTCAAAACACCTCAATGCGAACTTTATTAGCAACTTTACGCTATCAGACCTTAGTACTTACAGTAAACGCCGCTCTTGAAACCCTACCAAGGCTGCCCTACAAAGCCGTGCTTACTGATTGCCATACTATTGAGATACGTGTTGATAATGAAACCCCTTTGAATGAAGTTTTTGAATTACTTAGCGCTCATAACATCGTGGTTTTTAGCGTTCGCAATAAAACCAATCGTTTAGAAGAACTATTTTTGGACCTCATTAATCATGACCGTTAACCGACAACTAATCGCACTATACACCTTGGTTAGACGCGAAATGGTACGTATGTTTCGTATTGCAAGCCAAGTTTTTTTACCGCCAGTGATAACCACAGCCCTTTATTTTTTAATATTTGGTAGTTTAATTGGTGGGCGTATTGGGCCGATTCAAGGCGTATCTTACCCGCTTTTCATCGCTCCTGGACTGATAATGATGTCGGTCATTACTAATGCGTACAGCAATGTTTCAACTTCTTTGTTCAGCGTGCGCTTTCAAAAAAGTATTGAGGAAATTCTCATTAGTCCAATGCACAACAGCTTACTGCTTTTCGGTTATGTTCTCGGCGGGGTTTTGCGGGGCTTGATAGTTGCGCTCTTAGTGTATTTAGTAGCGGCCTTTTTTTTAGTTATTCCACTAAGTCATTTACCGCTCACTCTTTTAGTCGTTTTCTTGGTAGCTACACTTTTTTCATTAGCTGGCTTTACCAATGCCATGCTGGCTCGAAGTTTCGATGATGTGATGCTTATCCCAACTTTTATTCTTACTCCACTGACCTACCTTGGCGGTGTTTTTTACTCAATAAGCATGTTACCGCCTCTGTGGCAGACTTTGTCGCATTTTAATCCCATTGTTTATATGGTTAACGCCTTGCGCCACGCCATGATTGGTCAGGAAGAAGTCAGCATGACTTTATCTATGTTCATAATTACCGGATTAGTTATCCTTTTAACAATTATTAATTTAATTTTATTGAAAAAAGGTGTCGGCCTCCGGGAATAAAAGCTGGTACGAGAAAATATATCCTACAAAGAGTAGCGGGCAAGCAATTTTTTGAGGTCGTTGAGTCGCAGAGGTTTTGCGAGCAGCTCATCCATCCCCGCTAAGAAAGCTCTAGGGCGAGCCAGCTCTATAGTTTGTGCGGTAAGTCCAATAATTGGTAAGGGAGCGCGTTGAATTTTTCTCTCCCAATGTCTTATTTTAATAGTAAGGTCGTATCCTGAGAAATCAGGCAAGCCAAGATCGGTTATAATCATATCGAAAGAGCTTGAGAAAATCATTTGCAACGCTGTTTCGCTATTCTCAGCGCTCATGTATTGGCATCGTGCTTGTTCTGCCAGCAGCTGAACCATTTTTAGCGCGATACAGTTGTCTTCAACCAAAAGCAGACGGCATGGAGTTGCTTTCAGCGGGGTACTATTACTATCCTGTTCTGAATTATTCACAGATATCCTACTGACGAATTGATGATCCTGTATTGAATTTTCTATTGTAGTTTACAAATGAAAAACATCCAAATATAAATTGCTTTTACAGCCATAGCGAGAGAGATTATTTTTTTTTCGAGTATCCTAAAGCGCGAATTCTTTGCTCTATAGCGGGGTGTGTTGCAAAGGCATTCGTCAAGGACTTAATCGGGTCTATCGCGCATGGATCGTATAAGTACGATTGTTGGCGTAATTGTTCGTGTGCTGTTTGACGGTATTCCTGTTGATATTGCTCGGCGTGGTTGCAATTGTCGTCGTTAATTTTTAACAACGCTCTAACCATGGGTTCGTTGTCACGCATCAACTCCACCGCACCGGCATCCGCCATGTACTCCCGAGTACGGCTTAAAAAAAGCGTTAGTACTATTGTTAATAAAGGCAGGACATAGCGCAAAACAATGATTACCACCGCAATGCGATTATCACGACGTTTGTCGCTTCTAAAAACAACGCTGTAAAACAGTACATCTATCACAATTAATAGAATATTACTCAGCACGGCTACGGTTAACGACAGTTTAATGTCGCCGTGACGAATGTGGCTCAATTCATGCGCCATTACCGCCTGCAATTCAGCACGGTCTAATTTTTCTAATAATCCCCGTGTTATAGCAACCATCGCTGATTTTTCGCTGTAGCCACTGGCAAACGCATTCATGTAGTTGGCATCAATAACGAATACTTTGGGCATAAATCGTAAGCCTGCGGCAACCTTCATTTCCTCAATTACATTGTAGGCCTGCTTTTCGGATAAATTCTGATGCTCGTTTGGTGTTATTTCATGGTATTGAGTGCCAAGTAACATAATTCTATCGTAGAACCGAAAGGTAATCCCTAAGGTAAGCAGTGCGATGGCAGCCATTATCAATGTGGCGTAGGGTATAGTACTCAAGGTGAATAAGGCGTATAAGGACTGCTCAATAGTAAGCCCTGGATAATGAGTGGTGAGCAGGAATACATCGGCAACTATTCCAACCGCACCGTAAATCATGCAAAAGAGTGCGATCACTGCGCGCGTTTTGCGTTCATTGAGAAGCAGTTGTCTGCGCCAATCACTGACGGTTGCATCGTAATCGCTTATCGGCATGACAATGTCTACAACCGCACCGTGTACTCTTCGTGTGCTTTTATTTTTTCATCCGGTAACGACCAATAGACGAACTCTTTATCAAGAATACTGTTGTAAAAACCCACAACCATCGCTTCAAAAAAAGATTTTTTCTTAGCGTTGTAGCGCTCTACGCTGTCGTTATACGCTTGTTTGGAAAAGGACAATTTATTTTCCGTATTTACAATTTCCTCCTGCAGTTGCAAGGCATTTTGATTGGCTTTCAAATCAGGATATTGTTCAAAAACGATATTTATACTGCTGGCAATTTTTGAAATTTCATTTTCTGCTTCAATACGCTTGTCATCTTTACCATGCGCTTTTGCGGCCTGTGCCTGGTTACGCAGCTCTACCACCTCTTTCAAAGTAGATTTTTCATAGTCCATATAGCTTTTAACGGTATTTATTAACGATTCAAATACTTTGAACCGTCTGTCGAGTTGAATGTCAATTTGGCGATTGTTATTATTAATAACTTCAATTAAGGCAATTAAACTGTTGTAAACAGCAATAGCCCATATAAAAAACAAGCCCACAATAATTGCAATTATAACTAATATAGTTCCCATACGTGCCCCCTGCGCAGTTGTTTGATACTAAATTATAGTCTATTTCACAGGTGAAGATACCGACGCGCTCTTAACCCGAACTTATTAAATTTGAGTCGCCAAAATAGGTTTCAAAAATTGACCCGTATAGGATTTTTTGCATTTAGCCACGGTTTCCGGGGTGCCGGTCACAAGTATTTTACCGCCTTTGTTTCCACCCTCAGGGCCCAAGTCAATTATCCAATCGGCGGTTTTAATGACGTCAAGATTGTGCTCAATGATGACAATAGTATTACCCTTCCCACGCAAACGCACTAAGACCTGGAGCAATTGTTTTATGTCGTGAAAATGCAATCCTGTAGTGGGTTCATCTAAAAGATACAAGGTGCGTCCGGTATCTCTTTTGGAGAGTTCCCGTGCGAGTTTGATGCGTTGAGCCTCCCCGCCTGAGAGTGTTGTAGCGCTTTGTCCAAGACAGATGTAGGACAGGCCTACGTCAATTAAGGTTTGGCATTTTCGTGAAAGAACAGGAACTGCATCGAAAAAAAGACGAGCTTCCTCAACCGTCATCCCTAAAACCTCATCAATTGTTTTGCCTTTGTAGAAAATTTCTAAAGTTTCTCGATTGTAACGTTTGCCTTGGCAGACATCGCAGGAGACATAAATATCCGGTAAAAAGTGCATTTCTACTTTAATTAACCCATCGCCTTGGCATGCTTCACAGCGACCACCTTTAACGTTAAAGCTAAACCGGCCTGGTTGGTAGCCGCGCACACGCGCCTCCGGTGTTCCTGAAAAAAGTTCACGGATGGGCGTAAATATTCCGGTATAAGTCGCCGGGTTTGACCGGGGCGTTCTACCAATCGGGCTTTGGTCAATGTCAATGACCTTATCGCAGTGCTCCAGACCTGAAAGCGATTCTAAAGCGCCAATTGTTAGGAGATTGGCTCGGTTCAGTGCGTTGGCGGCGCGTGGGTAGAGAGTATCGTTTATTAAGCTTGATTTTCCAGACCCCGACACTCCAGTGATGCAGGTAATTACCCCCAAAGGGATGGACACCGATACATTTGCGAGATTATTACAAGTCACGCCGGTCATTGAAAGCATTCTGTCAGAATTGACAGGCTGACGCTGCCTTGGTATTTCAATAGCCAAGGTTCCAGCAAGATATTGTCCGGTTAACGACTCTTTGTGCGCAATGATATCCGCAGGCGTTCCAGCGGCAACTATAATCCCGCCATGCACTCCTGCGCCGGGGCCTACATCCAAAACATAATCCGCGTGACGGATGGCGTCTTCGTCGTGCTCTACCACAATGACCGAGTTGCCTAAATCACGCAAATGCACTAGTGTTTTCAATAAGCGTTCGTTATCACGCTGGTGCAAACCAATTGATGGCTCATCTAAGATGTACATCACGCCCACCAGTCCTGAGCCAATTTGGCTTGCCAGTCGAATGCGTTGGGCTTCACCACCGGACAAGGTTTCGGCGCTGCGACTTAGGGAGAGATAGTCAAGACCAACGTTTACTAAAAATCCAAGACGCTCTACGATTTCTTTATTAATTTTAGCGGCGATTTCACCACGATTTCCGGTTAAGCGTAATGATTTGAAAAAGTGATGAGCGGTTTCAATGGAATAAGCAGCTATTTCAGGCAGACTTCGATCTTCGATAAACACATGACGCGCTTCTTGACGCAGGCGCGCACCAAAGCAGGTTTGACAGGGACGTGCGGTTAGGTATTTAGCCAGCTCTTCCCGTAACAAAGAAGAGTCGGAGTCGCGATAGCGCCGTTGCATATTGGGTATTACGCCTTCAAACGCGTGTTTTTTACCCACGAAGTCGCCACGAGGCCGTTGGTATTGAAACGCGATTAGCTCGTCGCCGCTGCCGTAAAGAATAATGTGTTGAATTGCCGTGGTGAGGGTGTGGTAGGGCTGATTAATATCAAAACGGTAGTGCTTTGCAAGCGATTCAAGCATTGGAAAATAATAGGCGGTTTTCCTATCCCATCCTCTAATGGCGCCATTCGCCAAACTTGCCTGTTCGTTGTGAATAATTCTATTGGGATCAAAAAATTGATCAATACCTAAGCCGTCGCAGGTAGGGCAGGCTCCCATAGGATTATTAAAAGAAAACAGTCGTGGTTCTAGTTCACTTAAACTATAACCACAATGAGGGCAGGCAAACTTTGCTGAAAATACAAGCTCTGTAAAACTCGTATCCAGGGAACTCACGAGTACAATGCCTTCGGCCAAAGACAAAGCGTTTTCAAAAGACTCACTCAGCCGGGTAGCCATATCGGCTCGAACCTTGAATCTATCAACAATTACCTCAATCGTATGCTTTTGGCGTAAAGCGAGTTTAGGCGGTGCGTCAAGCTCGTAAATTTCACCATTGATACGTGCACGCACATAGCCTTGTGCTTGTAATTGCTGCAGCAATTGCACGTGTTCGCCTTTTCGATTTTGGACGATCGGTGCGAGGATCATGGCCCGACTGTTTTCAGGGAGAGTAAGCACGTGGTCGACCATCTGGCTAATAGTTTGTGCGTGCAAAGGCAGCTTATGAGTCGGACAGCGAGGCTCACCCACTCGAGCGTAAAGTAAGCGTAAATAATCATAAATTTCGGTTATAGTACCCACCGTCGACCGGGGATTGTGGGACGTCGCTTTTTGTTCAATCGAGATAGCCGGTGACAAGCCTTCTATGGAGTCAACATCCGGTTTTTCCATCATCGATAGAAACTGACGAGCATAGGCCGATAAAGACTCCACATAGCGTCTTTGCCCCTCAGCATACAAGGTGTCAAAGGCCAAAGAGGACTTTCCAGATCCGGATAATCCGGTTATTACCGTTAGCTGATTGCGTGGGATGTCAACGGAAATATTTTTAAGATTGTGCGTGCGGGCCCCGCGAATTTTGATGGTATGCATAAAGACCCCTTATCGTTAAACACCGCTCTAAATCCCCTGGGTCTGTAACTTTACTAACGTGCGAGTGTAGTGCAACGGTTGTTGACACCATTTTAACCAGCGGAGAGTGGTGTTTTTCGGCATTTCAGAAAAAGACTATTTTAAGCCCCTTGTAATTTTTGTCCAGGTTAATTACAGTAATTTTCTTGCAAACGGGCCGATGCTAGAAAAAGGATTTTAATGTATAAAAGTCTTGCTAAATGGATGGTATTTTTCGTTCTGCTATGACCTAGCCTGCAACACGCCAAATCGGATTCGGTTAACACCTGAACGCAGGAGGTGTTGCAATAAACTTTTAATGTTAACTATAAAAATAGGGCTGCGACCCTCAAAGCGGTTAAAAGATATTATTCGCCGGCTGCATGGGCGGCGCCCTCTAGTTTTATGGGCGATATAGAAGCCGACATTCGGAATCAAAAATTAACCCTGCATTCCCAGTTTTCACAAATGGAGACGGTGAATCATAGTAACTTTGCCAGCAATGATTATTGAGTAATGCGCCAGACCCTAAGCATTCCAGAAATAAATGTTTCGGTAATGGTAGTAAAAAAAGGGTCATTATTTATTATTAATAGGCTTAATACGACTAAATTGGATAGCTATGAACAAACGTCAAACTAAAAGAACACTTTGTACCCGCACTACGTCCTTTCAATTGCGATTTAAATTTTTCTTATGGTACTTTTGTCGGTTTAAGGTACCCCTCTTAGGGTATCTGCGACCAAAAATTATTTGCTTGAAGGACGAGAGTTTAATTATCCGCATTCCATTATGCAGACGTAGTAAAAATCATTTGCATTCGATGTATTTTGCAGCACTTGCGGCAGGAGCGGATTTAGCGGCGGGGCTGTATGGATTTTATTTTAGCAAATTAATGGATGTGCCAGTTTCACTGGCTTTTAAATCGTTTCAAGCGCAATTTCTCAAGCGCGCTGAAGACGATGTCTATTTTATCTGCGAACAAGGTGAGCGCGTTAAAACAATGATTGAGGAGTCGCTTGCAAGTCAAAAACGGATAAATCAAAGTATTCATGTTCAAGGTTTTGTCAATTATCCAGAAAATCCCGAATTGGTTGCTGAGTTTACGCTTGAGCTCTCAATAAAGGCCCTGTTGCGATGAGCGTCTAATGCGGTCATCCTACAGACGGTATTTGATTGCTGCAGTGTCGGGGATGTACCTGCTTATTATGTACCTGCTTTACCATGTTTATATTCGAGCGGATATGGCGACATTCTATGCGGCTGCTTCTGAATACAAGGTGCATCGTACGCCTTACCACGCATTGTACAGTAGTTTTGCGCCCATAAAATCTATATTGTCCGTTAACCTAACCCCGCCTATTTTTCTCGAAGTTATCCGACCTTTGGCTTTGCTGTCGTACGAATCGGCGTCTGTCGTGTGGCTACTCCTATCACTGGCTCTCGGAGTCAAGGCAATGATGTTAACAACCTCCATTATTTTTAACAACGCTCAAAAAAAACAGTATCAAGCGAGTGTTGTGCTTATTTATTTAGTCTGTTTTGCAACCTTACAGAACTTTTGTATTGGTCAGCTTGGAAATGTACTGTTTTTTTTTATTGTCGCCGGCTATTCTTGTTACCTTAAAAATAAAGATTACGCGGCAGGGATTTTGTGGGGGCTAATTATTGCCATCAAACTATTTCCGGGATTGCTTGTTTTTTACAGTTTCAGAAACAAGCGCTATCGATTACTACTAACAATTATTGTTACTTTTTGCGTGGCTTGGAGCATTCCGCTTTTAACGCATGGGATTGATATCTACAAGGAGTATTTCTGGTTAATTGGTAAGGTAACCTGGTATGGCGACAACTGGAACGCTTCGATAAATGGATTTTTATACCGCCTTATTGATGTAAAATTTTTAGACTCCTCTGTATTATACCTGCGCCTTGCCTATTTTTGTATTTTTACAAGCGGATTAGTTTTGTTTTTGCGCACGCTTTACCGCGATAAAAAACCCGCGTTTCAACACTATAACTTCTGTTTAACCATTGTGGCGATGATGCTATTAAGTCCCCTTGGATGGCTTTACTATTTTTGCGTGCTTAGTTTTCCACTACTCGCCCTCTACCACTATTTATTTATTGAAAACCAGCCCAATTGCAAAAGTGTTGCTGCTTGGTGCGGCAGCTTTTTTTTAATTAATTTTCCGCAAGCCTATCACGTCGTTTCCGGGACGGTTGCATTGAAAACGCTCTTAGGATTCAATTCTTTTTATTTTTACGGCTTGGTAAGTCTCTTAGTGTTACTAATAAAGGCTAACAAGTTAATAGAAATGGACGAGCGCTACTGGGTTGCTAAGACGTCGCTGTTACGAGTGGTGTTCATTATTCTTGCTTTTGGGGGCTCGTTAATACTTTATCAACTGTTTGGTGTCGTTGTGCTGCAATTGCTAACCCATTGATTGACAAAAAGAGTGGCTCACACTACCGTTATAGGTAAGCCCTCACACGATATTGAAATGATAGAATTACTTATTGACAATCAACCGGACGATGAAACCTGCGGACCAACAAGTTTGCGGGCTGTCTATAATTATTATCAACACCCTGTTTCGTTGACCAACATCATCCAAGAAGTGGAGCAATCGCATTCTGGCGGGACGCTTGCGTCTTTATTAGGCAAGCATGCTCTGGCCAATGGTTTTGAAACAACAATTTATATTAACAATTTAACAATTTTTGATCCGTCTTGGTTTGATAACGGTTACGCCTCTCGTGCGCTATTGCTGCAAAAAATTATGGCGCAAATGAAATACAAGCGGGCAAAAAAACTGATGCAAGCCATGAGCTCCTACACCAGTTATCTTGAGCTAGGGGGTGAGATTCGTTTTTGTACTATTGATGTCAAGTTATTAAACGCCTATTTTCGGCAAAATATACCGATAATTACGGGTTTAAGTGCAACTTATCTCTACGATTGCCCACGTGAATATTGGCGTAATAATCGAGCCAGTTATGATGATATACGCGGTACGCCTTGTGGCCATTTTGTGGTTTTATGTGGATACGACGCCCATACAAAAAAAGTGACTATAGCCGATCCCCACCGCGCTAACCCCTTATCACACGATAATTACTATCAAGTCAGCAGCGATAGATTAATCAATGCAATTATGCTGGGCGTGCTGACCTATGATGCAACTTTATTGGTAATTAAACCTAGAGAGGTCTAATGCAAACTATAATTGTCACGGACGATACACAGAGCTGGATGTTTTTAAGTAATTTAGTTCCAATTATTGAGGCGACTAGTTATTTATCAAACGAAGATTACGCACAAACACAAGGGATAAGAGTTATAAATCTCTGCCAATCGTATAATCATCAAACTATCGGCTACTACATCTCCTTACTAGCGCACGCACGCGATCACAAAGCAATTCCATCAGTGCACAATATACAAGATGTGTCGAATACTACCTTATCCAAATTAATCTCCCAAGATATTGAGGATGAGATAGAGAATAGTTTGCACAATATTAAAACCGATGAATTTACCCTAAGCCTCTATTTTGGCCAAAATATGGCCAAATGCCACGCGCAATTAGCTAAGAAGCTGCACGGGCTTTTCCCCCTGCCTTTAATGCGTTTCACCATGGAGAATAAGAAACAGTGGCGGATTAAGAATTTAGAATTACTTTCAATAGCGGATGTCCCCGAGCAACATCGTGATTTTTTACACACAGCCGCTCAAAATTATCTTTCTAAAAAACGCTTTTATCTGTGGCGTAAAAAACAACGATTTCATGATTTAGCTATTTTGATAGACCCTGGTGAGCAAAATGCGCCTTCGGATAAAAAAGCACTCGAGTTTTTTGCACAAAGCGGGGAAGAGGTGGGTTTGAACGTTGATTTTATTGAAAAAAACGACGCCAAATCAATTGCGGAATACGACGCCTTATTTATTCGAGCAACAACCTCTGTTAATCATTACACCTATCGGATGTCTCGATGGGCGACACAGGAAAATCTTGTTGTTATCGATGATCCCCGCTCTATTGTTACCTGTGGAAATAAAGTGTATTTAGCGGAATTGATGCGCACTCATCAAATACTAACCCCCCCAACTACGTTTTTAAGCAAATTCGACCGCAAACTTCCCGATATTGAGTTTCCTTGTGTACTCAAGCGTCCAGATAGCGCTTTTTCACACGGGGTTTTAAAAATTGAAGACAAAAAATCGTTAAAAAAAACACTCGCTCAATTTTACAAAACCTCCGATATTGTTTTGGCACAACCGTTTATTCCGACCGAATTCGATTGGCGAATCGGCATTATCGATAATAAACCCATTTTTGCCTGCCAATATTTTATGGCGGCAAATCATTGGCAAATCTACAACTGGGGTTCGCAAAATGAAACAGTCGGGGATTTTGAAACCTATCCCGTGCATAAGGTGCCAGAGGGTGTTATTAAAACCGCCCTTAAATGCACCCGCTTAATCGGCGATGGTTTGTACGGGGTGGATATAAAAAGTCATGGCAATAAGCATTATGTGATTGAGGTGAACGATAACCCTAATATCGATTTTGGCATTGAAGACAAGATTGTAGGGGAGGCGTTGTATCACCAGATAATGAACGTCTTTTTACAGCGAATCCGCCGGAAGCATGGGTATGTCTAGCTATCCTTTGTTATCGGTAATTGGAATAGAAATTGAATACATGTTGGTGGACTGCAACACGCTCAATGTTCGACCCATAAGCGATATTATTCTGCAAGAGCTAGCTGGGGTTCAAGCGGAAGTTGTTGAAATGGGTGATATTGCCCTAAGCAATGAGTTGGTGTTGCATGTGTTGGAATTTAAAAATAACGGCCCAAAACCAATTGACGCACCTCTGGGGTTTCAATTTCAGCAGGCAATTGAAACCTTACATCCAGTACTTCAGCAACACAACCTGCAATTGCTGCCCACCGGTGCGCATCCTTGGATGAATCCCTTATTGGAAACCAAGCGTTGGCCGCACGGCAATAACGCTATTTATCAACAATACGACGCTATTTTTGATTGCCGAGGCCATGGGTGGTCCAATTTACAAAGCATGCATGTGAATCTGCCCTTTGCGAATGATGAAGAGTTTAACCAACTGCACAACGCGGTGCGATTGTTGTTGCCGCTGTTACCCGCACTTGCGGCAAGTACACCTTATTTAGAGCGCAGCTACTCGGGTTGGCAATGCAATCGACTGCAGTATTATGATACGAATCAAGCGCGTATACCGGCTATAAGTGGGGATATTATTCCTGAGTTTGTTGGCTCAGAGCAAGCGTATAAAGAGACCATTTTACAACCGATGTACGCCGCAATTAGTTCTTTTGACCCAGAAAAGCTACTGCAATACGAATGGTTAAATTCCCGCGCAGCTATTCCAAAATTTGATTACAATGCCCTTGAAATACGCATTATAGATACCCAAGAGTGCACGAGCGCAAATATTGCAATTGCCCGCGCTGTGTGGGCCATTGTATCCAATTGGATAGAACAGTCCGATTATTATTTAGCCAATCCTTGTTCTACTTTGTTATTGAAAGACCTCTACCATAAAACAAAAAAAGACGGACTTGCGGTGGCGGTGGACGGCAGAGAGTTGATTCAGCAGTGGCAGCTACCGTATGCAGATTATGATTGTCGGCAAATTTGGTACCAGCTTATTGATAAAGCGAGTTCAAAATTAGACTTGAAAAGTCAACGCGCCCTGGAACATATGCTCAGTCACGGCAACCTTAGTCAGCGCCTAGTACGCACCTTAGGTGCATCGCCCTCCCGGGATCAAATGCATCACACCTACCAACGATTGGCCCATTGCTTACGCGATGACGCTATGTTTTAATTTTTTTCGCATCGATAGGTGCTTGAAGATTAGCGCTTCTTTGTTCAACCCCTTTTTTTTGCCGAAAAAAACTTCATTATTCTTTGCATAATGCTTCTTGCTATTTGCCGAACCACCTGCCTTACTAAGGTGTTTTTGCTTAAGGTTTCGAGAACATTATCGGCCGCGGGGCTGTATTTTTTTGGGGCTTTAGCCGCCGGCTTTTCTGGTGCAGGCATTTTTGTGGCCAGAACCGCCGCCGCAGTTGTTGAGGGACGCCGTGATGCGTAATTCTTGTATAAGGATGATTTGCTCATCAACTGAGTAACCTCGGCATCACTCAATGTGCCCATGCGCGAGAGGGGTGCGCGAATCATGGCTTTTACTAGTGGCATCGGCTGGCCATTTTCACCTAAAGCGCAGACTATAGCTTCACCCGTACGCAATGATGTAAGCAATTGCTCAACATCGTAATGGGTGGTATCGGGGAAATTTTTAGCGACCTGATGCATAATTTGCCGATCTTTTGCGGTAAAAGCGCGCAGCACGTGCTGAATTTTTAACCCCAACTGACTCAAAATAGGGCTTGGAATATCTTCTGGGGACTGCGTACAAAACAGTATGCCCACTCCTTTTGACCGGATGAGTTTAACCATAGTTGTTAATAGATTAAGTAAGGCTTTGGATGCATTCGCAAAAATCAAATGCGCTTCGTCGATGACTACCACAAAAAGAGGTTTTTCTGGATCCCCAATTTCAGGTAGGGTTTTATACAAATCGGAAAGTAGTTTCAGCATGAATGTTGAAAATAATTGCGGTGTTTCCTGAAGGTTCATTAGGCGCAGAATAGAAATCAAGCCTTCGCCGTTGCTGGAGGTTTGTATAAAGTCTTGTATATTAAACACAGGCTCCCCAAAAAGATAGGCACCACCCTGGGATTTTAATTCAATAATTTTACGAAAAATGGCACCAATGGAGGCGCTAGCAATAGTACCATATCGCGCTTCAATAGCTTTTCTGCCGGTCTCTGTTTGTAAATACTGCAGCAAAGTAATAAAGTCTGCGAGGGTAATTAACGGTATATTTTCTTCTTCAGCAAACAGAAATACAATGGCAATGACCCCGGTTTGAGTTTCGTTGGCGTCTAATAATCGTGAAAAAAGCAGCGAACCAAAATCATCAATACTGCTGCGCAGTGGTATGCCGTGCGGTTGTTCTTCTAAGGTATACAGCTCAGTGGCAAATGCGCGTGGGACAAAATCAAGACTTAGGGATCTATTGCGCGCTAACAGTTTCTCATTCATTTCTCCAGACGCGGCTAAGCCCGATATATCCCCCTTTATATCCATTACTAAGCTTGGAACTCCCGCCAAGGATAATTGCTCTGCTAAAACTTGGATAGTTCTAGTTTTACCGCTACCGGTAGCCCCTGCAATTAAGCCGTGACGGTTTAATGTTTTTAAGGCTAAATTAACGGGAGCATCCGCTAGTAACTGTTCCTCAATCATAATGCCGCCAAGCTCAATGGTAGGACCGGTACTCATTCGATACGCGTTGTTTAAAGAATTACTCATAAAATACCCTAATTATTAGAAGACTATTAGTTTAGTGCTATTCTTGCCGTTCGAACACTAGGTATTTTTGCCAATAGACTTAATTTTAACAGTGCTTTTAGGCTTATTGCTGTTAAACACACCCTAAATTGAGTGAAACGGCTTGATTTTCTTGCCAATGATGTAAGGTTTAGTGATAATTTAGATTTTTTGGAATAAGCGATGTTAACTTTCGAATGCAAAGAACCATCTACTAAAGTTCGTGGATGTCTAATTTGGCTGCATGGTCTTGGTGCGAACGCCGCCGACATGACGGGGCTTGCAGCGCATCCAGACATTAGTGCTTTACCGCTACGACATATATTTTTAAATGCCCCTATGCGGGCAGTGACTATCAACGCAGGCATGCAAATGCCTGCTTGGTACGACATTTTAGGGTTTAGCCATGATACGCGCGAGGACGCGGACGGGGTAAAGGAATCGGCTAAAGCCATTCAAGAAATAATTGAACAGCAAATTGCTGCCGGTTTTGCCGCCCATCAAATTTTTCTGGCGGGATTTTCACAAGGGGGTGCCATTGGACTGTATACCGCGTTGCACAGCAATTTAGAGCTGGGTGGAGTCGTCTCTTTGTCTTCCTACCTGCCTTTGGCGTCGGAAGCGAACGCTAATTTACCTAAAAGCACGCCACTTTTTATTGGTTTGGGCGAGTTTGACCCCGTTGTTTTACCCGCATGGACTAAGCAAAGTGAATTATGGCTTTTTTTGCATGGCTACACGAACATTACGTCGCGCCAATATCCTATCGAGCACAGCATATCATCGGATGAAATACACGATCTGTGTGTGTGGCTCCAGCAATTAATTCAAGAGAAAACAGTATGACCGTTGTAAAAAAAGTTCGAACGGTTGGCTACTCTTGTGAACAAATGTTTAATTTAGTTAATGACGTCGAACAATATTCTGAATTTTTACCCTATTGCGTACAAAGCACGGTCGAGCATCGTGACAAAGACGATGTTCAGGCACGTCTCGTGATTCAAGCCGCAGGCATCAGCAAATCATTTACAACACGCAATTTGTTGCAAGCGAATAAAATGATTGAGATACGACTGATTGATGGGCCGTTTAAACATTTGGAAGGGTTTTGGCGTTTTGATGAGACGCAAGAGGGATGTTGTATATCTTTTGACCTGGAGTTTGAGTTTGCAGGCCGTATGTTCTCCATGCTATTGGGCCCAATTTTTGATCAGGTGACGGATAGAATGGTGGACGCTTTTTGCCAGCGTGCTGGGGTATTATACGGTGCAAATTGAGCTTATTTTTGTTGATAAAGACGGAACGATAATTCAGGAGTTTTGCCAGCTTCCGGATAAAGCAACGGTAGCAACAGCGTTTGTTGTGAGTAATTTTTTAGAGAAGCATCCCAATCTAAAAGAGTTAAAATTCGGCATTTTTAGCCAAATTGCCACGACAGAAACCCTATTAAAAAACGGCGATAGAATCGAGTTCTATCGCCCACTTGTCTTTGATCCTAAAGAAAAAAGACGGCAGCGCGCTAAAGCGAACTAACTACCGATGAGCGCCGTGCTTCCCAAACCCAATACAAGGGCTGTCAATGTACTCTCCGTTGATTTTCAACACCATGTTGATACTGCGTCTTTGATATTGAACTAAACGTTCGTATTGACTGGCCGTAATGTAAAGAGCTGTATTTCCGCAGTAGACTAAGGAACGCGTTTGGTGCGAGGGGCGGGGGTTGGCTGGAAGGTCACAATCCCATCGAAATTGAGTAATATCGCAGTTGGCGTACGCTACTTCGCTAAGCATCAGTATTAGAACAGCCGTTACCTTACTTTTCATCCCGCATCCTTTTAACAGTCCTTTGTTAAAGCGTAGATCAAAAGTGCTAAATTTTACACTCACTTGCCAATAATATCTTTTATAAGCGGCTAGGAAGATTCATCGGATTGAAAATATTAGCGGATAAGTCCAAGAAACTCACTGCGACTGATGGGATTGTCGCGCATATCACCCAGCATTACCGAGGTAACTAAAACGGAGTTTTGTTTTTCAACACCGCGCATTTTCATACAGAGATGATCGGCTTCTATAATGACGGCTACTCCGCGTGCATCAGTTATGTCGCGCATGCAATGAGCAATTTCGGTGGTGAGTCGTTCTTGAATTTGCAGTCGTCGGGCATAATGGTCGACTATGCGTGCAATTTTAGACAGGCCAATTACCTTGCCTTTGGGTAGGTATCCCACATGGCACTTTCCAGTAAACGGCAATAAATGATGTTCGCAAAGAGAATAAAGCTCGATGTTTTTAACAATAACCATTTCGCTCATATCGGATTCGAACAGGGCACCATTAACAATATCGGGTAAACTTTCACGATAGCCTTGGGTTAAATACTGCATCGCATTGCTTGCACGCAAGGGGGTATCAACCAATCCTTCGCGCGAGGGATCTTCGCCAATTTTTTCTAATATTTTTTTATATAAATCGTGCATGTTTATACCTTTGAAAACGCGCTGCAAAAATTAATGATCCGGCCTGAGGGTATACAGTCAAAAAAATCTGTACGTATTCAATCAGGCCTATCAAAAAATCGTGCGGCGCTCTTCTAACCCGGTGGCCATGTCATTTGACGGCCGCCTAATAAATGGAGGTGAATATGGTAGACCTCTTGGCCACCATCAGAATTTACATTAAATACTAAACGATATCCTGAATCACTTAACTGTTCACTTTTAGCCAACTGCTTAGCGGTTAAAACCATTCGTCCTAGAAGCGGCTCGTGCGTACTATCACTATCGTTAATAGTAGCAATATGCTGATTTGGTATAATTAATAAGTGCGTTGGTGCTTGGGGATTAACATCACGAAAAGCGGTAATCTCAGTATTTTCAAAAACTATCGTTGCCGGTAATTCTTTTCGCACTATCTTACAAAAAATACAGTCCATAACACTCCTTATTATACGGTGATTTAGTATTTTGTTAAATGATTACCAAGAATATTGCTGATGATAATCATAAATACGCCTAGTGACTACACCTAAAATACGGATGTTATCCTCTAAAAGATGATTTTCAACGGATTCATTGAGCGAGTGCAGTAGAACAGTTGGCCCGTCAAGCGTTAGTTTACGCAAGGTTGCCTCCGTTGTATTTGGGTAATGCAATACAATGAGGTCCCCATCTTTTGGTTTTAAATCGGGGTTGATTATTAGATAGGTGCCAATAGGAAAATAAGAAAGCATAGCCGGTTTACTGCGCAATGCAAAGGCATTAGGGCTAACGTAGTTCAGGATGATGTGCTCACGAGGCTCATCATCAGCGGGACGTGCCGATAAACAATCCTCCCAAGTTAATACCGTGAGCGGTTGCGCTTCCTCCACGTCTTTCAAAGTAGGTGTATTACTGACCAATTGCTCAATAGACAGGTTTAAACAATTTGCCAAAGCTTTAATCGTTGAAAAACGTGGGTCGGTAGTTTTACCGGTCAAAATTTTATGCACAGTAGGCTGAGGCAAGTTGGCTCTACGCGCTAAGTCGCACTCATTAAGTTGCAAAGCGGACATGCGTTTACGCAGATTAATTTCAAGAAACCTATAAAAAGACGGTACATTGGTCATATATATCCTAAGAAAGTGTGGCTATTTTACAGTGATTAATTCTAAAAGTAATTAATTATTCATTTTGTAATTGACAATCTTTAAGCTTTACGTTAATTTACCGCAAAATTAATTAGGCTAGAAGAAATGTTAAAAAAATTAATGGTTGTTGTCTTTTTGTTCGGGATTAAAAGCGCATTTTGCCAAAATCACATCGAGGTTTATGGCGTTTCTAGCGAACAAAGTAAGCGTATTCTAAAGTCCTACTCAGCACAAGTATCGACTTTATTACAGACTCTTTTGAATAATCCCTCAAGCGCTATGCTAAAAATATATCGCATAAAAAAGTAAAATTGCTTCAGAAAATTAAGAAAAATGAAGGATTATTGTTTGTAACGGTTGATACAGTTTTTTATGGCGATGGCGGCGATACTTATACGATAATTGATGCCGTGTCGGCGCAAGAGCCTTGGCGACTGAAATTTGTGAACGCAAAAGAGGCGGCTTATAGCCCGAGCAATCCCAAAGATTTGTTTGATGAAATGATTGACTATCAAAAAATTGTTGCCGAACTAATTGTCACAAACCAAAGCAATTCTTTTACAAGCTGTCCGGTTTATCATTGCACGCTGGGATTTGAAAATCCTAAAACTAAGCCTTATTTATCGGTATTTACTAACGGCGTCCGTACGCAAAAAAAACGTATTTTGAATACCTTACTATCCGATCCGGTCTCACTTCGTCGTGAAGCTGCGGCGTACTTAGTGGGTCATTTTGACGA
This sequence comes from uncultured Gammaproteobacteria bacterium, assembly GCA_963803545.1. Taxonomy (GTDB): domain Bacteria; phylum Pseudomonadota; class Gammaproteobacteria; order Legionellales; family Legionellaceae; genus Legionella_C. The sequence goes on along the minus strand of CAWDMX010000001.1, from coordinate 160,785 downwards.
TCCTAAGTGCATCGTGTCGGTTCTTGAAAAGTCATTAAACGATAAAAGTAGTGAGGTTCGTAACGCAGTAATGCGTGTGCTGGCTGCAACATTGATGAAATCAGCAACGACGACAATTGATATAAAACCCGTCGTGGATATTCTGAACTCACCGTTTGAGGCAGAGCGTAATAAAGCGCTGGCAATTCTTTTAGCCGCATCCGGTGCCGAGAATAATAAAAAATTTATCATCAGCAACACTCAAGATAATTTGATCAAGTTATTGGCTTTAAAACAACCCAATCAACATGAAATGGCCTATCTGCTGCTTAAACAGATTAGTGGCAAAAAATTTGCCGAGCGCGATATTACTGCTTGGAAAAATTGGCTGAAACAAGCGCAATCTAAGTCCGAAAAATAGGGCGCATAGCGTTGCAAACGGTTGTAAAAGCGTCTACAGACGGAAGTTTCTCTAAACGATATAACGTGTTTTAGTCAGACCTTATTTTGCAGCAAGATGAAGGAAATAATTACTGCAGAACCGGAGACTTGATATTAGGCTGCGGTTGCCACGGCGTGAGGGTATGAGTATTGCAAAGCACGCCCTTGGTTTCAAGCCAATACGTAAGCCGGCAACGCCAGGTTATCGTGTTGGTGTTGCAACCGAGCAGGGTCTTGGGTTGCTAGAAAGAGGATGGAGTCAAAATAATAGCTTTAATACCAAGTAAACGGCACCGGGATAAACAGCTCCAGCAGTGCGGTTGTATTACTAATACTTTAGTTTATGTGAAAATAAAAAGTAATAATACGGCATTCCATAAGCACCATTTTGAGCACTTTATAAAAAATGAATAAGGCACCATTATTTAGACCCGAGGCCATTGCGTTTCGGAAAAATCACCATTACGGAACAATTTCAGTCAACACCCCTTATCCATTTAAAGTGGTTGCGATGGGGGCGCTGGCGATAATTTTTATTATTGGCATTTACAGTTGCACGATTGCTTTTAACAGTCAATTTTCAGTCCGCGGGTATCTGAATTCAAGCAAAGGTATTGTACAGGTTTACCCACAGAAAAACGGAACCATCACTCAGTGTCTCGTTAAGCAAGGCGATAACGTTAAGGCTGGGGATTTGCTATTTAAAATTGATACCTATTTACTATTTGTTGATCAATTAGATAAGAAACGAGTGAGGAAGGAGCTTATCGAACGCAGAGATTCAGTTCAAAAATTAATAGATTTAAAAACGCATCATATTAGTAGTCTTAGAATCTTGGTTAATAAAAAATTGCTGTCGCCAGTAGATTTAAATCAGCAGCTTGAGGAATTAGCTACGTTAACCATTAATCGCTCGGTGATTGAGATGGAGATAATTCATTATGAACAGGCGCGTGGTTATCTCATCAAAGCGCCTATTTCGGGACGTATCGCAAGTATTAATTACCAACTAGGCCAGTCGGTGCATGCTGAAAAACCACTTCTGAAAATAATACCCGCTAAGGCAGAAGTATTGGCTGAGCTTTTTGTCCCCGTTCGTCAAGCGGGATTTTTAAATGATGGCGACCGTATTACCATTCATTACGACTCCTATCCTTACCAGCGATTTGGGGGCTTTCCAGCCAAAATTACCCAGATTAGCGAAACGCTGTTAACCGATGATGAAGAGGAAAAGCCCTTTAAAATTGGAGAGCCTTATTACAAGGTTGTGGCGAAGCTTGAACAGCACGTAATTCAGCTTAAAGGTAAAACAAAAGTAATTCAGCCGGGTCTAACGTTCACAGGTCTAATTTTGAGCTCTAAAAAAACAATAGTGGAATGGATTTTCGAATCTTTGTGAACGCGATACGGTTTTTTAAGGTCGCGCGCTGCAAAAATAGAGCGGTTTAAAGGCGCCGTTGTTAGGAACGTTCGTGGCGATAAATACGACCGTCAAAGTCGAATTTATTGTTGAGAATTCGAGATCGAGGATTGAAGGATTGGAGTTAAAGAGCAAACTCGGGGGCGTATGTAGCGCGCCTTCTTTGGCTATTAGCACGCTCCGGCTTACGAAAATTAGTATTGTTGAGGACTAAATGGAAAAGCATCGATTACTTTTTAACACGCTTCAAAAGCTGCCTGCAATTTTACAGGACGAGCGCGCCGAATGCGGCCATGCTTGTATTGCCATGATCAGCAATTACTGGGGGCATGAGCTTGATCTGTATAGCTTAAGAAAGCTTAGCCCGGCCTCCATGCGTGGGGTTAACTTGGCTCAAATTAAAGGGATATTTTCAACGCTAGGGTTTAAGACTAGGGCGCTGCGTGTATCATTGCAAGAGCTTTCATTCGTTAAATTACCGGCAATCGTACACTGGAACATGAATCATTTTGTCGTGCTTAAATCGTTTAAAAAAAACGGCTTCGTTGTGCACGATCCGGCTAGAGGCGTCGTAAAATGCTCGGTAGAGCAATTTTCCAATTCGTTTACAGGGGTCGTTTTAGAAGTTGAAAAAGACGTAGGTTTTGAAAAAATTTCTGCAAGCAGTACTTTGAGTTTAGGAAATATTGTTAGCACCATAAACGGCATTAAGCCTTACCTTGCGGTGCTTTTAGCGCTTTCACTGGCGATAGAAATTTTAAGTTTAGCCAATCCTTTATTTATGCAATACCTGACAGATGAGGTTATTGGTGCTAACGACACCGCCAATCTTTATAGATTAATTATTGGATTTGCCCTAATAATAGCACTTCATGTTTTTACCGATTTTATTCGGGGGAACATGGTTGTGTATTTATCAACCAATCTTAGCGAGCAGTTTGCATCAAACGTCGTTAAACATTTACTAAAGCTTCCTATGGATTTTTTCGAAAAAAGGCACAAAGGGGATATTCAATCTAAATTTTACTCCGTAGAAGACATCCAAAAAAAACTCAGCACCGATTTCATCAATACCTTACTGGATGGCTTGATGGTAATCGTTAATTTATCGGTAATGCTCCTGTACAGCGGCGTTCTCACGGGATTGGTTTGTTCATCACTGCTTTTATACTACGGCATTCGCTACGCCTCTTTTCGCACTCTAAAAAAAACCTCAGAAAAGTCCGTCCTTGAACGCGCGCAAGCAAGCTCCGTTTTTTTAGAAATTTTACAAGCTATTCTGCCCATTAAATCGTTTGCTCAGGAAGAGTCTCGCTTTAATCTTTGGAAAAACAGCTATGTAAAATTCCTTAATGCCGATGTTCAGACCTCCCGAATTCTTATTTTCTACAACGCAATAAACCAGCTGCTGTTTCAAGCGGAGTTGTTAATAGTGCTGACTGTCGGCGCCTTTCTGGTGATGCACCATGTTTTTAGTATAGGAATGCTCTTGGCTTTTTTATCCTACCGGCTAAGCTTGGTTACGAAAGCATCGTCACTGATACAAAATATTTTTGACTATAAATTAATTGCGATTCAGTTAAATCGTTTAAGCGACATTGTTTTTCAGCACCCGGAGAATATACCCGCCGGAATGGGCTGCGACAAAAATACCAAAGGCGCCTTACGCGTACAAAATCTACAATTTACCTATCATCCAAACGACAAACCAATTATCAGCAATATTTCATTTTGTATTAAAGCCGGTGAAAAAGTTGCTTTTGTCGGTCCTTCAGGGTGTGGAAAAACTACTTTTCTAAAAGTTATCATGGGTTTGCTGGAAAAAACCGCCGGAGAAATATATATAGATGAAGTGCCACTCCAGTGCTATGGCCTTAAAAACTACCGACAAAATATCGCATCGGTCTTGCAAGACGACGCGTTGTTGAGCGGATCAATACTAAACAATATCGCTTTTTTTGACGAAGAAATTGATATGGAGCGAGTGTATCGGGTTGCTAAACTTGCGGCGATTGATGACCATATACAACAACTTCCGATGGGGTACGAAACCTCTATCGGCGACATGGGTTCTACTTTATCCGGAGGGCAAAAGCAGCGAATTCTTTTGGCTCGGGCGTTGTATAAGCAGCCAAAAATTCTTTTCTTGGATGAGGCTACCAGTCATTTGGATAAGGATAATGAGAAAATTATCAACGAATCGCTAAAGTCATTGGCCATAACGCAAATAATTATTGCTCACCGCCAAGAAACCATTCAAATGGCCGATAGAGTCCTTTATTTTAATGAACTTAATGCACCAGAATAACCGCTTGGCTCGTTCCATGCGACGTCTTGACTGCCGCGCTAGGCTCGCGCGCTTGGTGTCGCCGCAAATCTGTCGTCGATGCAGGGCGTATTGTTAGTCGTCTTATTGTTCTAGAGGTATTTTCAACCAGGTAGACAAGATAGTGATAATTTTCTCAGCTTGATCAGTGCTTGAAATATTAAATTTTGACTTCATCCAATATTGGTTGTTCTTTTTTTGATAGCGACGTATTGAATATTTGACCGCTCCAAATTCTTGTTTGGAATTATTCCACTCTTGATAGCGAAACATGATAGTCGTCCAAGCGCCCTTGGTTAGTACTTCTTTACCTAGTTCTTTAACCGTAACTTGATCGTTTTCAGCGTAAGCAATGGTTAGGCTATCAATGGTTTCACTCATGAAAATACTCAAAAAAAATTAATTAATGGATTGTAGTTTCCCATCGACAAAAGTCAAGGAAATAGCGGGTTGATAATCATTAAATTGATACACCCACACCTGAGGTTTTGTCGCACTCTGAACAGCTTGTTCAATATAGGAGTTATTAACCAGCGAAGGTTGACCGCAAGCGTTGTAAAGTTTGCTAACGGAGTCGCCAATTTGCACACTATTATTATCGCACACGGTGAAAGCATTGGTTGAGGAGCCGTTCAGGCTCACAGAACTAATCTTATTATTAATAATAGTGACTTGCAGCGTAGCACCACCACCGCTGTTACCTCCGAAACTCTGGTTGTAGTAACCTTGGGGTGTGTTTCCAATAGGCAGCGCCCAAACGCCATAAAACGCTTTGGTAGACCCTTCACGATTATAAACAACTTGCTGAACCGGGACTTTAACGGTAACCGGTTGATTGGATTCGGATTTTGAACTGGGTTGTCCGCATGCCGAAATCACTTCATCTTGAGTCATACCAACATTAATATACCCATGCAAGCTTGGGCAATATACGGCGTCGGCACAACCAAAAACCGGGAATAAAAGCGCAATTAGCCAACAAATATGTTTGTACATAAGGTTCCTTTACAATGCACGACTGCTATCAGTATAGACTACCTGCTTTCAATAAAACGAACACAGCCCGCCAATTTAATTCGTGCTAACACCGCTGAACTCTTAAGACGGGTGATACACGCGGGCAGCGGACTCGCATATTACAGCGTTACAAGGGCTATTTCTACTTAGACGACTTAGCCTAAACACAGAACACAAGCTGTCCTCAGCGTTCATACACCTAGGCTTTAAAACGAAGGATAAAAATAAGAACCTCAGCAAATACCAAGTCTTTCTTCCTCGTATTCCTCTTCTGAATTATAAAATAGAACAGTCGGCTTATCCAATTTAATTTCTGATGCCAAGCTTGCGCCTATTTCCCGGGCGTGTGTAACGGCCTTTAATACGGAGGCTGCGACGTAGAGAACAAAAGGAAGTATCGCTTGGGCGCCTATAGATGCAACGACGATAGATGGTGCTATTCCTGAGGTTATATGTATTAAAGCCAAAAGACTGGCTAAGCCGGCGAGCAGTGCCGGTGAGAAAGCCGGGCACAGCAGACTTATGATTCCTAATGCTAGGCATGCCGCTCCAGCCGTGGCGATTAGTCCAACAAGTGCAAGTGTAAGGTTACGGATAGGGGATAAGGGCGAATGACCTTGCGGATTGTTCGGTCTCAATACGGAGTGAGTTGCAAGATCGAACATTTTTTTGGCAAAAAACGCTAACGCGGCGACAATCGGTGCGGCTAAAAGCATGGCGCTAGTGGCAATTACCGCGGCCACTCCCGTGACGCTTATCGCGAGTAATGGCACGCCCACCGCAGTAAGGACACCCACAAGTAAGCCCATTGCGCCGAGCACAGCCATTAAAATAGCGAATTCTATAGCAAGAGCTAAGAACATAAATTGAATAGAAATACGTTGCCCGGGGGCATCGTTGCATCGAGGTAGAACTTTGACAGCCACCGATGGACAGTACACCGTTATTCCTTTCTCATCATTGTAATCGCTACTCATCAGTGTATCTCCAAATTAAAGTTTCGGGGCTCAAAAAAATTATTAAAACAGCAACCTGTTCTTAGGACCGCTCAGTGTGCACCGGTGATTGACCGCAACAACAGTGCGTTCAATCAAGCGAGTAAACCTAAAAACAGCTAAAACCAAATCTTTTAAGAGCGCGCTTCACAATAAAGGCGAGTTAATGGTGGCGCTAATAAATACCGTCAGTGTTTTTAGCAACACCAATAGGATAAGCGGCGCAAAATCAAAGCCTGAAATATTGGGAATTAGTTTGTAGCCTAAAGCAAATAAGGGGTTGGTAATTTTGGTGATTAAAACGGCCATGGGGTGCTGTTGCCAACTGGGGTTGCACCAGCTTAAAAGGACTCGCGCAAGAATGGCGTAAAAAAACAATTGCAATGGCTGGATAATAGTATCCGCGAGGACGAGTGTTGACAGCAAACCTAGAGGTATAAAACTTTTATAAATCAACAGACCTAGTAAAATAAACTTGAGCGCTTCAATAATGCTAATACAAAGCAAGCAAAGCCAGTCATAAGACGGAAAAACAGCACGTCCATAAACTTGACGCTCTAAGGGTAATAAAAAATTGGTTACGCTATAAATTCGGGCAGCAAAAGTTTGAAGTGGGCTGATACGAAAAAACCGTAAAATAATTCGTGACCATAAAGCAAACACAGCCAAACTGAAAACAGTAGACAGCAAAAAACTCAAAGCAGCAGTTGAACCGGACATTAACGACAACCTCGTAGTCTATTTTTAAAGCAGAGAATGCAACCTAGACCAAGAATAAATTATAACTCATAAAAGTACAAGTTGCGCTTAAAATAAATAATTAAAAAAACAGATGGTGTTTTATATTGGCAACCGGCTTAAACGGCTCCAATACCAGAAAATAAGCGACCAATGAAGATCGCTTATTGCAAATCAAACCGTCGGTGCGGCTAATGAACCTTTTAAAGCGCGCCGGTTAGGCTTGCATCAAGGGTGTATTCGGTCGGCTCTTTTAAGCTTCGCGCAATTGCGCAACCGCTCGTAAATAATCGCACCGTTGACGCGGCGGTATACCCAATAAAAGGCGCTACGGCAACCGTTCCTGCGGTCACTAAGGCTGCTGCTGGTGCTGTTGCCGCAGTAATATGCACCGCGGCCAACGTTGCGGATAAAAGCCCAATCAATGAAGGAATGACCAAAGCCGGCCACAATAGGCTTGCGCATCCTAAAGAGAGAAGAGCGGCCCCGACAACGGCGAGTATTGCAAGCACAATACCTGCGGCTTTTGTACTAAAGGATAAGGGCTCAGTCTTCCCATCAGCATTGTAAGCTGCGGTGGCCGTGTGCACAAGTTCCAAGGCTTTTCTGGAAAATAACGCTAAGGCTGAAACAATTGGTGCGGCTAACAATATAGTGCCCGCGGCAAATAGTGCCGTAACCCCGGCGCTGCTCATAGCGAGTAATGGCACGCCTATCACGGAAAGAGCGCTGATAAGAATAGCCACAGTGCCTAGCACGGCTATTAAAATAGCCATCACTGCAGCAACAGCTAAGAGCATGAACTTTAAATTGCTCAACTGCTGCTGTTTATAGAGCGCTCCAGTTTGAGCCGGGACAGCGCGTGGATAACTCTGGTCATCGGAACCCGCTGGGGGTATAAAGGAGGTATTTGGAATAGTTGTGCGAAGGGGACTTTCATTATCCCCGTAAGAAGATCCGAACCCATTCCCTGCAACATCCTCCCCTTCAACATCCTCTGCAACAATCTCTATCGCAGGTGATACCTGATTGATATTAGAGTGACTTTCACCTTCAACTTCAACCGATCCCGCTGGTGATTGAGTTCCTGAAGCAGGTGACCGTGCGCCTAGGGAACTCGCATCAATTTCTGGAGCAACTAAAGGGATAACCTCTTCTGAACTATGACTCATTTATAAACTCCCTGATTAAAAATAATTAACTTTGTAAAAAAAATAAAAATGCAGTGACGCATTATAACACAGTAAAGATAAAAAAAAACAAGCGTAAGAGGGGGGCTTTGCACGGTCGAATAAAAACGGGTTTAATGTTGGCCCAGGTCGCGTGTTTTTGAGTAGGCGGCAAGTAAAGCGTGGCGTACGGCTTCTGTAAACCCATGCGCTTGCAACGCTTGGATGCCTGCATTGGTGGTTCCACCGCTAGAGGTTATCTTAGCGCGCAGCTCCTGTGCCGAGGCTAATGAGTTTTCTAGCAAAGCAACCGCGCCCTTAACAACGTGCGTGCATATCTTTTCGGCACTATCGGAGTTGAGTCCAAGGGCAATTGCGTGCTGGCTTAATGCTTCAATAAACAACAACACATAAGCCGGCCCACTACCCGTTAACGCGGTGAAAACGGCAATGAGATTCTCGTCATCAACCCAGGTGGTTATTCCGGTATTCGCTAATACCCCTTCAAGTTCGAGTTTAATACGCTCATCTACCGCGGTATTAGCAAACAAAGCAATAACTCCGGCACCAACGGCCATTGGAGTATTGGGCATTGCTCGGATAAGGGGTTGGTTTATTGGGAAGTAGCGTATTAAATCCTGCATGGTTATCCCGGCTGCTAAAGAAATGATGGGCGTTGATTGGCCAACAACCGGGCTGATATCCTGAGCAACCTTTTGTATCAAATGCGGCTTTACCGCTAAAAAAATGAGATCGGCGTCCCTTGCCTGTTCGCTATTGTTTGCGCTAAGACGAACACCGTCTGCAGTAATTTCAGTAGCTAAGCGGGGGGCTGTCGCGTAAATTTGTACACCCACGTGGCGTAAGCCTTGTATTAAAGCTTGCGCCATATTGCCGTATCCAATAAAAAGAATTTTCATAATTGCATCCTAAACCGCATCAAAAATAGCTTTTCCGATGCGCAAAATTGTAGCACCGGCACGTATGGCGCTGGGGAAATCAGCGCTCATTCCCATGGAAAGAGTATCCAAGGGTTTCTGCGTCTTTTTGTTAAGCTCGTGCATTAAATTCCTGAGCTGTAAAAAACTAGCGTATGGTTCATCGTGGTTTGGTTCTGGACTGGGGATGCACATTAAGCCGCGAACGTGCAGGTGCGCAAGCGTTTCAATTTGTTGAATTAAATGAAGCGCCTGAGTCGGGTCTGCGCCCGATTTATGCCTTTGCTTACTAAAGTTCACTTGTACGCAAATTTGTAGAGGGACTTGGGTAACTGAACGGTGTTGGCTTAACAAATAGGCCGTTTTGAGCCGGTCGACACTATGCACCCAATCAAAATGGGCGGCAATGGACTTTGCTTTATTGCTTTGCAACGGACCAATGAAATGCCAAACAATAGGCAACGCTTGCAGGGCGCTTATTTTTTCCTGCGCTTCTTGCCAGTAACTTTCGCCAAAATGCTGTATTCCGGAGGCATAAACCTGTTCAATAGCACTGCTAGGCTGGCCTTTACTGACCGCCATTGTGGTTATCTGATTGGGGTTTCGCCCACAGCTAAGGCAACTTTTTTCTATAATGCTTGTTAGGTGCGCAAGTCGTGCGGGCAAATCAGCAACTATCACGACGAAGCTACCGGATAGCTAAGGGGGCCTTTTTGACCGCAGCCACCTAAGAGTTCAACAGAGACTAGAAGCGTTAGTAAAAAAATAATTTTCATTGCATTCTTAACTGGCATTGTTGGCATAGACCGTAAATATTCAAAGCGTGATCGGTCATTTTGAAACGCGCTTGCTTAGCAATGATTAATTGCCGTTGCTCAATAATATCGTCCAAAAACTCTTCGACTCGGCCGCATTTGTTGCATACCAGGTGGTCGTGATGGTTATCTTTACTGAGTTCAAAAACGGAATAATTCCCTTCAAAGTTGCGTCTTTTAACGAGGCCTGCTGCCTCAAATTGAGTTAAAACTCGGTATACCGTTGCAAGGCCTACGTCTTCACCCAAATCAAGCAGCGCCTTGTATATTTTTTCAGCGCTCAAATGATGCTCGCTTGACTGCTCTAAAATTTGCAGTACTTTGACACGAGCAAGCGTAATTTTCAAACCAGCATCTTTTAACTGTTGATTTTCCCCCACCCTGGCTCCTTAAAATATAAAAAACGTCACTGGTAAAATTAGTGTTGGCAAAGATGTTTTTTCCTAAATTGACGTGATATTATGACGAAATTTTTTGTTACAGGCAAAGTATTATGCGATATATCCAATTAATAATAGTAAGTGCGATGCTGCTAAGCGTAACCGGCTGCGCAAATTATGATTTTTCCCGCCGTACAGTGCAGCAGGGAAATTTACTTCCTGATGCCAAAATTAACCGCCTTAAAATAGGCATGAGCCGACAAGATGCGGCTATTCTTATGGGAACAAGTTTGTTAAGCCCCATGTTTAGCAGCAATCGATGGGACTACGCCTATACGTTGCGAAAAGGAAATAGCCCTACGGCAATACAACATATAAGTCTGTTTTTTACAGGAAATAGATTGGTGCGAATTGAACAAGGTTCCTAATTATTAATTGCCTGTTAAAAATCGTTGCTTGAAGCTCGGAACGAGGTATTTGCGCGAATTTTTATAGGGCAACGACGCATTCAGGTTAACCGATGCAAAGAAAAAGAAGCCAAATCGCGCAAGGCGGTTTTATAAATTGACTCGGGTAAAACCTCCAATGCGGTGAGGGCTGCGTCAATTTCTTTGCTAGCAAAATCATGCGTAAACTTAATTGCTTGAGTGTCTTCAATGGCGTGCAAAATAGCCGGAAGATTATCACGCCCACCCACAGCGAGGCTTTTTGTTATTAACTGTTGTTGCTCGGGTGTTCCATGCTCGAGAACATGAAGCAAAGGGTAGGTTGCTTTACCCTCGGCCAAATCATCGCCAATATTTTTACCAATACTCAAGGACTCACCGCAATAATCCAAGGCGTCATCAATCAACTGAAATGCGTTGCCCAGATGCAGCCCATAATTATAAAGACCCTGTTCAAAGTCTTGGTTGCACTCTGCAAGCATGGGGCCAATTGCCGCAGATGCGGCAAATAACAAGGCTGTTTTTGAGCGAATTACATCAAGATAATCGGTTAATGAGGGTGATTTATTGTGACGATTGGCAAGCTGCTTGACCTCTCCGCAGCTGATTTGGTGCGAGGTTTCAGCAAGCAAGGTTAATATGGCTGGGTTATTCACTTCAACCATGAGCTGTACCGATTGGGTGAAGAGATAGTCGCCTACTAAAATACTTGCTTTACTACCCCATATTTCATTGGCGGTTTCTTTACCGCGTCGCAGTGTTGATTCATCGACGACGTCATCGTGCAGTAGCGTTGCGGTATGAAAAAACTCGACCATGGCGGCCAGTGTGATGTGATGGCCGCCGGCGTAATTGCATGCCCGGCTGGCTAACAAAACCAATAAAGGCCTTAATCGTTTACCGCCACTTTCAACAATATGATGCGCTAAATCATCCAGAAGACCAATTTGCGACTGTATTTTATCAATGATTAAGCTATTAACAGCATTAAAATCATCGTTTACTAACATTCTTAACCGGTCAACGGTCATAGCAAAATCCTAAGCTCAAATCTTTTGCATGCTAAGACGATGACTTGGGAAAGTCAATATGGCGCGTCTACACAATTGGCTATTGCCGGTATTATGTTAATGAATGACTTTTATTATTATAGGTATAGTATACAATTAGAATATGATTAGCCGATCTCAACGCGTACTTTACTCTATAAGGAAATATGGCGGGATTGTTAATGGAGCACTACTGAATGAAAGATAAACAATCCATCTGGGTAGTAAGTAATATCAACGAAGAGCAATTACTACCGCTTCATGTGGATAAAGCAAATGAAATTAGCGCATTACCAAAGTCTCCACCTTATGCGGTTATTTTAGCTAAAAATATCAATCAGGACTGGGTTGAGCTTGTTGGTCAATTACGGTCAACCGCAGAATATCGGTATATCCCCGTATTTTATCATGGTGCTATTGACCCGAATATTGAACACATATTTGATGGGCCTGCGGATGAGCATATCCACACGCGTGCTGCGGCTATTTACGAAAGAATGGATATTTTAGGTCCGCAATTGCTGCGTCTTGAAGACGAGGAAGCAATTCTTTTGACTTATTTATTTACGCGTGTGCGCAGTTGCATTAGTGGTCATAAATCAGTCAAAAATCGCTATATTTTTGAATACCCACTTCTGAAGATTCTTTTGAAAAGCTTCACAGAGGCTTGTGACCAGTGGCTTTTCTTAGAAGAGTTTGTCAAGCGCGATCTAATGGCTCATGATAAATTATTGGATGAAACAAAAAATTGCGGTTCTTGTGAGTCAGGGTTATTGAATATAAAAAGCACCTGCCCCAGTTGTCGCTCTATTAATATTCAGCCGCAAAAATTGGTTCATTGTTACAATTGCGGCAATATCGGTGCTGTACCGGAGTTTTTACGTCAGGAGCGGCTCGTCTGCAGTCAATGTCATGTAAGGCTGCATGAGTTGGGTGTTGATTATGAAATGCCATTGGAAGATAAAATTTGCAACAGCTGCGGTCATTTTTTTGCGTTTGCGGACGTTAAACTCATTTGTTTGGTATGTGAGCGCGCTTCTACGGATGATGAGCTGCGTGTACGACGCTTGCATACCTATGTTTTAACTCGGCGTGGTGAGTATTTGGTGCGTGGTATTGAAAAAAGTATTTATCGCCAATTCAGTCATTTTTTTAAAGTTATTGATTATCAAGTGTTTATGGCTATTGCCAGTTGGCAAGCAAAACTTGCAGTGCGCTACAGCTCCACCTACTTTAGCATCATGACCCTACAAATAACCAATGAAGATGAGTTGATCGCTGAGAAAGGAGCGTTAGACTCGGAACTCTTAATGACGCAGTTATTCACCAGTCTTCGCCAAGTATTTCGCGAAAGCGATTTATCCTCGCGTTTGGGTAGCACGATGTTTTTTTTACTTCCAATGGCAGGCTTAGAAGGATGCCTAATTATTTTGGAGCGCATTAAAGCGACCGTCAACACGCTCGCGCAAGAAGATATAGGCAAGGGGCTTATTATTGGTCTTAGTTATATGACTTCAGCCGAAGTGGGTGAAGATATTGGAAATGGTGATTTGGTGATTGCTGAATTTCACGCGAAGCTTGTTGAGAGTAATATGTGTCTCATTGGTGCGCGCTAATTTGCGGACTTTTAAAATGAAGATATCAACTGCTTCAGTTATCGGGCGTTAAATTTTATTGGTGGATTGGCGTGGATCGGTTTTAAAATTGCCTAAATATGAAACAACGGCTAAAATCCTAGTTTGCGGACTGAGGGGCTTCATTTATTGGCTCCCAGCGCGTGTTACTAAATTTGAGACTTGATGAAAACCTACCTAGTTGGCGGAGCAGTTCGTGATACGTTACTCAATTACCCCGTGAAAGAACGCGATTGGGTAGTTGTAGGCGCCTCCGTTGAATACATGCACCGCTGCGGATTTAAACAAGTTGGGAAAGATTTTCCTGTTTTTTTGCACCCTAAAACAGGGGAAGAGTACGCCTTGGCGCGCCAGGAGCGCAAGACCGGCAATGGCTACGCAGGATTTAGTTTCACCGCTAATCCACAGGTGCGCTTAGAAGACGATTTAGCTCGTCGTGATTTGACGATTAATGCAATTGCGCAGGACGAGGACGGCAGTCTTATCGACCCGTTTAATGGCCAAGCGGATTTAAAAAGCAAGCTTTTACGCCACGTTTCACCGGCTTTTTCTGAAGACCCGGTTCGCGTGCTTCGAGTTGCCCGGTTTGCCGCCCGCTACCATCATTTGGGCTTTACGCTGGCGGAAAAAACACGCGCGCTTATGTATCAAATGGTTAAAAACAATGAGGTTTCGCATTTAGTACCCGAGCGACTATGGCAAGAATGGCAAAAAAGCTTAGAAGAGCGTGATCCGCAAATTTTTATTAGCACGCTGCGCTCTTGCGGTGCATTAGCCGTAATTTTACCGGAGCTTGATTGCTTATTCGGCGTCCCTAATTCACCAGGATCGCATCCTGAAATTGACAGTGGTATTCATACGTTATTGACGTTACAGGCCGCCGCTGCTTTATCCTGCGATCCGTGCATTCGTTTTGCCGCTTTACTGCATGATTTAGGTAAAGCAACAACGCCTATTTGCGAATGGCCAAAACACCGCAACCATGAGGAAAAAGGCGTTCCTCTGGTAAAGCAGCTCTGCGAGCGCCTTCGGGTACCCCGTGAATACACCACGCTTGCATTATTGTCCTGCCGTTTTCACCTAAAAATCCATCAATTAGCCCATTTGAACGCAGAACAAATTATGGATGTTTTGGATAAAACAGATGCTTTTCGTCGACCGCAATTATTCCAGCAATTACTTGTAGTATGCACGGCCGACGCTCAAGGGTGTGGCAGCAGGGTTGCGTATCCGCAAGCAAAATTATGGCAATCTTTATTGCACGACATGCAATCTATTAATGTGGAAAAAATAATCAAATCCGGGCATAGTGGCCTTGCTATAAAGCAGCAACTGAGAAAACTTCGTGTTGAATTAATTCAATCCCTTCAACAAAGTGAGAAAAAAAATGAAAAGTAATACCAATTTAATCTGGATCGATTTAGAAATGACAGGACTCAATCCAGACACCGATTTGATAATTGAGATAGCAACGATTGTAACCGATTCTAACTTAAATATTTTAGCAGAAGGTCCCGTGCTTGCTGTTCATCAGGATGCAGCAATTATGAATAGCATGGATTCCTGGAATACTAAGCAGCATAATCATTCGGGTTTAGTCGCGCGCGTTCTTGAGTCAACAGTCACCGAAGATTACGCACAGGAGCAAACGCTTGCCTTTTTAAGCACCTATTTAGATGCGGGAAAATCACCGATGTGCGGTAATAGTATTTGCCAGGATAGACGATTTCTCTATAAATACATGCCCAAATTAGCGGAGTTTTTTCACTACCGTAATTTGGATGTAAGTACATTAAAAGAGCTGATGAAGCGTTGGCATCCCAGTTTGCTTAGTGGAACTATTAAAGATTCCAAGCATCGTGCTTTGGACGACATAAAAGATTCTATTACAGAGCTTGACTATTATCGTACGCACTTCCTTAAAATTTCGAGCCAATTATGATTAATCGAGAAACCCTGATACTGCCTAATAAGGCGCAAAAATTATTACTGCATTCTTGTTGCGCACCGTGCTCGGGTGAAGTAATGGAAGCGTTGTTGTTTTCAAAAATTGATTTTTCAATTTTCTTCTACAACCCTAATATTCATCCTGTGCAAGAGTACGAAATACGGAAACAAGAAAATATTGATTTTGCAAAAAAACACGGCATTCCTTTTATTGATGTGGATTACGACAAAGACAATTGGTTTAGTAGAATCAAGGGATTGGAATGGGAGCCCGAGCGTGGTAAACGCTGTACAGCCTGTTTCGACATGCGCTTTGAGCGCACCGCATTGTACGCGCATGAAAACGATTTTCCGGTAATTTGCAGTTCTTTAGGAATTTCACGCTGGAAAAATATGGAGCAAATTAACGATGCTGGAATACGCGCCGCTCGTCGTTATGAAAATATGGAGTATTGGACCTATAACTGGCGTAAAGAAGGTGGTGCTTCGCGAATGTATGAGATTGCAAAACGCGAAAACTTTTATAAGCAAGAATATTGTGGGTGCGTATATTCCTTGCGCGACACCAATTTATGGCGAAAAAAAAATGAGCGCGAACGCATTAAAATAGGTATTAATTACTATGAGGCCGAGCAAGCAACAGAGCCTAAGGAGTAAATATGGCTCATCACCACTGCCAAAACCATCACGCCCACTCGCCAGCATCGTTTAATAAAGCGTTTATTATTGCCATTTTTGCAAATGGATTGTTTGTGATTCTGCAAATTGCCATGGCTATTTATTCCAACTCGACCAGCTTACTTGCCGATGCTGTTCATAACTTAGGCGATGTTTTGGGCCTGGTTCTTGCTTGGGGGGCAACTCGGCTATTGTCTAAAGCGGCGACTACGACAACAACCTTCGGGATGAAAAAAACTACAATTTTAGCGAGTTTGGTTAATGGAATAATGCTGGTTTTTAGTTGCGGCATTATTGCAACGGAGGCCGTTTATAAATTATTCACGCCGACCGCCATCGACTCTGAATTAGTCATAATGGTTGCCGCTCTGGGTATCGTTATCAATGGGGTTACGGCTGTACTTTTTATGCGTGGAAAGGCCGATTTAAATATTCGAGCTGCCTATTATCATCTGCTTTACGACGCAGTTATCTCCGTAGGCGTTGTCGTCTCTGCCTCGATTCTTTACGTCACTAATTGGTTGTGGATTGACCCCGTTATAGGATTATTAATAGCCGTATGCATAGTAAAGGGTACTTGGCGCTTATTCACCGAAAGCTTCAAACTTATCATCGATGGGGTTCCATCGGAAGTTTCATGGCATGCGGTTAATGATTTATTGCTAGCGGAACCCGGGGTTCAACAGATACATGATTTGCATATATGGGCAATTAGTACGCAGGAAAATGCTTTGTCGGTACATCTTTACATGCCGCACCAGCTTTTATCAGACGCAGCCAGGCAGTTATTAAGCAATCGATTAGCGACCGAACACGCTATCCATCACGCAACGTTTCAAATTGAACGCGATTTATCGTACTGCCCGGACAGCTGTAGGGTTCCTGAGGGAGTTTTAAAAGCTTGATGACCGTTACCAAAAAAATGAGGTTGTAAAAGCGTATTGGGTATTATGCAAAGCAAATCCTGCATTGACGTTACCGTTCAGACGGGATGATAGCCCGCTAGATGATAATCGTTGCATGAACCTCGAGAAGGACGCGCGATTTTACGCTGATTGCAGAACTGCTAATTGCAGCCCGCGTTTAAAAAATCCACAGGCCTGGTCTTTTTTCCCAAGCAAATCCTGCAATTGTCCTAAACAAAAATAAGCGCTGGGAGTTGCTTCTAAGTCGGTACTTTTTTGTAAATAAACGTGCGCTTTGCCCCATAATTGATTCCTCATGGCCAACTGCCCCAAGCCGAGATAGAGGCATGCGGAGTCGGGGTATTTTTTAAGCAACGACTCTGCAAAGCTAAGCTCCTGCTTATCGTTCGCGGCAGTGATGTACAAGCCAATAATTTCTGCATTGTGCAGTTTAGATTGGCGCAAAAAAGCGCGTAAGACGCTCTCGGCTTTTTTAGGGGTATTCTGTTGCAGCAGGTATTTGCAATAGGGGATAACTACAGCAGGCTCCATAAGCAAGGATTTTGGCAAATTTTCGATACAATTGTTAAGCTCAGGAGCGTTGTTTTCCGCAATAAGACTCGTGAGCGCATTAGCCTGAGTGTGCAGCATAAGCTGATGGTAGGCCTCGGATGTAATGCTGGTATGCTTTTTAATCAGTGGCAATAAAGTTGCTAAAGATCTCCAGTCGCCCAACGCTCGATACACCGTCTGAGATAATTCAAGAGCGCGTGTATTTTTGGGCGTAAGCTCGCGTAAGGTTTGCAAGCTTGTTAAGGCCGAAGCCCATTGCCCACTTGCTATTTGCAACTCCGCTTTCGTTAAAAAAACGGCAACCTTTGCCTCGGGCGTGCGTTGTAAGGCGTGCTGCAAATAACCGTCTCGTCGTGAAAACGCACCGACTTTTTGAGCCGCGTGGGCTGCAAGCAGATAATTAAATAAGGGCGTGTCACCATCGGGGATCGCTTGAACGCTGTATTTCTCAGCTGCTTTCCATCGGCCTTCAATACAGGCTATTAAGCCGTTATAGGTCGTGTTGTTCGCGTTTTTACGACGCCTTCTTAAGCGCCATTTAAAAAACTTTTTAGGTAGGCAGCCGCAATATTGAGCAAATGACAGCAACAAATAGACAGCAACAAAAAGCACGATAATGCTCAAAAATGCAAACCATAATGGCGTTTCAATAGTCCAGTTATTTACCTGCATCAGCAGGTATCCATTGTCATGGTGCAACTGCAGTCCGATAAAGACCGCAGCAAGGAGCGCTAAAATGCCTAGGATTATACGAATCATAAAGGTTTCCCTTCTAACTTTTCAGAGGAATTATACCTGGTAAGGGGTTTGAGTAATTGCAGGGCTTCATCATTAAAAATTGCAGTTTGAGTAACCGTCGTATTTTTTAATTCACGTATTTGCTGCATTAACGCTTGGCAGGATGCCTTTGAAAAAAGGCTGTTCTCAATTTCATTTTCTGTAAATTGTAAGGCGAGATCATAGGCTTGTTGATTATTTTGCAACAAAGCCAATTGAGCTTGGCGCAAATTAATCCGAATAAGTTGGCGCGCTAAGTTTTGTTGGAAAGGCGGGGAATAGGTCTCATCTTTTTGATGGCGTATAACAATGATTGTTTTTAGGTAGGCCAGCGTTTTTTGCCAGTGCGTACGCCACCCAGAGCTTTGAGCGGTGTTGTTGTCATCGTGAGTAGGCAGAGGGGTGTTTAGTGATAACTGGTTCACGAGGCCGATGGCACCATCAATTTTACTTAAAATTCCTGCTGTATCAACCCGTGCAATGGAGTGAATCTCAGCTATTTGTCTAGCAATTGCTTGACGTACTGGTAAAATTTTGGCGCTGTGTGCTTCGGCTAAAAGACTATCCGCCTGTTGCAATAAAATAATACTCGCTTCTTTATTTTGAGTCCAAAAGTTAGAAATGTTCGCCATTTCTAAAAGCTGCTGTGCTTGTCGCAACAGGCTCATGCTTTCTAAACTAGAGGTTTTTGGGGGGGCGTCGTCCATACTGGCACGCAGTGTGCGAAAATTGGATTGCAAACTATTCAATTGCGATTGTTGTGCGGTAAGGCTGTGGCCATAATCCGACGTTTTTTCTAAAAGTGTTTGCTTTAGTTGTTGATTTATTTGAAAGCTGTACAGCGCTAGGCCTAGTACTATCAAAAAAAGCACGGCGAATGCCATCGCCTTAAAATGGGACTTGCGCGCTTTTGACGGCGCTTTTGGTTTTGCAGGGACAGAATTGTTTTTATCGGGCAACGACTGTGTGTCAGACATACGGTAATCCTTCTTTAAAAAGCTGTAAAGTTGTAGGCACGCGGTCTAGTTCGCTTACCAAAACCTGTTTTATTCCAAACTCATGAGCCAACTGAGCTAACCGCGGACTTATCACGACACACGGAAGTGTTTTAAGCCAACTCTGGGTTGGTTTATCAAAAGCAAATAACGTAAAAAGATTAAGCATGCCCTGTTGACTTGTAAACAGTATAATATCGACCGTCCTATTCTGCCACCATGATTGCTCGGCAAGTCCTAAATGAGTAGGCAACCTGCGCTCATAGACGGATAAGATCGTTAATTTTGCTTGTTTTTGCAGCAAGCTTGTCTCAAGCAGCTTTCGACCGCCTTCGCCTTTAAATAAAAGGATGGTTTGGTCGGTTATTTTTTGCAAATGCTGCAAGGCTAAAACCTGTTCGCTGGTGCTAATTTCAGGCGTTAACACTCGGCCTAAAGTATGCTTGCTTAGTGCGCAGGCGGTGGCACGGCCTACGGCGGTTATTTTTATCGTGGCAGGCCAGGAAAGCTGAGCCGCGGCTAGCCGGCTAAAAGTAAAGTCCACCGCGTTAGCACTTATAAAAATTGCTTGATCGACCGTGTTAAGAGCCGGTAGTTTGTGCAACCAATCGTGCTTTGGCGGCATAATTAATAGCGTTGGCACGGAAAAAACTGCACCACCCGCGCACTCAATCGCGCGGGTGGTGCACGTGCTTTGAGACTCAGGCCGAGTATTTAAAACGCTCAGACCTTTTAAATCGAGGTTGGTCATCAATAAACCTGCGCTAACAATTGTTGCGCCCCTTTTGCCAGCAAGTTAACTGAGCAGTGGTGGGCAAGTTTCTGCCAATCGCTTAGAGGCCCTGTCTGGGTGTCTTCGATGCAAATACGACCGTCTATAGCCAATACTTTTGCTTGCAGTTGCATTGTTTCAGGAGCAACCATGCGTGCGTAAACGGCTAATGGCACATGGCAATTGCCGCCTAATTCGGCATTTACTTTGCGCTCCGCGAGCACGCATTGTGTGGTCAGTGCGTCGTTTAGCGGTTGCAACATCGCAAGCAAAAATGGGTCGTCTATGCGGCATTCAATGCCTAAAGCTCCTTGGCCACAAGCCGGTAGCATTACGTCGCTAGGAATGGGTGATTGGTTGTATTGGTTAATGTTCATGCGTTCAAGCCCTGCCGCTGCAAGAACAATGGCGTCAAAGTTTTCATCCACCAGTTTTTGCAGTCGGGTATGAATATTGCCGCGTAAGGATTTAATTTTTAGATCCGGCCGCAGGGCTAATAACTGCGATTGCCGTCGCAGACTGGCGGTTCCAATCAGGGCATATTTTGGTAATGCCGTAATACGGTGGTGATCACGACTTACCAGCATATCTAGAGGATTATCGCGTTGACAAATAACAGGTATATGCAAACCATCCGGTTGAATTGCCGGAACATCTTTCATAGAATGCACCGCAATATCCGCTTTTTTAGCCAATAAAGCTTCTTCGAGTTCTTTAACGAATAAACCTTTACCGCCAATCTCTTGTAATTTATTTTTAGTAAATGCGTCGCCGGAGGTCATCATTGGTACCAACACAACATCGCAATTGGGGTGCAGTATCTTAATAGAATCGGCAATAAAATTTGCTTGCCATAAAGCAAGGGGGCTTTTGCGTGTAGCAATACGGATACGATTGAGCATAAGAAATGTACTTTAGTAAAAAGCCATAATATAACGCTTCCACGCGCACAAACCCACCTAAAATCTTTAAAATATTGAGTTGCGTCTTTAAAGATGAGAATGAGCTGCGTATAATAACCGCGTTATTGTTGGTTCTGAGGTATCATGCGGCTTATTTGTGTATTATTTTTTTGTACCAACGCGCTTGTTTTTGCACGCGCAAACCCGAACGATGTATCCGTTGAGCAACGATTGAAGCCCATTGGTCAACTAAATGTTGCAGACACCCAACCGGCGGTCGGAACTGCGCAAGCCGGGAAAACTATTTACGACAAGCACTGTATTGTTTGCCATCAAGACGGTTTGGCGGGAGCACCTAAATTTAAAAATAAAGAAGATTGGCAGCCCCGTATTCTAAAAGAAACTATTGATGGCTTAGTTGCAACATCTATTAAAGGAATAAACGCCATGCCCGTAAAAGGAACTTGTAATGAGTGCAGCGATAACGATATGAAGCAGGCAATTCTTTACATGCTACCACGCTCATGAAAAACCGGAGCTTTAGGTTTTGGCAATTGAGTTTACTGCTGATATCAGTCTTTGTGTTTAGTGTTTCGCTGTACTTGCAGTACGTTCAAGGTTTAGAGCCGTGCGCTTTATGCATCATGCAGCGCAGTATGGTTTGCTTTCTAATTGTTTTAGGCGGTATTGGTTGTTTTGTTTCGACTAAACGCAAGCAAAACCTGATCGGGGGTTTTGAAATTGCAGTCAGTCTGGCCGGAGTTTATTTTGCGGCTAGACAAGTTTGGTTGCAGTCGTTACCGCCGGATGCGTTGCCCTCTTGTTTGCCGGGGTTGGACGTGTTGCTGCATTATTTTCCTTGGCAAGAAATTGTCCAGGTTTTAATTTGGGGATCGGCCGAATGCGGCGAGGTTAGTGAGCGTATTTTGGGTGTATCTTTACCGAGCTGGACGCTTATTTACTTTTTGGGAACGGCGCTATTTGTTAGTGCAACGCATTTGCGCAGACGGCAGTCATGAAAGCTTTGGATTGTACAGTTCTTCATAAGCACAGACATACTCAGGCTCGTGTAACTACCGTGAGCACGGCGCACGGTTCTTTTGAAACGCCAGCTTTCATGCCCGTTGGTACGCGGGCCGGAGTAAACAACATGACGCCCGCTGAATTGCGGGCGGCTGGCAGTCAAATTATACTGGGCGGCAACACCTACCATATGCTGTGCGCTCCCGGAATGGAGGTTATCAACAACGCCGGTGGTATGCATCGCTTTATGGGCTGGCACGGTCCAATGCTCACGGACAGCGGTGGATTTCAGGTCTTCAGCCTTTCAAAAAATAAAAATATCTGCACTATTGATGAGGAGGGGGCGCATTTTAAGCTTCCGGATTCCGGTAATGTCATCCATATGACACCAGAAATGTCTCTGGCTACCCAAAAAAATATTGGCGCAGACATTATCATGGCTTTTGATCAATGCACTCCCGATAATTCCAGTCGCGCAGAAGTAGAGCACATCTTACAACGAACGCATCGCTGGCTGCGGCAATCTATGGCCTATCATCGAGCCCACCCTCTTTCCAACTACGGTAATCCGCAAGCGCTTTTTGGTATAGTACAAGGCGGAACTTTCCGTGATTTACGTGAAAAAAGCGCTGTATTTGTTAGCTCAATGGACACCGATGGTGTGGCTATAGGTGGGGAAACCGTTGGTTTTGACATGGAAGCAACGGTTGAAATCGTCGGTTGGGTGCGTTCTATTTTACCCGAAAACAAACCACGCTATACCATGGGCGTTGGAATGTCGCCCCAAGACTTACTGGATGTGGTTGCTGTGGGAATCGATATGTTTGATTGTGTGGCGCCAACCCGCAATGCGCGACATGGGGCGCTTTATAGTGGTGAAATAGTAGCTCAGGGCAATTGGCTGGCCTTTAAAAGTGCTTTTGATAATCAGCGGTTATCAATAAAAAAGACAGTTTTTGCCAATGATAGCGCGCCCATCATGGCGAGCTGCGGTTGTTACACCTGTCAATATTACTCCCGATCCGCGTTGCATCATTTATTTAAGCAAAAAGCTCCGGTATTTACCGCTTTGGCAAGTATACATAACGTGCACGTCATGCACGATGTGTGTGATAAAATGCGCCAATTAATTAAAAAAAAATCACTTTAGGAGATTTATTATGACCAGTACAGCTTGTAATTATATTATTGAAACCTCTGCAGGAGATATTCATATTGAACTCGATGCTATCAATACCCCCAAAACGGCCGCTAATTTTCGTGAGTATGTAGAGCAAGGGTTTTACGAGAATACAATTTTTCATCGCGTTATTAATAATTTTATGATTCAAGGCGGTGGGATGGACGCAGATATGGTGCAAAAAGAGGCTTTTAAAAAAGTTGAAAATGAAGCCAAGTCAGCGATTAAAAACGATCGAGGAACTATTGCTATGGCGCGCACCTCCGATCCACATTCCGCCAGTTCCCAGTTTTTTATTAACTTAGTTCATAATGATTTTTTAAACTTTACGGCTGAAAATAATCAAGGTTATGGGTATTGTGCTTTTGGAAAGGTGACTAAAGGCATGGATGTCGTTGATGCAATAGCTAATGTACGTACCGGTAACCAGCACGGTCACAACGATGTGCCACTTGAAACCGTTGTTATTCATAGCATTAAAACCGCTTAAAATAGACACCCCCAGAGCTTATCGACAGAGGTTTTGGGGGCTGTTAGCACTTATTCAAATAAGTGCGTAATTTTTTTATCCATCAGTGCCATGTGTACTGTTGTTGACAAACTTAACAAAATTGCATTTTCAATGGTTTTATTAACCAAAGTTTCGTCCATTGAGAAAGCGGTTTTATCACCAATTATTGCGAGAATTGCTCCTGAGTACAGGGGTTTATCTGAACTAACATGTAATTTTTTAGCCAAAATGGAGCTTAAAATAAACAACTGGGCGCACTCCATTTCCGTAGCTAGAACTCCAGCTTGCTGCAATACTTGCATGTAATTTTCATTGTCAAAAAGTAGTGAGTGGTTAAATTCCCGTGCGTATAAAGAGCTTTTGGAGTGGACTACTCCAAAGTGCACCGATTGCACAGAAGAATTTTTTCTCGCCCGTCCGGCAGCTACTACATACTCCAGGGCGCTAAGAGCGGGATACTCTGGAAAAATATAATCCCAAGATGCTTTATCATCTCGAACAGCCGCTGTAGCAATTACTATATCTCCAGCGTGTACCGTTTGAGACTGCAACGAACCGGCGGTGCCTACTCTTAAAAAGCGTCGAGCGCCCAATAAAATTAATTCAGTCACTATAATATCCGCGCTGGGTCCGCCCATACCCGTGCTTATCGCCCCTACCTCTAGGGTTTGATTGTCCCAATGCAAGGTGCCTAAATACAAATTATGCTGGCGAGGATGCCGGCGTACCGTTGGTTTGTCAAAATACGTGCTTATCTGTTGCGCTCGGTCGTCAGAGCCGGTCAAAAAAATATAACGCTGGCAATCGCCTTTGATACTAAAGTCAGCGGTTGATACATTGATGTGCTGTGCTTTAAATGACATAGTATCTCCTATCGGTAAAGTATGAATATGTACCCGCTTGAATTAAAATTCTATTTGCTTTGTTCATGTTCCTTTTATATAATCATTCGCTCTCCAAGTCGGAGAACGAATTCTAGGCACGTAGCTCAGTGGTAGAGCACCACCTTGACATGGTGGTGGTCGGTGGTTCGATCCCACTCGTGCCTACCATCTTCAAATCCTGCCTATTGGGCAAAAAGGAAACCCGAATGCCAACTATTACATTTCCTGACGGGCAAACCAAGCTTTTTGAAAACGCAACTAGAATATACGACATTGCCCACGCTATTAGTCCTGGTTTGGCTAAAGCAGCACTAGCGGGTTCAATAGATGGCGTTATGGTTGATACCAGTTATGTTGTAACAAAAGACAGCGCCGTAACTATTGTTACCCAAAAACAACCGGAAAGCGTAGAGGTCATTAGGCATTCTACAGCCCACTTATTGGCGCAAGCGGTTAAAGTATTATTTCCAAGCGCCCAAGTTACCATAGGCCCTGTTATAGACAATGGCTTTTACTACGACTTTGCCTTCGAGCGTCCTTTTACACCCGAAGATTTACACGCTATTGAAACAGAAATGCAACAACTAGTGAAACAGGACTTACCGATAACCCGACGCGAGTTATCGCGGCAAGAGGCTATAGATTACTTCACTCAGTTGGGTGAGTTTTATAAAGCGGAAATCATTGCGGATATACCCATGGATCAGCGCCTCTCTCTTTATAAACAAGGTGATTTTGAGGATTTATGCAGAGGCCCACACGTTCCATCAACCGGGTTTCTCAAAGCTTTTAAGTTACTAAAGCTTGCTGGAGCTTACTGGCGCGGCGACTCTAAAAATACAATGTTGCAACGCATTTATGGTACGGCTTGGAACGATAAAAAAGCATTGGATAATTATTTAAAGCAACTTGAAGAGGCTGAAAAAAGAGATCACCGAAAAATTGGCCGAGCATTAAATCTGTTTCATTTTCAAGAAATTGCACCCGGAATGGTGTTTTGGCATCCACAAGGGTGGACCATTTATCGCATTCTTGAGCAGTATATGCGTGACAGACTGCAAGACTACGGTTATCAAGAAATTAAAACGCCCCAGCTTGTAGATAAAATATTGTGGGAAAAGTCAGGCCATTGGCAAAATTTCCGCGAACAAATGTTTGTAACCGAAACAGAAAATCGCCAATACGCTATTAAGCCCATGAATTGCCCGTGCCATGTACAAATTTATAATCAAGGGTTGCACAGTTACCGTGATTTACCACTTCGGTTTTCAGAGTTTGGTAACTGCCATCGTTGCGAGCCCTCTGGTTCACTGCATGGCTTAATGCGAGTACGAAACTTTGTTCAAGACGACGCCCATATATTCTGTACGGAACAGCAGATTCAATCCGAAGTAAGTATGATGTTGGATTTAGTTCAATTGGTATACGATGATTTTGGCTTTAAGGAAATAAAATATCGACTAGCGTTGCGTCCTGAAAACCGAGTGGGGGCCGATAGCGAGTGGGATAAGGCCGAGCAAGCCTTGCAGCAAGCCATGCATGAACGTGGAATTGTCTGGGAAAATGCACCAGGAGAAGGTGCTTTTTATGGTCCTAAGATAGAGTGTTCTTTAGCCGATTGTTTAGGCAGAATTTGGCAATGTGGTACTATCCAAGTTGATTTTTCAATGCCCGAGCGAATGGAAGCTACCTACATTGCAGAAGATGGTAGTAAACAGATACCGGTAATGATCCATCGTGCTATACTTGGAACTTTCGAACGGTTCATGGGTATTTTAATAGAGCATTATGCGGGTAATTTCCCCGTTTGGTTGGCTCCCACTCAAGTTGCGGTATTAAATATCAGCGAAAAACAACGCGATTATGCTGAGAAAATTACTGAAAAATTACAGCAATTAGGATATAGAGCAATTTTAGACTTGAGAAATGAGAAGATAGGCTTTAAAATCCGTGAGCATACTTTGCAAAAAGTTCCCTATTTAGTTGTGATTGGTGATAAAGAGGTAGCAAATAATGAAGTATCCGTTCGTTCGCAATCCGGTCAGGACTTAGGTGTAATGACAATTGAATTATTTTGCGATATGCTGCGGCAAAAAATTGATATGAAAAGCCGTACTAATCAGCTGGAGGAATAACCATTACTGTACCGCATAAGCGTGAAAGTGATCGCGCAAAAATTAATGAACAAATCACTGCGGCCGAAGTTCGTTTGATTGGTGCTGAAGGCGAGGCGATTGGAATTGTATCTATTCGGGAAGCTTTATATACGGCTGAACAAAGCGAATTAGATTTAGTCGAAATTTCAGCGACCGCAATACCGCCTGTTTGTAAAATTATGGATTACGGTAAGCATTGTTTTGAGGAAGGTAAGAAAAAAGCGGAAGCAAAAAAGAAACAAAAACAAATTCAAGTGAAAGAAATAAAGTTTCGTCCAGGGACGGAAGAAGGGGATTATCAGGTCAAGCGACGCAACCTGATACGTTTCCTAAGTAATGGCGATAAAGTTAAAGTAACGCTGCGATTTCGTGGTCGTGAAATGGCGCATCAAGAAATTGGTATGCGGCTTATGGACCGTTTGCAGCAAGATACTACCGAGTTTGCGGTAGTTGAACAGCATGCAAAACGTGAAGGACGTCAATTATTAATGGTGTTATCGCCTAAAAAAAAATAAATCTGTAGGTTGGCTTTTCAACCCAGATGAGTAGGGGGCGACGGTTGTTGTCACCATTTTATTAGCAAATGCGGAGTATTAATGTTATGCCGAAGTTAAAGTCCCATCGTGGAGCGGATAAACGCTTTCGAAAAACGGCAAGTGGTGCTATTAAGCGCCGTCGTGCCTATAGAAATCATATCCTCACCAAAAAAACAAACAAGCAAAAACGTCAGTTACGGGTTGCATCTACATCATTGAAGCCGTGTGATATGCGTCTTGCCGCACGATTGTTGCATGGTAGCTAAGAGGAGTTAATTAAAAATGCCAAGAGTTAAACGTGGTGTGACTGCCAAAGCGCGTCATAAAAAAATATTAGACCAAGCAAAAGGTTATTACGGTGCCCGTAGTCGTACCTATCGTATGGCGAAGCAGGCTGTAATCAAAGCCGGCCAATACGCATACCGTGATCGTCGTCAAAAGAAAAGACAATTTCGTGCCTTATGGATTACTCGTATCAATGCGCAAGCACGTGAATGTGGATTGTCGTACAGCCGACTAATCAATGGCTTGAAAAAAGCATCCATTGAATTGGATAGAAAAGTCTTAGCTGATATGGCGGTTTACGATAAAATATCTTTTGCCGCTGTAGCTGAACAAGCGAAAGCAGCATTAGCCTAAGCACTTAGGTTCTTGAGTAAAGTATTAATGATAACAATAGGTTCTTTATGATTGGCAGGTTGGATAACACTTTTTGTAACGACAACAAAAATGTTAAATGAATACCTGCTTTGATTGATTGGGGTTTTTGTTGTGCATAAGATAAACAATATTTTACTCAAGCTGTTCTGAAATATTTGAAGTATATAACGAGGAGGCGTAGCCTCCTTTTTACATTGCAGGCCTTTACTATGCAGGACGTCAAAGATTTACAACGAGAAGCAACAGCCGCCATTAATACAAGCGACAGTATTAGTGCACTAGAAATAATAAAAACAGACTATTTGGGTAAGAAAGGTCGTTTAACGGATATTTTAAAAGGGTTGTCCCAGCTTAGCGCGGCCGAAAAACCTCTAGTTGGACAATTGGTGAATCAGGTTAAGCGAGAATTATCCGCCTTAATCGATGAGCGTATGCTGTCTTTAAAGGAAGTGCAGCTGCAGCAAAAATTAGCCGCAGAGTATATCGATGTAAGTTTACCAGGGCGCCAATACCGATCGGGGTCGGTACATCCCGTTACTCAAGTTAAGCAATTTATCAATAATTATTTCGCAGGCTTGGGCTTTGATATTGTACTTGGCCCAGAAATAGAGTCCGAATTTTATAATTTTGAAGCCTTGAATATCCCCGCACACCATCCAGCACGCGCAATGCACGACACCTTTTATTTTGGGGACGGACATTTGCTTCGTACTCACACTTCCCCAGTGCAAATTCGTGCGATGCAACAGAGCGCACCACCAATTCGCTTAATTGCGCCAGGCCGTGTATACCGGTGCGATTCCGACTTGACGCACACGCCAATGTTTCATCAAGTTGAAGGCTTGTACATTGATAAACAGGCAACAATGACCCAACTTAGGGGAATATTAGAAGACTTTTTTACCGCATTTTTCGGCCGCGAACTGGCCTTGCGATTTAGACCGTCGTATTTTCCTTTTACAGAGCCCTCAGCGGAAGTTGATATTGAATGCACCCAATGCAGCGGCAAAGGTTGTAGGCTCTGTAAATTTACCGGTTGGCTTGAGGTTTTAGGCTGCGGAATGATTCATCCTAATGTGTTGTCTGCTGTTGCTATATCCCGTGATGAATATCAAGGGTGGGCTTTTGGAATGGGCATGGATAGATTGGCAATGCTCTATTTTGGTTTAGATGATTTACGCATGATGTTTGAAAATGATCTTTCATTTTTGAAACAGTTTTAAACAGGTGGATTGAGAGTAATGAAAGTAAGCAATCGATGGTTACAAGAGTGGGTAAATCCAGGATTAAATCGCGAGCAATTAGCCGCCGAACTGACTATGGCTGGAATTGAAGTTGACGCAATAAGTCCAGTGGCCGCCCCATTCACAAACGTTGTTGTGGCAGAAGTTGTGAGCACCTCACCGCATCCACAAGCCGACCGACTCACCTTGTGCGTAATAAACGACGGTAATGAGTCGTTGCTGCAGGTGGTTTGTGGCGCAAGCAATGTCCGAGCGGGTTTAAAAGTGGCTTTGGCGCAAATTAATGCCCGGTTACCTAATGACATGGTTATAAAAAAAACTAAATTACGCGGTGAATTATCACAGGGGATGCTGTGCTCTGGCAGTGAATTAGGCATGGGTGAGAGCAGCGACGGAATAATGGAGCTTGATAACGATGCTCCAATAGGTACCTGTTTACGTGAATATTTGATGTTAGACGATTTTGTCTTGGACTTAAATGTGACCCCAAATCGAGCGGACTGCTTGAGTATAATTGGGATAGCGCGTGAAACGGCGGCAATTACGAATACGGCTGTAAAACAACTAGATGTATCGGCGGTGCCTATAAGCTTTGAATCGGCTATGAATATTGAGGTTGATGACAGCAGAGCCTGTCCTGTTTATTACGGCCGCGTAATTAAAAATATTGTCTCATCAGCAACACTCCCTCTTTGGATGGCAGAATGTTTGAGGCGTTCTGGAATACGCAGCATTCATCCGGTAGTTGACATTCTAAATTATGTAATGCTCGAGCTTGGGCAACCCATGCACGCTTTTGATAGTAACAAAATTGGTAAAACCATTCGGGTACGCACGGCCAAATCGGACGAAAAACTGCATTTGCTGGATGATCAAATTATTAGTTTGGCCTCCAATACACTGTTAATAGCCGATGAAACGCAAGTTTTAGCTATCGCCGGTATTATGGGTGGGCAATTGAGCGGTGTAACGGATGAAACTACTACGGTATTTATTGAAAGCGCTTTCTTTAACCCAATACAAATTGCCGGTGTTGCGCGTAAACACGGGCTGTTTACCGATTCCGCACAACGTTTTGAAAGAGGGGTTGATTCATCCCTTCAAAAAATTGCTTTGGAAAGGGCATCAGGGCTTATACAAGACATCTGTGGCGGGGAAGTGGGGAGTATTTGCGGTGCTGTAGACCAAGGCAATATTCCGGTATCTACGGCAATAAGTTTTGACCCCCATCGGGTAAAGAAATTAATTGGCGTAGAAATTTCAAACGATACAATCTTATCAATACTAACACGCTTGCATATGCAGATTGATAATAGTCGCGCTGTTTGGCACGTGACTCCACCAAGTTATCGATTTGATATAAATGTTGATGCGGATTTAGTTGAAGAGGTCATTCGGATCTACGGATACAACACCATTTTCCGCGCTAAAATGATAACTCCCTTGCACCCGGGTTTTATTGATGCAAAAGAGTTATTACAAAGGACGCTCAATTCATTTATGGTGGCTCGTGGTTATTCGGAAACTATCAATTACAGTTTTGTTGACCCAGAACTTCAACAAGCGTTCACGCCTGCGGATAATAACCTGAACTTATTAAACCCAATCTCGTCGGAATTATCTCAAATGCGCTCAAGCTTGTGGCCAGGATTAATTGCGAGCATGCTGTATAATAATCACCGGCAACAGACCTCTGTAAAAATCTTTGAAACAGGAGTCGTGTTTACCACAGATGATATGGGAGAGATAGTTGAAACCAGTAGTTTTGCAGGCCTGATAGCTGGAGATTACGCACCCCTCAATTGGAGTGAGGAAACACGTAAATTTGATTTTTTTGATTTAAAAGGCGATTTACAAGCGCTTGTTGAGCAGCTAAATAACTACAACATACAGTTTAATCCAGCAACCCATCCCGCCTTGCATCCAGGAAAATCAGCTGAAATCATGATAGATGATAAGCCTGCCGGTTGGCTTGGTGTGGTGCACCCACGCTTAGCAGATGCTCTGGATTGCAAAGACGATATCGTGGTATTTCAATTAGACGTAAACGCAATACTTGCAAATAAAAGTATAAAGTATAAAGCTATTTCCAAGTTTCCTAAAATTAAACGCGATTTATCTTTGCTCGTAGATAAATCCGTATATCTGCAAGATATCGACGGGTTGATAAGAAAAACAGTTGAAAATCAATGGCTTAAATCGCTTGATGTTTTTGATGTTTACACCGGGGAAACAATAGCTGAAGGAAAAAAAAGCGTAGGAATTACAGTAACGCTTCAAAATCAGCAACGGACTTTTGTGGACTCCGAAATACACGATGCAATAACTGCTATAATTACAGCACTACATACGCAATTAGCAATTACCTTGAGGGAATAATCGTGAATGCATTATCTAAAGCTATGATTGCAGAGTCTTTACTTGCAAAGGGCACGCTTAACAAAGCCGATGCCAGGATATTAATAGACGCTTTTTTTGAAACAGTTCGAGAGACGCTTGCCCAGGGCGAAACGGTAAAACTCTCGGGCTTTGGAAATTTTCTTTTGCGTGATAAATCGGAGCGTCCAGGCCGAAACCCTAAAACGGGTGTTGAGACCGCGATACTTTCTCGACGGGTGGTTACCTTTAGACCGGGATTTAAATTAAAGCGCAACGTTGAAGAACGGAGTAGCTGAGTGAATCATTATCGTAAGCATGTTTTTGTATGCGCGAATCAAAAAGCACCGGGTAAAAAATGCTGTAGTGCGGCTGGCGGAGATGCGTGCTTTGATACCTTGAAATCACAATTGCTTGAAAAAGAACTGTTTGGGCCTGGAAAAATTAGAGTCACGAAAACAGGTTGTTTGGGGCGGTGCAGCTCGGGTCCTTGCGTGGTTATTTATCCAGAGGGCGTGTGGTATCGATACGAAAGCATGGATGATATTGATGCGATTGTTAAGCAGCACTTACAAGACGACTCTGTAGTAAAATCGCTTAAAATCGACTAAATATTTATATTCGTGGCACCCTTCGTGTCGAGGGTGGCGTGCGATAACTATGAAGATAAAGGACCTACACGGGCTTTCATACTTTGTATTTCGGTTGATCTTTAGTTAATCGTTTTGTAATGCGTGGTTCCTGCTAAAACGTGCCCAAAAACCATACCACTAGTACTGCTTAGCAGTTTCCCTGTCCCCGTGACTGAAAAAACCAGCCTTATTTAAAGAGAGAGACCTAAACAGGCGGTTGGTTAAAACGCAGCGTATACTAAGCAAGGCACCTTAGTTGTTTTTCGAAAAATGCAACAGCGCTGCTGTTTTCTGCGGCAAGATCTAGCCCCACATACTTCGGCGAACTATTGTTTCCTTCGCTCTGGATCTCCGCCGTTCTTCGGCACAAGGAACCGCTCAATAACTAAAACACAGATAGAAGCAACTTTACTATAAATCGCATTTAATAAATTCTTGAGAGCGTACACGGCGTAACGCAACAGGCCCTCCCTACAGAGGCAGAGTTTCAATGAATTAACCACCGGAAAATGAAGCCGCTGCCTCTGTAGGAGGTGTTTTATTTTAGATTTAACGGCGCCAAAGCCACTAAAAAGTACTTTTGTACTAAAAATATTTATAATAAGCTTGTAGGTTTTCCTTGTTTTAGTTAGAATCGCCCATCAAGTTTAAGAAGAAATACCTCTCGTCATGAAGTTGGTATATCCCTAATGAGTGGTTCGGAGTAAATTAATGAAGACATTTAGTGCCAAGACTCACGAAGTTAAGCGTGACTGGTATATTGTAGATGCTAGCAATAAAGTTTTAGGTCGGGTAGCTACAGAAATCGCAAAGCGATTGCGTGGCAAGCATAAAGCTGAATACACGCCTCACGTGGATACCGGTGATTACATTGTGGTAATCAATGCCGATAAAGTTAGAGTTACCGGTCGCAAAGAAAAACAAAAGACCTATTACAGCCACTCAGGTTTCCCCGGTGGTATTAAATCTATTACCCTTGAAAAGCTGCGCGCTCAACATCCTACCCGTATCATTGAAAAAGCGGTTAAAGGCATGTTGCCTAAAAATGTTCTGGGCAGAGATATGTATCGTAAACTTAAAGTTTATGCAGGAACAGAGCATCCACATGCAGCACAACAACCTAAACAATTAGAAATTGAGGAATAAGTATAATGGCTGAAATGCAGCAATACTATGGTACAGGCCGACGCAAGAGCTCCACAGCTCGAGTTTTTATGCGTCCAGGTAAAGGCGAAATTAAAGTCAACAATCGCTTGTTAACAGAATATTTTGGCCGTGAAACTTCCTGCATGGTGGTTCGCCAGGCTCTTGAAGCCGTTGAGATGACGGACAAATTTGATATTTACGCCACAGTAGTTGGTGGTGGAATTTCAGGTCAAGCAGGCGCCATTCGCTTAGGCATAGCGCGCGCTTTAGTTAGCTACGATGAGCATGATATTCCAGAAGGTACTGAACCACTTCCTGACTCTTTGCGTCGCAAGTTACGTGCGCGTCACTTATTGACCAGAGATTCGCGTGAAGTTGAGCGTAAAAAAGTTGGCCTGCGTAAAGCTCGACGCGCGCCTCAGTATTCCAAACGTTAATTTCAAATATTACTGGGTTGTAAAACCCAGTTCTCCTTTTCTTGTTCTTTACGTACAGCAATAGCATTGAACAAATAATATTCTATAAATTAAAACGCAAGCTAAACTCGTCTAAAATATATCAAAAACAAGTAAAAATACAACATTATATTAATCAGTTAACCTGATATAACGGGCTGTAGTAATCCGTTTTTACTTAGTAGCGCGCAAGATTTCTATAATGAAAAAGGCTGTCTGCAATAATTGCGGCTAATTACGGATGTGGCTGTATTTTTATTTAGGCTTTACCGCTATGATTGAGTGTACACATCATACTTAGGAGTTGGCATGCAAGGAATAATGCTTTTTTTAACAACGTATATTTACGTTGTCGTGGTTGATTTAATTTGGCTCGGTTTTATCGCTAATGGACTTTATGTGCAATCGCTAGGGAGTCTACTAAAGAAAACGAACGATGTATTTACACCGAATTGGCTCGCTGCCTCAGTAGTCTACATTGCGATGACTGCCGGAGTTATTTTCTTCGTCTTACCACGGGTAAGAGACGGATACGTCGATGCATTTATTTGGGGCGCAGTTTTTGGCTTACTTACCTACGCAATTTACAACTTTACTAACTACGCAATTTTAGCCAACTGGACATTACGAATCAGTCTTCTGGATTGCTGTTGGGGGGCTATACTTTATGGATTAACCAGCACCTTTGCGATGTATATTAAAAATCTGCAATCTTGAGTTTGCGTCTGGATTTTTAAGCAGGTGAGTGCAGAGTTGGACAGGCTAAATACATTTGATATTGGCCTGTTATTACCTGCGGAGACGCTACCATTCCCAGTAATACCACTTGGCCAATGCCGTCAACTTAAGCCGTGCTAATATAGACGGCGCTTAAACTGCAGATGTATGTATTGAAGTAATTCATTAACTTCATTTTTTTTGCAAAAATTGTTTTTTTTTGTTAAGCTATTTAAAATTTTTTTGGTGAAACCCATAATGAAAAACTCTAATTTAGTAATTTGTGACGCAGTTATTCAACCGGAAGAAACGGCAAATCTAGCGTTACCGTTGCCGGACTATAATTCGTGCACTACTTTTTACATGCCAATAAAAGTGGTTCATGGAAAAGAAAGCGGGCCTTGTGTATTGATATTTTCAGGTTTGGAAGGCAATGAATTTAATGGTTTGGAAATAATTAACCGACTGCTTAAACTAGGGGAGTTAAAAAATTTACGCGGAACACTTATCGCCATCCCAATTATGAATATTTTGGGCTTAATAAGCTCGGTATCACTACCCTATGAAAAAAAATTAGAGCATTGTTTTCCAGGAGATGAGCAAGGCTCTTACGGCGAACGTATTGCTAAAATTTTTACAAAAGAAATTTTGTCAAAAGTCACGCACTGTATTGAGTTGAAAACCGGTGCGATAAATGATGATATTTTACCGCAGATATATTGTGATTTAGACAACGATGAAGCAAAAAAATTAGCAAAACAATTTGCCGCGCCTGTTATAAGCCATGTCAATATTAAAAATAATTCACTACGAGAAACGGCGGACGACTTAAATATTCCTCTTCTAGTTTATAAAGCGGGTGAGGCCATGCGCTTTGATGAATCGGCGATTAAAATTGGCGTTGCTGGCATCCAAAATATGTTAACTAGCCTGGACATGATAGCGGCTGTCGAGGACGCTCAACCTAATACGTTTAAATCCGTTTTTTCTTTAGAGCAAGACTGGATTCGTGCTCACCGCAGTGGCATTCTACTAACCGACGTTTCCTTAGGGCAGTTTGTAGAGAAAAATCAAGTAATTGGCAGGATTACCGACCCCTTCAGTGCCGATACAGTTGAGCCGGTGAAATGCTATCAAGATGGAATTATTGTTGGTATTAACCGTAATCCATTGATATTTGAGGGCCAAAATATATTTAAGCTCGCCACTTTTATTGATAATAATAAAGCAGAACTCTCTTTAGAGCAGTGGAATCAATTACAAGAAGAGCTTCCTTTATGAGGCTTGAAACTACTTCCGTTAAAGGAATGTTGGTATGGGTTGTTTGCGTATTGTTCTATTTTTACGAATTTTTGTTGCGCACCTTGTTGGGAACTTTTCAACAGCCGATAATGCACGATCTCAAGCTCAGCTCGCTTAATTTTGCCGTGTTAAGTTCCACGGCTTATCTGCTGGTTTATGGTTTAATGCAAATACCAGTAGGTGCAATTTTAACGCGATTTGGTATTAAAAAATCAATGATATTTGCCGCTCTTGTCTGTGTAGTGTCCACGGCAGGTTTTGCCCACTGCACAAGCTTTCACTCCGCTTTATTATTTCGCACGATGATGGGGCTGGGCTCGTCTTTTGGTTTTATTTGTCTGCTGGTATCCGTTTACGACTGGATGCCTTATCGAAACATCGCTTTATTTATTGGGTTGTCGCAGTTTTTCGGCACAATGGGCCCCATGATGGCCGGTGGTCCGTTGCACTCTCTAGCCGAAGCTTCTCTAGTAACGTGGCGAAGTATTTTTGTTTTACTAAGTATTGTTGGCTTGTGTTTAACGGTGCTCATAGCGCTGATAGTCGATAAAAACAAAGAAAGCAAAGGTGTTTTTTTAATTTTAAACAAACGGCAAGAAATTATAAAAAGCTTATTGGCAACGATAAAACAACCTCAGGTCTGGCTCATTGCTTTATACTGCGCATTTATTTATTTCAGCCTGGAGTATTTGTCTGAAAATGAGTGCGAAAGTTTTCTAATTTCAAAAGGCTTTACCTCTAATTTTTCATCTTATATGATTACCCTTTCCTGGCTTGGCTTTGCATCAGGGTCGCCATTATCGGGCTACATCTCTGATAAAATTTGCCGGCGCAAACCTATTTTAATATTCAGCGCTTGGTCTACAATGCTTGCTCTAGCAGCAATTGTGTATGCTCCCATGAACCAAGTTATGACCAGTTTTTCGTTTTTACTTTTTGGACTAGGCATTGGTTCTGCAAGCGTTGGAATTGTGACAATGGGCGAGCAATTTAGGTCTGAAAAAGTTGCCTCAGGGTTAGGGCTTAACAATGCTATAACTATGTTGTTTGTATCGATATTTGCACCTGTTATGGGGTTTTTGCTGTCTGTGATAGCTCCCAGTTCCGTTTATACCTTAATGGATTTCCAACGAGCGTTTGCGGTCTTAGTCTTACTACCTACCATTTCTTTGGCCTTAGCCTTCTTTGGCATTAAAGAAACCTACGGCAAATCAACCAAAGAAAGCGTGATTTTGAAGGTTTCTTAGGCTTTAATTTGAAGTATTAAAAGCAACGAGCTCACCACCTGCCGTCGGGCTCTAAGGGCTTGCGGTGGTACAAAATACACTACAAGGCATACCCAGTTAAGCAGAATGGTTTTATGGGACAACTGCGGGGTTTAATAGGATCGCAGGCGCATCCAAACGAACCCCGCCTTTGAGGCCGTTGCATCGATAAATTATTTTAAAAATAAGCTCTTTACCGGTAGTATTTGAGGGAATAGGAGCCGGTATCACTCTTTACTAAATACGCACCCGGTTGAATTGTTTGCTATTTGTGCAAACTCTTATAGAGCTGAGACCAGACCGTACTAGACCAGATTTAAGACTTAAGCTTGGTCTAGTACGGCTGTGTAGTTGTTTCTTGGGATGTCTAAATATTATCCTAACGGCGCATTATTATACCGCTCGTTATGAAAAAATATTTTATAGGTCGTGTTTGCGAGTACAGAGACTTACAGCCCTTAATGTTATTACACATTGAAGCGAAAATGCATGACATCGCCGTCGGACACTATGTATTCCTTCCCTTCTAGCCGTAGCTTGCCGGCCTCTTTAGCTCCTTGCTCACCCTGGCAACGAATAAACTCCTCAAATGCAATTACCTCAGCACGAATAAACCCTTTTTCAAAATCCGTATGGATAGCGCTTGCAGCTTTAGGCGCGCTAGCACCTTGAGGTATTGTCCAGGCACGGACTTCTTTAACCCCGGCTGTAAAATAGGTTTGTAAGCCAAGTAAGCGGTAGCCGGCTTGAATAACTTTATCTAAACCGGACTCGGTTAAACCGAGGTCGTGCATAAATTCTAAACGCTCTTCGTCCTCAAGCTCAACTAATTCCGCCTCGGTTGCCGCGCATAAGGCGACCACTGTGGCAGACTCCTGCTGGGCAAGTTGGGTTACTTTATCAAGGAGCGGATTGTCGGTGTAACCGGAATCGGCAACATTCGCAATATATAAAACCGGTTTTGCGGTTAACAAAAAGAAACGATTAAGAATAACCTGCTCTTCAGAGCTAAGCGCTAAAGCCCGCACGGTACCACCATTATCCAGATGCGCACGTACCCGCTCCAACAGTTTCTTTTCATCAATAGCGTCCTTATTACCGCTTTTGCTCAATTTATTGGATTTAAACAGTGCCTTATCTAAGGTTTCAATGTCAGCAAGCGCAAGTTCTAAATTGATAGTCTCAATGTCACTCAGCGGGTCTACTCGTCCATCTACGTGAATAACGTCGGACTGCTCCATACTGAAACAACGAACCACGTGAACAATTGCGTCAGTTTCACGAATATTCGCTAAAAATTTATTGCCTAAACCTTCCCCTTTTGAAGCCCCTTTTACAATTCCCGCTATATCTACGAACTCCATGGTAGTTGGGATTATTTTTTCAGGTTTAACAATCGCGGCCAATTGCTCCAAACGGTTGTCTGGAACGAGAACTCGGCCAACGTTCGGCTCAATAGTGCAGAAAGGATAGTTTTCCGCCTGGATCCCCGCCTTAGTTAGCGCGTTAAATAGCGTGGACTTCCCAACATTGGGTAATCCGACGATGCCGCATGTAAATCCCATGTCTTACCTCTTATGATAATAATTAATGTTAGCTATTAAGTGAGTTCATAGCTTTAGCGATGTTTGCCGAGAATAGTAAAGGCAACCCTTTAACAGTCTGCTCTATCGCTTGATTGAGAGAAATTGTATCGTTACTATTGGGTTTTGTTAAAACATAGTTTGATACTAATTCTTTATGGCCAGGATGACCTATACCAATTCGTAGTCGGTGAAAATCATTCGACCCTAATTTGTTAATAATATCGCGCAAACCGTTATGACCACCATGACCGCCACCCGTTTTGAGCTTTATAGTGCCAATATCTAAGTCTAAGTCGTCATGCACCACAAGGATTTCATGCGTTTCAATACGGTAAAAATTACTGAATAAATACAGTGCTGAGCCACTTTCGTTCATAAAGGTTGTGGGTAGCATCAATTTACAATCCGTAGACTCAATAGTAATAACGCAGTGTTCACAACGCATTTTTGCAGAAGCTGTAAACGTTGCTGAGTAATTTTTTGCTAACAAATTTACGAGCCATGCACCAACATTATGACGCGTTTCTTGATAGGTATTACCAGGATTACCTAAACCTACAATGAGCTTAATTGACATGAGCAATTAATCCTTCGTCAATTTTCAAGGGTGTTGAGATGCGTTGCTGGGGCGATTGAAAACTAAAAGAAGGGATAAAATCACATGCGTAAGATACATTAAAGCGCGAATTGTCTTTAATAGAATTTAAGCTTAAGCATCCCAAGCTTTAAACATCAAGAGCCCCTAACACCATGCTTTTTGAAAAAAATAATCGGATGTGGTTGAGCGGTATAACGCTCAACCCTGACGAGAATTACGCGTTTGCGTTATCCGCACCATCGTTTTCAGGAGCTTCTGGCGCGTCATCGCTTTCCACTTCTAAAGCTTTAGGTGGATGAATACTTACGACAGGTAAATCATGGCTGCTGTCATCGGCATTAACTACAAGTTGAACACCCTTAGGCAATTTTAAATCGGACAAATGCACTACATCATTCATCTCAACAGCCGCCATATCTACTTCGATAAATTCAGGCAACGCACTTGCTTTGCAACGCACTTCAACTTGATTCATCGAGTGATTAACAACTCCGTCTGCTTTCACGGCTTTCGAAGACGCTTCATTAATAAAATGTAAGGGTACATTTTTAATTAAGACATCTTTTGCAGCAACACGTTGAAAATCCATATGCATGATAACGGGTTTGTAAGGATGGCGTTGCAAGTCTTTAAGAATTACATACTCAACTTTTGCATCGACTTTAATCTCGAAA
Organism: uncultured Gammaproteobacteria bacterium; assembly: GCA_963803545.1. Taxonomy (GTDB): domain Bacteria; phylum Pseudomonadota; class Gammaproteobacteria; order Legionellales; family Legionellaceae; genus Legionella_C. Next base: position 120,944 of record CAWDMX010000001.1, on the reverse strand, counting down.
ACGCTTGAATAGATAGTTTCGTTTTCTAAAGCTTTGATAACCTTATTGTGCAATAAGTTGATAGATTGGGGTTCATCATCGCCACCGTAAATAACAGCAGGAACTTTGTTTTCAAGACGACGTAGGCGGCGGCTCGCACCTTTCCCTATGTCTTTTCTTGATTGCGCTTCTAATAATATCGTTGACATTCACTTTCTCCAAAAATAAAAAAACAGCTAAAAACTGTTAGGATGCTGTATTTTGCTTGCGACCAGCCCAATACACGAGCCGAGAGTATACAATAATTTAAATACAACTTGAAGTCGTTGCCGTAATTTCATAGAATATGGCACTTTGTTGAACTTGTAAAAGCCGTTAGGCGTGTTGGAGATAATTTATGTATGCGGTAATTAAGACAGGCGGTAAACAATATCGCGTGAAAGAGGGTGATGTTTTAAAAGTAGAAATGTTACCTGGTGATGTTGGTAGCGAGATTAATTTCGCGGAAGTTCTTATGACGGCTGATGGTGATAATGTTACAGTTGGCACCCCGATGATTGCTAACGCAGCGGTTAAGGCGCAAGTAATGGAACAAGGCCGTCATAAAAAAATTAAAATTATTAAGTTTCGTCGTCGGAAGCATCATATGAAGCATATGGGGCATCGACAATATTACACGCAGGTTAAAATTACTGCGATTAGCCTATAAAGAGAGGATAGAAATGGCTCATAAGAAAGCTGGTGGTAGTACCCGTAACGGTCGTGATTCGCATTCCAAGCGTCTTGGTATTAAGCGTTTTGGCGGCCAATTGGTTAATGCTGGTGAAATTATAGTTCGTCAACGAGGCACGCGTTTTCACCCAGGATTAAACGTTGGTTGTGGTCGTGATCATACTTTGTTTGCTTTAGTTACAGGCTATGTATTGTTTAATATCAAAGGCGAAAAAAATCGTAAATATGTAAACATTACGGCTGTTGAAGAGTAATTGGTATTGTATATAGTTCTAATGTTTATTAGTTATATTGTCGCTATTTTAGATTAGGATGGCTTGTCGTACTAAGTTTTAGTTTAGGCGCATTCAAGAGTGCACGGGTGGTGTATTTTTTGTGCAATGAAATTTAGTACCAAAGCTGTTTGTTGAATGACAAAATGTACCGCGTTCTCCGTTGCCCAGCGAACTCAAGAAGCCTGCTTATTACTATGCGTGAGAGCTAGATATTGTGTGTCGGTAGGTAATACTGCTTTTAAGTGTCAAAATATAACCACATCGAATCCGTACTTGTTTTTTCATCCCTCAATCCCTTTTAAAAGAAGTAAACTATGAAATTTGTTGATGAAGCTATTATTAACGTTCAAGCTGGAAACGGTGGAGCAGGCTGCTTAAGTTTTAGGCGAGAAAAGTTTATTCCCTTTGGTGGTCCTGACGGTGGAGACGGTGGTGATGGTGGCTCTATATTTCTTGAGGCTAACGGCGATCTTAATACTTTAATTGATTTTCGCTTTAAGCGAAGTTTCAAAGCCGCAAACGGCCAAACAGGGATGGGCGCTAACTGTACTGGTAAGAAAGGCGATGATCTTATTATACCCGTTCCGGTAGGCACCCTTGTTTTTGATAACGAAACGGAAGAGTTATTAGGCGATATTCAAACCGTTGGTGCGCAATTGCTAATCGCTCAAGGCGGGTTTCACGGCTTGGGCAATACCCGCTACAAAAGCAGTATTAACCGCGCTCCACGACAAACCTCTCCGGGAAGTGCTGGCGATTGCAGACGCCTGCGGTTGGAGTTACGAGTGCTTGCCGATGTTGGTTTGTTAGGCTTACCAAATGCTGGGAAATCAACCCTAATTCGTGCGGTATCCAGTGCAAAACCCAAAGTTGCTGATTATCCATTTACCACCTTACACCCTAATTTGGGCGTGGTTCGGGTTTCAACTTGTAAAAGTTTTGTAATGGCTGATATCCCGGGATTAATAGAAGGTGCGGCGGAGGGCGCGGGATTAGGGCATCAGTTCTTAAAACATCTATCGCGTACCTGTGTTTTACTGCACCTAGTTGATGTACTCCCCGTAGATGGTAGTGACCCCGTTGCGTCTGCGAAAATTATCATCAACGAACTGGCTAAATACAACCCTGAACTGCTCAATAAGCCTCGGTGGTTGGTACTAAACAAGATGGATATGCTAACCGATGACGCGTCCAAAAGCGTCTTGTTGGAAAATATCAAGCGCCAATTAAACTGGCAGGATCGTATTTTTTCTATATCGGCAATAAACGGCGAGGGTACACAAGCGCTGTGTTACGCGCTTATGCAGTTAATTGACGATTTACGCGAAGCTCAAGACAGTAAGCCGTTAATTGAGTAGCCGCTTTATAGTAGTTAGAAAATCGTGCTTGTCTATCTCTCCTACCATTCGTGCTTCTTGGCGTTCTCCGGTTTTGTCAAAAAACAAAAAAGTCGGAGGAGCTACAACATTAAAATAGCGAAGCAAATCTTGATTTGCCTCAGTATTTTTTGTTAAATCGATTTTCAAGACAGTAAACGATTCTAGAGCAGCATCTACTTCTTGGTCAGCAAGCACGGTGGTGGCTATTATTTTGCAACTTACGCACCAATCCGCGTAAAAATCAATCATAACCGGTTTGTCAGTCTCTTTCAAAGCAGCCTTTGCATCCGCTACAGTTCGTATAAGTATAGGGTGAAAGGTTTTCGGTGGGTTGTTCCTGATAGTGGCTATTTGTTTTAATGGCATCCAAGGGTTTGTACTGCCGATACTTGCTCCAACCAAAATCAGCAGTCCGTAGACTAAGAGCAGAATACCAAGCCCTTGACGAGCTTTATTGGGTGCAGCAGTGAATGCTCCACAATACAGACCGACAAAAACTAATAAACTCGACCACAACAGCATCGTTATAAACGGTGGGATAATACGACTGATTAAGCTTATAGCAACGACGAGCAGGGCAATTCCAAACAAAGCTTTTATATCGTTCATCCAAGCACCTGCCCGAGGCAATAAACTTCCTGCGGAAGTCCCGATTATAAGCAGGGGGATACCCATGCCCAGGCCTAAGAAAAATAGGCAAAGACTGCCAAAAGCCGCATTTCCAGTTTGAGCAATATAGCCTAAGGCACCAATTAGTGGGGCCGTTACACAGGGGGACAAAATTAAGGTGGAAAGTGCGCCCATGATCGCTGCACCGGCATAATGACCGCCGGCATGATGATTTGCCGTCCGGTTTAATTTTTGTTGCCACGATGCGGGTAATGCCAATTCAAAATAACCAAACATTGATAAAGCTAAAAGCACGAATACGGCGCTAAACAAGCCAATAGCCCAGGGCGATTGCATGCTAATTTGAAGATTGCTACCGATTAAGGCGACAAGCGCTCCAAAAAAAGCGTAGGTCGTTGCCATGCTTAGCACGTAACTTAGCGATACAAAAAACGACCTACGAAGCGAAATAGGGTGGCCATGACCCACAATAATACCCGACAGTACTGGGATCATAGGCAATACACAGGGTGTGAAAGACAGCAACAATCCAAAGCCTAAAAAAGACAGAAGAATCATGGGCCAATGGTGTTTGGTGAATACCGAGTCCGCAGGCGTTACACGCGTGTTATGATGAAGCGTAGTTGTCGTAGACAGGTCTGGAGAAATTTGACTTAAGGCGAGATTTGCATCAATGGTGACTTTAAGCTGTGCTTGTTGAGGTGGGTAGCAGAACCCTGCATCGGAGCACCCTTGAAATGCTAAGCTTATAAGCGCTTCCCCGGGGTTTTTTCCGAGCAATGCAACCGGGACGCTAATTGAATTGCGGTAGATTGGGTACGTACGATTCATTTTATCTGTTTTCGTGTCGGCGTTTGGCCAACGAACTCCACCAAGTTGAATACGATCGGTATCGCCAGTCTTAATATGAATACGGTCTTTATATAAAAAATATCCTGGGTGTATCTGCCAATTAACCACAAAGTTATTAGGGTCAACAATCCGCGTTGTAAAGGAAAAGGCCTGGTTCGCGGGCAATGGTGACGCATAACTACCGGTTGTTAACAAAAAAAGGAACAATAAAAAAAATCGAATCATAGTGGAGGCTACCAAAACATAGGCGTCTGCTATTGTAAGCCTAATTGTAAAAATATAAAAATTTTTTAGGATGGGTCTTGAAAAATAGAAAAGCTGCCCCATATTGCAGTCATCGGTGTTGCACTAACTATGTAATACGTTCTTATATTTAAGTTAAATTTAATCAATAACAGGCAACTAATCAGGAGATAAAAAATGGCAGTAACGAATATTCGTCCTTTGTACGACCGCGTTGTAGTGCAACGTTTAGAAGAAGAAGAGAAAAGCGCAGGTGGAATTTATATCCCTGATAACGCTAAAGAAAAACCAATGCGCGGTAAAGTTGTGGCCGTTGGCAAGGGCAGCAAGAATGTTAAAAATGGTGACGTTAGCCCATTAGCGGTAACCATTGGTGATGAAGTTTTATTCGGTAAGTATTCAGGAACAGAAATCAAGATAGATGGCGCAGAGTTAGTAATTATGCGCGAAGATGACATTATGGCAGTTATGAATTAATTATAAATCAGTTAGGAGAATTAAATGGCTACTGGTAAAGATTTACGTTTTGGTGACGAAGCGCGTCAACAAATGTTTGCAGGCGTTCAAGGTGTTGCGGATGCAGTTAAAGTAACTATGGGCCCACGAGGTCGCAACGTTGTTTTGGAGCGATCGTTTGGTTCACCTACTATTACTAAAGATGGTGTATCGGTTGCTAAAGAAATTGAGTTTGCTGATGCTTTTAAAAACATGGGCGCACAAATGGTAAAAGAAGTTGCTTCTAAAACCTCCGATATCGCGGGTGATGGAACAACTACCGCTACAGTATTAGCGTGCGCAATTATGAAAGAAGGACAAAAATCATTAGCTGCTGGCATGAATCCAATGGATTTAAAGCGTGGAATAGACAAAGCCGTTACTGCTATTACTAAAGAGTTAAGCGTAATGTCTAAGCCTTGCAAAGACAGCAAAGCTATTGCACAGGTAGGTACTATTTCTGCAAATACGGATACGCATATTGGTGATATTATCGCCGAAGCAATGAACAAAGTGGGTAAAGAAGGCGTTATAACCGTTGAGGAAGGTACCGGTTTAGAAAATGAATTAAACGTTGTTGAAGGCATGCAGTTTGACCGCGGCTATATTTCTCCTTATTTTATCAACAACCAACAAAACATGAGTGCTGAATTAGAGCAACCTTTTATTCTTGTTGTTGACAAAAAAATATCAAGCATCCGTGACATGTTAACGGTACTTGAAGCGGTCGCAAAATCCGGTCGTCCTTTATTAATTATTGCAGAAGATGTTGAAGGCGAGGCACTGGCTACTTTAGTTGTTAATGCGATGCGTGGGATTGTTAAGGTGTGTGCGGTAAAAGCTCCAGGATTTGGCGACCGTCGTAAAGCCATGTTGGAAGATATTGCAATTCTAACCCGTGCTCAAGTAATTTCTGAAGAAGTGGGTATGTCCTTAGAAAAAGCGACCTTGGAAGATTTAGGCTCGGCAAAACGTGTAGTTGTAACCAAAGAGTTAACCATTATCATTGACGGTGAAGGTCAAGCCGACGATATTAAATCACGTATTGCTCAAATTCGTGCGCAAATGGAAGAAACAACTTCTGATTACGATCGTGAAAAATTACAAGAACGTGTTGCTAAACTTGCCGGTGGTGTTGCGGTAATTAAAGTAGGTGCGGCTACTGAAGTTGAAATGAAAGAGAAAAAAGCACGTGTTGAAGACGCTTTACACGCAACGCGTGCAGCGGTTGAAGAAGGTATTGTTGCCGGTGGTGGTGTTGCTTTAATCCGTGCTCAAAAAGCATTAGATGGATTAAAAGGTGACAACTCCGACCAAGACATGGGTATTGCTATTCTTCGTCGTGCAATTGAATCACCTATGCGTCAAATTGTTGCAAACGCAGGCTATGAGCCATCTGTTATTATTAACAAAGTTGCAGAAAACAAAGGCAACTACGGTTTTAATGCAGCTACTGGTGAGTACGGTGATATGGTTGAAATGGGTATTTTAGATCCAACCAAAGTAACGCGTACTGCATTGCAAAACGCGGCGTCAATCGCAAGCTTGATGTTGACTACTGAATGTATGGTTGCTGATCTTCCTAAAGACGACGCTAGTGACGCTGCCGGCGGTATGGGTGGTGGCATGGGCGGCATGGGAGGTATGGGCGGTATGGGTATGATGTAACAATCCGCCTTGAAAAAAGCTCGCTTCGGCGAGCTTTTTTTTTATAAACAGTAGCGTTTAACGCAAGTATCAGTACGATGCTCTCCTTATTTATGAAGTACTCAATAGGCTTTTCAGTACTAATTGGCCGAGACTACCGCAGATTGTGCGCAGCTAGATCATTTTGGAGATGAATAAGCAGCCTTTGCCCCATCTTTGAAAAATAGGGCTTACAAAATAACAGCTAAACCCTAATGTAGAAAATAAAATGCGCTTCTTAGGCCTAATGTTTTTAAAAAATTGTTATGTTTGCATTTCTGAAGTGGATAAATCGAGCTTGAACACCGATAATAAGCTACAACCATACGCTTTAGTACTAAACAAAGCGTCATCTAGGTCGAGGAAATATATAATATGCACCCCAAACGAAGACTTGTGATAGGTATTAGTGGCGCTACGGGTATTATTTATGGTGTTAAATTATTGACGTTGTTGCAGCAAACGGATATTGAAACCCATTTGATTGTTTCAAAAGCAGGGCATCAAACGCGGGGGTTCGAAACATCTCTTTCCGCAAGTTCTCTTACCAGTTTGGCGGACTACAGTTATAATAACGCCGATATTTCTGCATCTATCGCCAGTGGCTCTTTTAAAACTATGGGAATGATTATTGCTCCTTGTTCGATGCGAACTTTAGCCGATATTGCTTGCGGTACTACCTCAACCTTACTCAGTCGTGCAGCGGATGTGGTGTTAAAAGAGCGCCGCAGGCTTGTGCTAATGGCGCGCGAGTCGCCACTTAATCTTGTCCACATTGATAATATGCGGAAAGTAACTGAAATGGGTGGGATTATTGCTCCGGCCTCGCCGGCGTTCTATATAAACCCAACCACCATTGATGATTTAGTCAATCATAGTATTGGCCGAATGTTGGATTTATACGATATAGATCTGGATATTGTTAAACGCTGGTAACCCCCACGCTTAAAGAGTAATGAAGCCGCCAAGTTCCGTGACGGTTAGCGTTGCTCCAAATGGTGTAATTAACAACGCTTGATAACCATGAACATCGCAACAATCAACCGCGTTGACCGCATCGGTTTAGAGTAGGCCACCAAAGAACTGTAGTATTATAAAAAACGAGCAATCTATACAGCTATTGAAGGTAAACCAACGAGGCAAAAATTGAAATTTGTAGCTCAGTTTTTACTTTTAGAATCCGTTATCAGTGGAGGTTTGCGCACTGGTTTTTCAATACCTCTTAAAGTCTAAGTAGAGGTCAATTTAGGCGGTTCTTCAGAACACGAACCGTAAATTGGAGCTTCTCCTAAGCCGGATAGCTAAACTTTCAAATTAACGGTATGATTTATTTGAAAGTTAACCATAAAAGATTTATATGAGTAAGTACGACGAGCTAAGAGCGCTTATTGACCATCAAGATACCGCGGTTCTCATGGCGTTTATCGCGGCCAATCCCGAGCTTAATTACACCCGCATAAGTCCTAATGGTGCTTCGGCTTTGTGGTGGGCGTTAATGCCCCCGAGAGGGGTGGCTGTATCCGTTGAGCTTGTGCAGGGGCTGCTTAACTACATCAAAAACGATGGCAATTTTCTGTGCAACCCAACGCAGGCTTTTGCTAGCTTTGCTAGACCTATTGATTATATAAAAGCTGTTGATTATTTACATAAATTATCGGCGCTTCGAGACGCGTTACGCGCTGCTGAAACCAGGTATGTTGCTCCAGTAGTTGCCCAACGCGGCTTGGCGGCCTTTGCTCTGGATCGCCAAAGTTCGCACAGTCCGTTAATAACCCCTATTGTCCATGCGAATATTGCGCGCCTTTACGGTCATTACGTTCAAGATAAGAGTCGCGCTCTTGATGCGGAGCTCTGCGCTCGCAGCCAAATGGAAATTAGGGCGTTTATTGACGGCGGCCTTTCTTTTTCCGAGGAAAAACGGGAGCAAATAAAGCAGGGCCTGGACTTCTGTTACAACAGCACCCGCGTATTTGCCGTTCGCGACGCGTCGATTAAAGAGCACCCTGAGTGGGCTTTAAGTCTTGCTCAATTGCTAACACTCAACTGGCTTGCTGCCAATGAACGCGATGGTCGGCTACTGCCGTACAGTGTTGGTGAAAGCGGAGCTAAAAACCCTGAATCGGGTTCGGTCAGCAGAAGAAAAGCGGTCCTTGACAGCTTATTTGATATTGCCACGGCTTATGGTGAGGGCGGTGTTTCTTGTGCGGCCGGTGCCTTTGCGCGCTTTGGGTTAAGCTTGGCCGAGCAACATGCTTTAGTGCGCGGCTCAAACAGCGGGCAACGCCTTACGGGCTTAGAGGCAAGGCGCGCGATTACGCAGGCCTTAAGCGCGGCTCTAAAGCGCTTGCCCGAAGCGCGCTACATGGCGGTAATTCGCTATGTAGTAATTGCAGCGCCAAATCTTGATGATGAGAAAGAATACACCTCCTTTATTCAGTGGGTGCAGCCCTCGCTGCGCGCAGAGCTTACTGCGATGAATGTTGACCCGCACGAAATAGAGTCTAGTCTTGCGGTGCTCGAGGACGGCGTGTACCCGCTTGCCGGTGATACGCGCAGTTTTATGTTACAAGAGCTCCTTCATTTTTTTGAAAAAAGCAGCCTTTGCTTAGCGCTTTTTTACCAAACAATTCCGGTTGCGTCTTTAATCAACGAAGCGATAACCGTAATAAGTGCCGCGCTTACAAAAAACGTCTCTTTCACCGCATGGCTTGAGCACTCAAATGTTAGAGTCGCCGATAAAGAGCGCGGCGCCTTGATAACCTATTTTATCAAGGAATGGCTCAGAGACGTTCGATTGCAGGATGCCCCCTTTCCTCTCAGTGCCTGTATTAACCCATTATCGGCGATGTATACCGACTGCGACGCGCTAAAAGCCTCGTTTAAAGCGTTTGTACAGCCGCTTCTTTTTGTGGCCCAATTTGCAGTTAAAAAACCCGAGCTCATAGAGCGCAACCCTATACAGGAGCGGTGGCTTGATAGCCTAGCACACCAGGATATTATTGCGCTGATGGGCGCGGTTTATGCAAAAGAAAATAAAATTTTTATGGATTTTACCGATGAGACCATGAAGGCCATGGTCTTAGAAGCCTTGCAGCAGGGTGTCACGGCGCATTTATCGCTTGAAACCTTGTGTTTTAAAAATCAAGACTTAAGAGCGCTCGACTTTGCTAATAGTAATTTAAACGGCGTTAGTTTTGAACGCTGTCAGCTTCCTGTTGCCGGCCTTAATCTTACCTGTACGGATGTCCGGCTTAGGGAGTGCAGTATTCCTAACTACCCTAATCAAAACGGGAGTCCAGGCGACTTATTTTTATTGTTTGAAAAGTATTGTTGGTACCTAGGGCCGGGCTTAGCGTTACAATTTTTCATACAAAACGCGGATGCGCACTTTTTTAGCCAGAAAACGAGCCAAAGCATGAGCGCTTTGATGCTTGCTGTGGGCTTCGGGCGCACAGCATGCCTTCAGGCACTATTAGCCCATCGACATTGTTCTGCAGATGTTTTTAAGGCAAAAAATTACTGTGGTGAAACCGTTTTAATGCGCGCAGCTAAATCCGGACAAGTGGACTGTCTTAAGGCGCTGCTTGCCAGCACACAGTGCTCCGCAGATGTTTTTAATGCGCAAAATAAGGTCGGTGATAGCGCGTTAATGCTCGCGGTTCAATTTGGACATACCGAATCTCTTAAGGTGCTAATAGCCCACCAATACTGCTCAGTTGCGTCGGTTAGTACACAAAACAGTGGTGGTAACAACGCTTTAATGCGTGCCGCTCAATCCGGACATGCCGAGTGTCTTAGCGTGTTATTAGCCCACGAGCATTGCTCCATAGATATTTTTAATGCGACCAACACGGTTGGGGATAATGCTTTGATGCGTGCTGCTGAATCCGGATATACAGAATGCCTTGCGGTGCTGCTTGCCAGCAAATATTGCTCAGCGGATTCGTTTAATGCAAAAAATAACGAGGGTGAAACGGCTTTAATACTTGCTGCTGAATCCGGATATACAGAATGCCTTAGAGTGCTATTAGCCAGCAAGCACTGCTCCAAAGCGGCTTTTACTATTAAAAGTCGCTTTGGATTAAACGCTCTAATGTATGTCGCTACGCACGGATGCATAACCTGCCTTAGGATGCTGTTAGCCAGCAAGCATTGCTCCAAAGAAGTTTTTAATACGAAAGACAGTTTTGGCTACAGCGCCCTAATATATGTCGCGGCGCACGGGCATATAGAATGCCTTAGGGCGCTGTTAGGAAGCGAGCATTGCTCGATAAATTATTTTAACAGTAAGAACAGCTTTGGGTGCAGTGCCCTAATATGTGCTGCTGAGTCCGGGCATATAGAATGTATTAATGCTCTATTAGCTCACGAATATTGTTCAGCAGATGCTTTTAATGCGAAAAATAATTTAAATGATAGCGCTTTAATGCTGGCTACGGATAAAGGATATATAAAATGCCTTAAGGCACTATTATCGAGTAAACATTGCACTGCTGACTCTCTTAATGCGACCAATTACCGTGGTGAAACCGCTTTAATGCGCGCGGCTGCATCCGGACAGATAGAGTGCCTCCATGTTTTGCTAGCCCATGAATATTGTTTAACAAATGTTTTTAATGCGATAAACAATTCAAAAGATAGCGCCTTAACGCTTGCCGCGGGTCATGGACGCACAGAGTGTCTCAATGCACTTCTAACCAGTAAACATTTTACAAGGGATGCCTTCAATGCGAAAAACTACTGTGGTAATAATGCGCTAATACGTGCGGCTCAATTCGGACATACTGACTGTGTCAAGGTGCTCATAGACCACGAATATTGCTCAACTGAGACTTTTAATGCAAAAAACAAACACGGTGACAGCGCCTTAATACGTACAGCCCAATTCGGACATGCAGCGTGCCTTAGGACGTTGTTAGCCCACAAACATTGTTTCGCGAACTCGGTTAATGCAAGAAATAACGATGGTGAAAGCGCTTTAATACTTGCGGCTGAGTCTGGACATATAGAGTGTCTGAGGGCGTTATTAACCAGCAATCATTGTTCAAGATCTGTTTTTAATATAAAAAGTAACGTTGGCGCCAAAACCCTAACGCATACCATTAGTAACGAGTATGAAACCCAGTCGGATGCGCCGTTAGTTAGCAGGAATAGTACAGAGTCACAAAATAAGACTAGCGGTGGGTCTATTAACATGAGGCTTTTAGGAGGCTTTGCATCAGCGTTAGGGCTTGCAGCCATTGCCCTAGTATTTACGGTGTTAAACCCGGTAATGTTTGACTCAAAAGAAGTTGCTTTTGCTTGTGTCGGTGTAGCTTTGGCGGGGGTTGGTTTTTTTTCTTCCAGGAGGGGCCTTCATGGAAAAACCGAACTTTACGTGGACATCCCGGAAAACGGCTCTAATAAAGCTTTATTGACCGACTAGGTGTATACATTTCACAGAAAAAAGCGGCGCTAAAAATTCTGAGCCATGTTAGTTAGAAGTCTAATAGTGGTTAAATTTAATACTAATTATACAATGGTAAGTTATATTGAAAATGAGAATGATTATCGATATCATTCATGATATACTAATGTCTAATAAGTATACTGTTTTATTATCTAAGGCTATCATTTATGCAAATTGGTGCTTTTAAGCCAGGAGATCGCGCCCGTCTTGTTGATTTTGGCTGCACGGATAGTGTTTACCGGCGTAAATTATTATCTTTAGGCGTTACCCGGGGGGTCGAAGCACATATAATACGCAAGGCGCCGTTCGGATGCCCCGTACAGGTAGAAATACGCGGAACGTCGCTAACTTTTCGCCAAAATGAGGCAAAATTTTTGTTGTGGGAAAAACTATGATTCGTACGCTTTTAATCGGCAACCCTAATTGTGGTAAAACAACTTTATTTAATACCTTAACCGGAGACAATCAACGCGTAGGGAATTGGCCTGGTGTTACGGTTGAGAAAAAAACCGGTAGTTTTATGGTGAATGACCAGCCTTTTGAAATCACCGATTTGCCAGGGGTATACACCTTATCCACTACAACAGATGAGAGCAGCCAAGACAGTTTGATTACCTCTCAAGCAGTATCGACACTGCCAATTGATTTAATAATCAATGTGCTTGACGCCTGCCATTTAGAACGCCATCTGTATCTTACAAGCCAATTGATTGAGCTGCGAACACCGATGATTGTTGTTTTAAACATGGCGGATATTGCCCTGCAGCAAGGAATAAGTTTCGACCTTGAAGCGCTCACGTCTCAGCTGAGCTGTCCGGTCGTAATTATTCAAGCGCACAAGAAAATTGGATTATCAGCTTTAAAAAGCGCACTTAGTACTATACCGAATGCACCTCAGGATTTGGATTTAGATTTACCTTTGGTCGTAAAAAAATTTTTATCAACGCTTGAAAAAAAACAGGGTAATTCGCTACGAACCCTTCCATTAGCGTTTTATCAAGCTAATCGTCTTGGCGAAAGCGCAACGGGGTTGGATTGCGCTCCCGCGGACTTGGATATTATTTTAGCCGACGCACGCTACAAAAAAATAAATCAGATAGTAAAAGTAATACAAAAAAAACGCAGTGACATGCGTGAAAGTATTACGGCAAAAATTGACCGTATAGTTTTGCATCGCATTTGGGGGCTACCAATCTTCTTAGGCGTAATGTACCTAATGTTTCTATTTGCGGTAAATATTGGTGGCGCTTTCCAAGATTTTTTTGATTTAAGTACCAAGGCTATATTTGTACAAGGCTTTGCGGTTGCTTTACACGGGGTTAATAGCCCTCAGTGGTTGATTGCGCTTTTAGCAAATGGGGTAGGTGTCGGAATTAATACCACGCTCACTTTTATTCCTGTTATTGCAGCCATGTTTTTTTTCCTGTCTTTTTTGGAAGCTTCCGGGTATATGGCTCGTGCGGCTTTTGTAGTAGACCGGATAATGCGTTTTTTAGGATTGCCGGGCCAATCATTTGTGCCCATGATTGTTGGTTTTGGATGCAATGTTCCAGCTATTATGGCGGCTCGAACGTTGGATTCCGAACAGGATAGATTACTAACCGTTTTAATGAGCCCCTTTATGTCGTGCAGCGCCCGTCTTTCTATATACGCGGTATTTGTGGCGGCTTTTTTCCCTGTGGGTGGGCAAAACATTGTTTTTTCATTGTATTTAACGGGAATAATAATGGCTGTTTTAACCGGATTATTATTACGAAAAACACTGTTAAAAGGACAGCCTTCACCGTTAATTTTAGAGCTACCTACCTACCACCGTCCATTGTTCAAGCGATTGTGTAAAGACGCGGGTACGCGTTTACGATTTTTCGTAACCCGAGCCGGCCGATTGATTGTGCCTGTGTGTGTCATTTTGGGGGGGCTCAATGCCCTAACGGTAAGCGGTGGGCTAAGCGAGGGAGCCGCGCACAGTAATTCTTTATTATCCTACGCTGGAAAATGGCTTACCCCGCTTTTTGCACCGATGGGCTTGCATCAAGATAATTGGCCGGCAACCGTCGGGTTATTAACAGGAACCTTAGCCAAAGAGGTTGTTGTTGGAACGCTTAACGCCCTGTATGCGCCGGCGGAATTAATTGCAAACGCCGCTGCTCATTCATTTGATTGCGTAACGGCATTAAAAGAGGCCTTTTTATCCATACCTCATAATTTAGTAAACCTAAGCCATGCCTTTATCAATCCTATAGCAGCGAGTGCTCCGGATAATAGTGCCAGTCAATCAATTTATGGAATTATGGCTACACGATTTGATGGCAAAATAGGAGCCTTTGCTTATTTATTGTTTATATTGCTTTACATTCCCTGTGTTTCAACAATGGCGGCTATCCGCCAAGAGGCGTCTAAACAACTAATGTGGTTTTCAATACTGTGGTCTTTTCTAATAGCTTACGCCGCAGCGGTTATTTTTTATCAATCCGCGACCAGTTGGGCGCACCCTCTGCAATCCTTCTTATGGGTTATGTCAATGTGCACGGCTATTGCCTTGTTCGTGGGCGTTTTATATTGTCGTCAATTTCACAACAGGAAACGCTATGCTTATGCAAATACGTGAGTTCATTGCCCGTGAAAAAGTGGTTAGTTTTCAGCAAATTGCGCGCCAATTTATAATTGAAAATCAGGCGTTAGAACCGATGATTGATTTTTGGTTGTTGCGTGGGGTTATTGCGGTCTGCAATGAAAGACCAGCTTGCCGGTCAAAATGTTTTAAATGCCCTAGCAGCAGGCATATTTATTATAAATATTGTGCTAACATTACGAAATAATAGTTTCTAGAGCATGCAAAATGAGCGATACATTTAACGATGAACCGATGGACTTTTTGCTGGGACCGGGTGATTTAGATCCCAATCTTTTTTTGCAATCCGCTATTGACCCCTCGCAATTAAAAAGCAACGCCCATTTTTTATGGTGGCGCTGGGCGGATTTTCATCTTTATATTGATACTCCTGATATTGAGCGAGTAGTCCCCCCCTTAGTTATTACCCCAGAGTCTATAGACGATAGCGATCAGCTGGAATTTGTTTACACAATTTTTGATCACGGCAATCAAATGTCAACGTCCAAAGGTGAAGAGATGTTTACGGCGGGTTTATCCATGTGCAAGCTGTATTACACTATCGAAAAAATGATTTATCTATTAGTTGAGCGACTAAAGTCCGGTGGAACGAGCACGGATGAGGAAGTTCGGGTATCCTTTGGCGGACATTTGCTCCCCCAATGCAAGGCATTCGAAGTTATTATTAACCTCGACTATAATGTTGTGGTAACTAATTTCGAACCCGGCGCTTGGGGTGATCGCTATCTGGCAACCATTAAACGGCTTGCTGAAAAAGGCTACCCATATCCGGATTCATCACCCCGTGACGTTTATCGTATTAACCGCGATACAACCAAAACGTCCCGAACCATGCGCTGAAATTAGAAATCTTACAGGATTTCGCAGATGAAACTTTGCGCTTAAAAATCCGAGTGGTATACTCCGCCATTATTTACAGTACTCTAGTCTATAATTTGATTTCTACTTACAAAGGACACTATAAAAGTGAATAAAAAAAGACCAATAAATTTGGATTTAACGACTATAAAATTACCAATCATGGGGTTGGTTTCAATTTTACATCGGTTATCAGGAATAGGATTATTTCTACTACTGCCTTTTGTGTTGTACTGCTTAAATCAATCACTCATTGACGCATCATCGTTTGCGGAACTAGGATTTTTGCTAGCAAAGCCCTTCTATAAAGTACTTATTGGGATTTTTTCTGCCGCTCTACTGTACCATTTGATTGCCGGAATACGTCATTTATTAATGGACTTTGGTATTGGTGAAGGATTAGTGGCGGGCCGCATAAGTGCAATAATCGTTTTAATTTTAACGGTAATATTTACCTTGATGATGGGGGTTTGGTTATGGTGACCAATGTAACCAGTTTGACTGGTAATGGGTTAAAGGATTGGTTGATTCAACGCATAACAGCGGTGTACTTTGCGGCGTTTAGTACATTTATGCTGGTTTATTTGATAAGCACTCCCGGATTAACCTATCAGCAGTGGGCCGATTTGTTTCATTCGCCAATCATGAAGGTAGCCTTTACACTTGCTGTGGTCGCTTTGTCTTTGCATAGTTGGATTGGTATATGGACTGTTACTACAGATTATTTAAAATCAACAGCAGTGCGGCTATCCATTCAAATGTTGGTTCTAGTTTGGCTTTCTAGTCAATTTATTTGGGCCTTAATGATAGTTTGGGGACAATAAAAATGGCAATAACGACTCCCGATACAGTAATACGCAATGTTTTTGACGTCATTGTAATAGGTGGCGGCGGTGCGGGTCTGCGAACTTCGTTGCAATTGGCGCAGGCTGGTTTAAAAGCTGCGGTTATTTCCAAAGTGTATCCCACGCGATCGCACACGGCTTCGGCACAGGGTGGAATTACCGCAGCGCTTGGTAATGCGCATCCCGATAAATGGGACTGGCACTGGTACGATACAGTAAAAGGTGCTGATTACATTGGTGATCAGAATTGTATTGAGTACCTCTGTAAAGAAGGGCCGGCTGCAGTTTATGAGCTTGAGCATATGGGCTTACCGTTTTCCCGGATGGAAAATGGTCGAATTTACCAACGCCAATTTGGCGGCCAATCGAGAGATTTTGGTGGCGCTCAGGCGGCTCGAACCTGCGCCGCAGCAGACAGAACCGGTCATGCTTTATTGCATACTTTATTCCAGCAAAATATTAAAGCGGGAACGCATATTCTCAGTGAATGGTTTGCTTTAGATATAGTTAAAAATAGCCATGGGCGAATTGCTGGGGTTACCGCTCTATGCATTGAAACGGGTGAGGTGCAGTTTTACCAAGCACGAGCTTGTGTGTTAGCAACCGGTGGTGCTGGTCGCATTTTTCAGTCTACGACGAATGCGTACATCAATACTGGGGACGGCTTTGGCATGGCTTTACGGGCAGGCTTGCCGCTTCAAGACATGGAAATGTGGCAATTTCACCCCACCGGCATAGCCGGAGCGGGAACCTTAGTAACCGAAGGCTGTAGGGGTGAGGGTGGTTACCTGATTAACAAAGACGGTGAGCGCTTTATGGAACGTTACGCTCCCCGGGTAAAAGATTTAGCTTCTCGAGATGTGGTTGCGCGCTCTATGGCTTTAGAAATGCGCGCGGGGAAAGGTTTTGATCCACAAGGGTTGGATTACGTTAAATTGAAGCTCGATCATCTAGGAGCAGACCTTATCAATAAACGGTTACCCGGTATTCGCGAACTTTCTATTAAATTTGCCGGTGTCGACCCCATTGTTGAGCCAATTCCCGTGGTTCCCACCTGCCATTACAGTATGGGTGGTATCCCCACGACGATGCATGGGGAAGTATTAAGCCATAAAAATGGCGTAGAGCAAATTATTGAAGGTCTGTATGCCGTAGGCGAATGCGCTTGCGTATCGGTTCATGGGGCTAACCGTTTGGGAGGCAATTCTTTGCTGGATTTAGTTGTCTTTGGCCGTGCTGCCGGTTTGCATTTGGAAACGCTGTGGCAGTCCAATCAATTACCCGATCACGCTCATGTTAACAACGACGACGTTGACCACGCTCTACAACGTTATCACCGTTGGGAAAATTCAACCAGTGGTGAAAATCCTGTTGAGATACGCAATGAAATGCAGCGGGTTATGCAAGAGGATTTTGGTGTGTTTCGGACGGGTGCGGTAATGTTGGAAGGCTTGAAGAAACTCCAACTTTTAGAAGAGCGATTAAACCACGCCCTGTTAACGGATAAAAGTAAAGTGTTTAATACCAGTCGTATAAGTGCTCTGGAGTTGGATAATTTAATGGCAACGGCCAAAGCTACGGCACAGTCCGCTTTGCAGCGTGAAGAAAGCCGTGGCGCGCACAGCAGAGAAGATTTCCCTAAGCGAGACGATGAAAATTGGATAAAACATACCGTATGTTTTGCAGACGGAACTATTGATTTTCGACCAGTGAATACATCACCGCAGTATATCGAGCCACTTGAGCCGAAAGAACGCGTTTATTAAGAGGGTTAATTTGATGGCTGAAACGACACAATTGCAATTTTCAATCTATCGCTATAATCCAGAGATTGATAATAAACCTTACATGCAGGACTATTCTTTAACGATTCCAGCAATAGGCGACCCTAAGGTGCTAACGCTGTTAGAGCGTATTCGCGACGAACAAGATTCAACACTTGCTTACCGGCGCTCCTGCCGCGAGGGAGTTTGTGGATCGGACGGGATGAATATTAACGGCACTAATGCTCTTGCCTGTATTACGGCTCTGTCGCAATTAAAATCAAAAAAAATAGTGGTTCGACCCTTACCCGGTTTTCCGGTAGTACGGGATCTAGTGGTCGATATGTCCCAATTTTACCATCAGTACGAGCGCATTGAACCGTATCTGCAAAACGACAGCAATGCCCCTGCACGCGAACGCTTACAGTCTCCAGAAGAGCGGGCGCAGTTGGATGGGCTGTATGAGTGTATTTTATGCGCGTGTTGCACCAGCTCCTGCCCCTCTTTTTGGTGGAATCCTGATAAATTTGTCGGGCCTGCCGGCTTGTTACAAGCCTGGCGTTTTTTAGCCGACAGTCGTGATACAGCAACGATACACCGGCTGGATAAGTTAAAAGATCCGTTTAGCGTATTTCGCTGCCGTTCCATAATGAATTGCGCAAATGTCTGTCCAAAAGGCTTAAATCCGACAGCGGCAATTGGTCATATTCGTACAAAAATGCTTAAAGAAGAGACCTAATTCGCTTAAATAATTATCTAGTTTTACCTGCTCGATAAAAAATCGAGCCGTTTTATTTGGAGAAAAAAATGAGCAGTGTTGACCTGCAAAATCAATCAAATTCCGCCTACCTGTCCGGCGGTAATATGGCCTATGTCGATGGCCTTTATGAGGATTATTTAGCAGACCCCACCTCAGTTTCCGAAGATTGGCGAAAAATTTTTGCGGATTTAAATCGTTCTACAAGAAACAAAGATGTCTCGCACCGACAAGTTAGAGATTATTTTTTAGCGCACCCAAGTTCAAAAAGTACCGCTGCTATTAGTGAAGACAGTAAGCAGTTCCAAGTTGCTAATTTAATTAATGCTTATCGCGCCCATGGTCACCATTTGGCAAAATTAGATCCTTTAGAAATGACGGATCGCACCCAGGTACCCAGTCTTGAACTGAGCTATCATCATTTAGAGGAAAAAGATTGCAGCCGTAGTTTTTTTGCGGGAAATTATTTTTCTAAACAAAAAATGTCCTTAAAAGAAATTTTAGAAGCTCTGCGCAATACCTATTGTGGAGCAATAGGTATTGAGTACATGCACATATCCAATACCGAAGAAGTGGAGTGGTTGCAGGAAAAAATGGAAACCACCCAAGGACGTGACGATTTTAGTCCAGAGAAAAAAACGGCTATTTTAAAAGATTTGATAGCAGCCGATGGATTAGAGCGCTACTTAGGAACGCGTTACGTTGGTCAAAAAAGATTTTCTTTAGAAGGCGGCGATGCATTAATTCCAATGATGAAGCAAATTATTCACGCCGCGGGCTGCGCAAAAACCAAAGAGATTGTCATCGGTATGGCCCATCGAGGGCGCTTAAATGTTTTAGTCAATGTATTGGGTAAAGAGCCGTCTACCCTATTCCAAGAGTTTGAAGGAAACTACAAATCCGAGCGTACCGGTGATGTTAAATACCATATGGGATTTTCTTCCGATATTCGTACCGACACCGACGAAATAGTGCATTTAGCATTGGCGTTTAATCCTTCACACCTAGAGATTATTGGTCCGGTGGTTGAAGGTTCCGTGCGTACGCGTTTAGAGAAGCGCCATGATTTAACAGGAAAAGAACAAGTCGTTCCCATAGTTATACATGGGGATGCGGCAATGGCCGGTCAGGGCGTTGTGATGGAGACGTTCAATTTTTCACAGGCGCGCGGTTATTCCACCGGGGGTACTATCCATATTGTTATAAATAATCAAATTGGATTCACGACTTCAAATCCCTTAGATGCTCGCTCAACTCTGTATTGCACGGATGTAGCTAAAATGGTGCAAGCTCCCGTTTTGCATGTTAATGGTAACGACCCCGAGGCTGTAGTTTTTGCAAGCCAGCTTGCCTTTGATTTTCGCAAACGATTCAAACGCGACATTGTCCTGGATTTAGTATGTTATAGGCGCCACGGCCATAACGAGGCCGACGAACCATCGGTTACGCAGCCGAACATGTATAAAAAAATTAAGAGCATGCGGACGTTGCGTGCGTTATACGCGGATAACTTAATCAATCAACAAATCGTTTCTCAAGAACAGGTGACGGCGCTTATTGATGAATATCGTACCGCGTTGGATAAAGGGGAAGCCGTTGTAAATCTTGTGCACGGCGATTATCTTGGCAAATTTTCAACCGATTGGGCGCCTTATCTGCACACTAAATGGACGGATAAGACCGATACGACGATCGATGAAAAAACCATCAAGAAATTGTCGCAAATTCTGCATCATTTGCCCGAAAATTTTGAAGTGCATACGGTGGTTAAAAAATTATTGACTGACCGTGAAAAAATGAGCAAGGCTGAGCTTGAGATGAATTGGGGCTACGCAGAAATTATGGCCTACGCCAGCTTATCTGCCGAGGGTTATCTCGTTCGCTTGTCAGGTCAAGATTCAGGTCGGGGTACTTTTGCGCATCGGCACGCAGTTTTACACGATATCAAAAGTGGTGAAGTATATGTGCCCTTAGAACAGGTTACTACCGATCCTTATAAAAAGTTTACAGTTATCGATTCGGTATTGTCCGAGGAAGCGGTTTTAGCCTTTGAATACGGCTACGCGTGCTCTTCACCTGAAGCTCTGGTTATTTGGGAGGCGCAATTCGGTGATTTTGCTAACGGCGCTCAAGTGGTTATCGATCAATTCATTAGCTCGGGTGAGCAGAAGTGGGGCAGACTGTGTGGTTTGGTCATGTTGCTGCCTCATGGCTATGAGGGGCAAGGTCCAGAACACTCGTCAGCACGATTAGAGCGCTTTATGCAGTTGTGCGCACAGCATAATATTCAGGTGTGCACACCCACAACACCCGCACAAATATTTCATTTATTACGCCGGCAAATGATCCGAAAATTCCGCAAGCCATTAGTCGTAATGACCCCAAAGAGTTTACTGCGTGCTAAGTTGGCGGTATCCCCTTTGACTGATTTATCAACGGGTAAGTTTCACACGGTTATTCCTGAGATTGACGCCCTGAAACATGACTTGGTCGAAAGAATAGTTTTATGCTGCGGAAAAGTTTACTACGATTTGTTGCAAAAGAGGCGAGAAGACAAGCTTGAAACAGTTGCAATTGTGCGTATCGAGCAGCTTTACCCTTTTCCTAAAAAAGCATTGCTTACTGAACTGGCTAAGTTTCCAAATGCAAAAGAAATTATTTGGTGTCAAGAAGAGCCAAAAAATCAAGGAGTGTGGTTTTCTTCACAACACAATATGCGGGATTGCTTAACAACAGAACAACATCTGCGTTATGCAGGTCGTGCTTTCGCCGCAGCTCCTGCGGTTGGAAGTCCAATTTTGCACGCAGAACAACAGACGCAATTAGTTAAAGAAGCATTATACAATTAATTTATTGAAGAAGGACTAACCCATGGCTATAGAAGTTAAAGTTCCATCTTTACCTGAATCGGTTGCCGACGCCACAGTGGCTACCTGGCATGTAAAAGCTGGTGATGCAGTAAAACGCGATCAAAATATTGTAGATTTAGAAACAGATAAAGTAGTTTTAGAAGTACCCGCACCCGCAGATGGCATCCTTAAAGAACTGTTCTTTAAAGAAGGCGATACGGTTCAGTCGAATGAGCTGCTAGCACGAATTGAGGAAGGAGTCCCCGCGGCGGTTGTTAATAAAGATAAATCGCTAGCCACGGAAGTGAGCGCCAAAAACGCAGTTGCAGTCGATGAGGAAGATAAAGCGGCGGGTCCTGGTGTTCGCCGTATGCTTGCAGAAAATAATATTCAAGCTGCCGAGGTCACGGGTACCGGAAAAGATGGCCGGGTTACTAAAGAAGATGTTACCTCTTTTATCGAGTCCAAAAGAGCCACCTTGGTTGCCGCTCCGGAGGTCGCCGCACCAACCGCTGGTAGTCGTGAACAAAGACGCGTGCCAATGTCGCGATTGCGCGCTAAAATTGCAGAACGATTAGTGCAAGCGCAGCATAATGCAGCGATGCTTACAACCTTTAATGAAGTGAATTTAAAAGCCGTGATGGATTTACGCGGACAATACAAAGAAAGTTTTGAAAAAAAACATGGGGTTAAATTAGGCTTCATGTCCTTTTTTACAAAAGCAGTTGCCGAAGCGTTGAAGCGGTTTCCCGCCGTTAATGCTTCAATTGATGACACGAATATTGTCTACCATGGTTATTACGATATTGGTATAGCGGTGTCAACGGAACGAGGTTTGGTGGTTCCGGTTGTGCGTGATGCGGATCAATTAAGCATGGCGGGCATTGAAAAAGCAATAAATGAAGCCGCAACCAAGGCGCGTCTCGGTAAACTAGCGTTGGAAGAAATGCAGGGCGGCACCTTTACTATCACCAATGGCGGCGTTTTTGGTTCGTTGTTAGCGACACCTATTATTAATCCACCGCAAACAGCTATATTAGGCATGCATAAAATACAAGAGCGCCCTATTGCTGAAAACGGTCAGGTAGTAATTCGGCCAATGATGTACTTAGCGTTATCCTACGATCATCGTTTGATTGACGGCAAAGAATCCGTCCAGTTTCTGGTGAACGTCAAAGAGTTACTCGAAGATCCAGCTCGGTTGTTATTGGATATTTAATATTAAAATTTTTTAAGGCTGTAACAATGAATTTACATGAATATCAAGCTAAAGAATTATTTGCAAGCTACGGAATAGCGGTTCCTAAAGGTTATATTGCTTTTACCGCAGAAGAAGCGGTAGCCGCTGCTGAAAAACTGACTACCCCGCGTAAAGTTGTAAAAGCCCAGGTGCATGCTGGTGGTCGGGGTAAGGCAGGTGGGGTAAAGTTATTAACCACCTCTGAAGAAATTTCCGCCTACGCTAAATCGTTATTAGGCACGCGGTTGGTTACTTATCAAACCGATTCCTCGGGTCAGCCTATCAATGCCTTATTAGTCGAGGAAACCTGTGATATTGACCGTGAGCTTTATTTAAGTGTTGTTGTTGATAGAGCAAGTCAGCGCGTAGTGGTTATGGCGTCAACCGAAGGTGGGGTGGAAATTGAAAAAGTTGCGGAAGAAACTCCGGAAAAAATATTCAAAGCTCTGGTTGACCCGTTGGTAGGTCTTATGCCTTTTCAGGGGCGCGAACTGGGTTTCAAATTAGGATTAGATGAGACGCAAATCAAATTTTTCACCCAACTAGTCCTGTCACTAACCAAACTATTTGTTGAGTTGGACTTAAGTCTTCTTGAAGTGAATCCATTAGTTGTTACTAAAACCGGCCAAATAATGTGTTTGGATGGAAAAATTACAGTAGACAGCAATGCGCTTTATCGTCAGCCTAAATTAAAAGCGATGCGGGATGCCTCACAAGAAGATGAGCGCGAAAATAAAGCGACCGAATGGGAGCTTAATTACATTCCTTTAGACGGTGAAATTGGATGTATGGTTAATGGAGCCGGTTTAGCAATGGCAACCATGGACGTCATCAAATTACACGGCGGTGATCCGGCTAACTTTTTAGACGTAGGTGGCGGCGCTACTAAAGAACGCGTGAGTGAAGCATTCAAGATTATTTTATCCGACGAAAAAGTAAAAGGTATTTTAGTAAATATATTTGGCGGCATAGTCCGTTGCGATCTTATTGCGGAAGGAATTCTTGCGGCGGTTAAAGAAATCGATGTGACCATTCCAGTTGTTGTACGCTTAGAAGGCAATAACGCTGCACTCGGTGCGGACATTCTAAACGCCAGCAATCTTAATGTAATTGCTGCAACAAGTCTTACGGATGCTGCGAAAAAAATAGTTGCCGCAGTTTCCTAGTAATCGACAAAGTATATAACCAATTAATTAAAGATTTGAGGCCTGTGATGAGTGTATTAGTAAACAAAGCAACAAAAGTAATTTGCCAGGGTTTCACCGGCAAACAAGGCACGTTCCATTCCCAGCAAGCCATTGATTATGGCACCCATATGGTTGGTGGAGTTACGCCCGGGAAAGGCGGACAAACGCACCTTAAGCTACCGGTATTTAACACAGTTCGAGAGGCGGTTGAGGAAACTGGCGCGGACGCAAGCGTAATTTATGTTCCGGCAGCTTTTTGTAAAGATTCAATTTTAGAGGCAGCGGAAGCTGGTATAAAATTAATAGTTTGTATCACCGAGGGTGTTCCAGTATTGGATATGTTGCAAGTGAAACTATACTTGGAAAATAATACGCATTCGCGTTTGATAGGCCCTAACTGCCCAGGAATTATTACACCGGGCGCATGCAAAATTGGTATTATGCCAGGCTCCATTCATTTACCTGGAAAAGTTGGAATTGTCTCGCGTTCAGGAACGCTTACGTATGAAGCGGTTAAACAAACAACGGACAAAGGGTTTGGTCAGAGCACGTGTATTGGTATTGGTGGGGATCCAATTCCGGGTATGAGTTTTATTGATGTGTTGGCTTTGTTTGAAAAGGATCCGCAAACCGAAGCGATTATTATGGTTGGTGAAATTGGCGGCTCTGCGGAAGAGGAAGCGGCTGAGTATATTCAAAGACATGTTAGCAAACCGGTTGTTTCTTATATTGCCGGTGTTACCGCTCCAGCTGGTAAGCGAATGGGGCATGCCGGGGCAATTATTGCCGGCGGTAAAGGAACGGCGGCTGAAAAGTTCAAAGCACTAGAGGCAGCCGGTGTCAAAACGGTACAATCACCAGCGGATTTGGGTGATGCAATTGGCGACGTTACCGGCTGGTAGTCGCATGGCTAAAAAATTAATTCTTAGTGCGTTGCGTCGCGACTATCAGCGCGACGCATTTACTGAAGCGGATATTGAAAAAAATCCTATCGATCAATTTAAGCGCTGGTTAGACGAGATTATCGCAACGGGGTGTCTAGATCCTACGGCTATGGTTTTGTCTACCATCAATCAAGACGGCTTTCCCGAGTCGCGAGTGGTTTTGCTGAAAGATATTCGGCGCAACGAGTTTGTTTTTTTCACAAATTATCTCAGTAATAAAGCGCGTGATATAGCGCGTAATCCAATTGTTGCTTTAAATTTCTATTGGCCCGAGTTGGATCGGCAAGTTCGAATACAAGGTTTTGCTAAGAAGACCAGTCGAAACGAATCGATTGAGTACTTTCAAAGCCGTCCAATTACCAGCCAATTAAGCGCTATTGCCTCTCTGCAAAGCACAATAATACCCAGCCGCGATATTCTGGAGCAAAAAATTTCAGCGATTGCAGACCATGCATCACGCCCCTTGGATTGTCCTGATTACTGGGGTGGTTATCGGGTTCGTGCGCAAAAAATTGAATTTTGGCAGGGTCGTGAAAGCCGGTTGCATGACCGAATTGTATACCTTCGCAAAAATAAATCGTGGATTTTTCATCGTTTAGCACCTTAAAAATTGATCTTGGCTCATTATTTGCAAGATAAGCAGTATCTAATTAATTAAATTACCAATGAGTTGAGAAAACGATATTGTAAGAAATTGTTGAATTAGATGTTTTATACGGAAGCTTTGTCTGTGTTAATGGATTAAACCTATAAAGTTTTTAAACATCAACTATTTTTATGTCCAAAGTGAGGGCAATACCATGGAAACCACAACCCTAGAACCCTATGTAAAGCTACAATTAAACATCAACTTTCCAGATTTGGAAGATTGTTATCTGGAAGGCTACGAAGCCGCCCAACAAGAGCTTGGGGAAGAGTTAAATCCCTATTCTGAATGCAGCGCAGCATTTGAGCAGTGGCAGGAAGGCTGGTGGGCTGGATTGTACAATGAAGCACCATTGGTAGCACCCCTTGAAAAAGACGCGGATGTAATTGTCGAAAAGCCAGCGGCTAACGACTATTACTACTATTTAGGGCACAGTTTTTTTATTAATTTTTTAAAAATAACAAGTGCGTTAGCGGCCACAGCGTTTGTAGGCTATCAAGTGCTGGAGTTGGTGGCGTAAATACGCCGTTAATAACCCGTTTTCTCCGAAAAATGGGTTATTAACCACTCGGTTAGGAACCAAACAATTTAATAACCATACTGCGCATACGTGCTAGTTCTGCGGGATTAAACTCTTTGTAATGCGAACTGCCAATATTTAAACAGACGGTTGTATCATCCGCTATCCCTTTTAAAAGATCGACACCCGATAATCGTAACAGCTCAATACTTTCACTAATTTGCTGCGCCCAATTGTCTAAGTAACTCTTTTCAGTGAACACCGGTAAAAATACACGATCCTCATCTTGTAAAAAAAGAACCTCCGGGAGGTCCTCCTTGGACTGTTTATCAATGGGTACAATGAAATTAGCCTTTATAAATTCTAAATAGGCTTTATTGGCTTCTCTGGAACTACCAGATAATTGCAACGCCTGGTGTATTGCTGAATCTAAAGCATTCATAAAAACCTGTAAACTAAGGTACGCGCCGTTTATGTAAAAATAGTAAAACGGAGCAGGTACTTCATTATTGAAGCCTAATAGTATACTGTATTTTCATCAAATAGGTTAAGGCTCTCTTTATAGAGCGGCTCTAATAATTTATTTTGAGCAACAGATTACGGTGGCAGCGCTCCTAATTGAAATTGCAATCATGCTACCGTGTTGATAGACAGGAAGTTTTCAATAGGGTAAATTCTGTTTGCAACTAATTTGCCCAAGGTGTATTGGATAAAAAATAGACCACCAAACGTACTTTTTTAACCTGAAAATTACTGAAATAGGATAGCTGTGTCTCAAATTATTAAGTCTCCCCGCACCAATCAATTAACCTTTGCATGGATAGTATGGGGTTTAGCGGCCACTTTTTATTTTTCTGATTATTTGGCGCGTGTGGCGCCGGGTGTTATGCACCGCAGTTTACAGATAGATTTTGGTATTAATGAAGTGGGTTTTGGAATTCTCACGGCCTCATTTTATATACCCTACACTATTATGCAAATTCCGGTAGGCTTAACAGTAGACCGTTTAAGTATTCGCGGTATATTAACCGTGATGTCACTTATTACTGCACTTGGATGCGGTGTTTTTGGTTTGGCCGATGGTCTAGCTATGGCTTCGGTAGGTCGTATGCTTATAGGCTTTAGCGCAGCTTTTGCTTTTGTTTGCACGCTACGATTGGCAACATCGTGGTTTCCGCCCGCAATGCTGGGCTTATTAGCCGGACTCACGCAGTCGTTGGGTATGCTTGGGGCCGCGGCGGGTGAAGCACCGATTTCTTTTTTAGTTGGAAACGTGGGCTGGCGACACAGCATGCTCATTATAGCTTTCTTATTCATCGCTCTGGCGGGATTCTTATACCAATTTGTTCAGGGTAGACCTGGTGCGCAGCGAAAGGATCTTAAAGATAGGCAAAAAATTTCTATTATTAATAGTTTAAAAATTATCTTATCGCATCGGCAGACGTGGTTTAATGCTTTATACGCAGGGTTTTTATTTGGACCCACCGCGGTAATAGGTGAATCGATAGGCCCGGCTTATCTGCAATATGGCCGGGGTCTTAGTGCCCATTCAGCAGCATTTGCAACGGGTTTAATATTTATAGGCTGGGGAATAAGCGGTCCTTTTTCAGGATGGTTGTCTGATAAAATGGGGCGTCGTAAGCCTCTGATGATCGCCTCTGCATTTTTTGGCTTTATTTTTTCAACTCTGTTCGTTTTCTACCCTAGCATGAGTACATTTTCTGCCTACGCACTTTTCTTTGTTTTTGGATTTACTAATACCGGTGTGGCTATTGCCTATGCCGTTTCTACAGAAATTCAAGAAAAAGCCGTAGTTGGCACCTCTATTGCCTTTACTAACATGATTTCTATTTTTGTCGGTGCTATTATGCAACCGCTAGTAGGGTATTTGGTTGATTTAGCAGCGGGTTCACGCGCTTATAATGTTGAACAACTATTACTACCAGACTTTCAAGCAGGCTTACGAATATTACCAATATGCTCGTTAATTGCTTTGGCTTTGGCGTTCGCTGTGAAAGAAACCTATTGCAAGCCTGCGCATCAGCCACTTAAAAAGACCTACCATTGAGTGGGCTCTTTGCAAGAACGAGCAGTTGAAATGTTAGTCCAAATTATCAAAGAATTTTTGAAAAAATGTCTTAAGCGCGCTTGTGACGCCGATTGGCAAAATGCTACCTGTTCGAAAAATCTTGCTTTTCTAAATCCAATATCTACGACTGCTTCCTCTAATAATTTTGAGTGCTAAACGGCGGTTTCTAAATTGCAACCAATAAGAAAAAGAAGTGATTGGCAGCCGTGCAAATAAAAGTATTTTGGAAAAGAAATCTAACAGTGGCACAACCTATTGTAAAATTAATCTTGCCGTCTACAGAATAATGTTTGCTAGATCAGAATGAGTTGTCTAAACTTGTTTATTTTGGCAAATGGGAAAACTTACAGCATATAAATGCTTTATTTACAAAACCGCATAAAGAATTGGTGCAAATAAACTAATTTATAAAATTATAAATTAAATCTGCTCAACGTTGGAGAAAATGATGAAAAAGGTTGTTGGATTAACAGGAATTGCCGCGGCTATTATATTAGGTAGCTATTTTGGTATGGGTGTTGTGACTAAACGAACCCTAAAAGAAAACCTGAACGTTGTTAATGCGTCCAACAGCGTTATGGTTAAAATTTTAAACTACGATAGAGGCTGGTTTACGTCGACCGCAACTATTGAGTGGCAAGCCCACATTCCTCAACGCGTAATGAAAACAACCGATGGTGAAACGGAGGTTATTGCGGCGCAAAATTTAGAAATGACCATACCTGTAGTCATTTATCACGGGCCGGTAATGTTTGTTAATAAATCAATTAAATTTGGTTTGGGATATGCGCAAACCAATTTGCCCTTGCCCAATAAATTTAATGCGCAATTTGCTAATACCTTTACCGCAGACTCCACTAAGCCTGCTTTAAGCTTAGACGTGTTAGTGAACTACCTTAATAAAAGCACTATCGAATTAAAACTGCCTAGTTTTAAATTAGCGCGAAAGCAAGGTGGCCAGCTGAATTGGTTGGGTATGACGAGCGAAACAACGGTGACTAAAAACGCCGATAAAATTAATGGAAGTTTTGAACTGCAAGGCGCCCAAATTACTAAAGATTTGACCAATGCGACGATCGGTACAATAAGCAGCAATTATAAATTACATAAGACAAACAACGGCTTATATTTAGGTTATGCCAATGTATCTATACCCTCGGTTGCAATAAATCACGCTGAGAAAAAAGTGTTTGAATTAAGCAACCTTAACATGGAAAGCGATAGTGATATTGATAATGGGCTTTTTGATTCGCATCTAAAACTTTCCATCGATAAGGTGTTTGCAGATGGTAAATCTTACGGTCCTGGCAAAGTAGCCATTTCAGTCGTCAATTTAGACGCAGCCGTATTGGCGCATATTAACCAGCAGGCCGCCCAAGCTCAGCAGGGGACGGTACTGGAAAAGCAACAGGCATTACTAGCGGTTTTACCAGATGTCCCTAAATTACTCAGTAAAGGCGCAAAAATTGAAGTTTCGGAGCTTCGTTTAGAGATGCCTCAAGGTTCGATTGATGGAAAACTAGAGTTAAGTTTACCAAAAAATGAAAGCAATAATCCTTTTGAGCTTATTCAAAAAGTGGAAGGCGATGCACGTTTAACCGTGCCTGCAAAAATTGTTCGGGAAATTTTAAACGAGTCGAATTCGCAAAAAGTGGTTAAAGAACAAGCCGCGGCAGCCGTCGTGGCCAACAGTGCTTTACCGGAAACTACTACTGCCCCAACAACCACGATAACTCCTGTATCCATCCCTGTGCTTAGCGATGCTATGGCGAAAGACGCAAACACTAGAACGCAGATGCAATTAAATACGATGGTTCAAAATGGTTTGGTAGTTAACGAGGGTGATAAATTATCTATCCATCTAAGCGTCAGTCACGGTAAATTATTAGTGAATGGTAAGCCGTTTGATTCAGCAATGACCAAATTCTAATTTAACTACGCCCCTTAATCCTTAGAACAAGTATTGACAGACGTGTACTTGTTTTAAGGATTAAGGACTAGTTATTTAATCTACAAGAGGAGCAATCTGTGAGTATGTTAATGAACGAGGCTGAAGCATCATCGTCATCTTTAGCCAACAACGTCACTCAGTCCGTGCAGCGGTATTTTACTGAATTGAAAGATTTCGATTCGGTAGAGTTGTATCGTCTAGTTATGGAAGAAATAGAAACACCTTTGTTTAAAGCAGTAATGGAACACTGTAAATACAATCAATCCCGTGCGGCATTGATGCTGGGAATTAGCCGTGGAACCTTGCGCACAAAGCTTCGCCAATATTTTGATGATAAATACGTAGGTGCTCGTGACTAAAATCAATATTTCTGGTGAACACGCAATAAATAAACGAAACGGAGGAGCCATTCCCTCTGTTTCGCTCAACTGAGTTATTGTACGACCAAACAGTTACTATTCTAAAAATACGGGTTGATCCACAGAGGTTCCACTAATAAGAAAACTTTTTTAGGGAGTTGTCATGGAGCGTGCGGCCAAACCTAGTAATGAACAACAGCGTATCAAAGCTTTGCAGCGATTGAATATTTTAGACACAGAGCCTGAAGAGCGATTTGATAGGATAACGCGGATTGCACAAAGATTATTTGATGTGCCAATTGCTTTGGTGAGTTTGATTGATAGTGACCGTCAGTGGTTTAAATCTAATCAAGGTTTAGAATCGGACGAAACCTCTCGTGACAGCGCTTTTTGCGCACACGCTATCTTGTCGGATGAAATAATGATAGTTGAAAACACCGCCGAAGATGTTCGTTTTATAGATAATCCATTGGTAACCCAAAACCCCTTCATTAAATTTTACTTAGGTTGTCCGCTAAAAATAAATAATAAGTATAATGTCGGAACTTTATGTTTAATTGACCGTAAAAAAAGAGTCTTTAAAAAAGCAGAATTAGCAATTATGCGCGATCTTGCCAATACGGTTGTGGCTGAGCTTGAAGCCCTTCTCCTTTCGACAACCGATGAACTCACAGGCTTATATAACAGACGTGGGTTTTTATCTATTGCAAATCCTATTTTTGAATACTGCCACCGGGAAAATATCGCTTTCACATTGTCTTTTTTTGATTTGAATAAATTTAAAGACATAAACGATAATTTTGGACACAGTGAGGGCGATCTAGTTCTTCAAAATTTTGCTCTAAGCTTGCAAGAAAATTTTCAAAGTGCGGATATTATTTCTCGCTTAGGTGGCGATGAATTTTGTATCCTCTCGGTTGGGGTTTCCGCCGAGGTAATATCGTTATCTACTGAAAGTCTAGCGGAAGCGTTGCTAATAAAGACGCAGGATAATTACAGAACTGTTTTTAGTTTTGGCTGTGTTGAGTATAACGCTGCACGGCATGGCAACCTGGAAAGGATGATGGGTGATGCCGATGCAGCCATGTATGCGCACAAGAAAAATAACGCGAACCAAGAGGACTAGTTCCTTAAGCGGTAGAGGTTGTTTTAAGTCACCATTTTGACGTCGACCGAAACGCAACAACAACCATTGGTTTCCCCTCTTTACGTAAGGCTGTGCGAACTAAGGAGGGCGTAAAATTAGGCGGTTGTTTTTTTTCTAGGTGATTTAGCCACCGGTTTTGACGTATTCGTCCCCCGACCTTTTGAGTAATTTGGAGAACTATTTTTATTACCACTGGTGGAAGGGCCTTTATTTCTAAAAGAAGAGGGTTTTTTAGCTCCGTTTTTGTCCATTCTAGGCAGCGAATGCGAAGGCTCAAAGTCATCAACTAATTCGCGTTCAATTTTACGTTTGATAAGCTTTTCAATAGCACTCAACTGACTGAACTCGTCAGCGCTGACAAGGGATACCGCCAATCCAGTAGCTCCGGCTCTTCCGGTTCTACCAATACGATGTACGTAATCTTCAGGAACCTGGGGTAAATCATAATTAACCACAAAAGGCAGTTCCTCAATATCAATACCGCGAGCGGCAATATCGGTCGCAACTAAAACATGCACTTCGCCGGATTTAAACTCACGCAGGGCTTTGGTGCGCTGCAACTGCGATTTATTACCGTGAATAGCTGCGGCATGAATTTGCGCCTCCGCTAATTCTTTAACCAACCGATTGGCACCGTGTTTGGTGCGGGCAAAAACAAGGGTCTGTCCCCATTTCTTTGAATGAATTAAATGGCTGAGCAGGTCGGTTTTGCGCCCTTTATCTACTGGGTGAACCAATTGCTTAATAGCGGTAGCCGCAGTATTTCGTGGGGCCACGTCAATTTCTGTAGGGTTGTGTAAAATGCTTTTAACCAGCGTGCGAATTTCTTCTGAAAAAGTAGCAGAAAACAACAAATTTTGACGTTGACGAGGTAGCAATCGGATAATACGCTTAATTTCATGAACAAAACCCATGTCCAACATACGATCGGCTTCATCCAATACCAGTGTATCAATCGAATCAAACTGTACCGCACGTTGATTGTACAAATCCATCAAACGCCCAGGAGTCGCGACAAGGATATCTACACCGCCCCGTAAGCGCATCATTTGAGGGTTAATTTTAACACCACCAAAAACTACCGCGCTGCGAACGGTCAAATTACATCCGTATTCGTTAATGCTATCAAAAACTTGCGCGGCTAATTCGCGGGTTGGCGTTAATATTAACACGCGTACTTTGTTGCTCTTAATCGCCGGTTTGGTACTGGCTAACTGTAAAATTGGCAGCACAAAACTCGCGGTTTTTCCCGTTCCAGTTTGCGCGGATGCAAGCACATCACCCCCTTGTAAAACCGCGGGGATGGCTTGTAATTGTATTGGGGAGGGCGTGCTGTATCCTTTTTTTATAACAGCGTTCACAAGTGGCTCGATTAAGCCGAGTTTGGTAAATCCCATAAAAAATCCTTAGTTGCACCTTAAGTTAAAGTGGTGTTGGTTTGAATGTGCTCAATTATATCATAAATTGCGTGATAATGTGGGGGGAGAGTTGCGCAACCTAGGTTAGCAACTCCAATAGAAATTAGGGAAGATAGTAAAAAGGATTTGGAAGTTTAAATTCTTTCTGGGTATAACCACCAATTAAATCACTGTACTGATCGCCAATAGACGCAATAATGGTGTAGCCATCCGCGGTAATTTTTTTACGTACTTCAGTTTTAAAGGCAATTATCGATTTATCCGTATAATTATCAGGCTTAATATAAAGACCCTTCCAATTACGGTAGCCAACACGCTGCAAATTCGCTTCAGTCGCGGCTTTTTCTGAGGCATTGCGACCGGTCACAAAAAATACCGCCACCCCTTTTTTAAGGGCTTGATTATACAGGTTAAGCGTGGGTGTAATAGCCGAATCGTTGCCTAATAGCATATCGTGATGAATTTTTTTAAGATTACCAATGAAATCGCGTTGAATAATTTGGTCGTAATTGCTTAAACTTGTTTCGTCAATATCTAAAACCAGGGCTAATTTTAATTTTGGAGCGCGCTGATTGTTTTCAGCTACCTGCGAATCTAGGTACTGACTAGCGTGGGAGATAACCTCTGCTATCTCTTTTTCATACTGGCCTGAGTCGTGGTAGTGTCTAATTTCTTGTTTTAATTGCGTGATATTATAGGGTTCTGCGTGCAATAAAGAGGTCAGGAAAAGTACGCCGAATAAAGTCCAAAATCGAGAGGATGCCAACAACATGAATTGAGTCCCTAAAAAATTGCATAAATATACAGCAATTCATTTTATTTGTCAATGTAAAAGCATCAATTTTCGAGGCGCGTTTGTATTACGAATACTTCAATAAACGCAGTGCTTTTAGTGAGAAATTGGAATAACTATGGATTTTTATCCGCATTACTGTTATTATCCACGGTCAGCAAATTGAACCATATATAGTCAACTGTAATAAGAAATTTTCAGTGCATTATCTTTTATAAAATTGAAGGCAATTCTCTCAATATTTAAAATCTATTGGATTATTATTTTGCTTGAATAGTTACACTGTAATTTTTAAGTCGATTATTTGGTATGAACTTGTACGGAAATTGGCGTTTTGGAGTAAGTGTGGCTAGAAGTAATGAGCAAATAAATACCCTCCTTGAAAAGGAGTATCAACATGGCTTTGTTACCGATGTGGATGTCGAAACATTTTTGCCAGGTCTTGATGAAGATGTAATTCGGCGCATTTCTACGATTAAAGGTGAGCCTGAATTTGTGTTGCAGTGGCGATTACAAGCGTTCGCTCATTGGCAAACTTTAGAGCATCCTGAGTGGTCGAGTGTTAAATATCCTAAAATAGATTTTCAATCTATTTCCTATTATTCCGCGCCAAAAAGTCAAAAAAACGCACCGAAAAGCTTAGATGAGGTGGACCCTGAGTTGTTACGCACCTACGAAAAACTGGGTATTTCGCTTCGCGAGCAAGAGATGCTGGCCGGCGTTGCGGTGGACGCGGTGTTCGATAGTGTTTCTGTGGCAACAACGTTTAAGGCAAAATTAGCCGAATTTGGCGTTATTTTTTGTCCGTTTTCTGAGGCGGTCCACACCCACCCCGAATTAATTAAAAAATATTTAGGCTCAGTTGTATCCTATCGCGATAATTTTTACGCAGCACTAAATTCGGCGGTATTTAGCGACGGTTCGTTTGTGTATATTCCAAAAGGGGTTCGGTGCCCTATGGAGTTATCAACCTACTTTAGAATCAATGCAGCAAGCACCGGCCAATTTGAACGCACCTTAATTGTTGCCGACGACGACAGTTATGTTTCCTACCTAGAAGGCTGTACCGCACCAATGCGTGATGAAAATCAATTGCATGCGGCAGTTGTTGAATTAGTGGCGCACGACAACGCGCAGATTAAATATTCAACGGTGCAAAATTGGTACCCTGGTGACAAAGAAGGCAAGGGCGGTATTTACAATTTTGTAACCAAGCGCGGCGCCTGTCGTGGCAAGCACTCTAAAATTTCTTGGACGCAAATAGAAACCGGTTCCGCGATAACCTGGAAATATCCGAGTGTTATTTTATTGGGTGATAATTCCGTCGGGGAGTTTTATTCAGTCGCGCTGACCAATAACTATCAGCAGGCGGATACCGGCACCAAAATGATTCATATTGGAAAAAACACCCGTTCGACTATTATTTCAAAAGGTATTAGCGCCGGCTACTCGCACAACGCGTATCGGGGATTAGTGCGCATTGCGCCAACCGCGACCAACGCACGTAATTTTACCCAATGCGACTCTTTACTAATGGGTGATACCTGTGCGGCACACACTTTTCCTTATATAGAAGTTAAAAATCCCAGTGCGCAATTGGAGCATGAAGCCACCACCTCAAAAATTAGCGAGGATCAATTATTTTATTGCCAACAACGTGGTATTGATACGGAAGATGCCGTATCTATGATCGTTAATGGTTTTTGCAAGCAAGTTTTAAAAGAGTTGCCTATGGAGTTTGCGGTTGAAGCTTCTAAGTTATTGGGTATCAGTTTGGAAGGGGCAGTAGGTTAATTATGTTAAAAATTAATGAATTACATGTTGCAATAAATGAACAAGCTATTTTAAAAGGCATAAATTTACAGGTTAAACCCGGCGAAGTGCACGCTATTATGGGTCCTAACGGTTCTGGAAAAAGTACTTTATCGAAAGTACTTTCAGGCCATCCAGCCTATGCGCTCACCAGTGGTGAAATCTTATACCAAGGCACGGATTTAACCCCACTAAGTCCTGAGGAAAGAGCGCGAGCAGGTATTTTTATGTCGTTTCAATACCCTGTTGAAATTCCCGGGGTAACCAACATTAACTTTTTGAAAGCCGCGGTTAACGCAGTGCGCAAAGGGCAACAAAAAAATCCCTTAGACGCTATTGAGTTTCTTAGCTTTATTCGCGCAAAATGCAAGTTGCTGGATATGGACGAAAGTTTTTTATACCGCAGTATTAACGAAGGTTTTTCCGGTGGTGAAAAAAAACGCAATGAAATACTGCAAATGGTGGCTTTAGAACCAAAGCTTGCCATCTTAGATGAAACGGATTCGGGTTTGGATATTGATGCCTTGCGTGAAATATCACACGGTGTTAACGCGATGCGATCACCCGAGCGCTCAATTATATTAGTGACTCATTATCAGAGGCTTCTCGATTATATTGAACCGGATTATATTCATGTTTTAGCCAATGGTCGTATTATTAAATCGGGTGACAAATCCTTAGCCTTGGAACTTGAGAAGAAAGGCTACAGCTGGTTGGAGGAGAGCGCTCAAGCATGAAGGAACTAATCGAGTTTTATCGTAGTCATGTTCGGGTACGTTCTGAACCCTGGCTTGCGGCGCTCCAAAACGACGCCTTAGAATATTTCACAAAAGTGGGGTTTCCATCCAAACACAATGAAGATTGGAAGTACACTAATTTAACCCCCTTTTGCCAGCAACAATATTCGCCTCCAGAAAATAGCGCCTCTAATACTCGTGCGCCGGTGTTTGCTGATAACCTTACCTTATTTATAAACAATGGTGTTATTGCTAATCTTGGCGATGTGACCTCGCAATTAGACCCGCGAATAATTATTCAGCCCATGCATCAGGCGCTAGTAGAGCACCCTGAAAAAATTGAATCGTACTTGGGTAAAATACTCGTCTCTGATAATGGGTTGCAAGCGCTTAACTTAGCAATGTTGCATCATGGGTTGTTTGTATTTATCCCAGCAGGAATAGAAGTTTTAGACCCTATTGTTGTGCAATATTGGCAAGATAAGGACAGTCAGGTGGTGTACAATCGCAATCTTATTGTGGCCGAAGAAAACTCCGCGATTAGTGTTGTTGAACTGTACCAAGGGTTTGAGCAAAGCAATTACTGTACGAACACGATTACAGAAATTCATGCCGGTTCAGGGGCCACTGTTACGCATTACAAATTTCAATGCGAAGGTACGCAAGCTACGCATATTGGCTATTTAGGTGTGCAGCAACAGAGTGCGAGTGTTGTTGAAAGCCACTCATTCAGTTTTGGTGGAAAATTAGTACGCAGCGATAGTATTTTTAACCTGCAAGAACCTTTTGCGCGCTGCCTGTTGAATGGTGTGTACATGCCAACCAACAATCAACACATCGATCACCACACCACGGTAAACCATCGTGTACCCGATTGCCAAAGCTCGCAAGATTATAAAGGCGTTCTCCAAGGTCAATCCCGTGCGGTTTTCAACGGCAAAGTCGTTGTTTTTAAGGACGCGCAACACACGGAGGCCTTGCAGCAAAATAAAAATATTTTACTTTCTAAAAATGCGGAAATAGACACTAAGCCACAGCTTGAAATTTACGCCGATGATGTATTGTGTTCGCACGGAGCCACTGTTGGTCAACTTGACGAAGACAGTTTATTTTATATGTCAGCACGCGGATTGAGCCGTGATGAGTCCATTCGTTATTTAATAGCCGCCTTTGCGGCCACGAATCTTCGACTTATCTCCAACAGTATTTTTGCCGATTGGATAGCGCATTCAATTGAGAAACAATTGGGGTAGAGCATGCATTCCACGACTTTTGATGTACAAAAAATTCGACGCGATTTTCCACTATTGCAGCAGACAATTAACGATAATCCGCTCATTTATGTGGATAATGCGGCAACCACACAAAAACCGCAGGCCGTTATTGACGCGATGAGCCATTATTATCAAATGGATAACGCGAACGTGCATCGCAGTGTGCATGGGTTAAGCGCTCGCGCTACTTTACAATTTGAGGACACGCGTTCTAAGGTAGCGCGTTTTATCAACGCTCCTAGCGCCCAGCATTGTATTTTTGTTCGTGGAACGACCGATGCTATTAACTTAGTTGCCTACAGCTATGTTGCAGAAAACATCAGTCCTGGCGATGAAATTTTGATAAGCCATCTGGAGCATCACGCTAACATCGTTCCTTGGCAAATTCTTTGTCAGCGAACGGGTGCGGTTTTAAAGGTTGCGGCTATTTCTTTAAAGGGCGAAATTGACTTGGATGATTTTGCTGAAAAACTTAATCCTAAAACTAAATTTGTTGCTT
Source organism: uncultured Gammaproteobacteria bacterium (assembly GCA_963803545.1). Lineage (GTDB taxonomy): Bacteria > Pseudomonadota > Gammaproteobacteria > Legionellales > Legionellaceae > Legionella_C. The sequence continues at coordinate 82,904 of CAWDMX010000001.1, read as the reverse complement.
TAAGTTATGCCTCCAATGCCCTAGGTACCATTAATCCAATTAAAGATATGACCGCTATGGCGCATGCTGTTGGTGCCAAAGTATTAATAGATGGGGCGCAAGCAACTGCGCATTTACCGATTGATGTTCAAGACTTAAACTGTGATTTTTTCGCTTTTTCCGCCCATAAAATGTTCGGCCCAACTGGGGTAGGCGTATTGTTTGGAAAAATGGAATTGTTAGAAAATATGATTCCCTATCAAGCCGGGGGCGAAATGATTAATACCGTATCTTTTGCCGCAACAGAATACGCGCCAGTTCCCTATAAATTTGAAGCCGGAACACCCAATATTGCCGGGGTGATTGGTTTCGGTGCGGCAATTGATTATCTTGACCGCTTAGATACGAACGCCACGGTAGCCTATGAGAAATATCTGTTGAACTACGCAACAAATGGATTGCAGCAATTAAAAGGGTACCGCCTTATCGGTACTGCTAAGAATAAAGTACCGGTTCTGTCCTTTATTCACGCCAGCATTCACGCTCACGACTTAGGCACTATACTGGATAGTGCGGGAGTGGCCGTTCGCAGTGGTCATCACTGTGCTATGCCTTTGATGGATTTTTACGAGGTAGCCGCAACCACGCGTATTTCGTTAGCCTTTTACAACACGGTTGCTGAAGTGGATAAATGTCTTGAAATACTTACTAAAGCGGAAGAGATTTTTGCATGAGTCTAGATTTAAGAGAGTTGTATCAAGAAACTATAATTGATCACAATCGTAACCCTCGAAACCATCATTGTTTAGCGGGTTCCACCAATCAAGCCAATGGATTTAATCCGTTATGCGGTGACAAATTAACGGTGTACGCAATTATCAAAAATGAATGCATTGAAGCCATTAGTTTTGTCGGCTGCGGCTGCGCTATCTCACAAGCATCGGCCTCTTTGATGACCGAAGCGGTGTGTGGAAAAAGCGTAAAAGATGCGCATAGCTTGTTTAGCCGTTTTCATACGATGCTAACCGTAGAAAGTAAGGACGATTGGCAAAACCTAGATAAACTCACGGTTCTTGCGGGCGTAAAATCCTATCCTGCACGTGTTAAATGCGCAACTCTGGCGTGGCATACGCTTGAAGCGGCTTTAAAGCAAAAGGCTGAAATAATTTCGACGGAGTAACGATGCTGGGTTTAAAGAAAAAAAACGATAAAAATTTACTGCATGAAAAAATAATTGCGGCGTTAAAAACAGTGTTTGATCCTGAAATCCCGACTAATATTTATGATTTAGGCCTAATTTATGGCATTGATATCAAAGACGACAATCACGTTGATATTCAAATGACGTTGACGAGCCCGGGATGTCCTGTGGCGCAAACGTTTCCCGGAACGGTGGAGCAGGCTGTTAACTTAGTGCCGGAAGTCAATGATTGCTCGGTCGAGTTGGTCTGGGATCCACCATGGACGCAAGAGCGGATGTCTGAGGTTGCGCGCTTGGAGCTGGGAATTTTTTATTAATGGATTGGCAACCGACCGCGAGCATACACGCGTTGCAGCAGCGCGCTAAAATTATTCAAAGCATTCGCGCTTTTTTTTATGAGCGCAATTATTTGGAAGTGGAAACTCCGGTAATGGCGCATTTTGGGGTAACGGATGTCTATCTTTCTCCAATAAGAGCCGTTAGTAACAGCCAAGAATATTGCCTGCAAACCTCGCCTGAATATCATATGAAACGGTTATTAGCCTCAGGAATCGGCTCAATATTTCAATTGACTAAAGCATTTCGTGACGATGAATTAGGGCGCTGGCATAATCCTGAATTTACTATGCTTGAGTGGTATAAGGTGGGTGCGGATCACCATCAATTATTGGCTGAAATGGATAGCTTTTTACAACTCGTGCTCCAGTGCCCGCCCCTTATTATGAAAACCTACCAACAGATTTTCGAGCAAGTGTGCGCTATTGACCCGTTTACAAGTACTATTGAAGACCTGCAAAAAGTCGTGGAAAGCTTTCAGTTGAGCGGTGTAATCGGTGCTGATGAAACCGATAGGGATCAATATTTATTTTTACTGATGTCGCATATTGTTGAACCGTTTTTTAAGTCAGAACAAGCGCCCATTGCGGTGTACAACTTCCCGATATCGCAGGCGTCTTTAGCGCAAACGCGTAATAATATTGCTGAGCGCTTTGAAATTTATTATCAGGGAGTGGAGCTTGCAAATGGGTTCCATGAGCTGCGTGACGCAAAGCAACAGAGCAACCGCTTCGATAAAGATATAGCACAGCGAAAGCATAAGGGCTTAAGTCCCGTTCGCCCCGATCCCTATTTATTGCAAGCGCTCACACATGGATTACCCGCCTGTAGCGGCGTGGCTTTAGGAGTTGATAGATTGGTCGCTTTGGCGCTTAAAGAGTCGTCCATTGACAAAGTTATGGCTTTTACTAGTGAACGCGCCTAAAGGTAATTGGCATTATGACCAATTACACGCTTTTTGTAGTATTTAACGCTTTATGCGCAGACGGGAGCTCTTCCAGCTCTACAAAATTTTCACGGCGTTTGGATGGCGCTCGGTGTGAAAAACGGAGCATTTTTTTCTTAAAATCCTGCAGACGCCTGTGCGCTGAGGCCTCACGGCGGTAAGGACTGCTCAAAATATCCGTCAAACATTCAATACTTTGATTGCAAATAATAACTACATCGCATCCTGCTTTAAAAGAATGCTCAACGCGCGTTTTCATATCACCAATATCCGCTCCAACCATGCCCAGGCAATCGCTTATTATTAACCCATCAAAGCGAAGCTCTTTTCGAGCGATATCTTTCAGCCAAATAGAGGAAAATCCCGCACTAAACTGCGCATCTATAGCGGGATAGGTAACGTGTGCGGGCATAATAGCGGCCAGTTCCTGCTGCTTTATCAACGCACTAAATGGATACAATTCGCGTTTGCGAAGAATTTCTTCTGAGCTGTAGTCGTAGGGCTTATCTCGGTGAGAGTCGGTTAAGCAGGAGCCGTGACCGGGGAAATGTTTACCAACCGCCGGCATACCCGCCTCACGCATACCGGTTATAAAAGCTTTGGCAAGCTGGCTAACAACGCCTGGGTTGGCGTGCAGAGCTCTATCCAGCCCGCTGATTACCGCGTTCCCCCCATCTATATCTAAAACCGGAGCCATGCCGAGGTCAATGCCTACCTCCAACAAATCTTGCGCCATTTTATGGCCATAAAATGCGGCGAGTGAAAGCGCCGATTCTGTGTTGCAATCAAACATTTTTCCAAACACTTTAGCGGCAGGAATAGCGCTAAAACCGTGGCGTTGCAAGCGTTGTACGTAGCCGCCCTCGTGGTCAATAGCTATAAAAATATCCGCTCGGTGCGCGACTATCTCAGCGGTTAGGTTTTGCAACTGGCTAAGGGTTTCAAAGTTGCGCGTAAATAATAAAACACCGACTACGGCCGGCTGTTTGATCAGTTTCTGCTCATCTGTTGAAAGCTGTGTGCCTTTGATATCGATTATAAAAAAACTCATATGGTCCTAATCCCTAGGTGTATTTAACATCCAGAATTTCATACTCAACCAAGCCTCCAGGTGTGGTGACAACGACCGTATCATCAACGTGTTTGCCAATGAGACTGCGACCAATTGGTGAGCTGTAGGATATTTTGTTCGCCTTGATGTCGGCCTCATCTTCGCCCACAATTTGAAAAACCATTTCAGCGTCGGTAGCCAGATGTAAGACCTGTACCGTGGCTCCAAATACCACTTTACCGTGGTTTGGCAAATTACTTATATCGACAACCTGCGCGTGAGCAAGCTTGGCTTCAATTTCAATAATTCGCCCTTCATTGAAGCTTTGTTGCTCACGGGCGGCATGGTATTCGGCATTTTCTTTAAGGTCCCCGTGCGCGCGCGCGGTTGCTATTGCTTCCACAATAATTGGCCGACGTTCGTACTTTAAAAAATGCAGCTCTTTTTTTAAAGCTTCAGAACCTTGAATAGTCATTGGATGTTTTGTAGACATAATTACCTCTAATGTAAATCTTGTAGACAGGTGACGGTGCGTCGATCTTCGTACTTCATCGCTAAGCAGGTCGCCTCAGCACCGGACAATGTTGTAGTATAACTAACCTTATATTGTAATGCATTGCGTCTTATTGCAAAGGAGTCCGCAATGGCTTGTTTGCCATCGGTTGTGTTAACAATAAAATCAATTTCATTATTTTTAATTAAGTCGACTATATGCGGCCGGCCTTCTGCAACCTTATAAATACGACGGCAATCTATACCGGCTGCGTGTAACACTAATGCGGTACCTCGAGTTGCCACAATTTCAAAACCTAATTGTATGAGCCGTTTCGCAATTTCGCCAACGCGTGCTTTGTCGGGATCACGCACGGATACAAAAGCACGCCGTCTTTTTAAAATATTACAGCCGGCACCAATTTGCGCCTTAGCAAACGCCTGGCCAAATCGACGAGCAATACCCATCACCTCACCCGTTGATTTCATTTCAGGCCCAAGTATCGAGTCCACTCCTGCAAATTTAATAAATGGAAAAACCGGCAGTTTTATCGAATAAAAAGCCGGCATAGGATAATGCTGGCTCAAGCCTTGCTGCTTTAATGATTGGCCAATTTTACAACGGGCAGCAATTTTGGCTAAGGATAACCCGGTAGCTTTGCATACAAAGGGAACCGTTCGCGAGGCACGTGGATTGACTTCAAGGATAAATATGTCATCCCCTTGAATCGCAAACTGAGCATTAATCAAACCCACAACCCCTAATTTTACTGCCATTTGACGCAGTTGCTCTATTAAATCTTGCTGAACGACAACGCTTAAACTAAAGGGAGGCAGAGTACACGCTGAGTCACCAGAATGCACCCCGGCTTGTTCTATATGCTCCATAATGGCGCCAATCATTATTTCTTTACCGTCGCATACGGCGTCAATATCCACCTCAATGGCGTCGTTTAAAAATTTATCCAATAATACGGGTGAATCATTAGATACGGCCACGGCATGGTGCAGGTAATGACGTAAATCCTCTTCGTTATAGACAACCTCCATTCCCCGCCCGCCTAATACATAGGAGGGGCGTACAACTAAGGGGTAGCTGATGCGTTTTGCAACGTCCAAAGCTTCATCTAAGCTACGCACAGTCCCATTGGCAGGTTGGTGTAATTGTAGTGCACTTACAAGTTGCTGAAAGCGCTCGCGATCCTCGGCCATATCAATGGCATCGGGAGACGTCCCAATTATCGGGACTCCATTTTCTTCTAGCGCACGCGCCAGCTTTAGCGGCGTTTGACCGCCATAATGGACGATGACACCCATTGGCTTTTCAAGCGCAGCAATGGCGAGTACATCCTCAAGAGTTACCGGTTCAAAATACAATCTATCGGATGTATCAAAATCTGTGGAAACGGTTTCGGGATTGCAATTGATCATAATTGTTTGGTAGCCTTGTTCACGAAGCGCCATAGCCGCGTGCACGCAACAATAATCAAACTCAATGCCTTGACCAATTCGATTAGGACCACCACCCAGAATAATTATCTTCTTAAGCGAGTCATCCGGCACGGCTTCGCATTGAAGCCCGTAACTTGAGTATAAATAAGCCGTGGGAGTTGCAAATTCACCCGCGCAGGAATCAATGCGTTGGTAACTTGGTAATATTCCTAGTTGCAATCGATGCTGGCGTACGTCTTCTTCTTTGGCGTAAATCAAACGAGCAATATAGGCGTCGGCAAAGCCTTTGCTTTTAAGCAAAAATAAAAACGACGGGTCTAAGTCACTAATGTTTTTACCAAAAGCGCGTCGCTCCAATGCAACCAATTCTTTAATTTGGCCTAAAAACCAGGGGTCAACTTTACTTTCTTGATAAATCTCGTCGACGCTCATTTTTTGACGAAAAGCATCGGCAATATACCAGAGTCTATCCGGTGTCGGCTCGCGCAAATGGCCGCGCAATTGGGCGCTGTCACCATCTTTGGGAAACAAAGGCTCCAATCCAAAGCGCCCGGTCTCAAGGCTTCGGATAGCCTTTTGCAGAGACTCTTGAAACGTTGCCCCTATGGCCATAACTTCACCAACAGATTTCATTTGAGTGCTTAAGACCTGCGAAGTTTGTGGGAATTTATCGAAGTTAAAACGGGGAATTTTTGTAACTACGTAATCAATAGTCGGCTCAAAAGATGCCGGTGTCGCCCCGGCGGTAATCTCATTTTTTAATTCATCAAGGGTATACCCTACGGCAAGTTTTGCCGCAATTTTGGCAATTGGAAAACCGGTTGCCTTTGAAGCAAGCGCTGAGCTGCGCGAGACACGGGGGTTCATTTCCACAACCAATAATCGGCCATCCTCAGGGTTAACGGCAAATTGGACATTAGAGCCTCCCGTATCCACGCCAACAGCGCGTAAAACCTTAATTGCCGCATCGCGCATCCGTTGAAATTCTTTGTCCGTCAATGTTTGCGCTGGAGCTACGGTTATTGAATCGCCGGTATGTACGCCCATAGGGTCGAGGTTTTCAATGGTACAAACAATGATGCAGTTGTCATTTTTATCGCGAACCACCTCCATTTCATACTCTTTCCACCCTAAAACGGACTCATCAATTAATAACTCGCGAGTTGGTGATAAATCGAGGCCGCGGGTGCATATTTCCTCAAACTCTTCACGATTGTACGCAATGCCTCCTCCACTGCCGCCCATAGTAAAGGATGGGCGAATAATGGCTGGAAATCCTAGCTGCACTTGTACTTGGAAAGCCTCCTCCATACTGTGAGCAATAGCCGAACGCGGCATTTCTAAACCAATTTTTTTCATTAACTGGCGAAACTTGTCGCGGTCTTCGGCCTTATCGATTGCTTCGCGCGAAGCGCCAATCATCTGCACATTGAATTTTTCTAAAATTCCTTCGCGTACTAAATCCAGTGCGCAATTTAAAGCGGTTTGTCCGCCCATAGTAGGGAGCAAGGCATCAGGTCGTTCTTTCGCTATAATTTCGGCAACCTCAGGCCATTGCACGGGTTCAATATACGTTGCATCGGCCAGTTCCGGGTCGGTCATAATGGTCGCCGGGTTTGAATTAACTAAAATAACCCGGTAGCCCTCTTCTTTTAAAGCACGTACGGCTTGTGTTCCTGAATAGTCAAACTCGCAAGCCTGTCCAATGACAATAGGACCGGCTCCTAAAATTAAAACGGAGTTAATATCAAGGCGTTTAGGCATATACATCTCGCTTTACAAGTTTTAAGTGGTTAAAAGATATTTCAAAAGATAAAAAATAGCCAGTCATTGCAGGGATTTTACGACCGATTTTTGCTCTTGCTTTTGTCATCGCATGCGCCTCATCAAATATATCCCTAATACAGAAAACAACAACGTTGGGGCTAGTGCGGCCACAATAGGCGGTCCTTGCAGGACTTGACTGACTGGGCCTACAAAACGATTGAGGATGTGGAATCCAAAACCAACCGTTGCGCCCATTAACAGTTTTGAACCCATTGTAGTGCTGCGTAGCGGTCCAAAAATAAAAGGAATTGCGAGGATCATCATTACCATGGTCGTTAGTGGCTGTACAATACGCTGCCAAAAAGCAAGCTGATACGAGGGTGCGGAAAGCTTAATGTTTTTTTGTTCGCGTAAATACAGCGCAAGTTCGTGCAGCGACATTTCATCAGGCTCGCTTGCGCTCATACTCAAAATATCAGGCTTAATACGAACATCCCAAATCATTTTAGTACGATGCGAGGCTTTGGTTTCATGGGACGATAATTCCGTTTGAGCCACATCGCGGGCGTACCAAATTCCATCCTCAGGGTAAATAAGAGCAATTTTACGCGTTAATTGCAAATGGTGCTGATCATCAAAGCGAAATTGAGACACGTCCGTTAATTTAGTTGAAGACACGGTTCCGGCTAAAATAAAGTCGTTATGATAACGCCACCAAACTCCATGGGCGGTTCGCAAGGCTTGACCACCGGTTAACGCTTGAATGCGTAAATCAGTAGCGTAGCGGGTAAGCTCTGGAACCACGGTTTCGCCGAGAATCGTAACGAACGCGATTAATAACAGGGCGGCTTTCATCAGTGCAAAAGTAATTTGGGCAATAGACATTCCAGACGCACGTAAGATAACTAATTCGCGATTATTCGCCATTACTCCAAGACCTATTAAGCAACCAAGTAAACTGGCCATGGGAAAAAATAGATATACCTGGTAGGGCATCTGTAGCAAGACATAAAGCGCGACCTTGCTTAAACCGAAATCAGCACGGCCGATATCGTCCAGTTGGTTTACAAATAAAATGAAAATTTGCAACCCCGCAAGTACGAGGGTTACCAACCCAATTGCGGCCACAACGTTGGTTATAATATAGCGGTCAACGAGCTTCATAAGCGTTCTATCCTAAATGCCTGCTGTTACGAAAAAGGAGTGCGGCGCCAACAAGTAATACTAAGAGATGAATCCACCACATCCCCATCCACAAAGGCACTTTACCGGCTATTAGCCAGTCGCGACTTATAAACATGAGGTTCGCGTAAATAATGTAGAGGAGAATGGCCGGCAGCAGCTTTGCAAATTTACCCGCGCGCGGATTTACACGACTTAACGGAATGGCAACCAATGTTAGGGTGAGTACCATTAAAGGTACGGACAAGCGCCATTGCAATTCAGCTGCCTTGCGCCGGTCGCTATTCCATAAAGGCCATAGAGTTGACGTTTTAGCGGTACGGATATCGTTTTGATCCGGCAGTTTTGGATGCGGAAGTCGCGCTTGGTATTCAGAAAACTGGGTAATTTGATAATTGGCTAAACCCGGTTTCCCCTCATACTCATTGCCATTTTTTAAGATAAGGTAATGCTCTTTATTGCCACTATCAATTTTGGCAAAGGCCTTTTCGGCCCATAAAATATCCCAGCGCATCGTATTTTTTTTAATGGTTTGCCGTGCTAAAAAAACGCCTTCCGCCTGGGTATGATTACGGCTCATTTTTTCCACGTAAAAAACCTCGCGTCCACGGGAAACTGCGGTAAAACGCCCGGGTACTATTGTTTGAATAAGCGTTTGCACTCCTGTGGTTTTTAAAAGCGTCGTCCGTGCTTTTGCAATGTATGGGCTTGCCCAAAGCATGATTATGAGCACCGTAACGCTCACCAGCAGGGCCAGAAAATAGCTGTGTCGCAGCAACTGATTGGGACCGTACCCACACGCTTGTAAAACAGTCATTTCGCTGTCGGCGTACAAGCGGCCATAGGCCACAAGCAGGGCGATGTAAAAACCAAGCGGCAAGAGTAAGCCTATCAGGTTGGGCAGTTCGAGCATCATGAGCTTCATTATTATCGCCAAAGGAATTTCGCCACTGGCAACTCTGTTGAGGTATCGTACAAATTGATTGCTCATAAAAATAAGCAGTAAAATAGTTGTAAGCGAAACTAGGGTAATAAAAACTTCTTTGGCTAAATAGCGAAAAATAAGCACGTTTATTCTCGGGCTGGGTAGTAATGTTTGCTTGGCATGAAAGATTAGGTAAACTAACAGCTTTTGCCCTTTTTAGGAAGTATTTATGGATTACGAGCTCAGTAACACGCCGCACCCGGATAGTAATGAAACTTTTATTTGTGGATTTTTTAGTGATGCTCTAGTCTCTGCCAACTCAGAGATACACCCCTCGCTAGCCGATGTTAGGCCTTTTCTACCGAATTTTGGCGATTGGAGTTGGCATATTAACGATAATAAAACGCGCGACTTATACATCAATTGCGGGACTAGCCACGATTTTTCGTTAAAAAAATGCAAAAAAATTATCCATGAAATATATCAAGCGCTGCATAAATTATCCGTAAAGCGCGTTTTAATCCTCATTCCGCCAATAAACTCCGTAAATGCAAACAAACAGGTACAGCAGTGTATCGTGCATTTGGACGCCGAATTTTATCAGATGCTGGATTTTAAAACAGGCGATAATAAGCCTTTTGCGCTAGACCGGGTTCGTTTTTATCTGCCGCAAGCGGATGCAGAGTCCGTCACCAAAGGCGGTGCTATAGCCTCCGGGATTAAATTAACTCGGCGTTTGGCGGATTTGCCGGCAAATATTTGTACCCCCATATTTTTAGCAGAGCAAGCCGAGCAGCTGCAACAATTACACCAAGCGATTACCACCACGGTGTACGATGAAACGCAGATTAACGAATTAAAAATGAAGGCCCTGTTAGCCGTGGGTCAGGGAAGCGCTGCTCCACCCCGATTTATTGAAATGCATTACCAAGGAGCAGGCGATCAAGCACCAATTGTTTTGGTTGGCAAGGGTATTACCTTTGACTCGGGTGGCTTGTCGTTGAAGCCGGCTAATGCGATGGATGAAATGAAATACGATATGGCCGGAGCGGCCAGTGTTCTTGGGGCCATTCACAGTGCGGCGTTATTAAACTTACCCGTTAATATAATAGGCTTACTCGCTTGTGCTGAAAACATGCCCAGTGGAAACGCTGTAAAACCGGGCGATATTGTTACAACTATGTCTGGGAGAACGGTAGAAATTTTAAACACCGATGCGGAAGGACGATTGGTATTGGCCGACGCTCTCACGTATGCGGAACGCTTCAATCCAGACTTTGTGGTAGATATTGCAACCCTGACCGGCGGCGTGATTGTGGCTTTGGGTACCATTAACACCGGCCTGCTTACAGAAGACGACACTTTAGCTAATTTAATAGCAGAAGCAGGATTAGAGTCGAACGACCGTTGTTGGCGTTTACCCCTTACGGAGGAATATCAGGAAGCTTTATCAAGCCCTATAGCGGACATGATCAATGCCGGCTTTGATAGAACCGCAAGCTCGGTAACCGCGGCCTGCTTTTTATCGCGATTTGCGAAAAAATACCGTTGGGCTCATCTGGATATTGCCGGAACGGCTTGGGTCTCGGGCAAAAAAAGACAGGCTACGGGGCGACCCGTTGCGCTGCTCATTGAGCTGCTAGAAAAGGGTGCTTATGCGCGTTGATTTTTATTTGGTGAATAAGACAGAACCAGACGCCTTGTATTTAACCGCCTGTCGACTGCTAGAGAAAGCCTATTTACGGGGCCATCGCGTGTTTGTGCTTTGTGGTGATAAGGCGGCAGCTGAATTGCTTGATGAGTTGCTCTGGACTTTTGATGATACGAGTTTTATCCCACATAATCTGCAAGGCGAGGGCCCGGATACGCCGCCGCCCGTCCAGATTGGTTACAGCGATACACCACGAAACTTTAATGATATTTTGTTAAATTTGACAGAAAGCGTTCCTTCCTTTTATACGCGATTTAAACGCGTTATGCAGCTTGTTGCCCCTAATGATGGCGCGCGCGCGGTAAGTCGTGAGCAATATCGGTTTTACCGGCAAGCACGCTGCGACCTGCACACCCACAATTTAAGCTAGGAAATTGGATGAAACCGGCTCGCGTTTATCGAGGCGAGCGGGGGGCTGATGAAAAAATGTTTCCGGATGGCTCTGAGGGGTTTGTGCAAATGCGTCCGTTGGTGGTGTTGAGGATTTTATTTGGTCAATAAACTTGGCAATTGAAAAGCTCGATAAGCACGAACTTCCATTTTGCCCAGCCCGGCTGTAGATTTGCAGTAAGGCATTATTGAGCACGATTCCCAACTGCGAATGGTGCATTATCGCCAAGACATTTTCTTGAGTAATTAAAATTCCTGAAATTTCATCCAGTAATAGAAGATTTTTGAAAAAGTAGTCGGGGTGCTCAAGCTCGCTAAAATAAGGTGAGAGTGTCGCCATCTCACAGCAGTTTGCAATCATGAATAGCGCCTCGAGCATCTCCTGGCGATGGCTGACTTTATTGAAAGTAATAAAAATCACTTCGTTGAGTAAATTATTATCACGTAATTTTTTAAGACAATCAAAACTTACACGCAGGCTGTCAAAGTCGAGAGCGTAGATGTAGTTATCTAAAGTAAACGCGTTGCCGATCAACAGGATGCATTGTGCAATAATGACGGCCTGCTCGGGTCGGCAGCGAATCAGTTTATAATTGGTGTCATTCAGCGCTCGGTTTTCAAATAACAATCGGGACGCTTGATGCAGGTTCGCAGGCAACGCGTCCGCTAAGGTTTTAAACAAAACGGTTGACGCACGCGGGGACTCCCAATCCTCTCGTTTGCAAAGAATGCGCATTAATTTCATTTCTTCACCAGCAGTAAGTTCACCAACATTTGCGGGCTGTTTAACTATAAAATCGGTTAGTTCACCGATTTCTGGAAGTGGATACCACATCCTAAGATAACCCGTATCGCTTTTGTATCGCTCAAGCGCTCTTTTGATAACGGAAACATCTATAGGCATACGATTCATCCCTGGTAGATTTAAATAGTATTCTTTAGTAAATGCCAATCCTATTTATTACTAACGCACTTTCTGTCTAAAAGCCATATTTTATTTTTCGCTGTCTAAAAGCCATATTTTATTTTTCGGTGTTTGAGTCGCCTCAGCTCATTGTGGACGAAAACTGTGAAATCAATTGCTTCAATAAAGAACTTTTAAACTTGTTGGGTTTTAAAACTTATGAAAACAGAACTGATTGCACGTTGTGATGCAAAAAACACGTTCATCTTTGATCTAAAGCGATGTACACTTTGTGTTTTTTAGATAAACTACTCTTATTTTTTGACCTGTGGTTGAATGCGTCGGGAGTTATTATGAACAAAGTATTGCGTATTACGCTCGTCTTATTATTGACCATTTCGGGTAATACGCTTAGGGCGGAAGGCGTCTTAGAAAAGAAAATTTTGCAAGAAATCAATCAATACCGTAATAGTAAGGGATTAGCCTCGTTGTCCAACAGCTCCGTTATTGCGCAGCAGGCACAAAAGCACAGTGCTGATATGGCGCTGCATGCGATTAAATTTGGTCATCAATTTTTTCAAGAGCGAATCACAAAAATTTACGCGACGCTCCCCAACTGCCAAGCCGGAGCAGAAAACGTGGCTTATAATTATAAGCCTAACGTTATAGTAGCGGAGTGGATTAAAAGCCCGGGACATCGACAAAATATAATTGGCAACTACAACCTAAGCGGTATAGGCGTAGCAAAAGACAAACAGGGCAGGCTCTATTTTACCCAAATGTTTATTCGTCAAGCGCGTTCGCTCAAGACTTGAATTTGTAACGGCATAAACTCTGTACTTCACAGTGCTGGCAAATGCTCGCGTTGATAGGTTTTGGCTGGCAGTAGCCGGCGCTAAATTCCGCCGCTATTTTTTCAAGATTGTCTTTCCATTGCGCGCGTCGACTCACCCAGTTTTCTTCTTGGTGAATTCCACTACTGTAATTGGAACAGGTGTGAGCGGAAATTCCTTTGGTAGTAATTTTACCCGCCTTCAAGCTTATGAATAAGAGCGTAGTAATTGCCTCATCCAGTAAGGAGTACAGCAGCAGCTGAGGTTCTTGGGGGCGGTCTTCAAACCAGGGCATGCTGTTAGGGATACGGGTCTTGTAATCGATAACCCATTTTTCTCCGCGGGTGTCGGTATCTAGCCGGTCTAAACGCATCGTTATTTCAAGCGCACCAAGCGCTAGGGTAAAGCTTTTCTCAAGTGCATCAACGCTAAATGCCGGTCGTAGTTTTTCTTGCGTCAAGCATACGCCAATTAAATGCTTTAACCGTTTTATTTCTACTTGTTGAAATAAGGAAACGAACGAATGCGGGCGCAGCTGGCAAAAAGGGATGATCGCTTTTTGAATTGCGTTTTCCAGCATCGCTTCAAGGGTTGCATCCTCTGTAGCAATTAGCGTGGCTTGATTTTGCAATTGCTGCCACATTAATTCCATAGTTTTGTGTATTATTTGTCCGCGTTGGCGCGCGTCCAAACCATAGGTGTTTCTTTCAACGCGACGGGCATGCAACCGGTGCAGGCTGAAGGCTCGAAACGGGCATTTAGCCTGATTGGTAATTAATGAGGCGCCCCCTTTAACAATCGTGTTTGTAACCAGGGGTATTTCATAGTGCTCAATACGCCAATGAAGTGGTGCCGGTGCCAATGCGGTTTTCATGGTAATGGGCGTATAAGCCGGTAATTCTTGTAAAAAGGGACTGGGTAAGTTGCGTCTCTCTTGGCTGTAATTAGGATAGCTAAATACCGCAATTTTATTGCTGTTTTTAAGGCGCTCGCATGTTTTAAACGCAACGTCTAATTGCAGTTGGGGCGTTACTGGCGGCATTTTTTTCAAGCGTTGCAACACTATAGGAATGAAAGGGCTGGGCCGCACTTTTGCCGGGAATGCGTTCTCGTGTAATCCACTAATCCACACGTGGTCAAAAGGACAGCCCAAGGCTTCCAGATAGCCGAGCACTTGTACCCGGGCGCAAACAGTTTGCGCTTGAAAAACGGTTGATTTAGCGAGCTGGGACAGAGTCAACAAAGCCTCCTCCCGACTCAGCGTTTGCGCCATGAGTCCCAATCCATAAAACTCATCGAACAGCTCCAGTAATCGCTGATAACATTGGTAGCTTTCTGAGCTGAGCGTTATTTCACCGGGAAAACCAAAATGCTGAAGACGTTGTAAAAAAACGCCAACCCACTCACTCACTTCAGCAGCATCGGGCAAGCACGGTAGAGTTGCTAAAATAGTCGCCAGAACAGGGGTAAGGGGCATTAATGCCTGGACGGCGATATCGGCGTTAATTATCGAGTCTTTTAAGGCATCACACGTGGCGTGGGCGTGTGCACGGCTATTAAATTCAGAAGCCGACTCACTTAGAAACGGCGAGCTTAATAAACAACTCATTTGTTCAACGGTTATCTGCGCTGGGTCTAAGGCTAGACACGTTAAGGCAAGGTTCACAATGGGGTACTGCGTTAACACCTGCCCATAAGAAAAGTTGAAGGAAACATCCGGCAATTGTTGTGAAAATAAGCGTTGCAACCGTTCTTTTTTTGCTTGCAAATCAAAGACTATTACTCCAATAGTTCCGTCTTCATTGGTGGCGGTTTCTTGCAGCCAATGAACCATTTGCATTTCTTCATCAAGCTCATCAACCGCCGTATACAATAATGCCTGATTATTAGAGCGTGTTGCATCACGAATGATGAGTTGGCAATTATTCTGCAAAAGGTAGTTTTGTAATTTTTCTTGCTCGGGAGTGAAAATATCAAATCCATACCAAATAAAAACTCCAGACGTAATGGGTGTTTGCTCCGATACCAAAAAACTAACCAATTGTTCGGGTGTAATACTTTGCAATGCGTCAAGATCGGCGCTGTATTGCTGCGCCCACTGCTGGAAAAGATGGGTTTGATTCGTCGTGCCAAAGGCTGGATGACTAAAATCAATATCCCAATTAAGGCAGGCTTTCCACGCTTTTTGCAGTTCTTGAATTAAACCGGGATTGGCGTCTAATCCCGCAACGCGCAACCACAGGTGCTGACACTGAAAATTATTGAGCAGAAGGGGAGTCGATGTATTATTTAAACTATGAAGGGCGTACAGCTGTTGCAAAAATTGTTGGTATGAAAAGCAGGCGGGCTTGATAAAAAATTTAGGCTTTTGAGTCTTAAAAAACGTCTGCACTAACGCATCACTAAGTCGATTGTTGGGGGTGATGAGCGTAGCACCCTGCAACAACAAGCTTAATAATTCAGGGTCAAAAGACATACAATGTATAGTCAACTATAAAAAAACCTAGTGTAGCTCAGATAGTTTCTATAGGCGATAGTGCTAGACATATTTAAATTTTTACAGTTAAATAAACTTTATTTGTATTAGAAATTGCAGCAAAAAATGCTTCAGCAACGCTTGTAATTATGTTTTTTTCATTACGAAAAGTGGGCAATTTTTTTATGCGGCGCAATTTTTTTGATTAATGGAGCGTTTCAAGCAAGGACATCGAGTGGATATTACCTCATTTTTTAAATTAATGGTTGAGCGAGAAGCCTCGGATTTATTTTTCAGCGTTGGAGCACCACCCTATATAAAAATTGGCGGAACAACCTCCCCTATAGGGCA
This sequence comes from uncultured Gammaproteobacteria bacterium, assembly GCA_963803545.1. Lineage (GTDB taxonomy): Bacteria > Pseudomonadota > Gammaproteobacteria > Legionellales > Legionellaceae > Legionella_C. The sequence continues at coordinate 66,908 of CAWDMX010000001.1, read as the reverse complement.
GAGCGCCCTGCAATCGCATCAAATGGCTGAGATTGCTACGTCTATTATGAATGACGCACAGCGAAAAGAGTTTGAAACCGAACTGGAACTGAATATGGGTTTGTCCGTTATCGGAGTGGGGCGTTTTCGAGTTAATCTATTTCGACAGCGTGGTGAAATAGCTCTCGTGGCGCGCTATATCAAAGGCAATATTCCAACCTTAGAACAGTTGCAGCTGCCCTTAATTTTGCAAAAATTGATAATGGAAATGCGCGGTTTAATCCTTGTGGTCGGAGCAACAGGGTCTGGAAAGTCAACAACGCTCGCCTCCATGATTGACCACCGTAACTCCAATCAACGCGGTCATATTCTAACTATCGAAGATCCTATTGAATATTTATACCGACATAAAAAATCAATTGTAGATCAGCGTGAAATTGGAATTGATACGCACAGCTTCAATAACGCTCTAAAAAATGCGATGCGCGAGGCACCGGATGTAATTTTGATAGGGGAAGTCCGTGATACAGACACCATGAAGCACGCCATCGCTTACGCGCAAACTGGACACCTCTGTTTGTCAACGCTGCACGCGAATAATGCGAGCCAGACATTAGAACGCGTTATCAATTTCTTTCCCGAAAAAGCGCACAAGCAACTGTTGATGGACTTAGCGCTTAACTTAAGGGCTATCATTTCCCTGCGACTAATACCCGGATTGCAGGAAGCGCGGGTTCCTGCTGTTGAAATTTTAATCAACACACCGCATATTGCGGACCTAATTGAAAAAGGAAAAGTTGAGGAAATTAAAGATGCGATGTCTAAGGGGCGTGAATCAGGGATGCAAACTTTTGATCAAGCGTTGTTTGATTTGTACAAAGCTGGAAAAATTAGTCAGCAAAACGCTATCCAATACGCGGATTCGAAAAACAATGTTGGTTTGCAAATTCGATTAAGCGAGGATCAAGGATTGGACAGTTCCTTAGACTTGACTATTCAGCCCGATGACCCCAGTGCTTAGACTTAATTCCAAGCAGCAAAGGACGCCGGGCTGTAATAATTAGGTGTTCCTGCGTACCAGTTGTCTACAGCACCAAGATAATTGCTGTCTGCCAGCGACGGTTGGTAACCGTACACCCCAACACTTGCAACACGAACACTATCCTCACTTGGAGCATAAGCGACTCTATCAGAGGTACAGCCATTTAAAAATGCAAGCAGAGCAATGCCGATTAACGGTAATTTACGCATACACTATCCCCAGCTATTATTGTATATAAATTATAAGTTATGATTGTATATTTAACCAATTACTGGGTTGTTAATCTTTTAAGTAGGGCGGTTAATCGTTCGGCTAGGGTGGAAAGAGGCAAAAATTAAACGTCTAAAAGAACAGGAGTTTTAGGCGAAGCGCTTCAAAAAACGCTTTGCAAGTTATGCTATACTTACAAAGATTTAATTAACAAGGATGCAATCATGATAGGAACTATTCTGTTAGTTGTATTGATTTTAATGTTGATTGGTGGTCTGCCAACCTGGGGATATAGTCGCGAATGGGGCTATCGTCCAGTAGGGGGCGTGGGTTTACTGTTGATTATTCTACTTATACTCATGTTAACAGGTCATGTTAATTTGTAGCGTTCGGGTTAGCCTCGCAGTTAGAGGCTAACCTTTTGATGGTTCTCAACCACGCTCTTAGTAGTAATAATAGCCGTTTCGATAATAACGATGACCGTACCCATTGCGATACGCGCGACGGTCTTGACTTGCACCAACCGAGTTACCAACCAGTGCCCCCGCGCCTGCCCCTATCACCGTGCCTAAAGCACTGCCGCCAGAAACCGCATACCCCAACCCGGCACCAGCCGCCCCACCTACGGATGTACCTACCTCAGTATTGGTGCAACCGCCTATTGTAGCGCCAGAAATTCCAATAAATAGTATTATTGCTGCTTTGTTCATAATGACCTTCCTTAATTTATGACCCTTCAATAAACATTCTAGTATAAAATTATGTAACTTGATAAATTAAAGCTCATTTCTAATTGTGAAAATTACTGTTTTCTTATTGAGAAATTGCAGGGCAGGCAGTACTATTGTTAAAAAACTGGAGATATTTCATGTTTCGAGGCAGCATAGTGGCGCTTGTCACTCCATTTGAAAACGACGAAGTTCATGTACGACAGCTGCACGAACTAATTGAGCATCATATTAGCGCTGGGACTCAGGCAATTGTAGTTGCCGGTACAACGGGAGAGTCCGGGACACTGAGCTTTGCTGAAAAAAAGCTAATCATCTCTGAGGCCGTGCACCAAGCTCGCGAGCGTATTCCGATCATTGCCGGGACTGCGGCTAACGCTACGCGTGAGTGCATAAAAATCACTCAAATGGCGATGGAGTGCGGAGCGCATGGGGCGCTAATTATGACGCCGGCCTACATTAAACCTACCCAGCAGGGGTTGATTAAACACTATCAAGCGATTGCAGCAGCCGTTCCTATTCCCATGATTTTGTACAACGTTCCAAGCCGTACCGCCGTCGATTTGCAACCGGAAACGGTCGCACAACTGGCAGAAATATCCAATATTGTGGCTATAAAAGAGGCCACGGGCGACCTGTCGCGCTTGCAAGCTTTGCAGCGGTTATGCCCGTCCATGGATGTTTTCAGTGGTGATGATCTTACGGCCGCCCAATGGATGCTTGCAGGAGCAAAAGGCGTTATATCCGTTACGGCAAATGTTGCTCCTCATCGTATGGCAGAACTTTGCAAAAGAGCGTTGAGTAATGATAGCGAACAATGCCTACAGGTAAATGAACAACTCATGCCTTTGCACCGCTTGCTTTTCGCAGAAAGCAATCCTATCGGGGTTAAATGGGCATTAAGTCGTATGGAATTGATCGAGAATGAACTGCGACTACCCTTAACCGTGCTATCATCCGAGCACCATCAGGCTCTTGAGCAAGTGCTTAATAATTTACAATTAATTTAACGAGGTTGTAGTGATAAAATCTTTTTCAGCTTTTTTACTTTTGATAGTTCTGTCTTCGTGTTCGAATTACGCAAGTAACGGGGAGTCCCTTTATAAGAAAAGTTATAATGGTCCCAAATTAGTAGTTCCGCCACCGTTAGTGGGCAGCAACATAAATCATTTTTACGATTTGTCTAATAACGACAAGCTAGGCTCAGTGTCTCTCGAGCCACCTGTACTGAAATCGCCTGTTTAAAGAGGAATTTTTGCTGTGGCTGATAAAGATGAGTTAGAAATTATCCAAAGTTTATCGGCGCGTTTGGTAGAGGCTCAACGCACTATCCGAATTCTGGATAGTATTAAGTGGGATGATACGATAAGACAGCAATTTTTTGCCGATAACGCGCAAAAACTTCCAGCAGTTGACGCACACTATTACGCAACAAAGCCGCTGCCTTATGATCCGCATGAAAAACAGCAGGAGTTGCGGTTAATTATTCGTGATGCACAAAATAATTTGGGACAATACTCTCCGGTTACGCGTCTTATAAAGCGCCAATGCGAAGAATTTTGTCGCGCGACACTCATGTTAGCCGGTCGAGGAACGCCGTTGTTTTCGGAGTTGGCTAAAGAACTGTATGGCAGCCCGGATGATGCGTTTTATCCAGGGGGTCCCCGTCTCTCTGAGTTGGGAACGGTTTTATTTGATGTATTGACGGACTTAGACGTGCAGCTGCAATCTGAGGCCGACAGCAAACAATACACCCCGCACGATGCGCAAACAATTTTACAAACACGATTAAGTAGTTTTTTCGACCAACACCCTGGGAAAGTTACGGTAATGGTTAGTGATGATATGGTTGCGGATGCCTCCGCCGGTGCCGATAACATCAAACTTAGCCAGCACGCCATGTTCAGTGAACGCGATTTGCGGTACTTAGAGGTGCACGAAGGTTGGGTGCATGTTGGTACCACTTTAAACGGATCTATGCAGCCGTACTGCGATTTTTTATCCAAAGGCTCGCCCTCTTGCAGCGTAATTCAGGAAGGCTTAGCTGTAATTACCGAGATAGTAACCTTTTCGTCCTATCCGGGTCGGTTGCGTAAAATCACTAACCGCGTTATTGCGTTAGATAAGATACGTGAGGGTGCTAATTTTATCGATATTTATCGCTATTTTACAGATTGCAACTTATCGCCCGATGATAGCTACAATCATACCGTTCGACTTTTTCGTGGAAGTACGCCCACCGGTGGGCCTTTTACGAAAGACTTATCTTACGCCAAAGGGTTTTTGCTGCTCTATAACTTTATTCGCTTTGCCATCAGCCAAGGCAGACTTGATACCATACCGTTATTATTCGCTGGAAAATTGATTTTGGATGACCTCCCCTTGCTTGTAGAACTGCGCGAACAAAATATTCTAGTACCAGCGGTATACCTGCCGCCGCCTTTCAAAGACCTGGCGGCTTTAAGTGCATGGATGAGCTTCTCTTTGTTTTTGAATAAATTTGATTTAAGTGAAATCACTAAGAACTTTCGGTTTCTTTTAGGTTGAACTTACTGGCTGAGTAGGCCGTTATTATGATTTAATATTGCTTAATTAAAGGCGAATTACTATGACTTTTGTCGTGACAGAAAATTGTATCAAGTGCAAATACACCGATTGTGTAGAGGTGTGCCCTGTTGATTGTTTTTATGAGGGTCCAAACTTTCTGGTCATTCATCCCGATGAGTGCATTGATTGCGCGCTTTGCGAACCAGAATGCCCGATAGACGCTATCAAATCGGAGGACGATCTATGCGATGCGGAAAAACCGTTCCAGCTATTAAACGAGCAGCTGTCCCAATCGTGGCCAAATATAACCGCCATGAAAGAAGGTTTAACGGATGCCAAGGATTGGGAAAATAAAACAAATAAATTACAATTTCTAGAAAAAGAGTGGGAAAAATAGACAGCTCGGACGATGAGTTGCCCATTCGCTGCCAGCGAATTTTAAGCGAAGGCGGGCGATTAACAACCGCGCTGTCGGGTTATACCGCGCGCGCGGCTCAAATTAGTTTAGCAACGTCAATTGCAAAAGCAATTTGCCAGCAGTCAACGCTTGTGGCCGAAGCGGGTACGGGTACTGGGAAGACCTACGCGTATCTCATTCCCTGTTTGATAAGTAACAAAAAAGTTATTATTTCTACGGCTACCAAAACCTTACAGGATCAGTTGTACAATAAAGATTTACCTACTCTAATTAAAGCTTTAGGTCTTGGCTTGCAAGTGCAAAATTTAAAAGGACGTGCTAATTATATTTGTCGATATCGATTACAGTTGCACGTAGGAGAGGGACGCTTTGTTAATCCACAGGTGGCCACAGATCTTATTCATATTCATAAAAAAGCTCCTCAGCTCATTAGCGGAGACCGTGCGGAGCTTCCAGAAGTTAAAGAGGAATCCCCTGTTTGGCCTTACGCTACCTCAACTGTTGATAACTGCCTTGGTGGTGAGTGCGCGTTTTACCAAACCTGCTTTTTAACTAAAGCCCGAAAACGCGCTTTAGATGCGGACATTGTTGTTATCAACCATCATCTTTTCTTTGCCGATTCGCGCCTTAAAGAGGAAGGATTTGGCGAATTGTTGCCGGGAGCTGAGGTAATTGTGTTTGATGAGGCGCACCAGCTCACTGAAATCGCGGCCAACTTTCATGGGGAGCGCTTAAGCAGCCGGCAATTATCCGACACTATTGCCGAATTATTAAAGGAGTGGCCACTACTGGACTTGGCTAACCAGCCGTTAAAAAAAATGAGTTTTGATATTGACCAAGCTATCGACGCTCTACTTTGTCTTTTGCCTGGTGAAAAACGCGTAAGCTGGGAGCATTGTAAAACGCTGCCTGAATTTAACGAAAAATGGCGTGATCTTGTCGAGGCAACAGCAACGCTTAGTGCCGCCGTAGAAAAAGAGGACAGTTGTGAAGCGGGTTTAAAGCGCGCTATTAAAAGGGTGTTGGAAATTAAATTACTTGTTGAAAAGTTTGATCAAAACGACTCGGACTCGATACGCTGGATAGAGTGCTTCAAACAATCATTAATTATCCATGCTACGCCTTTATCCATTTCGCAATCCTTCAGCCAACGTTTAGCGCGCCAAAAAGCAACCTATATTTTTACCTCAGCAACCCTCGCTTTAGCCGAAAATTTTCACAGTTTTACCAAGCCCTTAGGGCTTACCGAAAGCGAAACCTTGTATTTACCAAGCCCCTTTAACTATCAGCAACAAGCCTTATTGTATTTACCGCGAGGTATGCCAGACCCAAACCATGCCGATTACTACAACGCACTCGTTCTTAGAGCATTGCCTTTAATCAAAACCTTAGGAGGTCGTTGCTTTATATTATTTACAAGCCATCATGCGCTAAAAAAAGTTGCTCAACTATTGAATAATAACTTAGAATATCCGCTGCTTATTCAAGGGACAGAATCTAAATCCATACTTTTAGCGCGATTTCGTGAGCTTGGGAATGCGGTTTTGTTGGGTACGGCAACGTTTTGGGAAGGAGTTGATGTGAAGGGCGACGCGCTTTCCTGCGTTATTATAGACAAGCTTCCTTTTTCAAGTCCGGTTGACCCTATAACCCAAGGGAAAATGGCTTTTTTAAAAAAACAAGGGCTATCCGCCTTTGATGAGCTTTCCTTACCGGCTGCGGTTTTGGCTTTAAAGCAAGGCGTGGGGCGATTAATTCGCGATGAAAACGATAAGGGCGTATTAATGATTTCCGACCCAAGACTTACGGCTCGTGAGTATGGACGCTCGATTCTAGCAAGCTTACCACCGCTGGCTAGAACACGTGATGAGACACGCGTTCTGCATTTTATTCACCAACTAGGCCTAAGCCATGAACCTATTAGCGCTTGATACCTCGACAACGACCGCTTTTGTAGCGTTGCACAGCAATGGACACTTCTATGAGCAAAGTCAGGACGTTCCTCGTCAGCATGCTCTTCGTATTCTGCCAATGATTGAAGCGCTGCTCAGCGAGGCAACGCTTACTGTTAAAGAGTTGGACGGAATTGTTTTTGGACGTGGCCCAGGTAGTTTTACCGGATTAAGAATAGCCGCAAGCGTGACTCAAGGACTTGCTTTCGCCCATGATTTACCCGTTTACCCCGTAAGCACTCTCGCGGCTATTGTTGAGGCAGCAGCCTCCAAAAATCCTGTTTTAGCCGTAATAGACGCTCGAATGAACGAAGTATATTGGGCTTTAGATTGCCACGATGGTAAAGTGGTGTCCGAGCACGTTGGGCCTGCTGCAACGATTAACGTACCTGAAAAGCCGGGCCTAATTTTAGCAGGCGTGGGTTTTGAGGCCTATTTAGCCGATTTTAACTCAACAGTCGCAACGCAACTACGCGCAACAACGCGCATTTTTCCAACCGCTAGAGCGATGTTAAGTTTAGTTCTTAAAGGAAAGGTAGCACCGGTGCTCGCTAAAGAGGCCCTACCCGTATATATCCGCAATAAAGTAACGCAGTGAGAATAAATAATGGATAAACGATTGTTAAGCATTTTAGTTTGCCCACTTTGCAAGGGGGCGTTGATAAAAAAGAAGGATGAGTTGATTTGTTGTTTTGACCGATTAGCCTATCCTATTCGTGATGAGATTCCCGTGATGCTTGAGCACGAAGCGCGCACAATTACTCTTGAGGAAAAAGAAGCGTTATGACGACCGCTTTCCATATTATTATTCCTGCTCGCCTGCACTCCACTCGTTTACCCGGAAAACTGTTAATGGATATTCACGGGAAAAGCGTTTTAGAGCGCGTGTATCAACAAGCGGTTCGGGCCAAGCCGGAATCTATTATTATTGCCGCAGACGGTGAAGAAATTGCTCAACACGCACGAAAATTTGCAAATGAGGTCGTACTAACCGACCCCAATCACGCAACAGGCAGCGACAGAATCGCGGAGGTTGTGGCTACTAAAAAATTTGATAAAAACGCCATTATTGTGAACGTGCAAGGGGATGAGCCTTTTATTGATGCGCGGTTGATTCAGCAGGTCGCTAATTTATTGGTAACGCACAGCGCACCGGTTTCCACTTTATGTTGGCCAATTGAAAGCTTGGAGCAGTTTTTAAACCCTAATGTGGTAAAAGTTGTTCGGGACAGCCGGAATTATGCCTTATACTTTTCGCGCAGCCCCATACCGCTTTGTCGCGATAATAAAGAAAATTTCGATAATGCTTACCGTCATATAGGTTTATACGCCTACCGGGCAAATTTCCTGTTGGACTATGTAGGTTGGCCTGGTTGCGCACTCGAGCAGGCAGAAGCTTTAGAGATGCTGCGCATGATGTGGAGAGGCTATAAAATTGTGGTAGAGCAAGCACAGGTTCTTCCGGCACAAGATATTAATACTATTGACGATTTATTATCCGCGCGCCAACTCAGCGCGGCGCATGCGAATGACATCTTATAAGAGGAGTGCTTAATTCGCTTCAATAATAAATAGGCGTATTGGCGTATTTAAACTAGGGAAAGTAATGAAATTGAGAGTTGTGAGCTTGAGCGCTGTGTTGCTATTGTCGGCTTGTCAGAATATTGGATCGCGCCAAATGAAACCCGAACGTCTTAATTATAATAAAGCCGTTCATTATTCAGAAAAACAGCAACAGCTGTTAAATATAGTGCGTCTACGTTACGGAGACAGTCCGTTATTCTTGAATTTAAACAGCATAGTCACCCAACTGCAATACGAGCATACTGCAGCGCTTAATGTACTCGCCCAACAATATAATGTAATACAGGGCGGCGGCGACTTATCCGTGCGTTATATGGAAATTCCAACTATAACCTATACCCCTTTAGGGGGACTTGATTACATCAAACGCTTGCTGACGCCAATTGATTTACGCGTTATCTATTTTTTATTAGATTCGGGCTGGGGGAGCAACCACGTGTTTAATTTAATGATTCAAAAAATAGGGGAGATAGATAATGCAAGTTCCGCTTCTCGTAGTGCCTCTACTCATCCGCCGCATTATAAAGATTTTAGAGCCTTAGGCGAGGCCTTGCTTGAAACGCAAAAAAGGAATAATTTACGATTTTCAACGGGTAAAATTAACAATGTTTTTGCCATTAAATTAACCGTTACGCATTTATCCCGTTTGCCTACAAGAATGAAGACTGTACTCAGAAAAATAAAAATAAGCGAACGCACTCCCTACGTATGGCTGATGGCAGTCCCGACTAAAGCGCCGCATACTATTTATTTGCATATGCGCAGTACACTGGCCCTGCTTAACTATCTGTCTAAAGGAGTGGATGTTCCGCTCGCGCACAGTAGCCGTGGGTTTGCGCCATTAACCTACACTAAAGATGGAAAACTGTTTAATTGGCGGGAGGTGACGCAAGGCATGATTCGTATCAAAAGTGCGCCTTACCCGCCAAAAAATGTTTTTACCTCGGTACAATACAACGATTATTGGTTTTATATCGACCAAGCCGATACCAACAGCAAAGAGTCCTTTAGCTTAATAAACATTTTAATGGAGGTAAACCAAGGCAAGGTTTTGCAAAAAGTGCCGTTATTTACCATAAGCTAATGCAATAGCCTTCGAATGGACAGTGCGCGAATCCACACAATGATAATTACGAGGCATAGAGCAAAAAAAGCCGTGAATTTTAAATACAACATACGAAAGTCAATTTTTTCCTCAACCGTTTGAATGTTCGCAGCGGTTCGATCATTAATGGTGGTGCGTGCTTCCCGTATTAAACGCGTGATTTGTTCTTTTTTACTTAGATAGTCTCTCTTTTGTACGAGTTCATGCGCTAAATTTAGTTTTTCATCCGCAGTTAGCGCCATTTCTTGGGGGCTTAAGTAATAGTTTTGAATTTCATCAGGGGTGATAGAGTTATCGGCTTTATAGGCCGTAAGAATTAGTTTTATTGATTTTATTTCATTTTCACGAATACTCTCTGCAATTTTTTTGGTGTTTAAAAAGTATTGCAACTCTTGTGGGCTGCCGTGTAATTTCTTCAAATAAATTATATATTCGTCAATTTTGCGAACTTTTTTTAATTCAATCAAATATAAAGACAGAGCCGTGGGATCGAAGGTGCGTGCGAAGTAGCGAACGCTATTGGTTAAGCTTGAGCTTACTAACTCCGATTGATAGGTGAATTCCAATAATCGAACCTGCTCGTTAACCATCAACTTATAGGTTTTTAGATAGCCGCTGAGCACAAACAAGTTAAATATCAGCAATAGGATAAGTGCGAATAGAATTATCCACGCGTAAATTAAACGCGTCATTATTTGTTTGTATAAATTTTTGTTCATACGTAAATCTGCGCAAATAAGTAATGAAATAGAAAAAACATGCAAAGCATCCCTGTAGTTATTATGGTAATAAAATATAAATTAACAAATATATTATTGCTTTTAAATTCTCGCAAACCATTGCGCATTCTAAATTGTGTACCAAAAAACATCAAAAAAGTGAATAATAAGGCGCGTGGAAACGCGTGTATAAAGCGTAATATAAAGTTCATTTTGATGGTGTAGGGGCGCGTACTGGAGGCTAAAAAGGGCACGTCAAAATAGTCCGAGCTCAGTTGGTCGTAAAACAAGGTGTTTATAGTCGCGTAAAAAATAATTAATACCACTATCCAATAAAATATCCACTCGGGGTTGGTGCTGTAGTTCCACCACGACTTGCTGATAATGTCAAAGATATAGTTTTTATCACGCATATACAGATAGTGTTGGTACTCAGCAAGCATCAACTTATTGCTGATAGTATCGCCATTTTTCTTAAAGCTTTTTAACAACTCTTTATAAAGTTTATCAATCTCCACGGCGGAGGTATTTTTGGGAAAGTAGAGGTTAAAATATTGGTAATTGAATTTTACCTTAGCACTATCAGTACCGAGTAAATTGATGCGAATTTTATTATTAGGGTCGGTAATTTTAAGGGTTGATAAATCAACAATTTCTTTACCAATCGTAGCGTTTGATAAGTTGATGTAATCAAATAGCTCCGTATCATCAAACGCAACTTTACCCCGTAAATCAGCATTGCTCAGGTTTATTCCGCCCAATAAAAAGCTGTTGTGAAATTGCAAATTAAGCAGCGTTGTCTCAGACATGTCTACATTCTTGTCAAATTGGCAACTACGGAACGCTAGTGAGTTAGCAACGCTGTATTTAAACGATAGCGTACTGGAAAAATCCGAATGTGAAAAACGTGCATGATCAAAGTGGTCGTGCATAAAATTGCAACTTTGTAGGCAATGCAGCTTATTAAAATTGGTGTTGCCTTTAAATTGAGTGAAAAAAAACTGACCTAAAGCTTTAGCATAGACTTGATAAAAACTAACGGGCCCGCTAAAAACAACCCAGTTGAAATTAAAATTATCTTCGAAGGAAACCTCACTGAGAGTCACTTTATCTTTAAAATGTGCTAAAGCAAAGCTAATTGGAGCGTAAAATTGACTGTTAGTGAGTGTGTAGGTGCTATTGAAAACAACATTGGTTGCAGTGGGTAGCACCGTTAGGCCGTCCATGGCAACTGCATTAGCTACCGATTTTGCAGCGGGTATGTCGCGCGATAACGAAGCGTTTATGGGAGGAATTTGCCCATAAGCTAGCATTGGTGTTAACGCGAGACTTAGAAAAAATAAGGAAAAAATCTTATTTATTAGGTGCACAGCTCGCCAGAGTGAATACAAGAATTTCTAAAGTATAAGATATAAACCGGCGAATGTCGCGTTACAAAAAGCAACTAGTTATGGAGGTATTTTTTCCTTAAAAATAAAACAAAAGCCGGGAACAGCATGAGCGCAATCCCTAGCGCAAATATCAAACGAAAATGATTGCTGTTGCCCATATTTATAGTGTTCTCAGGAGGAATAAATCCAACAAACAGGGTTATAGCGCACCCAATTAAACCAAGTACGCACGTAAAATAATAGCCGTAGCGCCCACCCGGGATAGTGAAGGTTCTGGGTAAATCTTTAAATTTTCCTTTTAAACGCCAGGCTGCAAAAAAGAGTACCACGTACATCATAATGTAGATTTCTGTACTTAAATCGGTAAAAAGCCAATAGATGGAGTTTACACTGGGAAAAAGAAGAAAGGCACTGCACAAACAGGTAACCAATACGGCCTGCAATAAAAGAATGCGAGAGGCAATTCCATGATTGTTTAAACGGTGCAACCAATGGGGCAAAAATCCATTGTCCGCGGCTAATAATAAGCCTTTGGCGGGCGAAATTATCCAATTAACCATACTTCCTAAACTGCCTAACAAAAGCATTACGACAATCAATGGTAGAAACCAAGAAAAATGGTAGCTGCCCAGTAAAATTGCAAAGGCTTGCATGACGGCATCAACAAGATTTATCTGGCTTGCGGGCAAAACAATTGCTATGGCAAGCGAACCTAGAATCATTGTGGACAGGATAAGTAACACCGAAAAAAACATCGCTTTTGGAAAATTACGTTGCGGATTATTAACATTACGGACGTGCACGGCGGCTAATTCAATTCCTAAAAAAGAGGTCATAACCGCGGTTAAAGAAGACCAAGACTGTTTATCCTGCCAGCTAGGAAGCATTGAGGACAAACTTAAATCAATAGCCAAAGGCTTTGCTTGCACCATCCAGATTATCGCCAAGGTTATTATTAAACCCATGGGGAGCAACATACCAAAAATGGCACAAAAACTGGCAAACTTAGCGGAGGTTTTAAGACCCGATAAGCCGATAAACGTTAACGACCAAAATACAATCAAAATTACAGCAATCAAATAAAACTTGTTTTGCGCTAACTGAGGGTTTATCAAGTAGGTTAGCGTTCCGGCAATAAAAGATAAAATAGTGGGGTACCAAACCATGGTGTTTATCCACTGCAGCCATATGGTGAAAAAAGCCCAATTTTCACCGAAAGCATGATAAACCCAGCTGTAGACACCGCCCTCCTCTTTAGACCACGTTGATGCCAATTCCGCGGCTATTAAGGCAACGGGTATCAGAAAAATAATAGAGGAAAATATAAAGAAGAAAATTAACGAGGAACCAAATAATGCGGTTTGCGGCAGATTGCGAATACTATCAATGGCGCCGGTAATTAATAAAACTAGGGCCAATGTCGAAATTTTTTCATGAGACCAGGCCTTAATCATGCGGGCCAACTGTATGCGGCAATTAAAGGAGAGGGATTACAGGTTTTTGAACCGGTGGTGCTCCATTTTTTTTGTAGCATAACAAGTCTCGTATCCGAATAAAGGAGGTTGATTGTAAACTAAATTAAAAAAACTGTAATTATAAAAATAGCATATTCAGGCAATTTAATCGCTATTTTTACACGCAGGAGAGGTAAGGGTGCGTTGATTTTTCGCCCACTCATCAGGGGTAAACAGATGCAAACTCAAAGCATGCAGCCCGTTTGCGAACTCCTGCGCCAGTAGATTATTAATTTTTCGATGCCGATTAATTGTACTGATGTCGTTGAAGTCTTCACTGACTAAAATAATTTTAAAATGACTCTCAGCCGATACTTGATGAAATTTACTTTCGTTTTGATTGCTAAAATAGGTAACCGCGAAGGTATCGGTAATTAATTGAGAGATAATGTCAGATCGATTCATAATTGAACTAAGGCTAAATCTTGATTATACCTTTCGTCGTGAATAGATACAAATGCCGCCGTTATTGGCGAAGTAAATAAGCTTATACGTATAGTTTTTTTAGTTTTTATTGGCTATAGTTATAGGATGACGAGTCGCTTCGCACGCCTTAGTTGAATTAGGTTTCTCCTGGGGGATGCACGAATACGTTGTCAATCGCAATTAAATTTAAAAGGAGTTTATTATGAGACAAAAAGGTTTTACATTGGTAGAGTTGATGATTGTGGTTGCTATCATCGGCATTCTTGCCGCCATTGCTATTCCAGCCTATCAAGATTATACCATCCGCGCGCGCGTTGCCGAGGGCATTACTATGGCTTCTGCGGCGAAACTTGCCGTTTCTGAAACAGCTATTTCCAACAATGCCTTACCCGCAACGCAAGCCGCTACCGGTTATGTAACTCCTGCGGCGACGACGAATGTTCAAAGCATCGCAATTGGCGCTAACGGGATTATTACCGTTACCTATCTTGCTATAGCGGGTGGTGGGACTATATTATTTACCCCAACCTTAACCGCTAATGGCGACGTCACTTGGTCTTGTACCGGCGGTACTACTCTAGCGAAGTACCGACCTGCTAACTGTCGACCATAATGTATTGCCCCATAAAAATGAACCAAATGATTTTATGGGGTTTTTTTAGGAGAGGTAATGCCAAAACTCAGGGGTTTTACATTAGTTGAGTTAATGATAGTTGTTGCAATTATCGGTATCCTTGCCGCTATTGCTATCCCAGCGTATCGTGACTACACCATTCGCGCCCGTATTTCAGAAGGCATTACTATGGCTTCTGCAGCAAAGCTTGCTGTTTCTGAAACTACTTTTGCTAAAAGCGCGTTACCGGCTACTCAGGCTGTTACCGGTTACGTATCGCCTGCAGCCACAACTAATGTTGCGTCCATACAAATCACCGCTAATGGCGTTATCGTGATAACCTACACGCCGCTTGCTGGTGGCGGAACAATACTATTCACCCCAGCTCAAACCGCTAACGGTGACATTACCTGGAGTTGCACCGGCGGGACTACACTTGCTAAATATCGTCCAGCCAACTGTCGGCCTTAATAGCTGTTGCGCGCTTTGCCGTTTATTTGAGATTAGTTAACAGACAGGGTTTATAAAAAAGCCGGCTAATGCCTGCTTTTTTATTTTTAGCACACGCTAACGCAGTGTCGAATACTATAATTGTGGGGTTGCAATTGTGTTGGCTATTTTTTTTTCGAACTTTTACTGATTAAAGCAAGCAACTGTTGCGCGGCAACTTGCTCTGCCTTCCTTCGGGTGCTTCCAGTGCCTAAACTCTGCTCATTAAATCCCGGTATAGAACCGTTAATATGGAAAATCTGTTCCTGATCTTCGCCCTCAATTTTTAACAAATTGTATAAGGGTAATGGAAATTTATTGCCTTGCAAAAATTCTTGCAGTTTTGTTTTAGCGTCCTTTAAATTATTTTCTAAAGCCGGATCACGCAACAAATCCGCAAACAGTTTTAAAACGACTTTCTTACTAGCTTCTATTCCACCGTCTAAATAAACAGCAGCAATAATTGCTTCCAAGGCATCGGCTAAAATAGAGGCGCGTCGGAAGCCCCCACTTTTTAACTCACCCTGACCCAGTAATAAAAAATCACCCAGATTAATAGTTAGTGCAATTTCAGCAAGGCGTTCGCCTTTTACTAAGTACGCACGCAGTCGACTTAGTTCGCCCTCATTGCGGTGAGAAAACTGCGTTACAAGGGTCGAGGATATTATAAAACTGAGAATAGAGTCGCCTAAAAATTCGAATATCTCATTATTTTTCTCACCGCGACTGCAATGCGTAAGTGCTTGCTGCAATAAACTAATATTTGTAAAATTGTAGTCCAGCAATCTGCATAAGCGTGTCAAACTATTGTGCTGCAAGTGATACCTCGTTGGTTTCGTGAAAGGTAAATAATAGACTTAAATTACCAATCAAAGATTTTGTAACGGTATAATCTATGGTAACCCGGTACATATCACCGCTTGTTTCTGCAACGATAATTTGCTCAGGCTTCACATCATACACCCCATTCATTTCTAATTGGGTTGTAATTTTCTCTTTAAGATACCTTTTTTGAGTCTCAACGTCCCCAGGTGCAATCGAGCTTTTATTGAAGTTGGTAATGGCTTCAGAAATAGAGTAATTCTCAATATAAACGGGAACAATTTTTAAGAGTAAGGCGCCCATAATAATAGTCGAGGTTGCCGCAAATAGAGTTCCAATTAATGTCATTCCGGTGTTTTTTTTCATGCTTTATCCCTCCCTTGGTTAGTGGATTAAACGACCAATTCTTGACCATCTAATGCCCATATCAGTACTATTCCAGCTCATCCAAACTAAGAATGCACGCCCACGCAAATAACTGTTGTCAACAAAGCCCCAATAGCGACTGTCCGCACTGTCATCGCGATTATCACCCATCATAAAATACGAGTTTGCAGGAACTTTAACATCAAAATTTACCGCTGGAATACTCGGGTTTTTATAAATGAAATGTTCAACACCGTTAATAGTTTCACGATACTTAGCAACGGCTCTACCCGAACTTTCATCCGTGGTGTACTCAACAAAGGTCTGCGGCGCAACTTTGCCATTAATGGTAAGCACCTTATTGTGATAGCCAATGGTATCGCCAGGGGTCCCAATTACGCGTTTAATATAGTCGTAACTCGGGTCGGGAGGCCAGCGAAATACGGCTATTTGCCCTGTCTTGGGATTGGCTACCGAAATTATTTTTTTCTCCCAAACCGGAAGCCTAAAACCGTAGGCAAATTTATTTACCGCTAAGAAGTCACCCACTTGCAGCGTTGGTTCTAAGGAGCCTGAAGGAATTCGAAAGGGTTCTAAAATAAAGGAACGCAGCAGTAATACAATAAAAAATACCGGGAAAAATGAGCGGGCGTATTCTATTATTTTGCCAGGTTTTTGTAAAGGCGAACGATTTTTTTGCCAAAAAACGAGATCTAATAAATAAATAAATCCAGTCATTGCTGATAAAACAACCAGTATTAATGCAAAATTCATATTCTATCCTATAAATATACTTCTAAAATGATCATTTAAAAAAAGCCCTTTAACACGCTTATTCTTGTAACAGGCACAGGCAAGGCGGTCTCAAAATCATCTACCGCTTATCGGTTTGAAAAACCGCTTTAAAGGCTTCTTGAGGAATCTCAACATGACCAACCTGTTTCATTCGTTTTTTACCAGCCTTTTGCTTATCCAATAATTTTCGTTTACGCGAAACGTCGCCGCCATAGCATTTTGCAGTTACGTTTTTACGCAGAGCTTTAACCGTTTGACGGGCAATAATATGACTTCCCAATGCCGCTTGTATAGCAACATCAAACATTTGTCGGGGAATGAGTTCGCGCATTTTATCGGTTAAGGACTTACCCCGGCTTAGAGCGGCGTTGCGATGCACAATAACCGCAAGCGCGTCCACGCACTCACTGTTAATGAGCACATCAAGCTTGACCAAATCGGCTTCATCAAACCGTAGAAAATTATAATCTAAAGAGGCGTAACCGCGACTTACCGACTTCAATCGATCAAAGAAATCAGACACCACCTCACTCATTGGCAAATCGTAGGCAACCGCCACTTGCTTGCCACTGTAGAGCATGCTCACTTGCGTGCCACGGCGCTCTACACAAAGGGTAATAATTTGACCTAGGTAATCGTGTGGCACCAAAATATTAGCACGAACTATCGGCTCAAACATCTGCTTAATTTGTGGTTGAGGGGGGAGTTGTGAGGGATTATCTATAAAAAACTCAACGTCTTTAGTCGTTACAATTTTGTAAACGACCGTGGGTGCTGTTGAGATTAAATCTAGATTATACTCGCGCTCTAAACGTTCTTGGACAATTTCCATATGCAACATGCCCAGAAAACCGCAGCGAAATCCAAAGCCCAGCGCTTCTGATGATTCGGGTTCATAAAATAAAGAAGCGTCGTTTAAACTTAGCTTGGCCAAAGCTTCTCTAAACGCCTCGAAGTCGTCCGAACTAATAGGGAAAAGACCGGCGTACACCTGCGGTTTCACCCGTTTAAAACCTTGCAGCGGCTTTTCTGCTTGATGTTTTTCAAGAGTTAAGGTGTCGCCAACCGGTGCGCCTTGAATTTCTTTAATTCCAGCGACAACATACCCCACTTCTCCGGCCTGTAGATGCGAAAGTTTCGTACGTTTAGGGGTAAAAACGCCAACCTGATCCACCTCATAAGAGCGTCCAGTGGTCATAACACGCATTTTATCGCCTTTACTGAGTTTGCCATTGAAGATACGAACCAAGGACACAACGCCCAGATAACTATCAAACCAGGAATCAATGATTAAGGCTTGTAAGGGAGCGTTTATGTCGCCCTGGGGTGGGGGAATATGTTTAACCATCGCTTCTAGAACATCCTCAACCCCTAAACCACTTTTAGCGCTCACGTGTATAGCATGCGAGGCTTCAATTCCGATAATATCTTCTATTTCGCCCACAACGCGTTCAGGCTCGGCTTGAGGGAGGTCAATTTTATTCAGTACCGGTAAAATTTCCAAATTTTGTTCAATAGCGGTGTAGCACACCGCTACCGTCTGTGCCTCAACGCCTTGGGCGGCATCTACTACTAAAATGGCTCCTTCGCATGCGGCCAGTGAACGCGACACTTCATAACTAAAGTCCACATGACCGGGTGTATCAATAAAGTTTAAATGATAGGTAATGCCGTCGCGTGCTTTATAATTTAACGAAACGCTTTGTGCTTTAATGGTAATGCCACGCTCACGCTCAAGATCCATTGAATCCAATACCTGCGCCGCCATTTCCCGATCGCTTAAGCCTCCACAGTGCTGGATGAAGCGATCGGCGAGGGTGGATTTGCCGTGATCTATATGCGCTATGATGGAAAAATTACGGATAGTGGTTAAATCAGTCAACGGATATACCTTAAAAAAAAATTTCGTTATTCTAACTGAATTATGAGAGAGCAGAAAGTAGCTTAAAAGATTTGCTAAAAAAAGACCGGGGTTTTGTAAAAATTTGTGTTGATTTTCACCCCCTTTTCCTTATAGTAGATCTACGTTAAGGAAAACCACTGTGAATTATGAATAAAAGCAGGCAAAGGATTGTTGCGGTTTTTTTGTTATTGGTAAATTTAACTCAGGTTTTCGCCGCTATCACCCCTTCTGAGAAAGCGCGGCAAATCAATCAGGTGAGCCACGCAAGCTTGCCGAATGCTCTCAATCCGAATCACAGCGATATCGTGCCATTTTTAGATAGTTTTGCTTTTACGACCGAGCAGCTTGGTTTGGCTGGGCCCTTTGCAGGATGGGCAACCTACAGTAATTTAACCGGTCTTTTTTTCAGCGGTCAATATTTAAAAAAGTTCACCGATTTTGCGGCTATTGGGTTGTTAGGTGAATACGGCTCCAAGCAGTATCGGTTCAATGGAACACTCGGATTTAATCTCAGTGCTAGAACCTTATTGAAATTTACAGTTGAACGCTTCAACCAAAAACTTCCTTTTTCATTTGAGTCCGGAAATTTAGAAAAAAGAGTGGGGCAGAATGCCTTTGGTGCGCGCCTGCAAACCAGTCTAAATAAATGGATAAATAATATTAACGTTGGCGGCTATTATTCAAACGCTGAAAATGTACATTTAAACCCCCTGCTTTTTGAAACCAATGGCTCAAATTGCGTCGGAGCACAAGCGGGGTTGCTGTGCTCTTTAGAAAGAAACATTGCCGGTGGAACGAGTGCGGGAGTGGATATTGGTGCGGGTGCTTTCGTAACGCCAATGAGCACGCTTGAAGCCAAGGTCTATTACGACAGCCTGCGTTATAAAACAATTTTTGATGCTCATTCAACGCACAACACCAGCGGATTAGGCTGGGGTCTAAAGGCCCAACAATTGGTTTTGTCTAATATCAAAATTTCCGCAGGCGCGCAGGTGCGTAAAATTTACAACACTTATGATATTGCTTTGGCCTGGTTGCCAAAGCTTACCACCGCGGCCGGAACCGAGCTGGCCTTAACTCTGCAACGAGTAATTTCTCACAATCCTACCCCCAGTAATGACAGCGTGGGTGTGCGGTTTACGATGTTAACCGACAAAGCAAATTACGAAGAAAAAATATATAAACTAGCAACTAAAAACAGCCAAAGCGATATTGGGGTATGGGTTAAGCAACCCGCGGTAAAAATGAATCAAGTTTTAGCTATTGCTGAACAGGTAACGCATCTTGTTGCTCCGACTATTACTTCAATAACCCCGAGTAATGGTCCAATAACGGGCGGCAACACGGTGGTGATAAACGGTCGTAATTTTCCAAACAACGCGCTGGTAATGTTTGGAGGTCAGATTGCTGCGGTAGTTGGTGTTTCGCTTAATTCTATCACCGTTGTAGCGCCGGCGGTTTCCACAGAGGGTTTCGTAGACTTGACTATCACGACACCCGACAATCAAACCTCACGCTTATCAAAGGGGTACCAATACGGCAACGCCAGCGCGTTGCCGGTACTGTTTAGAATTTCTCCGGCATACGGGAACACCTCTGGGGTACTAGGGGTGCGTATTTTTGGTAATAACTTTGTCCCTGGCAATAGTCTTAAAGCCTCGACGCCAAATACGACCATTAATTTTGGAGGAAAAACCATTACGCCCATTTCCGTAACAAAAACGGAGCTTTTGTTCAATGCGCCTCCGAACCCCGCAGGTGCGGTGAATATCCGTGTGGACACCATTAACGGCAACACGGGAATGATGATGGCGGGATTTGAATACATGGATGCACCAACAATTGTTTCGGTGACGCCAGACGCCATTCCCACCTCAGGGTTTAATGCGGTAGAGGTTAGGGGTAGTGGGTTTGTGCCTAATGAAACCACTATTTCATTCAATCACTCCACAACCATTATTCCAACGGTTACCGATTCCAATACGCTGCATTTCAATGCTCCACCCCATAGTGTTGGCCCGGTGAGTATTACCATTAGCACGCCTGCAGGAACGACTACAGAGCATATCTTTAACTACCAAGCACCGCCAACCATCACGGGTCTTTCTGCAACCGCGGCTAACATTAATGGGATGATAGGAATTACCATTACCGGAACAAACTTCGTGCCGCAAGCCACGTCGGTTACCATCGGAAACCAGACTCTGGTGGCGCGAAATATCACGACAACCTCATTAGTATTTGATGCGCCAAGCCATCCCGCCGGGCCGGTTATTATTACCGTTACGACAAGCGCGGGTACCAGTAGTAGCTTCACCGGCTTTCATTACAGTGATGCTCCAAGCATCACGAGTCTGTCACCGAACGTAATTTCGACTTTGGGAAGTGCTTCCGTAATAATTAATGGTTCGGGCTTTAGTAGCAACTCCACGGTGAGCGTTGATGGGGCCACGGTTCCCATTACGAGCTTTACCGACAGCGCCATCACTTTTGCGTCTCCGATTAAATCGGGCGGAACGTATATGGTTCGTGTTAATTCAGCTGTCGGTTCTAGTGGGGAGATTGGGCTTACCTATGTTGATGCTCCAACGGTCACAACAATTAACCCTGCCGTAAGTCCCATTACGGGCAGTGCGGGCGTTGTTGTGCATGGAAGCCATTTTGTACCCGGAAGTACCACCGTGAATTTTGACGGCGTATCGATAGTTCCGTTCAATGTTAACGCGACCTCATTATCCTTTAATGCACCAGCTCATGCCCCAGGCCAGGTTTCGGTAAGTATTACCACGCCTGGGGGCACCAGTGCTGACGTTCAATCCGGGTTTAATTATGTAGATGGACCAATAATTACGGCAATCAGTCCGCAGGTGCTATCAAGTTCTACAGGCCAAAATGGGGTAATTATAACCGGCTCCGGTTTTGTAGCCGGTACCGTTATTCATTTCGATGGCGCAACTATTGTTCCTATAATTACACCAACGACGCTAAGATTTGATATGCCGGCTCATTCGGCCGGCCGGTTTCCTTTAACGGTGACAACCTCCGCCGGAACAAGCGCCCCTATCGAGATAACTTATACAGACGCGCCAACCACGAGCACGGCTCAACCGTACTATATACCCCTAAGTGGGCAAGAAAATGTCACGCTTTCAGGCACAGGATTTACAGCAGACGCTGCGCTCACCGTTGATGGGCAGGCCGTCACTATAACGTCAATATCACCCACAGCAATTACTTTTAACGCCCCCGCGTCTTCGGCCGGTGTAAAGTCGGTACAAGTGACAACCACTGGTGGTTCAAGCACCGTAAGTCGCGGGCTTAATTATATTGCGGCGCCATCGGTATCAAGCTTAACACCGAACAACGGCGCTTTGAGCGGCGGTGCAACCGTGGTGGTAGAGGGTAGCGGCTTTGTTGAACAAAATACTGCGGTTTATTTCGATGGGACACTCATTACCCCGACATCTGTAACGCAAACCACCGTGAGTTTTATCGTGCCGTCCCAGAGCAGCGCCGGAGTTTCCTCCGTAAGTATTTCAACTCCGGGTGGTACAAGTGGCGCAATCAATGGGGGCTATACTTATTTTGCCGCGCCAAATGTCCACGCAATTACGCCTAATTACGGAAATATTAGTGGAACCTCCAGTGTTGCGATCACGGGTAATAATTTTGCGGTTGGTAATACGGTGGTTACTGTTGATGGTGTAGCGGTAACGCCAAGCAGCGTCACTACCACGGAAATATTGTTGAATATGCCCAGCCGCGCATCAGCTGGCCAGGTGAATGTTACGGTCACTACGCCCGGGGGAACCAGCTCAACGCTTGTTTTTGATTATGTTTCAATACCCACAATTGCGGCTATATCGCCAACAACGGGCAATATAGCTGGCGGCACAACCGTGACTTTAGAGGGCTCGGGTTTTATTGAAAATACCCTAGTATCCGTTGACGGAGTTTCAATCACACCAACGCTTATCGATACCAGTACACTGCGTTTTGTTACACCCGCGCACTCAGCCGGTGCGGTTCAGGTAATTGTGAGCACGAGTAATGGCAACAGTGCTCCGGTAACGTTTACCTACACAGTAGCACCTACTATTAGTCAAATCAGTCCGCAAACGCTTAGTATTAATGGGCAAGTCAATGCCGTGATTACGGGCAGCGGCTTTGTTAACGGAGACACCACCGTGACAATAGATGGCGCCCCGCAAGCGTTGACTCTGGTGTCCTCTACTACTATAAGCTTAGACTTACCAGCGCACAGCGCGGGCACCGTGCCCGTTGTGATAAGGGTTGCAGCACAACAGGTTTCGACAACCGTGCGCTATGTAGCACAACCCGTTGCATCAGCAATAACGCCATCGGTGGCCTCCGTAAATGGCGTGTCTAATGTTGTATTAACCGGAGCTCACTTCGTGGCCAATGCAACGACCGTTATTTTTGATGGGGTTGATATCATCCCCACCGTACTAAGTGACGACCGGTTGCAATTTAATGCACCGTCCCACAGCGCGGGTACGGTGACGGTGATGGTTCGAACTGTTGGGGGAACGAGCGCAAGCCCTGGTCTTAACTTTGCGTACAGTGCTGCACCAACGGTCGCAACTCTTTCTACTACGTTTGTATCCGTAGACGGGCATATTGGACTGACTATCAATGGCACAGGCTTCATTGATGGGAATACAACAATTTATCTCGACGGTGTTGCTTCAGGTGCGTCGATTACGGCCCTGACCAGTACGGAAATAACGGTTAATTTGCCCGCCCATGCGGCAGGTGAGGTTTTGTTAACCGTAGTAACCTCTGCTGGCGCCAGCGCGCCCATAGCAATTCACTACCTTGGAGTGCCTACGGCGGATGCTATTTCTACCGCCTATATACCCCTTTCGGGAATGAGTGGGATAACTATTACTGGAACCAATTTTTCACCAGGTTCGACGCAGGTATCGGTCGATGGTGTGCTGATAAATGCAACTAACATCAGCTCTACGTCTAAATGCAACTAACATCAGCTCTACGTCCTTGCAATTTTCAGCACCAAGTCACGCAATGGGAAATGTTGATGTAACAGTGACGGCAATCGGGGGAACCAGTGCTCCCCTTTCGGGAGGCCTAACCTATCTTGCCAGCCCGACGGTATCAACCCTTAGTCCTAATGCTGGACCGACAACTGGAACTGCGTCTGTGATTATAAACGGAGAAAATTTTGTCCAAAATGCAACGAAGGTTGATTTCGATGGACAGCTTATCAATCCGATAAACACGACCACAACTGCACTTGAATTTGCGGTACCCGCTCACGCTGCGGGTACCGTTGATGTGGCGGTTGTGACACCCGGAGGCACCAGCGCTCTTGTAAATGGGGGGTTTACCTACATGGCCTTACCAAACTTAACGCCCGTTGCAGAGCCGATTGTTGTATCTGTAAATGGAGGCACATCGGTGACTTTAGCGGGAACTAATTTAACCGGAGTAACACAGATGCACGTAGATGGGGTGGGGGTTGTGCCCACGATGAGCTCCGAAAATTCGATTGCGTTTACCGCTCCAGTTCACGCAAAGGGAAGCGTTGATGTATACGCTGTGAATCCTGGGGGTAGTAGTAACATACTACGCGGGGCTTTACTTTACGCCGAGGCCCCGATTGCGGGGGCCTTATCCCCTATATCGGGATTGCCTGCCGGCGGAAGCGACGTAACTATCACGGGTGCTAATTTTATTGTGGGCAATACTCGTGTTAATTTCGATACAATTCAAATCATGGCGACGGTTATAGACGCAACGCACCTGCAATTTACAACTCCGGCGCACGCAATAGGCACTGTTGCGGTAAGCATTACCACCCCGGTTGGTACCAGCAGCCCGATTAACGGTGGTTTTACCTACGCGGATAGGCCCACAGCCACCGCGATTAATCCGCAAATTGTTCCTACCTCGGGCGCACTTGGGGTCGTTCTAACGGGAACAAACTTTATCAATGGCAGCACCAGCATTACCGTAGATGCGACTGCGGTTGCTCCCTATAACGTAAGTGCGACTCGGTTGACGTTTGATGCACCAGCACATGCGAGCGGCATTGCGGCAATACAGGTAATAACTCCTAGTGGAGTAAGCGCTGATCTAGGCGGTGGTTTAAACTATCAAAATCCCCCCACTGTTGGGGAGTTGTCCCCGGCTATGGGTTCTGCTAATGGGGTTAGTAATGTGAGCTTGACGGGCGCAAACTTCATCGCGGGTAATACTACGGTTTATTTAGATGGCTTAGCCGTTGAACCATCCGTTGTTGATTCAACAAGTCTAACATTTGATGCTCCGGCTCATATGGAGGGTACGGTGACCGTTAATGTACAAACTCCAGCGGGAACAAGCGCGAATGTGAACGGGGGGTTTACCTATCAAGCCGTCCCAACAATTACCTCTTGTACGTACAACTCAGCCCTTGCGTATCTCTGTGTGGGAAATAATATGGATGTTTTCCCCAACACGTTTCTGAGTGTACAGGGCGGGGTGCATTGCGTCGCGGCACTTGGAGTTACCAGGCTAATTCCGACTATCAAAAATGCGTTGAATTTAGGGGGCACCAGTCTTGCTGCTCTCTACGCAGGCTGTTCAGTAAAGCTGTGCAACACTCTGCTCTGTACGAATTTGCAGTCAAATACGGTGGTTTTCATTTAACGGGGTTTTTGCGTTGGGCGCAGTAGTACTGTAAAAATTTAGCCTTCGCGAAG
Organism: uncultured Gammaproteobacteria bacterium; assembly: GCA_963803545.1. Lineage (GTDB taxonomy): Bacteria > Pseudomonadota > Gammaproteobacteria > Legionellales > Legionellaceae > Legionella_C. The sequence goes on along the minus strand of CAWDMX010000001.1, from coordinate 41,577 downwards.
CATGTTTTAGGTAGCCACTAGGGTGGATAAATGGTAGTGTTGTGAGCCGTGCAATAGGGCGGCTGCATGGGGTAGCAGTTGTTAGTTACCAAAGAATTGCTTAAAATAATCGCAGCGTTACGCTTTTTGCTATGCAGCAGACAAACCAAGGATTTATATGCGTTTTCTTGTATCATTTTTTATATCATTCTCGATTTTCATTGGTTCAGGCGCCGTGGCTGCCACCAACGAGGAATCGCTGCCGCACCGTAAAGAGGTTCAGTATTTTGTGAACTTTATGGTTAAAAAGCATAAATTTTCACGTAAAAAATTGAATCAGTTGTTCAGTGAGGTGCAGTTGCAACCAAAAATTATTGAGTCAATGGAGCGGCCCTATGAAAAAAAAACATGGGATGTTTATAAAAATATTTTTTTAACCCCACAACGGGTACAAGGAGGCTTGGATTTCTGGCGGGCTAATCAAAAAACGCTTGCGCAAGCAGAAAAACGCTACCATGTGCCGGCTAATATTATCGTCGCGATTATTGGGGTGGAGACCTCGTACGGTAAAAATCAGGGAAGCTATCGAGTTATTGATGCCTTATCTACATTAGCGTTTAACTACCCCAAACGCGCGCCTTTTTTTACTAAAGAGTTAGCAGAATACCTGCTTTTATGCCGTGAGCACCGGGTTTCTCCCTTGGAGTACAAAGGTTCATACGCCGGCGCCATGGGCAAACCTCAATTTATGCCCAGCAGTTACCGATACTACGCGGCGGATTTTAAAGGTAATGTTAAAAAGGATCTAATGAATGATAACCAAGCAGTGATTGCAAGTGTTGCAAACTACTTCCATAAACACGGATGGAACTCACACCAAGGAATTGCACAGCCGGCTAAAATTACGGGCAGTCAATTCAAATTGATTAACACCGCAAACAGAACGGCAAAATATACTATAAAGCAATTGGCTGATGCGGGAGTAAAACCATTAACCGCAGCCTACAACCCTCCTAAAAAAATCGGCTTAATAGAACTTACAACCAACTCGGGAACGGAGTTTTGGCTTGCTTACCCCAATTTTTACGTAATTACCCGGTACAATACCAGTCCGCAGTACGCTTTGGCTGTTTATCTTTTATCACAACAACTTAAATCAGATTGGGCATCCGTTACAACAAGCAAGAAATTTGCCTACGTGTAGCGTTGTACCCAATAAACCTTGGTTTTTGCAACCGTATTCCAGTCGTGATTTTTTTAAAAGAGCCGCTTTAAGGGCTCTTTACGTTCGTTTGAGGCAATAATCGTGTTTTTTTATAACCGCCGGCGTTCAGTTGAATATGAGTTAGACTATGAAAGATAATTTTTTATACATCTTTATTGATTCATTGGTAGCCCAATCATTTTCATGTGTTTGCTTGGACAAAACCGGCGCGGTGGTAACTCCGCTATCTTTTTTGACTCTAACAGAACTAAAGCGGATGCAACAAAAAACACACACGGTGGTTGTGCTTTCAACCGCCGAAGCCAGTTTGCACCAGGTGCCGCTGGCTTTAGTGAACGACAAAAAAGTACGCCAAGCATTGCCATACGCTTTAGAGGATAAATTAGCTGCCGCTAGTGCTGAAATGCATTTTGCTTTTGCTAAGCAATTTTATACCGCTAATAAATATTTAGTAGTTGTTATTAGTAAAGCCTATCTTGACGCGCTGCTGTCTTTTTTGACCGCAAACACGCTTATTGTTGATGTAATAACGATTGATTTTTTTGCAGTGAGCCCTAACGAGTTTGTTTTTGTCGGACATGGAGGCATTATAAACAAACCCGATAATTTTCAAGGATTTTTACCGGGTCAGTTAGCCCTGGATTATCTTTCGAAGAATGAAGAAAATACGCACTTGTTTTCGTTGGAAAGGTCAACGTTAGCTGCAAATAAACGCGCCAAGGCCTCATTGGACGTTACCCACAGCTGGCTGGCACAACGGTTGCAAGCTGTAAAGCCTATTAATTTACTCCAAGGAATCTATTCCCCCGCATCCAGCAGCAAAAAAAATTATTATTTAACATTATTTTCAGTCTTGTTTTTTACAGCCGCCTGGTTGGTTTCAACCAGCGTATCCATCTATAAAACCAATAAAAAAATTAGGGATACTGATTCTAAGATAGCGCAAATTTATCACCATTTTTTTCCCAACGCCGCTCAGGTTATTAGCCCCAAATTTCGTGTTCAGCAGCTGTTAAAATCACAGGGCCCTACTAGCAAAAGCACGTTATGGACCTTATTGGCCGCCTTCACCAAGTCTGTAGACCTGCAACACTCAACTATTAATGAAATTCAATTTGCCCAGCAAAAATTAACCGTTGTTTTTACAAGCTCAAGCTTTGATGCGATACAGGTTTTGCAAAAAAAACTACAGCAGGAGAGGATAATTGTAAAGCAAGCGCAGGTATCCTCAGCCGAGCATACGATTAAAAGTACCTTTGAGTTAAGCTTATGAAAAATTGGTGGGATAATTTAATTAAAAAAGAGCAACTGTACCTGCTTGTTGGGACCACTGTATTAGCCAGTTATCTAATTTTTATAATGGTTTATCAACCGCTTGAGAAAGCCGCGTCACAGGGCGCTCAACAATTAAGAGAAAAAAAAGAAACCTTGGCCTGGTTGCAGCTGCAAAAAAAGGGTAACGACGCCACACAGTTTCCATCGATTGGCGATGATAATTCTTTTTTATCCAATATCGAGAAAGAGTTGAATCAACCGGAATTTAATAATTATCCGCATGCGCTTAACCAAAACAGTTCACGAGAAATAGCGCTCAAATTTTCAGAGGTTCCTTACTCGCGATTTATTCTCTGGTTATGGAATATTTCCAGTCACTATAAAGTACGGATAAAGCAATGCAAGATAACGGCTACGGCAAGCCAAGGAATTGTAGCCGTTTCTGTAATTTTTGAAATTATCACGTAGCGGTTTTGGTAATTAGGAACGTACATCAAAAGCGCTTCAGTAAGTTCTCATTATCCTACAATGCGCTCTTTAAAAAAACATGTTACTGTGAAAATATTGCGTTCGGTTACAAAAGTCCTCTATAATTTACCTCCCAATTAACGGGTCAACTTTTAGACCGCTTATTAATACGAACGTATAGGTTAAATTACTGGTGAAATAATTTGGATGAGTAATTTAATAGGCAGCAATACTAACTCTAGGGCTTATAATGAAAAATTTTTTAACGGGCGTTCTTTTTTTTATAACAGGGCTGACGTGCGCCGCTAGTCTGGCATCAACTCCTTTTAACAATATTGTGGTCTTTGGTGACAGTCTCTCGGATAACGGTAATTTATACGAACTTATGGAGCACCAGCTGCCTACCGCTCCTTATTATGACGGTAGATTTAGTAATGGGCCTGTGTGGGTTGAGTTTTTAAGTGAAAAAATGTTTCCCAATGCCGGTCGTGCGCATCTGTTTGATTACGCCTATGGAGGCGCCGGTATGATTCCTTTAGAAGAAGAGGATGATTCCGACATGATTTTTACCTTAAGCCATGAAGTGTACCTGTATTTACGCGATCATAACGAGCAAGCCGACCCAGACACTTTGTATATAATTTGGATAGGCGCCAACAACTATTTAAATTTGCCTGAAAACAGTGACGCGGAAATTGATTTGGTTATTAGTGGCATCAAACGTTCGATGGCAAAACTAGCTGATAAAGGCGCCAAGCATATTTTACTACTTAATTTACCCGATTTAGGCCGCACTCCGGCAAGTTTTGAATTTTCTGCAGAAATGCAATTGTCGGCTCTTGTACGCAAACACAATATCGATTTACGAACCGCGGTTGATGAATTCAAAAGGACAACGCCTCAAGTTCAATGGTTGCTGTTTGATGTATTTGAAGGAGTTAATCGAATAATGGACCAACCGCAAGAGTACGGATTTACCAATATATTAAATACCTGTTACGACGTAGACGTTGACGATCTTAACGACAGCCCTGTGTTAAAGATGGCTTTGGCTCGAAGAACCGCTACGGCTAAAAATGTTTGCGAGGGGTATTTGTTTTTTGATTTGGTACACCCGACGGTAACAGCGCACAATCTTATTGCAAATGAGGTTTATGATTTACTGCAAGCTGCACGTTAAAATACCTCTACCAGCCATGGCTTCGAGTAATTTGTTCGTAAGCCTTGGTTATTATTTGCGTTTTATGGTTCGCCTCTTTAATTTTTGCCTCCGGCAGGCCTTTTGCAATCAACTTGTCCGGGTGGTTTTTGCTAATTAAACGACGATAAGCGCGCTTAACTTCTTCTTTTGTTGCGGATGAGTCTAAACCTAAAATGGTGTACGCTTGATACAGGTTTTGTGAGACGGTGTTTTCTGAGCGGTTATTTTGTGAGTAGTTTTTGTTAGCAAATTCTTCGCGATAGGTGTTCTGTTCGTGTAAGGCCGCAAATCCTAAGCGCCTAAAAATGGAATTAACAACTTGAATTTTAGCCTTACTTAAACCATCCACCTGCGCTGTTCTGTAAATTGTTGTGATAAACAAACGAATTAATTCATGATTATTACCGCAGTGGTGCTCAAAGCGGTTTAGGGTTGCAATTAAGTCAAAATCTTGCTTTTTGCCTTTGGAATAATGGTGTTCGCATGCGGCGCGTTGAGTTCTAGAAAGATGCATTTCGCGCATAATTTGTTGCGCCATAATAATTTCATTGCGGCTTATCAGCCCGTCGGATTTTGCAATATAGCCCATTATTGAAAATAAGGATTCATAAAAAGTTTCTTGCAAGCGTCGATTGACTGTATTGTAAGCCCAGTGTGGACTAGTAAAATGAGAGGATAATCCTTTGTCAAATAAATTACCGATAAATATACCAACTAAGGCTCCAACCGATCCGGCGATGATATAGCCAAAAAATCCCCCTAAAATCTTCCCCCACCACGTGTGTTGTTGATAAAACGACCTAAAATTCATAGTTGTTCCTGATTTATAATTGAATATCGAAAGGGCTTAAGGAGCATCGTGCATCAAACAGCATTATCCAAGCACTTTAAGCGGATTGCAGTAACTCGGGCAAAGCTTGATTATAAAGCCAATCGGAAAAAATCCTATCCGAATTTGAGTTTAACAGGTTCCGGTGCCGTTTATAAAAAATAATTCAATACTATTATTGCAGAATTTTTTTGAAATTAGGTAAAATCGCGTATATTTACAGCCAAGTGAGATATACTCTAATCATTTGTTTGGAAACATTCCGTTGTTACTTTATTCATTATTAATGCGGGCGCTAAGCCCTTGGCTTTTTTTTCGATTACTAGCAAAAAGTTGGAAGGACAAAGCCTACCGAACGCGAATTAAAGAACGTTTTTGCATTCAACCGCACCGCTCGTGGCCTCTTGATATTTGGCTCCATGTTGTTTCTTTAGGTGAAGTCAATGCCGCTCTACCTCTTCTAAATATATGGCTAAAGGAGGGCAGGACGGTTTTAGTTACGACAACAACGCCTTCCGGCGCCCGGCAAATAGAAAAACACGGCCATATCAATCTCATCCATCGGTATTTACCTTACGACCTGTCCGGTGCTATGCGGCGGTTCATGCGCGCCTATCAACCCAAAGTAGCGGTAATTTTTGAGACGGAAATTTGGCCCAACCTTATTTGTCAGGCAGAAAAAGCCTTTATTCCCTTGATTCTTGCGAACGCTTGTTTGTCGGAAAAATCGTATAAAGGCTATTTAAAGGCGCAATTTTTTTTCAAGCCATTATTTTTAAAATTTTCTTTAATTCTGACGCAAAGCACGGTCGATAACGCCCGTTTTTTAAACGTTGGAGCTGAGGCTTCAAAGCTTATTGTTGTAGGTTCCAGTAAATTGGATAGTGAAGCGTGCACGAATGACTCGTCTGATTTGCAGACGTTAAAGCAGCAATGGGGACGCGCGCGCCCTACCTTTTTGCTTGCGAGCACCCATGAGGATGAAGAGTCGCAAATTATCGCGCACTTCTCAACGCTGCAAGAGGCAATCCCCGGTGTAGTGATGCTGATAGCACCGCGTCATTTAAACCGGGTAGCGGCTATTCGTCAATGCGCCAAAGCGGCTGGTTTTGTTAGTGAAAAACGAAGTGCTCCCGAATTAATTACCAGAGAAACGTCCATCGTGATTATCGACAGCTTGGGAGAGCTAACTCAATTTTATGCAATTGCCGATTACGCGTTCGTGGGCGGTAGCCTCGTGCCTGTGGGCGGACACAATGTTCTGGAGGCTGTTGCGGCAAAAGTGCCTGTTTTCCTGGGAAAGTATACTGCGAATATTGACCCCGTCTGTCGCCCTTTTATTGAACGCAAGCTTATGTTTACAGCTGAAAATGCGCAGCAATTACTTGATAAAATAGCGTTGTTGCATCACCAGCCACAACAAAAAAAGGAGATTGTAGACCAAGCGTTAGAGCTGCTACTAAGCATGCGCGGTGTAAATGGTAAGTACGCCAAAATAATTGAGCAATTTTTATAGTTTCGTAAGTTATAATAAAATTGGGGGCTGTTTTTAGAATGTACTACTCAATTGGTTTAATTCTATAATTTTAAATGTATAAGCAGGTTTCAAAATTTAAGGGACTCAAAATGATAAAACAGGTAAGCATGGGGCTTTTATCAGCAGGCATAAGTTTTTTTGCAACGCATCAAGCGTTAAACAAACGTTCGGGCAAGCATTTTACGTATAAAGCGTCATTAATTGATAATCTACGAGAAAATAAAGTGGAGTTAGCTCCCAGCTCTTTCAAAAAATAAAAGCAATAGAGCGTTGTTGACGAAGGTTGGACGGCTAATTTAAAAGTATCACTACCGGCTGTATTAGCGGGGCGATAGCTTTAAAAACCGTCTGGCCTAAATTCAAAGGCCAGACCTTTAGCAGCGCGAGCGCGACTAACTACCTTGATTTTGTTTTTCTTTAATTTCAGAAAGGGTTTTGCAGTCAATACATAGGGTCGCTGTGGGGCGGGCTTCTAGGCGACGCAAACCTATTTCAACACCGCAGGCTTCGCAATAGCCAAAGTCGTCGTCGCGAATTCGCTCAAGACCATCTTCAATCTTTTTAATAAGTCGGCGTTCTCGATCACGCGTGCGCAACTCTAGGCTAAACTCTTCTTCTTGACTGGCTCGGTCAGACGGATCGGGAAAGTTGGCGGCGTCGTCTTTCATGTGAGAAACCGTCGTATCCACTTTTTGCATTAAAGACAAACGCCAAGCTAATAATATTTCTCTAATATGAGCCAATTGTTGTTCGCTCATATATTCTTCACCAGGAAGCTCTTCGTAGTGAGGGATTCCCATATTACCAACGGTATTATTGTTCACGATTTTCTACTCTCATTAAGTTAAGGCACAAGCTACAGCTGCCATTTTTTATAAAATAGTATAGCAGTATTGTTTACAAATAATAATTACTGAAATGGAATAATATTCCTCCTCGAGCATTTATCAAACCCGTACTCGGATTACGGGAGATAGAGTAAAGCTACAGTTTCTTTGCCGTACTGACCCTATCATGTCCTTGTATATCCGGCCAGCATTGTACGTCGTAATATCCATAAGCGTTTAACATGGAGGAAACGGCGGCTTTCTGTTCGTACCCGTGTTCCAATAGTAAGACGCCTTCTTTTTTTAAGCGTGAGAAGCTATTTTGAATAATATGCTCAAGCGCTGCAAACCCTTGCTTACCGGCAACTAACGCAATTTGAGGTTCAAAGCGGATATCACCACAGCTCAAATAGGGATCGTTAGCGGCAATGTAAGGTGGGTTGGAAACAATGGCGTGATAGGTGTCGCCGTCGTCTAACTCTGAAAACCAATCGGACTTACAAAAAGATATGTTATAAAAACCAAGGTGTTGCGCGTTGTTTTTAGCGGTTTGCAACGCCTCTGCGCTGCAGTCACAGGCTGTAATTTGCCAGTCGATGCGTTCTTTTGCAAGTGCTAAAGCTATTGCGCCGCTTCCTGTGCCTAAATCAAGAACACGCGCCTCGTGCTGATGGTGAACTAAGCTTAAGGTGAGCTCGACCAGCAACTCTGTTTCAGGTCGAGGGATCAGGGTTTTATTATTGACTTGAATGGGCAGCGACCAGAACTCGCGCGTACCTAGGATATAGGCAACCGGCATGCCTAAAGAACGGCGGGTAACAAGTTGTTCAAAGGCAAAAAAATCCTCGGAGGTTAGAGACACCTCGGGATGGGCGTACAAGTAGGTGCGTGTTTTATCAAGCACGTGCGCCAGGAGTACTTCCGCATCAATGCGCGCGGACTCGGAGTACGGTTCTAATTGGCCTATAGCAAGATTTAGGGCGCGCTTAAGTTCAATCATGGCGTCCTAACTCGGCTAGTAATTGGGCGTGATGCTCACGTTTCAACGCATCAATTACGCCATTTAACGAGCCCTCTACAATATCGGCTAATTGATAGAGGGTGAGGTTAATCCGGTGGTCCGTGAGACGTCCTTGCGGAAAATTGTAGGTGCGAATTCGCTCCGACCGGTCGCCTGAACCCACCAGGGATTTGCGCGTTTGGGCTTGCTGTTGGCGTTGCTTGCTTTGTTCGGCATCCAGTAGTCGTGTTTTTAATAAAGCCATCGCTTTGGCTCTGTTTTTATGTTGCGAACGTTCGTCCTGACATTCGACCACCACCCCTGTTGGTAAATGCGTTAAGCGGATAGCCGAGTCGGTTTTATTGACATGCTGTCCCCCGGCACCCGAAGAACGATAGGTATCTACACGCAGGTCTTCGGAGTTAATTTCAATTTCATCAATTTCATCTACTTCCGGCATTATAGCTACCGTGCACGCGGAGGTGTGTACACGCCCCTGCGATTCTGTTTCTGGAACGCGCTGAACGCGGTGTGCTCCTGATTCAAACTTCAGTTGGGAGTACACGGCATTGCCGCTGATTTTAGCAATTACTTCTTTGAACCCGCCATGCTCTCCGTGGTTGGCGCTAACCATTTCTACCTGCCAGCCTTGGTTTTCAGCGTAGCGACAATACATACGAAATAAATCCCCGGCAAAAATAGCCGCTTCGTCGCCGCCTGTTCCTGCGCGCACTTCAAGGTAAATATTACGATCGTCGTCGGGATCTTTTGGAATTAAATGCCACTGCAACTGCTCATCAAGAGTGGCAACGAGGGCGCGCGCGCTGCCCATCTCTTCTTGCGCCATTTCTTTCAAATCAGCGTCTTCGTGTTCAATCATCTCTTGTAAGGAATGAATGGAGTCTTGTGCTGTGCAATAGCGCTCGTAGCAGGAGGCGACTGATTCCAATTGAGCGTATTCTTTAGAAAGTGTTCTAAATTGGTTTTGATTATTGATGACCGATGCTTCGGTTAAAAGCCTACCAATTTCTTGAAAGCGTTCTAGCATCTGCTGCAATTTTGTTTCGAGTGATTTTTTCATAGAGGTATGGGTTCATCGGGTAATTTAAATAAATAATGGGTTAGGTCTAGCAATTCTTCTCGACCGTCGTAGGCCGCTTTGGTCAGGCCAACAGTCGGGTTGTGAACTAATTTTTTTACCAGTCGGTCGCATAATTCATTAAGGACAATCTCATTATTAAAACCGGATGATAATCTTGCTTGCGCCCGTTCTAGTTCAACTTTAGCTAAGGACTGCATCTGAGTACGGTAATCACAAATTACATTTTTTGCAAGCAAAGAGCGGTGCCAGCGTACGTAGTTATCAAGCTCCACATCAATAAGCTGTTCTGCTTGTAGGGCGGCTGTGCGTCGCTGATTCATACCGTTGGTAACCATCGTTTGGAGCGCATCAATATTGTACAGATGAACGTTTTCTAATTGAGCGACGTCTGCCTCAATATCACGGGGTACCGATAGGTCTAATAAAAATAAAGGTCTGTAGTTACGTAATTGCTGCGCGTGGTCTACCACATTTTTGTTGATAAAGGGTAGGGGGCAGGATGTTGCTGAAATAACAATATCGGATTGCGCTAAATACAGTGGAATGTCGGTAATGGCTAAGGCTTGGCCATTAAATTGTGCGGCTAATTGCTCAGCATTTTCACGGGTTCGACTGGCAATAGTGAAACTTCGCACACCCTGCTTATGCAAATGTTTTGCGACAAGGGTCGATGTTTCACCCGCGCCAATTAGCAGCACCGATAACGGTTCGTAGCTTTTGAATAGCTGCCCGACTAATTGAACAGCCGCATAGGCAATGGAAACAGGGTTGGCACCGATGCCACTTTGACGGCGTACCCGTTTGCTGGCACTAAAAATATAGTCGAACGTAGGGCGCAAACGGGTGTGGGCGGCGCCTATCAGGCATGCTTGCTGGTAGGCTTGCTTAAGCTGGCCAAGAATTTGTGGTTCGCCGAGCATCATTGAATCAAGACCGCTTGCAACGCGTAAGGTATGCCGAATTGCAGCGTTGCCTTGGTAGCTGTAGAAATAAGGCAATAAATTATCCAGAAGGGGTGCGTGTTTATGCACAAGCCAGGGCACAATTTCACTGGGCGCGTCTGTATCGCAGTAAATTTCTGTGCGATTGCAGGTTGAAAGAATAGCGGCTTCGTTTACAGCCGGTAAACTTATTAAATGCTGCAGCAAATCGTCTTGCATTATTTGCGGCAAAGCAATTTTTTCCCGCACTTCAATAGGTGCGGTTTTATGATTTAGCCCACAGGCAACAAACACCATAGTAGTTTTGGAAACTCTTGTGAATAATTTGTAAATTGTAACCTAAAACGCCGGTAAATTGTAGGGATTGGCAGGACAATAAAGTTATTTTCGAATGTGTCGCTAATAAATAGGATTCTTCTCATTGGAGTTTCTAATGGAAATCATTTTTCAAGGGCAACATAACAACGAAGAGGCTGCTGAAAGTTTTTTAAGTGTTTTGCGATTGTTTAAGGAAAAATATCATATTGAGACATTTCGCGAAATTCATTTTTCGGTGACCTTGGTGGACGATTGTGGGGAGGAGGTAGAACTTGTAGATACCACTACGGCTCAACCATATCGTGTTTTTGAAGTGTATCGACAGGGGCATCAGTTAGCGGGCTCACGCCACAACAGACCCAAATTGCAATTAGTAATTGACAATACGCAGTCTAATAAAAAGAACTAAAAGGTTCGGGCGAGACACCAAACACTCACTTGGGTCACGCCCGAAGCTTTAAGACCATCGGCGAGTTCATTCGCGGTACTGCCTGTGGTGAGGATATCATCCACCAACGTTACGTGGCGATAGGTATTAGGTTTGGTGGTAAAACAATTTTTGAGATTTCGCACACGCTCTTGATACCGTAAGTTGGCTTGATTTTCGGTATTATTTGTTTTGCTGCACAATCGTAAATCAAGCGGCACACCGCATTTTTTTGCCAAAATTTTGCTAAGTTCGACGGCGGGATTAAAGCCGCGTTGCCTAATACGCGCGGCGTGCATCGGTACGGGAACTAAACATTCTATGTCGAACGGGTTCTCTCGTAGATTAGTGAGCATCAGTTGTGCTAAAAATTTTTTTAAGTACAGAGCATTGTGGTACTTAAATTGATGTACCAAAGAGCGCAGCGGTTCCGTGAATTGGAAGCCGGTTACCACGCGGTCAAATTTCGGTGGGTGCACAATACAATTTCCACACAGGCGGTGGGTGGGATTAGGCAGTGGGGTTGCGCACTGTGTGCACGCAAAAGATAGGACGGGCATCATTTGTATACAGGGGCTGCAAAGGGCACTGCTGCCATAAAAATACTGTTTGCATAGGCTGCAAATAGCCGGTAATGATAACCACTGTGTTATACTCGCTGTATTGTGACGCATACGCGCTAAACAACCATTAAAAATGAACTATTTATGAAAATAAGCACTGAAGTTAAGAATGCTTTTAATAGGCAAGCTAAAGTATACGATTCTGTTGCAAAAGTACAATATGAGATTGGCTCACGATTGTTAGAACGCCTAGACTATTTAAAAATTGATCCACACTACATTCTGGATCTTGGTAGTGGCACGGGCTCGTTTAGCACCGCCTTGCAAAAAAAATACCCCAAGGCGGTGATTGTTTCACTAGACCTATCGCATACTATGTTGAAGGTAGCCCAACAAAAGCAGAGGTGGTATTGGAGCAAAACCGCGCTTGTAAATGCAGCAATGGAAGCACTTCCTTTTAAGACGGGTCACTTTGACTTGATTTTCTCAAATCAAGTGATTCATTGGACCTGTTCAATGAGTCGCTTGATGAAAGAGCTTAACCGGGTTTTAACCGTAAACGGCTGCTTATTATTCTCGACCTTGGGCCCGGATACTTTCGTAGAGCTGAAAAACGCTTGGCAAGAGGTTGATTGCTATGAACATAGAAATTACTTTATGGATATGCATGATTTAGGGGATGTGTTACTTGGTCAAGGTTTTTCCGACCCTGTTGTGGATATGCAATGGCTAACGGTACACTATTCATCTTTTCTAGAAATGAATCAAAAGCTTAAGGCGCAGGGCGTACGAAATATTAATAGTAAAAGAAATGCAGGGATGACTGGTAGACTTGCTTGGCAGAAGGTAGAATCACGGTTTAAAAAAATCTATGTGCAAAATAATAAATACCCACTTACGTATGAGGTGATCTTTGGACACGGGTGGAAACAAGCAACGGCTAAGCGTTCCAATACTGAAATTACTATTCCAGTAACGGCAATTGGTCGTTCTCCTCAGTCTAAGTAAAATACGGGTATACTAATAAAAATTTTTTTTAATGAGGCTGCTTATGACTTTTATTAGTCGTTATGTTTCCCATAAACCGGATAGCCGGGGGTTTATACCGTACTCTTCTGAGGAACAGGAAACTTGGCGTATTTTATTTGAAAGACAAAAAGCGTTGCTGCCTAATCGCGCCTGTAAAACCTTTATTGCAGGTTTAGAGCGTCTGGGTTTAACACAAACCATTCCACAGCTACCTGAGATTAGTGAAAAATTGAAAGCGGTGACCGGCTGGCAGGTCCAAGCGGTTGATGCATTAATTTCAGCGCGGGCTTTTTTCACGCTACTAGCGGATAGAAAATTTCCAGCGGCTACTTTTATTCGTAGACGAAAGGAATTGAATTACGTACAAGAACCCGATATATTTCATGAGCTTTTTGGACACTGCCCCATGCTTACTGATCCTGTCTACGCTGATTTTGTGTGCGATTTCGCTAAAAAAGTTTTAACTTTTTCCGAAGACGACTGGCCCCTGTTGCAGCGCTTATTTTGGTTTACAGTAGAGTTTGGGCTAATACAAACCGATGAGGGTCTACGAGCGTATGGGGGCGGAATTCTTTCCTCAATAAACGAAACGGTATACAGTCTTGAAAGCGATGTTGCCTTACGTGTTTTATTTGAGCCGGTCGCTGTATTTCGTACCCCGTATCGTATTGATCAGTTGCAAAGCGTGTATTTTGTTATAGATAATTATCAAAAATTATTTGGTTTTGTAACTAAAGAAATAGGCAGCTATCTAGAGCGAGCAAGACAACTTAAAGAATTTCCACCCTTGTTTGTTGTCGATGCTGACAATCCTAATATTCATATTTTAGCGTGCTGAAAATTATGTTAAATCTCCTCAATTGTAAATCGTATAAACTGTTGCTACTATCAATGAACCTTTTATGTTCATTGACCAATATGTCAAGGAGCATCGTTTGATTAGAGTATTAATTGTTGACGATCATGCCCTCGTTCGGATGGGCATTCGCCGTTTGTTAGAAGACTTAACGGATATGGATGTAATCGGTGAAGCGGTTAGTGGCGAAGAGGCCTTAATTATGGTCAAAAACCTCACCCTGGACGTTGTTTTGTTGGATATGAAAATGCCGGGAATTGACGGCTGGGAAGTAACCCGTCGTTTGAATAAATCGCATCCCAGTATTAAAGTAATTGCCGTGACGGCGCTCTGTGCTGAACCGTTGCCTTCACGCGTACTGCAGCTGGGGGCTATGGGCTATTTAACCAAAGAGTCCAGTGCTCAAGAAATGGCGACAGCCATTCGGAAGGTGGCGAGCGGCGAGCGCTATTTAAGCGCTGAGATTGCTCAAAAAATGGCAATAAACAGCTTGCAGTCCTCGCAAAACTCTCCTTTTGATGCTTTATCAGAACGAGAAATGCAGGTAATGTTTATGATTACAGCCGGCATGGAAGTTCAGGCCATTGCGGACAGGTTATTTTTAAGCACTAAAACGATTAACGGCTATCGCTACCGCATGTTTGAAAAACTATCTATAAAAAATGATGTTGAACTCACGCATTTAGCAATGAAACATCGTGTTATAGAATACCCTAGTGATGATTTATACGAATAAGCACAAGTATTTATATCGACAGATACGGTGAATATCTTCTATTTAAATATTGACAAAAAATCCTTAATCCGGCATTATCCTTGTCTTTGTTGTATGTTTTTATTGAGTGGAGATTTTTAAGTGGCAAATATTAAATCAGCTATCAAACGAGCTCGTCAGAACGTTAAGCTACGTCGACATAATGCAAGTGCACGTTCTATGTACCGCACCTATGTAAAAAACGTTTTAAAAGCTGTTGAAACTGGTATAAAAGGCGATGCAACTGCGGCTTTTGCTAGAGCACAACCGATTATTGATAAAGCTTCTAATAAAGGTCTTATTCATAAAAACAAAGCAGCCCGTATTAAAAGCCGTTTAATTGCACGCATCAAAGCAATGGCAGCTTAATCCTGCGTTTCCGTCGCTCTAAGTCCGAAAACACCGAGCCAGCATGCTGGCTCGGAACTTAATATCTTCTAATTTTCATCTTGTATTATTTTCGACTAACCAACACTTTCTCATTGTGGGTCAATAATTCCACCGCACGCCTTGCTGGGGTGAAATTTGGATATTTGGCTACTATATCACTCAACAATAAGCGTGAGTGATGCTCATCGCCACGATTCCATTCATTCAACGCGATTAAATACAGAATATTAGCCGATTCTTCACCAATACGAATGCGCGCTGAAGACAGTGGAACGGTTGCAATAAAGCTTAAGCTTTGCCCTTGGTGAGCATCCAGCCATTGCATCTTGGAAAAGGCTTCTGAATTACCATTGTCGCTGGCTTTTTTCAACAAGGCTCGACTTTCATTGAGCTGAGGATTTCCGAGCTTATCGCTTGCGTACAATAATCCAAGTTGGTACTGGGCAAAACCATTATGGTTTGCTGCTAATTTCTTATAAATATCAGCCGCTTGGTTGTAATTCTTTTCAACACCCAGCCCATATTGGTACATGCGCGCTATTGCAAGGGATGCTTTTTCATTACCGCTGCTTGCTGACGCTTGGTAATACTGCAGCGCTTTTTTTAAATCTAATGGGCTTGCGACTCCTGTTTCTGCTAATAATCCTAACTGATACAGCGCGTTTCTGTCTCCTAATTCAGCTGATTTTTTATACCAGATTAAGGCTTTTTCAGGGTCACGCGCCCCATTGGCGCCGTTTAAATACAAACCAGCTAATTGGTTCATCGCTTTAGAAGAACCTAAATCAGCGGCCTTTTGATACAACTCTTGCGCAAGAACGGTATTAACAGCCGTTCCTTTCCCAAGCTCATGGATGAGTCCCAAGTTATACAAACTAGTGGAATCGCTCGCTGCAATCGAGTATAAATCCGCGGCTTTCTTATAATTGTTATCAACGGTGTCTTCGATGAACCCCAATGCTAAGGCCGCTGGAGGATACGTGCTCGACGCTTCGCTCAACCATTTTTTTGCAGCTTTATAATTAGGCTCTTTATCAATACGTCCTAGTTGGTACATCGTTGCTAATAAATACTGCGCTACGGGTTGTCCTTGCTCAGCAGCTTGACCATACCAATGGGCCGCTTCCTCAGAATTGTTTGGTCCGGCTAACCCCCGGTCGTACAAGAAGGCTAGCTTTAACTGCGCATCTTTATCCCCTTTTTCCGCAAAATAATTATAAATATCACGCGCCTGCTGCATTTTCTCAGGATTATTTGCGGTTTGTAGATAATAGTCTGCGAGTAAAAGTCCGGCTTTACTGTTGCCCAACTGCCGAGCTTTGTCTAATTCGGCCAAAAAGTCACTGCCATTTTGCTGTTCTAACACGGCTAAGTTGAGATTGGCGTAGGAAAAATTAGCATCGGCGGCGGATTGCAATAAACGTTGGCCTAACGACGTATTCTTGTTTAACCCCACACCTTGGCTGTAATAGGTTCCTAAAATAAAGTCGGTAATTGGATTTTTTTCAGCTTTTCGATACCACTGAAGTGCCTCGCTGGAATCTTTATTCACCCCTAAGCCACGCTCAAGCATCAACCCGACCAAAATAGCCGCTTCAGGGTTTCCAGCGTTTGCGGCATTTTTAGCGGTTGCAAAGGCCTGTTGTTGCTTTTCTGGGTCGCGGTCCATAGCTTGGTAAAAGGCTAGGGGAAGTTTTGCTTCCAAAACACCTTCCTCAGCCGCCCCATGATACAAACGCTTAATTAATTTGTTGCGATTTTCGTGGGCACTAATACTCAGATTGCCGTTTTTTTCCTTAACTAAAAAGTCTGCTAAACGATATTGGGCATCGCCAAAATGGTTGGAGGCGGATAAGTAGTACATACCCATCGCTTTTTGATGGTCAATAGGTACGATTACCTCGTGATTGCGATCGGTTAAACCTTTTTCGTAAACATTGCCCAGCACGTATTGGGCGTAGGCATTGCCTTTGAAAGCAGCGTCGGTTAACCATTCCACACCTTTTTTAAAGTCAACAGGATTGGTTTTTCCTTCTAAGTAGAGAATTCCTAAATTATATTCTGCTCGAATATCTTGTTGCTCGGCCGCCAGTTGGAAATAGGTAATAGCTTGGTTGCTGTTTTGAGTGACCGCAACACCGTATTGATACAGTTGGCCTAACTCAAATTGGGCAGAAGAATCCCCTAGAATAGCTTTACCGTATAATTCTGTTAATACAGTTTGATAGTTTGCTTGCCGTGACCAATCGTTTGTTTTTTCCGCAATATAATCGAAAGGAGCCTGTTCATCGTCGGATTGTTTGATAATCTTTTTGATCCCAACCTTTTTCCCATCAACAGAAAAAATCAAAGCATCGTTTTGCAACAAAGCTTCCATGTGTTTGTATAAGGGATAACGCGGGAAGGTCCAATTGTTATTTTGGCCGCCATTTAAAGTAGGCGCGAGAATGTCGAAATACTCGTTGATAGGAATTTCCGCAGGCTTGGCCATAGTAAACTGCGGTTTGTAAATTGCCTGGCGGTTTAGCGTACTAATCTCAGGGGCGGGGTTATAATTGTTTTCAATCAAGGCTGTCGGATTTTGCCAGGCACTGTAGATGCCGTTAAGTTGGTATTCCTTGGCGCTAAAATCTCGGCTTTTATTGTTTGAAAGCCATTGGGCCATTGCTACAGTTGGTTTATCATTGATTTTTTTGTGCAAGGCTTGTTGAATACGGGCAGCAAGTTTGGCCTCTTGTGGCGTATTGTTACCTTCGTTATCGAGTTTAGCCAAGCTCACTTGCGCGTCATGATTTCCCTGCTCGGTAGACTTAAGCAACCATTCAAGCCCGGTTTCACGATTATAGCCGCTGTTTTTAACATTAAGATAATAGTTTCCTAAAGCGAGCTGGGCG
Source organism: uncultured Gammaproteobacteria bacterium (assembly GCA_963803545.1). Classification (GTDB taxonomy): domain Bacteria; phylum Pseudomonadota; class Gammaproteobacteria; order Legionellales; family Legionellaceae; genus Legionella_C. The sequence continues at coordinate 23,962 of CAWDMX010000001.1, read as the reverse complement.
TTGCTATCATTCAGAGTGGCTGCTTTATTAAGCAGGTTTAAGGCGTCGGAAGCCTTACCCTCTTTAAATTCAATTTCGGCCATTTGCACCATCGCTGGAGCGTAGTTTTGAGTAATAGCCTGCGTTAGGAAGCTTTTAGTTTTATCGCTATCTTTTGAAACGAAGTTCCCACTGCTGTAAAGTTCTGCCATGACGGTTAGTGCGCGGGGGTTGTTTTTATCAACGGCCTTATTTAACCAAATCAACCCCATTCGCTTATTACGCTTATCACGACTTTCTAAAAATTGCTCAGCAAGCGCTGTTTGCGCAATAGCGTTGCCACTTTTAGCGGCGCTAATAAAATACCGACGCGCCGTATCGCTATTTTTTTTGGCGCCGTACCCAAATTTGTAGGCGGCTGCGCAATACATTTGAGCGGATAAATCATCAGCCGCCGCTGCTTTTTTAAAATACTCCAAAGCTTTTGTCGGATCGTTACCTGCGTTTAAATAGTAGACGGCTAAAAGCTGTTGGGCGGGCAGATAGCCGGCCGCTGCTGCTTCGGTGAAATATTTCAAGGCCAGTGTATTGTTTTTAAGTTCACCGTAACCGTATAAACGCATCATCCCTAAATAATAACGAGCGGTTGAGTCTTTATCCGAGTATTTAGGGAGCTCGCGAGCGGCGACAAAATAATTTCCTAAACGATACGCCTCTAACCCATCGGCCGCATTGGCCGAACCAAGTGCTGTAATCAAACAAAACCATGGCGCTATTGATTTCATGGTAACTTCCTATTAATAAGTTAATCTTCCTGCGAAATTCCCGGGCGGATAATTATACCGCGGGAATTATTCCATAACGAACTACTTCGTTAATGGCCCCGTTTTTTGTTGTTGAATTAACCAACCAATAGTTTCCGCGGTTGTTCATCCCAAATTTGACATTAGTGTATTCACAAACTCGTAGGGTATCTGCGCAATTCACGATTTTCCCATACTGCGATCTTCCATCGGGCATTGTGCAAATATATTTCATTTTCTTTTCGCTCGTCGACAACACCGCCCAGTAGTTCGCATTAATCTGGTGGTTGAAATACATGCTATGCGAGCTTTCTTGGTCGCGCATTTGGTACAAGGTAACGTTTTGCGCGGAATTATTATAAATAAAATACAGAGATTGACCGTTCCCGGCATTGTGGGGCAACAATCGTAAAGTTTGTAGGTCAAATTCATATCCTACATTGCGGCAACCTTGCGGGTTGCGACTGTTGTCGTCTGCGGCCGATTTTGCTCCCGCAAACGGGGAGTTTGCCAGCAGTAATAGGATAGGAAACACCATCTTTTTCATGTTCGAGCAGGCTGAGTTTTTCATTGTGCTTTCTCACTAGTAGTGGATGAAATAGGACGTACAACAATTTTGGTACCGGCTATATTAGCGTCGGGCCGGGCTGTTTCGACAAACTCATGGTTCATCCACATCGCATCCGTTGTAAACATTCGTACGCACCCGTGGCTTGCTCTATAACCGGGCATATCCGCCGAACCATGCAACGCGAACCCTTTGTGGTAATACATACAGTAGGGCATTTTCGCGCCGCCCTTTCCAATAGGAAACATATTCGACCGGCATTTTTCACTCTCTTTACTGAAAAAATGAAAGATACCCGTCATGGTGCGGCAAGAATGATTGGAATCAGAGCATTTATCTCGACCTGATGAAATGGGACCCCATTTAACCAAGTGTCCGTTGACATCATAAGCGCCCCATGCCAACTTATCTTGATCCACTACAATCTGCTTCTCACCTTCGGGTTTAATTTTTAAAGGGAATGGTGAAAAGTCGAGGAGTGTTTTATTCGCCAAATTTCGAGGTATTACAATTTCACGCCCGGGCCATAGGTTGTTGTAGCTGCGGTTTATACGCTGCACGATATCGCGCTGTTGCTCGTCTGGGAAAAGTTTTTGCCAGGATTGACCGCTGGTAATTTTAATACACTCGTATTGAGGGTAGTTGCACAATGTTTTTCCGTAGTAACTAGCCGCAAAGCTATGCCAGGGTAATCCGAGGATAATTAAGGCCAAAATTTTTTTCATGCTGCATTCTCCCAGTAAAAGAGTTGAAGTTAGAAACTTCTCCACCCAACCTATGCCTAATGTTAATTAATGCAAGAACTATGCTAATCTTAGCAACCTTGTTATATTTACTAGCATTAATTGCAGTATTGCTGCCAAAACAGGGGTGCAGGATAGCATTATCCGCCTTGCTGTGGCGATTATTATCGACCAAAAACAAGGATTATTGATGGGGTTGATCCGGGTGGAAAAATTACGGGTTATAAGGGTATACACCCATCGCCTTTGAAAGTACTGGATATTCGTGCGGATGTTACACCGCCCCAGGTATGACAAAATAGTTGAAAGAGCACAAGTTCAGTTATTAATCCTTTAAAAATGTTCCCGCTAAAGCCTATCTTGCCAAGCAAGAAGAGGTTGTTGAAAATACCGGGCGTTGGTTGATGAACAAAAAAATCAGGAATAATGTTTTTTTCACTTCTGCTCAATTGTTCGTGATGGTATAAATGGTTTCTTTGTGGCGACACTAGCAACAATTACTCAGTCCCTTCGAGATTGGATTAATGATAATTTTCAGACGGGGTTTGAAGCGATGTAATTTTTACTATCAGGTTATCTATTGGAGAATTAGATTTTGTATTTAAATGGTCATAATAGGCTTCCCCGCGATGGGGAGGTGTATTATGACAAGGAATTCTTACCGCCGGGAAAAGCTGACTTTTACTACCATGAACTAACAACGGAAATTCCCTGGCAATGTGATCAAGCTATTATTTTTGGAAAACACATAATCACTAAAAGAAAAACCGCCTGGTATGGTGATAAACCCTTTAATTACACTTATTCGAAAATAACGCGACAAGCACGTTTATGGACGAAGCACTTATTAACCCTTAAGCATGAGGTTGAACAAAGAAGTGGTCAAACATTTAATTCGTGCTTAATGAATCTTTACCCAAGCGGTGCTCAAGGCATGGCCTGGCATAGTGATGGAGAAAAGGATTTAAAGAAAAATGGAGCTATTGCCTCGGTAAGCCTTGGCGTTGAACGAAAATTTTGTTTTAAACATAAAAAAACCAAAGAGGTCGTGTCTGTACAACTTGAGCCAGGGAGCCTTTTGATAATGCAAGGTGTTACTCAAGCTAATTGGTGGCATCGACTACCGCCTACAACAAAAATAATGCAGGCTCGTATTAATTTAACGTTTCGTACTATAGTGGAATTATGAACTGATCCAACCCTTCCCGTTGAATGGGAGTCGATAGCTGCGTGCCTCGGGCTATTTTTGGGGCCTAAGGTTTGTGGGTTTGGTGCTGCGAGTATCCATCAAAGTTTTCGATTACTCTTTTTGATCGGGGTGAAAGTGGAAAAATATACGTTCGGCTAAAGCGCGGTTGATGCCGTTAATTTTGGTAATTTCGGCTATAGGCGCTTTGGCCAAGTCCTGAATACCTCCGAAACGTTGCAATAACGCGTGTCTTTTCTTTGGGCCAATTCCTTCAATAGATTCTAACGAAGACTGGAGTCCTGCTTTTTCTCGTTTTTTGCGATGAGTGGTGATAGCAAATCGGTGCGCCTCGTCACGAATATGTTGCAACAAATGCAAGGCGGGAGACTCACTGTTTAACGTAATTTCTTTATTTTCAGCAACTAAGACCAATCGTTCCCAGCCGGCTTTGCGATCGGCGCCTTTAGCAATGCCTAATAATAGGACATTGCGGATGGTTAGCTCGTCTAAAACGCGACCAGCTACCGCGGTGTGGCCTTTGCCGCCGTCAATTATAAGAACATCCGGGACTACCCCTTCTTCTCGGGCTTTTTTGAATCGACGCGTTAGCGCTTGATGCATTGCTGCGTAGTCGTCTCCAGGGGTTATACCCTCAATCGAGTAGCGTCGATAATCCTTTTTGCTAGGCCCGTCCTGGGTAAAAACAACGCAAGACGCCACGGTCTGTTGCCCCTGAGTATGACTAATATCAAAACATTCCATACGACGAATGGGCGCACTCAGTCCAAGCAAGTGATTGAGCGCCTGATAGCGTTTTGCAAGCGTTGCCGCAGACGCTTGATGCTCGGCTATGGCCCGCTGCAAATTATTGCGGGCAAAGTCGAGCCAACGCGAACGGCTGCCACGTGGATTGCACACAATAAGACATTTTTTGTGCGCTAACTGCGATAAAACCTCTGCAAAAGGCTGGGTGTCGGTAAGGGCGTTAGCCACAATTATTGCCCTTGGAATGCGCTCGGGTCTGTCAAGATAGTAGAAGGATACAAACGCTTCAAATACTTTTTGATACAAATCTTGTGGGGCCTCGATATTTGCAAGGGGAACAACCGGGAAAAAACTCGCGCTGGCGATAACCGCACCGTCTCGTACCGTTACGCATTGTATACAGGCAAAAGCGGGTTGTACATCAATTGCAATGGCGTCTAAATCGCCACTTAGCTGCATAATACCTTGCTGCTCTTGCACAAATCGGAGACTTTTTATTTGATCGCGAAGGAATGCTGCGTGCTCAAAATCTAGGCTTGAAACCGCATTCTGCATACGCATCTCCAAGTCCGCTAGGATATCTTGTGATTTTCCTTGTAAAAATTTGATGGCGTCGTTTAGTGCGTGTTTATAATCCGGCTCACTAATATAATTTGTGCACGGCGCGCTGCAACGCTTAATTTGGTACTGCAGGCAGGGACGGGAGCGGGAATTGAAGTAACTATCTCGGCAGTTGCGTAATTTAAAAATTTTTTGAATGGTGTTTAAGGCATCTCTAACCGCTGCAACGCTTGGAAACGGCCCAAAATAGGTCCCTTTTCGCGGTTTTTTCTTGCACCGAATCATTTCAACCCGTGGAAAGGGGTGTTTGGTATTAATATGGATATAGGGGTAGGATTTATCGTCGCGCAGTACCACATTGTATTTAGGCAGCATCGATTTGATGAGGCTGCTTTCCAGCAACAAGGCTTCTGTTTCGGTTCGTGTAATTGTAATATCAATGCGACTAATTTGGTGCACTAAAGAACGTATTTTGGCTGTTGTGTTTTGTTTACTAAAATAGCTGCTGACTCTTTTTTTTAAATTTCGAGCTTTACCAACGTATAAAACAGTGTCATCGGCACCAATCATACAATACACACCGGGTTCGCTACTGAGATGGGCCAAAAAAGATGTACTATCAAAAACAGGCATGAGCAGCTCAACAATAAGGTAGTAAATTAGTACGCGCAAACAGGCTGCTTTCAAAAAAAAACAGGAGCAATCAAAAGCAATTTCTTAAATGTTGGGCGATTATCCCAACAAACGGCAAATTTTACCATTTTTCGAGGCGGTTTTCATAGAAAAATTCAGTTGACATCTAATTTTGGTGTATAGTAGGTTTTTATTTTTTTACCTGCTATCTATGCCATCAACCTCAGCTGTAGTTGCCAAGCAACGTAGTTTATTACGCTCCACCTCATTAGTATCACTCATGACTTTTCTGTCACGAATGACCGGTTTTGCGCGCGATATGGTTATTGCGCATATGTTTGGCGCCGGTGGAAACGTGGATGCCTTTTTTGTGGCTTTCCGTATCCCGAACTTTATGCGTCGCCTGTTTGCAGAAGGCGCCTTTTCACAGGCTTTTGTACCGGTTTTAGCCGAGTACCAGCAAACACAAAGTGTGGAGGAGGTGCGCCGGTTTATTGCCAGAGTATCAGGCCAGTTGTGCATGGTACTGTCGATTGTAACCGCCGTTGGGATTGCGGCCACACCGCTGATAATTTTTGTTTTTGCCCCAGGTTTTGGCGAACACAGCGAACGCTCGCTATTAGCTATGGACATGCTTCGAATTACCTTTCCCTACCTGATGTTGGTCTCACTAACGGCGATGGCCGGGGCAGTACTTAACACCTACGGTTATTTCGGTGTGCCGGCAATAACACCCATTCTTCTTAATGCGGCAATGATTGGGGCAGCATTTTATATTAGCCCTCACTGCAGTGCTCCCATTGTTGGGTTAGCTTGGGGGGTGTTATTAGCAGGAGTGCTGCAATTTTTGTTTCAACTGCCATTTTTGCACAGGAAAAAGCTGTTGATTAAGCCGCAGCGGTCTCGTAAAGACGCCGGGGTGAACCGGGTTATGAAGCTGATGCTTCCCGCTCTGTTTGGCGTATCTATTGCCCAGTTAAACTTAATGGTGGACTCAATTTTTGCCTCTTTTTTACAGGTAGGCAGCGTTTCTTGGCTTTATTATACCGATAGGCTAACGGATTTTCCGCTGGGGGTATTTGGCGTTGCTATTGCAACGGTTATTTTGCCGCACTTATCAAAGCGCTACGCCCGGGAAAATAAACAGCAATTTTCAGAAGCTATTGATTGGGGATTGAAATCGTTGCTTTTAATTGGGGTGCCTGCGGTGATTGGTTTGTCAATTTTTTCAATGCCCTTAATTGCAAGCTGCTTTGCTTATGGAAAGTTTACGATTGCAGACCTGTTGCAAACGCAAAAAAGTTTAATTGCGCTGGCGATGGGTGTTCCGGCTTTTATGATGGTTAAAGTATTAGCTTCCGCCTTCTATGCGCAACAAGATATTAATACCCCTGTGAAGGTTGGGGCTGTAGCTATGCTCGTTAATAGCGTGCTTTGTGCGGCGTTAATATGGCCACTGGCGCATGCGGGGTTGGCTTTGGCTTCCGCGGTTGCAGGTTACGTGAACTGCGGTCTTTTAATGATTTTGCTTATCCGGCGCAAAATCTATAAACCCGGCAAGGGTTGGCTTGTTTACTTAAGCCAACTATTAGCCGCCAATGGGTTCATCGCCCTTTACTTGTATTGGGCGGTGGGAACGGTTGCGTTTTGGATGCAGCTATCACCCCTAGGTCGTTTATATTGGCTTGGTCTGCATACCGGTATTACGGTCGTTTTGTATTTCAGCAGTTTATATATTTTAGGGGTGCGTGTTGCCCAGTTTCGCGGTGCGGTAAAGGAGTAGTTATGCAAGCAAATACATTTTACAGTGTTCAAGAAAAAATAGCCTATCCACTTTTTATAGTTTCAGCAAAGCAATGGCTGGAAAACGATTTCGACGCAAGCCCGGATGAACGGTTTTTTTTAAAAGCGCAGCAATTTACAGGCAACGCCGGTGAGGTTGCCATTATTCACAACGCCGAAGGCATAACCAAGGTATTTATTGGTGGGGATCAGGCTAAGGATTTTGTGCTGGCGCAGGCGGTGACTAATATTCCTGCAGGAAGTTATCAGTTGCAAAATCGGGTGAGCTCTTTTGCCTTATTAAATTGGTCCTTAGCGCAATATCGCTTCGATCGCTATAAAAAAAATGATGTTCCTCCTCGCGTTTTACAGCTACGGGAGACTGAGTTAGTCGGGGTTTTAGCGCAGGCAAATGCGGTGTTTTTAACGCGCGACCTCATTAACACTCCGGCAAATGATCTAGGGCCCAGCGAACTTGCAGAGGTTTGTGCACGGCTTGCCTCCGATTGCAACGCACAGTTTCATCAATGGGTTGGCGACGAGTTGCTGGAGCATAATTTTCCAGCCATTCACGCGGTGGGACGCGCCGCCGCTGACGCCCCACGGTTGCTTCAGTTAGTGTGGGGAAATCCCAAGCATCCGCGTTTGGCTTTAGTGGGTAAGGGTGTTTGTTTTGATAGCGGCGGCCTGGATTTAAAGCCCGCATCCGGCATGCGGTTTATGAAAAAAGATATGGGCGGCGCGGCCAATGCACTTGGCTTGGCGCAATGGATAATGCAGCAAAAACTGCCGGTTCACTTGCAGGTGTATATTCCGGCTATTGAAAATGCGGTTGGCTCTCGTGCTTTTAGACCCGGTGATGTGATAACGATGCGTAATAAACGCACTGTTGAGGTGGATAATACCGATGCCGAAGGGCGCTTAGTCCTTGCCGATGCGCTGGTGAAAGCCTTAGAAGATAAACCAAGCCTACTAATTGATTTTGCAACGCTAACGGGTGCGGCACGAGTGGCGGTTGGAACTGAAATTGCGGCGATGTTTTGTAACGATGATGCTACAACCAAGGCGGTTTTAAGTGCCGCACAAGAGGTTGGGGATCCCGTCTGGCAGCTGCCGTTGTTTACCAATTATGAAACCGCTTTAGAATCCTCGATTGCTGACTTAGCCAACTCCAGCTCAACGCCTTACGCCGGAGCGATAACCGCGGCCTTATTTTTACAGCAGTTTATTGATGCCTCTGTTGCGTGGGTTCACTTAGACATAATGGCCTGGAATCCCAGCTCAAAGCCTGGAAAACCCGAGGGGGGAGAGGCAATGGCAATACGCGCCATTTATCGGATGCTCGAGAGCTGGGTGCAGTAGTCTTTTTCAGCGATTATAAAAGGGAAAATCTATGAATCAAAAAATATTTGTAAATCGTATTTTGAATATGAAAAAGGTAACATTTATTGGTTTGGATATGGACCACACCTTAATTCGTTACAACACTAAAAATTTCGAAAACTTAGTATACGATATGGTGGTTGATAAGTTAATTGAAACAAAAAATTATCCTGTTGCATTAAAAAAATTTGGTTTTAATTTCAGTGACGCAATTCGCGGTCTTGTTATTGATAGTAAAAATGGAAATATCCTTAAATTGAGCCGCTACGGCGCTATTCGTCAGGGCTATCATGGAACAACGTTAATTGAGTACGGCAAATTAAAAAAGATATACCGCAGCATCTACGTGGATTTAAAAGATCCCAATTACATGGTTATTGATACCTCGTTTTCTATTGCTTTTTGCGTTTTGTTCAGCCAGATAATTGACTGCAAGGATGCCTCCCCAGAATCGCTTCCCGGTTATTCAGAAATAGCTTTAGATGTATTGGGGGCGGTTGATTGTGTGCATGCGGATGGCAGCTTGAAAGGGCGGATAAGCCAAGACTTAGCGACCTACGTTTTAAAAGACGCGCTTATTGTGTCGGGTTTAAAACGGTTCATACGGCATCATAAAAAAATTTTTATTCTAACCAATTCTGATTTTTTTTACACGAAACTACTGCTAGAGTACGCGTTAAACCCCTTTTTAGAGCCCGGTGAAAATTGGACCGACTTGTTTGAGTACGTTATCACCTTAGCCAACAAACCACGGTTTTTTTACGACAACCCACGATTTTTGCGGATTAATCCGGCGGATGGGACAATGAGTAATTATGTTGGCCAAATAACCCCAGGAATTTATCAAGGGGGCGGGGCGCGTCAATTTACTCAAGACCTAGATATTCGAGGCGACCAAATTTTATATATTGGCGATCATATTTACGGCGATATTTTGCGTTTGAAAAAAGATTGCAACTGGCGAACTGCGTTGGTTGTTGAAGAGCTTGGCGAGGAAATAGCCTCGCAGAAAAGAGCCGCAGTGCTTGAGAAAAAAATAATCACCGCAATGGATAAGAAAAGCAGCCTTGAGCAAGACTACATAGAGGCTTGGACGAAGGAAATTGAAACGACTAATGACGCAAGCGAGCAAAGCAAGGAAACGCAGTTGCGCATCACCGCGCTCGATCATGAAATTTCCAGCTTATTGAAAGAGCAACTGCGGTTTTTTAACCCCATGTGGGGGCGGGTTTTTCGTGCAGGAGCGGAAGAAAGTTACTTCGCCTACCAAGTGGACCGATTTGCCTGCATCTATATGGAAAAATTAACGGATTTACTCGGCCATTCACCCCATACCTATTTCCGCGCCAATCGTCGGGTTCTTGCGCATGATAATTAGGGGGACATCGCCTATTATTTAACGAGGCCCGGGGCGAGGGCTTGTGTCGGGCCTGTCCGGCGTATTATCCGTTCGGGTCGTATGCTCGGTAAATTTTCGTTTTAATTCCCTTTGGGTGTATTTAGGCTCAGAACTTGCGCGGTCGTTGCTGGATTTTTTATCAGTACTGAGGGTAAAGCCCTTTAAAATTTCGATAAAATTTTTCTTAATGATGGCTCGTAGCTTGGTTTGAATATAATCGTGTATTCGCTCATAGAAAGGGAGTTTTTTAGGAGCCGCCTCACGGCTTTTTTGGGGCTCGGCTGTTTTTTTAGGCTCAACGGTTGGTACAGACTTTGCCGGTGCAACAAGCGGTTCTTTCGGTGGGGATTTTACAGAAAGAGGAGCGTTTTCCTCAGGATGCCGAAGTCGGGCCCAGCGCTTGACGAGCAGTGGATCGTTAATAATTGATTTCGTGTTTTCCGTTAAAACGTCCTGCGTTATTGACGCAACTTGCGCGGACGTTATCCGCCTATTGCTGCATAAGGCGTCCACGCGGTTTTTTTGGTGGTTAAACATTCGCTGCAGGCCAAGGAAGGTCGCAGACCGAGGCCTGTAGTCCCTGGTAGCCTTAGAGCCGGATGTTTTGCCGCAGGCAAAATATAAGGCATACGAAAAGGCGTCAGTCATTGGGGAGCGCAAATTATGATCCCCGTAAAGGGGATTATAATTAAGGAGGACCAGGACGGCCAGGGCGCCGCAGGCATACTTGTCGCGTTGGCGAGTGAATTTTGGGGACTTGGATGTCCCGAAATTTATAACGAGGTAGCGACACGCTTGCGTTCTTCTGCGGCTTTCACTAGTTGCTCAAGTCTTAACTCATCAACAGTCTGCGCAATTAATCGATTAACCTTATCATTATTGCTGGTCATTAGTGTTCCTCTGCTATCGGTTATACCTTGTATTATAAACCCTAATTATTAGATGAACCTTAAGTACTGCCTGGTGTTGGGTGCAATAGCATAACTACTGCGGCGAGAATTGATGAGAACCTGAACCGCCGTGTGTTACCGCTACAAAGCATCTGCTGCATGCAATAAGGGCAGCCCGGTAATCTTTGTCTTTAGGAAATAATTATCTAAGCCTTTGTTCAGATGTTCTCGTGATTTGACCCTCCATTAGGTTTTTGTAAAATTCCGCACGATCCTCGCTTAAACGTTGAATCGCTTGCTGTTTTTGCGTATCAGTTGCGTATTTAGACTGTAACTTAGGGTGGTTATAGGCTGGGAGGATTGCACTTAGCGTCGTTAGACAGTCCTGTAGTTGCCGACAGTCTTCTTTAAACGCCTCACCCCGGGTAAAGTCCTTGTCGCTATAATTCAAGAGGAATTTGTCAACCTTTCTTTGTGCAGTAGACAGACTAATAGATAAAGTATACAAAGGGGATCCGTTCCTAAAAGGTTTAAACTGGCTTTTTAAAGCCAAAAAGCCGGCATCATTTTTTAATAAATACGATAGATTCGATGATTGGTATTCATACCCACCAAGAGCATTAAGTAGGTTAAGCATATTTGTAATTTCAAGATCCGATTTCAGGGTTAAATAAAAATCATACGCGTTGACCTCTTCATCGCGGGCTAGGCTTGAAAATAATTGCTCGATGAGCTGCGGTTCTTCAAAATGCAAACCCTCTACTAAGTACAGGATGCATTGCTTATGTCTGTCATCGCAATACTCGTCTTTTTGAGGTATAAGTTGGCGAACGACCAACAGTTTAAGGTCTTCTGATAACGGTTCAAACAGCGGCATTACGCTTGAAAATCCCTCTTCCGGGCGAGACGGCAGGCTCTTTTTTATTCTAAGTACAATAGCTTGTACTTGATTATTCAACGCTGCTGTTGAATCGCGTTCTACGTCTTGTTGACTTACAGGAATCGCGTTCGGCGCGTCTAATGGCTTTTTAACCACTGTTTCTGTCTTATTTCTATCCGGCTCTACGCCTGGCACTGTTTTAGGCTTGCTAAAAAAGCTTAGGGCTGTGGTTGTTGCCGCGATAGCGCTAAAAATACCAATAATACCGGATGCAACGGCACCATAAATCAACACCGTTGCGGTCATTGCCAGCGATAAAACGGAGGCCACAGCGGTTAATGCAGCAAGTGCTGGTGCAAAACCCATCAAGGCCGCGGTTGAAAGCGCTAATACAATTAGATAGATTGCTAAAATAACGGCCGATAAAGCGAGCGCTAAAAGCCTTAAGCTAAACCAAAGCATGGTCTTGAGGGGATTGGGCTTGGGTAAGGGTTAGCTTTGCTCGTTGGATTCACGCATAGTTGATTTACTCACAGATTAATAAAAACGGTCATCATGGATAAGCGATTTGTCGTAATAAAAAACAAGAAAATGTATTCTCGTACTAAAATGTTGCACTATTATAGCATACTAATCATAAAATGATTAATATGGCGCATTAAAGGCGTGGTATTTTTTAGCGCGACAATATACGGATTACTACTAAAAGGGCTGCTGTTATTTGGTGCGTAAGTGCCGTTCTCATTGGTGATGCAAGATAACTACCCTAAACAGCGCTCTGCAGCCCTAAATAGCTTGGATGTAATGCGTTTGTGCAATACCGTTTCCAGCGGATTTTTACGCAATTAGTAACGCACAGGTGACAATTACAGCTCCAATTTGAATTGTGTATCGTTATTCTCGTCTGGGCTAAGGCGGGCAGGCACGTTTCGTGCTGGAGTGGATTCAGAATGTAATTCAGCGACGCTCAGCTTTTCAATTTCTTTAAAAGCAATCTCTAATTTTTGAGCCTGTGTATTAAAGCAGTCTGTAAATTCTGGCAGCGCAAGTTTTATAACAGTGCGGTCCACCTGCACCTTGGTTGCATTAATTTGGCGCTGAAGTTGGGCAATGATTTGTTTTTTATTGTTCAAAAAATCACTTTTTTTGTCATACAAGAGGCTGCACGCGGACTTATAATCTGCGATTTTTAGCTGTGCTTGGGTGATTGATTTTTTATTAAACCAGTTGAAAATTGAACCAAAAAAACCAGTTCTAGGTATTGCCATAGTGCGCTCAGAATTGGTGGGTTTGGTAGTTTCAAGGTTCTTTTGAGCCGTAATTAAAGCCTCCATATCTGCCTTTATAGAATCAATAGATGTTTTCAAATTTTCTTTTAGTTTCTGTTGTTTCTCTAGCAGTTTTTGTTTTTGAGCCGCAGTTTCGTCACCCGCATTATCAGCAACCGCCTGGTTAAGAGATTCGCTCGCGGCATTAATCATTGCAACCAGATTTTTCAGCGCACTGAAATTCGGGTGCACTTTTTTACTAAAGAACGGGTGCTGGTACACCGCGCACAGCTCAGCTGGAAAACCGTCTCTGTATTCAAGCCTATCAATAGCTTCAACTATTTCGCGAACGTCTTTATACGCTGTTTTCTTGTCGCGCTTATTTTGTTTACGGTTTTCAAAAAATGTATTACTCATTTTTATTTTCAAAGATTCGAATATGTATAAAATTAATACTATCACCAAATTGTTAACGCTTTATTAAGGGTGGCAGTACGCAGCTCCAGCTTTCGCATTCTTTATTAAGCAAAAGAGTTATAACGGTTTCGTTTTACGTGTTGATTGTTTGCACGCAGCTCGTGTCCTATCAAGCGACGCCTGTTAATTAAATCAGCGCGCGTTTCAAGCCCGAACCTCAATTTAGATTGTCTCAGTTATTTAATTAGACATGATTAAATAAAATTCAAAAAGAAATATATAAAACCGATTGAGTAAAATAGTATATTTGGTGTACTATTTAAATTCTATTTATAAATACGATACAGTCAACAGTATGATTTATTTGCAACAAGCACTGAAGGAACGGTTAATAACCGGTATACAGATTAGCCAAACATTAGATTGCGTTCTTTGTAGACTGTTGATGAGTGTAGAGGGCTTTCAGCTGCTTAGAGAAAAATTTGTAACGATCGACAGACTTAATCAAGACCCGGTTATTTGCTATTCTGTGCTGGACGCACTGTGCAGTGATCTGGGGCTGACGCTACTTAGAGAAGGATTTCTAACAATTGAAACAGCGAATCAGCTGGGTTACAACCGATTGGCTTGTTTAATTAATAATAACGGTGTCAACGCTTTTAGACGGGGTTTTTTCACACAGCCGCTGCCCAATTACCCACTTGATGATTTATTAAATTTATATCGAGAGAATATTATCGAGCTCGTCGATACACAGAAAGAAATGTTCCATAATTTTGAATCAGAACACTATTTTAAAACTGAAAACTTAGAGTTAACGCTTTTGTGTACAGAAAAGTCGATGTCTGCACTACTGCAGGAGAGCTTTTTTTCACCATCAGGCGCGTCTGGTGCTAAGCATTATTTTGATAGGTCTCTTCGTTATTAGTGTTTTAAACGGCGCAAGTTTGAAAATGAAACCAAAAGATTTTGTAGTAGGGCGGCCACCCAAGGAGTGGTTGACGTGACTTAACCGCGTCCAGGATGCGGTGCAAATTATGCGGGTGTAGGCGCGTCTAGCACCAGATTAGTGGGTCTAGAGGCGCCGGGCATGGCGCGAGCAAAAACAGACAGCTTCCCCGCGCTCATAGTTATTGTATGCATAGAATGCAGCCGGTCACCTCGTGTGTTATTAATTTGTGTTGCACCAAGGTCGGCAACAACCCTCGTGCCCGAGATCAATAATCTGCTTAAAATAAGAGCATAAATAACAGATAATACCGCTACGATACAGCCGTTTCTTTGTAAAACTGCTGCGAATAAAATAAAAGACATACACCCTGCAATAGCCGCCGCACTCAACAAAGCTCACCCTAAAACCGGCGACAGCTACCCTTAAAGGACGTGCAACTTTTGCTCGAGCGTCGCAACCCAGTCAACAGATAAGGCGTTTGCCAAACAAGCGAACACCCGGCGCGTATCCGTTCACTATTTACTTCATCAAGGAGCCTTGAGACAGTTGCAGGGTCATTTGATTTACCGGTTGATTTCACTCGAGCAAAAACCGTTTTTGTTGCAAAAAAAATGAGAGTAATTATACTAGAAAACTCGGAATTTTTTTATTTAGGCGGCAATTTAAACAGCAGCCCTTAGCGTTAGCTGACGCAAGCTGCTTTACCGGAATTCATAGGCCTGCAATCTGGGTGTACGCACGGTTGTAGTGCGTTTGATTGAGGGTATTCTTTCTATACACTGAACTATTAACTCAAGGACGACGTAATGCTCACTCCCCAATTACAACTAACCCCTATTGCGCGGGTAATTAAAAAATCATCCAACCTGGTGCATCTTCCATGCTATTTTAAACACGGTCTTAGGGTACTTCTTGGCCTGTCAATCGGGGTTTCACTTGCTCAAGCCGCCTCGTTTCCAGCTCCTGGCGCAACCACTGTTTACAGCGACCCCAACGACTCTAACATTAGCCCAAACAATCTACCTTCTGCCTCCAGGCTTACTTTTAAGTAATGAAGTTAATCCCACCATTATGCAAATAATCAACAATGTTGTGCTTACCGTTAGTGATTTTCAAAGCACTGTGAATGGCGGCGCCGTATCGCTTAATGCGTCGCGGTTAGAGGTGCAACCCGCAGGCGACAGTCGGGTTGTTTTTCAGAATAACCGTGTTACCACTACGGTTAACGAGGTAGGTGGCGGCGTGATTGCCAGTCTCAATAATTCAACCGTTATTATGGGAAATAATATTCTGTTTGACAACAATTCAATCGTAAACACAACGACAACCAACCAAGTAAAAGCTGGCGGAAGCATTTACAATAACGGCTCAAATTTCACACTAGGAGACGATGTTCGCTTCACTAATAATGCGGCCGATAGCAGTTCTTTTATAGTCGCAGGCGGCGCTGTTGAGAATATAAGCTCTGGTACCTTTACCATTGGTGACCGAGCTAATTTTAGCGGCAACAGTGCGCGAGGCGGGGTGGCAGCGGCTGCTCTAGGTGGAGCGATTGATAGTCGTGATGCCTCTGTGACGATTGGCGACGACGCTGTATTCCAAGGCAATCAATCTACGTCAACTAATGCCTCAGGTGGTGGCTCAGGGGGAGCTATTTTCTTCGCCGGCAACACGGCAATTAGTCGCACAATGAGTATTGGTCGTAACGCCCTTTTTAGCCAAAACACTGCTTCAGGCGCGCCTGCGACCGGTAAAGCGGGAGGGGCTATTCAGCAACTTAGGGGTACGGTTATTGTTGGCGACGGCGCTGTGTTTGTGGACAATGAGGTTACCGGTGCCGGTCAAGGGGGAGCTGTTACTAGTCAGCTAGGCCAGCTAACATTAGGCAGCAATACGGAGTTTAGGACGAATAAAGCCGCGCTAGGAGGAGGTATTTCTAATTTTGGCTCGAGTATTACTATTGGAAGTGGAAGTCGTTTTATCGAAAATTCAGCAACAGTAGGCGGTGGGATAAGCACCATTGAAGCCGGTTTAATTTTCCTAATCGATGAGAACAGCACGACACTTTTTAGCGGCAATATCGACGCTACCGGCAGCAATGCTATTGCCTTTGACGCTGGAACCTCAACTTTTGCAACCGCTACCGGCAGCTCTGGGCGTGCAGAAGATGGCTTACTCGACATGCGCGATTCGATGTCTGCCTCTTCAGCAGCATTTGGCATAGTTCCAGAACAAATTACCCTTGATAAAAACGACAACGGCGTGTGGGCGCTTGGTGGAGCTAATAATTTTAGCGTCGCGAACCGAACGAACTTTAACATCAACGCCGGCTCTTTGTATCTTTACGCCCAAGACGAGGTCGCTAATGCTACTACCGGGGATCTCAATGCTCGGGTCGTGGCGGGCGGGTTAAATCTTGGCGGTACGGATACCGTAACCACCTCGGCTTTAGTTGTGGGCAGCAGTGGGGCATTGGTTGCCGGGGGCACCAACAACGTGGATTTAGGTACAGGAACCATAACGCTTGAAGACGGCGCCACCCTTCGTGGCGGTAGTGCTTCACAATCATTAGGTGGAAACGTTCCTAATCGACACGAGCAGGGAGGCAGCACCCGCCTAACCTTGAGTTCCGACAGCAATACCCAACTTAATGGCCTTTTAAATATGGCTGCATTAGACCAAGACGATACCTTTACTTTAAATGCGGTTTTAGCCGATGGTAGCGCAAGCGGGAGTGTTGTTAAGAGCGGCGCGGGTACGGTGGTATTACCGAGCGACAGCACCTACAGCGGTGCTACAACCATTAATGCGGGAACTTTGCAGGTAAACGGAAGTCTTGTTAGTGCTGTTAGTGTTTTCTCTAATGGTCGCTTAAGTGGCACAGGCAGCGTCGGAAGTACAGTTGTTAACGGTGCTATTGCTCCAGGAAACTCGATAGGCACGATTACCATTAACGGCAACTACGTTCAAAACCCCGGCTCGGTCTATCAAGTGGAAATAAATCCCAATGGCAGTTCGGACTTAATTAATGTGATAGGAACGGCGACCATTAATGGGGGTGACGTTGCCGTAATTAAAGAGCCAGGAACGTATATCATTCCTTCGCGCTACACCATTTTAACCGCGTCGGCGAGTGTTAGCGGAAATTACGATGGAATAACGCAAAGCATGCCCTTTTTAAACTTTTTACTGGCCTACGACGCCAATAACGTTTACTTAGATATTGCGCGCTCGCCTCTGGGGTTTGCCGCGTTGGCGAGTACACCGGATGAAGTAGCTACCGCTAATGCCGTTGAAAGCCTGGGGATGAATAATCCGGTGTACGATGCCGTAGCCAACCTAAGCAACGCTACTCAAGCCGCGCAAGCCTTTAACGCACTTTCGGGTGAAGCGCACGCCTCAGTGCTCAGCGCTTTTACCGAAGACAGTCGGTATGTGCGAAGCGCAACGCTTAACCGGTTGGACAATGCGCTAATGAATACGGGACTGCCTGCTTCGGGTAAAAAGAGTGGGCTATGGGCTCATGCTTATGGTGCCTGGGGGAATATTGAGGGCAACAGCAACACCGCCGAAGTTTCGCGCAGCAACAAAGGCTTTGTTATCGGCGCCGATAAGCGCTTTGACCAAAACGTTGCCGGAATTTTAGGCGGATACAGCCACAGCCGTATCGATGTCAATAAGCGCGCTTCTAAAGCGCAAAGCGATGATTATTCTTTAGGCATCTACACCGGTCGCACGATGGAGTCGTGGTCTGCAAAAGTAGGTGCAGTGTATACGTTTCATCAATTGGATATGAATCGCAATGTTTCTTTTACGGGCTTTTTAAATAATCTTAAAACCGACTACAGCGGCTCTACGGCTCAAGTTTTTGCGGAAATGGATTACGACATGAAACTTGCAAGAATGATGTTAAAACCTTTTGCAGGCGCAGCCTACGTGTACAGCGATACCGGAAGTTGGAAAGAGCGTGGCGGTTCAGCAGCACTCAGAGGGAATAACGACTTTGATATTTTTTATACAAGTTTCGGGGTCAAGCAATCCATGAGTCTTTCTGTCAAACCTGAAAGCCAAGCCATTAGTGAGAGTATCACGCTTGCTTGGAGGCACGCCTTTGGCAGCACCGTACCAACCTCGCGTTTTGCCTTTGTTTCCGGAGGAACCCCTTTCAATATTCAAGGCGCGCCCATTGCAGAAGATTCACTACTTCTTGATGCCGGTTTAAATCTTGCTGTGACGCCTAAAAACCTGAATCTTCGCGTAGCTTATATTGCGCAATTTGCGAATAAGCTACAGGATAATGGAGTCACCGGTAACGTGACGTGGATGTTTGACTAAGAGGCGCTGGCCAAAATTACGGCGTTTGGTTAAGCAACAAAGCCTTGTAGCGCGGCTTTGAGGCCGTTGTTGCTTAACCTCTTACAATAAAATAAGGTTACTAAAAAATTATCGCAGACAATACCTTGCATCAAGCGCATCGCTCAGTAATGCATCAGAGTGCCGTGCACGTATTCTCTTATGCAACCATCGTTTTTGCCTATCGTTGGCGGCATTTTCGTGCGCCATCCGGAGTCGTGCGCCTTATTTCAAATTTAAGTGTGGATGGTTAATTTTTTAAGCCATCGCAAACTCAACGGCTATTTGTGCTCTTATAGTCCTTCGCCGAGCACGCAATTATGGGCGTTGAAAACTTTTGAAGCGGCGGCATTTTATACGCAACACCGAAAACACGTGGTTTCTTTAAGCAACCAACCGTTGGGGTTCGAAGGCTCTTTGCTAAGCGCAGGAAATCTGGTTTTTTAATGATTAATTAGCCTAAAACTTAGGTGGGTGAGGTATATCTTTTGCAACGCGTCTCTCAATTGTGTTTCAATAGCGCTTCTAAATAACAGGAGGGGTGCAATATGTTCATAGCTAACGCTGTTACACTAATAATTGGGTGGTTGTTTTTTTATAAAATTCTCAAGGCTCGAAAGAAAAGATTTTCAGGCATAAAAGCTTCGCTGATTACTTTATTGTTCGCCTCACTGCTCTTTCAAATAAGTGGGGATTTTTCAGCGGTGATTAGCCGCGCTTATTTTTCGTTGAATAAAAGCGGCGAAATATTGTTATCCGAATCCGTTTTAAAAATTCCAGAGAACCAAAGCGTGCATTACTGCAATCAATTTAGGGATCAAAACAACGACGTTATTCATAAAACTTCAGACAGAGAAGACGGTCGTTACTGTGGGGAGTTTTGGCATTTTAACAAAGACAAACGCTTTAGCCTGCCTTATAAAATAGAGTCGTCACAGTCGACACTATATTGGGCTTCACCAAGCTTAACCATTAAAGACGCGCGAAAAAAATCAATTCCGACGGCAGAAGATGGCACTCCAGAGCAAAAATAATTAATCAAGCGTCACGAGGCGCAAGTTTAGATTGTTAAAAGGCTTATAAATAGCCTTTTAAGGGCATACTTTACAAATTGACACAGTAAATGATGTCCCTTAAAATCACCGATTAAATCACCGGGGGTGTTTTGATTTTTTCAAAACTGAGAAACTACCCTTACAACCTGCACTGGGTAATGCTTGCGAAGGGAGTGTGATTTGTTGAGGCTTAAGCGGCCGCACAAATCATTATTGCCTGCGATTTTTTAGGAGCAATAGATATGCATGTGGCCGACTTTAAACTCTGTCTTCTCACCCATCCTCAGAATTTATTAGGCGATTGGCAAAAGTGTATTGTTCAGGCAATACAGGGCGGTGTAACTTCTGTTCAATTTCGCAATAAAACCGATTCCTATGCCGCATCGCGTGTTTTGGCTTTGGCGTTGCAAGCGCGTATTAAGCCCTTCAACATTCCCTTAATTATTAACGACGATATTACGCTTGCTCAAGAGATCAATGCAGATGGGGTGCATCTTGGCCAGTCCGATTGCGCACCGGTAGAAGCGCGAAAAATTTTAGGGAATGATAAAATTATAGGCCTTTCCATCGAAAGCCTTCCCCAACTTCAAGAGGCGAACAACCTATCTTGTATTGATTATATTGCTGCTAGTGCGGTGTTTCCCAGTAAATCTAAAGACAACTGTAACAAGTTTTGGGGGTTGGATGGCTTAACCGAACTGGTTGCTTGCGCCAGGCATCCGGTTGTGGCTATTGGCGGAATTACCTCCTCCACCGTACGCGCGGTAATGAAAACAGGGGTCTGTGGAGCCGCGGTTATTAGTGCAATCTACGACAGCGTTTGTCCAACAGCAGGTGCGCAGCTCCTGCGAACAGAAATTGATCAGGGAATATTTTATGTACCAACGCATTAAAAGTAGGATTAAGCAGATTAAAAACGAGCGACCACTGGTTTTAAATATTACGAATACGGTTACAGTGGATTTCATTGCCAACGGCCTCCTAAGCCTAGGAGGCTCGCCAATTGTCACCCAATCAACACAGGAATCCGAGGATTTACTTAAGCTTGCGAAAGCTGTGGTCATCAACATTGGCACCCTAGACGACTCCTTTATTGCGTTGTGCGAGCATGTTTGTGAATTCGCCAATGCCGTGAATATTCCAATTATTTTAGATCCCGTTGGCGCTGGAGCCAGTCGATATCGCACACAAACCTGCTTAAGTTTACTGAAAAAATTTCGGTTTTCAGTTATCCGTGGAAACGCCAGTGAAATTGGTGCGTTATCGGGTTTGGCGTTTGCGTCCAAGGGTGTAGATAGCGCGGTGGCCACCGAAGCGGTTCTGGCGGAGGGGGCAAATCTATCCCGCATGAACAACTGCGCGCTCGTCATCAGTGGTGAAACAGACGCCGTTATTGCGGGCCCGACAGTACGTCGTTTCACGCGTGGTCACGCGGTAATGACCTCCATAACCGGTTCAGGTTGTTTGTTGTCGGCGGTAGTTGCCGCCTTTAACGCCGTTCATAGCAATGCTTTTGAGGCGGCTGAGGAAGCGGTGCTTTTTTACGGGGTGTGTGGAGAGCTAGCTGCGGCGCAATCACCAAGCCCCGGCTCTTTTAAAGCGGCCTTCTTAGACGCTTTATCGTTACTACCCGAGGCGTGTGATTATGAATAATAGAATGCCTTGCGTCGTCACAATTGCCGGAACGGATCCATCCGGCGGGGCCGGTATTCAAGCGGATATTAAAGTTATTTCGGCAACCGGTTCTTACGCGGCATCGGTAATTACCGCGCTCGTTGCGCAAAATACCGTTAGTGTTCAAGCAATTCAAGAGGTATCGGCTAATTTTGTTCAGCAACAAATGCAGGCTGTTTTTAGTGATTTACACGTGGATGCTATTAAAATTGGTATGCTGCACGACGCTCGAATTATTGATGCAGTTGCCACGGAGCTGGAAAAGCTTGCCGTTAAACATATTGTTTTTGATCCGGTTATGGTGGCAAAAGGTGGGTCGGTATTGCTTAATTTGGACACGATTGATTATTTAAAGCAACGGTTCGTTAAACAGGTAAGTTTAATTACCCCTAATATTTTTGAGGCGGAAAAACTAGTGGGGAGCACGATTGCTTCTTTAGCGGACATGGCGCAGGCAGCGCAAAAAATTTCGCAACAGTTTGCTATCAATGTGCTTATTAAAGGCGGTCATTTAGAGGGCAGGCAGTCGTCTGATGTGCTTTACTGTCACAAAAAAGCAAAAGCCAGCTGGTTTCATAGTGAGCGTATTGAAACAAAAAATACGCACGGGACAGGATGCAGCTTGTCTTCGGCAATTGCCTCCTATCTTGCGCAAGGTTTTTCTACGCACAACGCTATTGCGCGCGCAAAAATTTACCTAAGCAATGCGATTCGTTCAGGTGCAACCCATTCTGTGGGACAAGGGCATGGACCCGTTGACCATTTTTATTTTCTGCGCTCCGAATATAAAAAAACAGACGCCGACTTCACTATTTTGCCAAGTGGAGTCCAGGTGTGAATCGGTATTTAGTGCCATGCTAAGCAAAAAAATGCAAACGGCTATGAGGGCAATTCTCATTGAGTCTCGCGCTCATCCCTTTCATGTAACACTAAGCGATGGAACGCTTTCCCTCAAGACCTTTGAACGGTTTTTACAGCAGGATGCGTTGTACCTGGAAGTTTTTTCTGAGGCTCTAACGAAAACCGCGTACCGATTAAAGCCGCCGCATCAGCAATTGTTTCATCAACTGGCGCGTAATATTTACGATGAGCAAGTTAACTTGCATTATAAATATCTTCCAAGGCCACAGGGTCCTCTTTTTTTTAAGTCCCCAGTGGTGAAAGCGCGTAAAATTGCGGTTGTTGAGGAATACACCAATCACCTTGTAAGGCATGTGAGTAGCGCGTCTGTTCAAGAGGCGGTGGCAAGCCTAATCCCCTGTTATTATTTATACAGCAGTTTAGGCCAGGAAATGGGACAAAGCACAAAAGAAGACAATCCGTACCAAGCGTGGATTGACTCCTACCGCAGCGCAAGCTTTTTAGTTTCCACGCAACTAATTTTACAAACCTTAGATGCGTTGTGTGCAAACGTGAACGTCGAACACGAGAAAAAAATTATTGCAGCCTGCAATCAGTCCGCGCAGTTTGAGCTTGCCTTTTGGAGTTCAGTATGTCCAATTGTCGCGGAAAATAATACGCCATGTACGGGGCTTAGTGCCGTAAAAGAAGCCTTTTCACCAGTATAAAACGAGAAAATATTTACAGAAGAAACGCCCAAAAAGTGTTAGTTCAATACCCTGTTTAGGGTTTTTTCCCATACGCGCAAGGGCGATAGGGACGGGTCTTGCATAGAGGACACAGGCAGGTAAAATGTTTGCTCTAACAAAAACTGCCCACTAAGCGCCGCATGAGACACGTGATCGGTAAAGACAATCCAGCTACTCAAAGCCGGAAATTCGACTGTTGATTTGCAAACGGTATTTTGATACGCGTCGTTTAGTTTCATGCGATCGTGTAATTGCAATTGAAAATGGTCATAGGCTGAGCGCCGTGTTTTAGTAACCCTCATTGCTTGCAAAATTTTAGCGATTTTCGGGTTGTAATTACGAACTGAACTCGAAAAATAACGAAGTACTTTTTCGAACGGCTCGCCCGTATTCCACACCCGCGCTTCTCCGTAAGGATTGATGTTGCAAAAAACGCGTAGAATTCGTAGACCGTGAACCGGGCTGGCTGCAAAAGAATCGACGTGCAGGCGCGTGTCGTCTTTTCTTTTAGAGCTGGGGCGTCCTTTTATCTCGGCTGGGCGATAACTGGTTCTGCCCCACTGCAACTGCTCCGCATAAAGCGGCAGAAGTGTGGTTACAAGCTCTTTACAAAACAAAGCATAATTATGCATAAACGTTTGCAGGCTCATTTTTGTGTTGTGTTGATCCAATGCTTTATTAAACCCACCCAATTTATGAGTGATGGGATCGTAACTAATGTTTTTATGTTTACCATCGAGGATGGTTTCCGAGAGAAAGTTTTCAGCCGGCGCTTGAAAATAGTACTGTGGCAAATGAATAATTTGACCATTTTCAAGAGCAACTGCTGCATGAGGCTTGTTTTTCAGCGTGTTTAGGTCACGATCGTCCAGTGTAAACAACGGCTTATCCATTAATAATCTCAGATTTGAAGATGAAAAAAAGATAATAGCAAATTTTAATCGCTGTAAGTATGAAATATTCTTGGCAGCAGTTGAAAAGGCGCTGAATCATTCGGTTGCTTCGATGCGACTTCAAGACCGGCTAAAAACAGTAACGGCGTATTGGAACTCGAACCCATGCAGTCGCATTCGGCCAAG